>JBICID010000072.1:0-119532 GCA_043101615.1 Phycisphaerales bacterium JB040 | reverse complement strand
AATAGGCGTTTAGTCCTCGGGCTCGGGGGGGTAGAGGATCCAGTCGGCGTCGGGGATGAGGTGGTGGGCCTTGTCCTCGGGCGGGAAACGCATGCCGAAATCCTCGATGTGGTTCTTCCGGCGAGACTCGGGCTCAATGGTCGAGACGGGCCGGCCGCCGTCGTCGTCTCCGTCTGCGCCGACGGCGTAGAGGATCGGGCCGGCGTCGGTGAGTCTGTACTTGAGCGGCTGCCCGGGGTCGAACGGGTCCGGGGGCACGTCGGGGAGGTAGTGGGGGGTGAGGTCGGCGAGCGTGGATGGGTAGGTGTCGTGGTCGAGGCGGTGGATCTCGAGGGCGATCGCGGTCAGGGCGACGTCGGCGCGGAGTCGGGACTGAAAGACTGATTGCACGGACTTGGTGTAGGCGGGGAGCAGGGCGGTGATGGGCAGGTAGCGGGCCTCCTCCAGCGCCGAGAGTCGGTCGAGCTGCAGCTCCATGGTCTCGAGCTCGGCGAGGGCCTGCGGGCCTGTCTGCAACGCCGTCCGTGCGGCGTTGGTGAAGCGGGCGTGCAGGTCGCTGAGTTCCTTGCGGGAGGCGATGAGCTGCATGGTGACGGGTCCGGCGAGCAGGACCGCGGGGTTGGTGGAGACTGACGGGTCCTGGTCGTTGTTGAAGTTTCGGAAGGCCCCGCCGATCATGATGTAGCCCTGGAGACCCTCGGGTGTGAGTCGTCCGTCGCCTTGGCCGTCGTCGGTGAAGGCTCGTTGCAGGGTGTCCTGGAACATGTCGATCTCGCCCTGGAAGTCGACGGTGTTGACCGACCGGGCGCACGCGCTGATGGTGTGGGCGAGGGCGAGGAGTTGGTCCTGATCGAGGAGGCCGGGGTGGTCGACGAGCACGCGGCTGAGTTCTGAGGTCGAGAGGTGGAGCAGGGCGATTGCGACGAGGTCGGAGATCAGGAAGTCGTCCTGTGAGGCGAGTCGCGCGAGGTGGGCGATGGCTGCGAGGTTGGCCTCGATGCGTTGGGCGTCGCCCTCGTCGATCGCGAGGCGGGCGTCTGCGGCGAGCAGGCGGGCATGCTGGCGCATCTGGCCGAGGTGGGGCAGGAGCACGCCGACGAGCCAGTCGTCCCAGGGGTTGGAGTCCGGCGAGGTTCGGGTGTTCTGCGTGTCCTCGCCGGGGATGTTGTGGGAGTAGACCATGCCCAGGTGCGGGCGGCGGGAGGCCACGCGCAGGCGGTCGATGTGAGGTCTGAACTCGCGGACGGCCCGCAGGGCGTCTCCGTAGTGGGGGTGGGACTCGTCGAGGGCCGGGAACCGGTCGAACACGCCGGGAGGGATCGGTTCGCCCGCCGGGATGGTTGTGGCCAGGTCTTTCTGCATCGCGTGGAAGCGGTCCCGGACGGCGTTCCACTCGTCGTCGATCTCGGCGAAGACGGGGTAGAAGCGGTCGGTCTCGGGGACGGACCGGACGTGCTGGTTCATCTGGGCGAGGTAGTCGGTCTTGATCTGTGGCGAGCCTGTGTAGAAGCGGACGAGCAGGATGGTGTAGATCAGCAGCAGCACGCCGAGCGTGGCGGCGCCGGCGCGGGTGACCCAGACGCGGGCGTGGTAGAGGGTGGATCGCTTGCGCTTGACGGCGCGTCGGATGAGGCGGGCGGCGGGCTTGGGATCGCCGAGCGACGCGGCGAAGGACTCGGGTGTCGCGCCTGCGTGCACGGCGTCCTCGGCGTGGGCGAGCAGCTCGCGGCAGACCTCGTCGCGCTCGCGCGAGTGCAGGCGGGTGCGGGCGACGATGGCGCGGACGGCTTCCGTCACAGGAGCGGGCAGGTCGGCGGCGTCGAGGCGCCGGCTCGCGCGGGTCTGCGGGTGGGTGCGGTGGTAGGCCCAGCGGAAGGCGTTGAGGATCGGGGACCGGCGGAGGGACCAGCCCCACGCGCCGGCGAGCGGGGATGTGTCGGGGGGGCTCATGCGGGGCTCCCGGCGGGGGCGAGGCTGAGGACGCCGAGTGCCTGCATCGCGGAGGCGGCGGCGGACCACTGGGCGGCGTCCTTGTCGAGCTGCTTCTGGCCCTTGCCGGTGAGGGCGTAGTACTTGCGTTCGCGTCCGGAGTCGGCGGTCCGCCACTCGGGCTGGATGAGGCCCTTGGCCTCGAGGTTATACAGAAGCGGGTAGAGGGTGGACTGGCCCATGGCGAGGACGCCCTGGGTGGAGCGGTCGAGGGCTTCGACGAGCTCGTAGCCGTACATGGGGCGGGCGGAGAGGAGCTTGAGGACGGCGGTGGGGCCGGCGCCTCGCATGAGTTCGCGTTCGAGTTTCATGGGTGTGGCTCCGGGGTGGGGCTTGGTGCGGCATACTTTGTGTAGCATAGTATACGGGGAGAGCAGAGGGCGGTTGCGAGGTTGAGGGGGAAATGTGGGATGGGGTGGTGGGAGGGCGCCGAGACTGAGTAAGGCAACGTCTCGGCTGGAAGAGTGTGGAGTTGGTGGGGGTCCGAAGCTTCGCTTTGCTCAGCTTCGGCGTCTGGATACGGGGGGTTCCTCGCTCGCGCTCGGGTTGTACCCCCTCCGTCACGCTTCGCGTGCCACCTCCCCCGCCCCCCCACAAGACGGTGACGGGGGAGGATTGGGGCCGCGTGCATACGCCTGCGGCTCGGAAAGAGGGTTACTCGGGCTCGACGAGGGTGGTTTCGATCTGGGAGACGAGGCGGCCTCGCCTGGCGGTGAGGGTGACGGTGTCGCCGGGGGCGTGTTTGGCGAGGGTGCGGGCGAGTTCGCGGAGGTCGCGGGTGGGGTGTCCGTTCACGTGGGTGATGACGGAGCCGAGTTTGAGGGCGTCGGGGCCCTTGGTGGCTTCGCCGAAGCCGGAGACCTTGGGGCCGTCGCCGTCGCTGGGTGCGAGTTCACAGGCGATGGCGGCGCCGGCCTCCTCGAAGGTCTCGGGGACCATGGGGAGGGTGTCGAGCCAGGCGTTGAGGGCGTCGTCGAAGAGGTCGGGGGTGAAGCCGGTGGTGGCTTCGAGGGCGGTGAGGCCGCTGGGGTCGCTGGTGAGTGATTTGGTGTAGTTGGTGTAGAAGTCGTCGAGCTGGTTCTTCTGGTGGAGGTAGAGCATGACGGCGCGTGCGTGGGCGTAGGTGCGGAGGGTGGCGGGGCCGTTGAAGTCCTCGTGGGTGGTCGCGGCGAGGTCGGTGATGGGGTTGAGCAGGGCGCGTTCCCTGGCCCGCTTGAGGGAGTTGAGGCGCCAGTCGGAGGCCGGCGTGATGCTGCCGTCGGGATTCGTGTCGAAGGTTTCGACCAGGGCGCCGATGCCCTCGACGATCCAGAGGGCGTGGGTCTGGTGGTTGCGTGCGGCGTCGCGGTAGTGCAGGGCGTGGGCGAACTCGTGCCAGAGGGTGGCGCCGAGGTCCTGGGCGACGAGTCGTTTGGTGTGGTCGTCGTAGGCGCCGCCGACGGAGGCGAGGCCGCGTGCGGCGCCGCCGACGGCGTGCTCGGCCCAGGCGGCGTAGTCGCGCTCGTTGGGGAGCACGACCGAGACCCAGGGCGTGTGCGAGTGCCAGGGCTCGTTTGGGAGTTCGGTGAACAGGGTGTCGGTGAGGAAGGCGGCGACGGCCTGCAGGTCGGCCAGCGCGAGGTCGGTGGCCTCTTCGGAGTAGGCGCTGCGGATCTCGATGCGCAGGGCGTCGTCGGTGCGGTCGGTGTAGCGCCCGCGGGTCCAGCCCTTGTCACGCGTGACGATGGACTGTCGGCGTGCCTCGAGTATGCGTGGCCAGTTGTCGAGCAGGTCGGAGTAGAGCTCGCCCTTGCGCAGGGGGGCGAGGGCGGGGTCGAGTCTGAGGGTGTGGACGTCGTCGAAGCCGAGCTCGATGGCGCGGGCGATGCGGTCCTCGGCCTCGTCGACCTCGCCGAGCAGCGATCGGGTGCAGGCGAGGTTGAAGTGGACGATGAAGCTGCGCGGGGTGAGCTGTCGCTGGAGCTCGAAGAGGGTGGCCGCGGTGTCGAGCTCGCCCCGGTGGAAGGCGAGCACGGCCTGTGTTTCGATGTCCTTGGCCTTGCGGGCGTCGTCCGGGTCGGGCTGCTGGGCGAGCGCGGCGTGGGGGCAGGCGAGCACGATCGCGACCAGGGCGATGCGGGCGATGTCGGAGAGGCGTGGTGTGCGGGTCATGCGTCAGGGCTGTTCGTGCGTGCGGCCCTGTGCGTTCCCCTCGATGAGCATTTTGAGGGCCCGCGGGTAGGCCTCGAGCTCGAGCTCGAAGACCCTGGCGGCGAGCGTGTTCGGGTCGTCGCCCTCCAGGACGGGGCAGCGGGCCTGGAGGACGACGGGGCCGGTGTCGTAGGTGGCGTCGCAGAGGTGGACGGTGCAGCCGGTCTCGGTGAGCTCGCCGCGGTGGAAGGCGTCGAGCACGGCGTTGTGGACGAATCGCCCGTGCATGCCGGGGCCTCCGAAGTCGGGGAGCAGTGCGGGGTGGATGTTGACAATGCGCCGGTCGAGTTCCGGGGGGACGGGGAGCAGGCGGAGGTAGCCGGCGAGGACGACCCAGTCGATGCGGTGGCGTTCGACGAGTGCGACGAGTTCGTCGGGGGTGAGGGGGCGCTTGATGGTCTCGCAGGGGATGCCGGCGTGGTGTGCGATGGCGACGCCCTTGCAGTCGCGTGAGGCGACGACGAGGGCGATCTCGGCGGGGAGGTCGCGCGATTCGCAGCGTTCGATCAGGTTGGCGAGGGTGCGTCCGGAGCCGGAGATGAAGACGGCGAGACGGGCCTTGTGGGTGGGCATGGCTACTTGAAGCGTGCGCGTGCGTCGGCGGGTGTGTCCTGCAGGTCCAGCAGCTTGTCCATGCGGGTCATCTCGAGCATCTGGCGGATGTCGGGGTCGAGCCCGGCCACGGCGAGCCTGCCGCCGGCGGCCTTGCAGCCGTTGTGGATCTGCACCAGCATGCCGATGCCGGCGGAGGCGAGCATGGTGACCTGGGAGAGGTCGACGATGAGGTTGGAACCGGTCTTGCCCGCGGCCTGGTTGAGCTCGTTGGTGAGGGGGGTGGACTCGTGCTCGGAGACCTTGGGGGTGAGCAGCGTGGCGACGGCGACGCCGCCGGCGTCGATGACGCGGCAGTGGGTGGTCTCGAGGATGACGGGGCCCTCGAGGGGGGCGTCGTCGGAGGATCTGGACTTGCCGAAGAGCTTCATGTGCAGAGCGTAGCGAGTGGGGCGGGCGGCGTGGGCACTGGTCCTGCGTTCGCGCGGCGGAGACCGGGTGGCCAGTGTGGGGGGGTCAGCCGGAGTGGTGGGGGAGGGGCTTGCCGTGCTCGGAGACGGCGACGAGGGTCATGGTGGCGTGGGTGACGTTGATGGTCTGGCCGGTGGTCCAGCGTTCGACGTCGACGTCGACACAGACGGTGACGGAGGTGGTGCCGAGCTTGTGGGTGCGGGTGTAGAGGTTGACGATGTCGCCGACGTGGACGGGTGCGTGGAAGTCGACGCGTTCCATGGAGGCGGTGACCCAGCGTGTGGAGCTGTGGCGTTTGGCCTCGACGAAGCCGGCCTGGTCGATGTAGGAGAGGATGACGCCGCCGAAGATGGAGCCGTAGATGTTGGCGTCCTTGGGCATGGTCATGACGCGGAGGGAGAGTCGGCGTGTGTCGGGTGGGTCCACGGGTGGCATGGCGGGAGGATAGCCCGGGCGGTGTCCATGTCCCGTTCGGCGCTAGCATTGCGCCATGCGAGACGATCGGAACGTGCTGGCGGACGGGCTTCCCGGGATGGACGGGACGACGGCCCTGTGGGACGACATCGCGTCGATGGACACGGACGAACTGGTCCGGAGGTTCCGTTTCAGCGTGGGGCACTTCGACCCGCGGGTGTTCGAGATGGACGACGCGATGCTGGACCAGGCCTGGCTGCCCGAGGCGGGGGTGGGGCGGTGGCCGATCCGGGTGCTGCTGGGGCACCTGGCGGACGCGGAGCTGGTGTGGGCGGCCCGGGTGCGCAAGTGCGTGGCCGAGCCGGGCTCGGTGCTGACCGACTGGGACGAGCACGCCCCGATCGACTCGGGCCTGTACGCCCCCCCCCACGAGGGCGGGCAGGATCACGTGACGCTGAATCAGGCGCCGCCGCCGGTGGGGGCGTTCGTGGCGTCGATCTACACGGTCCGGCAGTGGGTGGGGGAGTGGCTGGGGGCGTTGTCGCCGGAGGCCTGGGACCTGCGTGCGCTGCACCCGGAGCGGGGTGAGCTGACGCTGGCGGGGATCGTTCGGTTGATGACCTGGCACGTGGAGCACCACGCGGGGTACCTGAACCTGAAGGTGGAGAAGCATCTTGGGCCGCGTCCGGTGGACGGGGCGTGCGAGCCGGGCGGGTGCGGGAAGCACGACTGCGCCTGCGTGGGCGGTGACGAATCGGGCGGTGCATGAGCCCGGAGTCGGTCAGCCTGTTCGATGATCGCCGGTACCTGATCCCGTTCCGGTCGACGCTGCTGCCGCAGATCTTCTGCGACGTGCTGGTGCTGGGCGGTGGCGTGGCGGGTATGCGGGCCGCGATCGCGGCGGGGGAGGCCGGCGCCGACGTGATCATGCTGAGCAAGAGCGAACTCGGGCAGACGAACACGGCGTGGGCGCAGGGGGGGATCGCGGGTGTGCTGGGCGATGACGACTCGGTGGAGGCGCACGTCGCTGACACGCTGGAGGCGGGGGCCGGGCTGTGCGACGAGGCGGCGGTGCGCCTGGTGTGCGCACGTGGGCCGGCGCGGATCCGGGAATTGGTGGAATGGGGGATGGGGCTGGACCGGGGTGACGACGGGGAGCTGTCGCTCGGGCGCGAGGGCGGGCACAGCGCGAACCGGATCGTGCACGCCGGTGGCGACCGGACTGGGGCGGCGTTGGAGCGGACGCTGGAGTCTCGCGTGCGCCGTATCGAGACGATGCGGGTGTTCGGGGGGTGCTTCGCGCTGGACCTGATCACGGAGGAGCGTCCGGGCGGTGCGGTGCTGGGGGCGATCACGCACCACCCCAAGTACGGTCTGCAGATGATCTGGGCTCGGTCGACGGTGCTGGCGAGCGGGGGGGCGGGGCAGGTGTTCCGGGAGACGACCAACCCGCGTCCGGCGACGGGTGACGGTCTGGCGATGGCGTACCGGGCGGGGGCGACGCTGGCGGACATGGCGTTCGTGCAGTTCCACCCGACGGTGCTGTACGTGCCGGGGGCGGCGCGGTCGCTCATTTCCGAGGCGGTGCGTGGGGAGGGGGCGCTGCTGCGGGACGACGACGGGGAGCGGTTCATGCCGGGGGTGCACGAGCTGGCGGAGCTGGCGCCGCGTGACGTGGTGAGCCGCGCGATCGTGCGCCGGATCGCGCACCAGGGGGGCGGTCGTGTGTGGCTGGACTGTCGGGGGATCGGTGGGTTCGGGGACCGGTTCCCGGGGATCGCCGAGACGCTGGCGCGGTTCGAGCTGGACCCGTCGCGTGACCTGATCCCGGTGCACCCCGCGGCCCACTACACGATCGGGGGGGTGCGGACGGACCTGGACGGTCGGACGAGCCTGCCGGGTCTGTTCGCGGTCGGGGAGGCGGCGTGCTCTGGGCTGCACGGGGCGAACCGTCTGGCGAGCAACTCGCTGCTGGAGGGGCTGGTGCTGGGGAAGATCGCGGGCGAGCGTGCGGCGGAGGATGCGCAGGAATCCGGTCGCGATGGGAACGGGCGGGGCGTGCGCCCCGTACGGATCGTGAGCGACATCCGCCCCAGCCAGCACGCGGAGCTCGACCTGGTGGACGTGCGTTCCAGCCTGCGGTCGGCGATGTGGAAGAACCTGGGTGTGGAGCGGTTCGGGCCCCGTATCGAGGACGCGGCGGACATGCTGGCGTTCTGGGGGCGGTACACGCTGGACAAGATCTTCGAGTCGCCGGATGGCTGGGAGGTGCAGAACATGCTGCTGGTGGCGTGGCTGATGGCGCGGTCGGCGGGGGCTCGGGACGAGCGTCGTGGTGCGCACTGGCGGACGGACTGCGAGGGCGTGGGGGCGGGCCCGGGTCGGCACGACCTGTCCCGGCGCGGCGCGGGTGTGTCGTGGGAGCCGGTGTCGGGCGAGGGGCTGGTGCGGGAGGGGGTGTGATGCGGGCTCTGGCGTGCAGGCTGCTGATCGGGGGGGCGCTGTGCGCGGGGGTGTGCGGGTGCGTGTACGAGCGTCGGACGGTGACGAGCTCGCCCCTGGCGGGGCTGCCGGGGGCGCAGACGTCGGAGAACGTGCGGATGAGCACGGGGCGCACGTTCGATCCGACGGCGACGCCGCTGGACGGGATCCGGACGGAGGACGCGCTGGGGAAGGTGACGCTGCGGGCGCGGTCGCCGCGTCACCTGATGGCGCACATCTACACGACGCTGGCGAACGAGGAGCGTGACCTGTTCGTGGAGCAGGTGCTGAGCCGCGTGACGCGCGAGGAGTTCGAGCAGCGGGGTCTGGACCCGGCGCTGGCGTACGACGAGCTGAAGCTGCGCGAGCGTGACGTGCTGCGGTTCTTCAACACGCTGCCTTTCGCGGAGCACACGCCGGGGGTGCACCTGGAGTCCTTGGGGCCCAACGTGTTCCGGATGCGGTCGCCGGGCGGGCGTGACACCGGGCTGCGGTACCGGTTCATCGATATGGTGGTGGAGCGTGGGGAGTGGAAGCTGCGGTGGTTCGGGAGTTGAGCAGGGGACGGGCAGAAGGCAGTAGGGAGTAGGCACTTGGCACTAGGCACTTGGCACTTGGCACTAGGTACTTGGTGTAGGTGTGTGCTTTGTGGGGGGGGTTTATTGGGCGCTGAGGGTCATCTCGATCTCGATCTCTTCGTCGTCTCGGACGACGGTGAGGGTGACGGTCTGGCCGGGGCTGGACTCGACGAGGAGCCTTGAGAAGCGGTCGAGGTCGAGGGGCTCGCCGTTCCAGTGGGTGATGCGGTCGTAGGTCTGGAGCCCTGCGCGGCTGGCTGAGGTGTTGGGGGAGACCTGGCGGACGGAGAGGCCGCCCTCGGGGTCGGGGGCGGGGATGATGCCGACGCGGACCTTGGGGGCGATGGGGGCGCCGATGGCGCGGCGTGCCCTGGCGTGGGCGAGGCGCTGTTCGGCCTTGGCGGCGTCGAGGGCGATGGCGGCGACGAGGTCGGCGATGCGCACGGCGCCCTCGTCGTTGAGCAGGTCTGGTGTGTCCTGTGGTGTGTGATACTCGTCGTGGAGCCCGGTGAAGAAGAAGAGGTTGGGGACCTGGCGTGCGTCGAAGGAGGCGTGGTCGGAGCGGTTGTCGCCGATGGAGGAGCCGCGTCGGATGCGGAGGCCGGACTCGTCGAGACGCGGGTTGACGAAGTCTTCGAGCGAGTCTGCGGAGTTGAGGCCGCCGAGTTCGAGGAGGCCGTCGCGCATGCGTCCGACCATGTCGAGGTTGAGCATGAGGGCGTGGTCGTCGAGCGGGAGGGGTGGGCGGGTGACGTAGTGGCGCGAGCCCTCGAGGCCGGTCTCCTCGGCGGTGAATGCGAGGAAGAGGACCGAGCGTGCGGGTTGGTCGTCCGGGAGCGCGGCGTAGGCCTCGGTCAGGTCGCGGGCGACGAGGAGCATGGCGGCGGTGCCGCTGGCGTTGTCGTCGGCGCCGGGGTGGATCTGTCCCGGGTCGCTGGAGCCGATCGCGCCGGTGCCGACGTGGTCGTAGTGGGCGCCGACGAGGACGTACTCGGAGCGGAGCGGGCCCCGCCCTGGGAGCATGGCGCCGAGGTTGTCGGTGGTCTTCGGGGTTCGGTCGACGGTGGCGGCGACGGTGACGGTGCAGGCGTCGAGGTCGAGGACGGTGGGGCCGTCGTCGGCGAGTGCCGCGAGCTGGGCGAGGGTGCGTCGCTGCGGGTCGGCCCTGGCGAGCAGGGCGTCTGCGAAGGGGCGGGAGAGGTTGAGGATCGGGACGTTCTCGAAGCGGCCTCCCTCGGGGAGTCGCTGCTCTGGCTGTCCGTCGGGGAGGGCCGGGGGGCGTGCGACGAGGACGGCCTCGGCGCCGCGCCGGGTGACGGCGGAGATCTTGGCGGTGATCATGGTGTTGAGGGACCAGCCGTCCTGGGCCCAGCGGCTGCGTCCGTCGGGGGTCATGGGCTCGCCCTCGAGGATGAGGACGATCTTGCCCTCGTAGTTGGCGTCGACGGGGAAGTTCATGTAGTCGCCGGGCCCGGCGGTGACGGCGTAGCCGCAGAAGACGATGGGGCCGGTGACCTCGCCGCTGCCGGAGAGGGGGGAGACCTGGTGCGTGGCGCCGCGTGTGGGGGCGATGGAGGGGCCGGATGGCGCGTCGGGTTCCGGGGCGTTGATGGTGAGGCGTCCGGTGCGGATCTCGACCTCCATGCCGCGGTCCAGGGGCTGGCGGTAGGAGTCGAAGGGGGTGATGACCTCGGTGCCGTCGGCGGCCTTTGTGGTTGAGGAGAAGAGCGGAGTGAGCCCGAGGGCCTCGAACTCGGCCTGGATCATGTCTGCGGCGGCGTCGATGCCGGGGGTGCCGGGGAAGCGTCCGGCGAGTGAATCGTCGGCGAGGCGGGTGGTGAGGTCGTCGAAGAAGGCGACGTCGTCGGGATCGATGGCGGGGAGCTCGCCGAGCTCGTTGATGGACTCCTCGGCGATCTGGTCTGGCTTGAGGCGCTGGAGGCGCTCCAGGGCGCGTTGGCGCCGGGTGTCCTCGGGGGATTCCTGGGGCGGGTCGGGCTGGAGGTGCGCCCGGGCGGGCGCCGGTCTCGAACAGACGGCTGCCAGCAGGAGCGCGAGCAGGTGTGCGAACGGGATCCTTGGCGTGCGGATCGGCATGCGTGAAACACCTTTCCAGGGAACGTTTGTCCTGAGAGCGTACCGGCCGTCGTCGGAAATGGTTCTGCCGGGCGTTGAGTCGGGGTGGAACAGATCTAGGATCGAAGGCCCTGCGCGGGACGCGCGGGGCGGGACTCGGGTACAGCAAGGAACAGGGTGCGCATGACGATGACCGACGCGATGGAGCACGGGGCAGAGACGTCCGAGAGCGGCGGGGGCGGGGCCGGCCACCTTGGCCTGCTGAGGCCGACCGACCGGTTCGTGGACCGGCACATCGGCCCGGACGCGGCGGAGTGCGCCGAGATGCTCCGGGCGATCGGGTGCCCGGACATGGGCCGGCTGCTGGACGAGGTGGTGCCCGCCGACATCCGGTCGGGGCGCGACCTGGACCTGCCCAAGGCGATGACCGAGGAGCGTGCGGTCGCGTCGATCCGGACCCACGCGGGCAAGAACCGTGTGTTCCGCTCGTGCCTGGGGATGGGGTACCACGGGACGGTGACGCCGGCGGTGATCCTGCGGAACGTGATGGAGAACCCGGGGTGGTACACGCAGTACACGCCCTACCAGGCGGAGCTGAGCCAGGGCCGGCTCGAGGCGTTGTTGAACTTCCAGACGATGGTGGCGGACCTGACCGGGCTGGAGCTGTGCGGTGCGAGCCTGCTGGACGAGGGGACCGCGGCGGCCGAGGCGATGGCGATGTGCGTCGGGATCGCGGGGAACAAGCGTCACGCGTTCTTCGTGGCGGAGGACTGCCACCCGCAGACGATCGAGGTGGTGCGGACGCGGGCCGAGAGCGTGGGGATCGAGCTGATCGTGGGTCCGGCGGACTCGGTCGACGTGACGGACGCGAACCTGGCGGGTCTGCTGGTGCAGTACCCGACGACGGACGGGCGCATCGAGTGCTACCGGGACCTGGCGACGAAGGCGCATGAGCACGGTGTGACGGTGGTCGCCGCGGCCGACCTGCTGTCGCTGACGCTGTTCACCCCGCCGGGCGAGTGGGGGGCGGACATCTGCGTGGGCAGCGCGCAGCGGTTCGGGGTGCCGATGGGGCTGGGGGGGCCGCACGCGGCGTTCCTGTCGACGAGCGAGAAGCACGTGCGCCGGATGCCGGGTCGGCTTGTGGGCGTGTCGAAGGACGCGCACGGGGACCCGGCGCTGCGCCTGGCGATCCAGACGCGCGAGCAGCACATCAAGCGGGACCGGGCGACCTCGAACATCTGCACGGCCCAGGTGCTGCTGGCGATCATGGCGAGCATGTACGGGGTGTACCACGGTCCGGACGGTCTGACGCGGATCGCGCGGCGCATCCGGGCGCACACGCAGTCGCTGCGGGCGGGGCTGTTGAACCTCGGGCACGCGGTGAGCGACTCGCGCGAGGGGGGTGACCTGGTGTTCGACACGCTGCGGGTCAGGCCGGCGGGGCGGGGCGCTGCGGAGGTGATCCGTGCGGCGGCGGAGCGTGAGATCAACCTGCGTGATTTCGGGGACGGGTCGGTGGGGGTGACGCTGGACGAGACGTGCGACTGGCCGCTGGTGCGTGACCTGTTGTGGGCGTTCGGCGGGACGGGGCTGGAGGAGCCGGAGCAGCTGGCGCCCTCGCTGGATATTCCCGAGGCGTTCGAGCGGACGAGCCCGTTCATGACGCACTCGGTGTTCAACACGCACCGTTCCGAGACGGAGATGCTGCGGTACCTGACGAAGCTGCAGTCTCGCGACCTGAGCCTGGCGCACTCGATGATCCCGCTGGGCTCGTGCACGATGAAGCTGAACGCGACGGCGGAGATGGTGCCGGTGACGTGGCCGGAGTTCGGCGGGATCCACCCGTTCGCGCCGCGTGAGCAGTGGGCGGGGTACAGCGCGTTGTTCGAAGAGCTGGAGCGCTGGCTGGCGGAGATCACCGGGTTCGCCGCGGTGAGCCTGCAGCCCAACGCGGGCAGCCAGGGCGAGTACGCGGGGCTGATGACGATCCGGGCGTACCACGCCTCGCGCGGGGAGTCGCACCGCGACGTGTGCCTGATCCCGGAGAGCGCGCACGGGACGAACCCGGCCTCGGCGGTGGTGGCGGGCATGCGGGTGGTGGGGGTGAAGGTCTCCGAGACCGGCGCGATCGACCTGGCGGACCTGCGGGCCAAGGCCGAGCAGCACGCCGACCGGCTCGCGGCCTGCATGATCACCTACCCGAGCACGTGCGGTGTGTTCGACGACCGTGTCCGCGAGTTCTGCGAGGTTGTGCACGCAAGCGGCGGGCTGGTGTACATGGACGGTGCGAACATGAACGCGCAGGTCGGGCTGACGAGCCCCGCGGCGTGCGGGGCGGACGTGTGCCACCTGAACCTGCACAAGACGTTCTGCATCCCGCACGGGGGCGGCGGGCCGGGGATGGGGCCGATCGGGGTGAACGAGCGCCTGAGGCCGTTCCTGATGACGCACCCGGTGGTGCGTCCCGAGTCGGCGGGCGAGCGAGCGGTGGGCCCGATCTCGGCTGCGCCGTACGGGAGCGCGTCGATCCTGCCGATCAGCTGGATGTACATCGCGATGATGGGTCCGGACGGGCTGCGCCGTGCGAGCGAGGTGGCGATCCTGAGCGCCAACTACATGGCCGAGCGTCTGAAAGACCACTACGACGTTCTGTTCCGCGGGAGCAAGGGGCGGGTGGCGCACGAGTTCGTGATCGACTGTCGCGAGTTCAAGAAGAGCGCGGGGATCGAGATCGACGACATCGCCAAGCGTCTGATCGACTACGGGTTCCACGCGCCGACGATGAGCTGGCCGGTGCCGGGCACGCTGATGATCGAGCCGACCGAGAGCGAGTCCAAGGCGGAGCTGGACCGGTTCTGCGACGCGATGATCGCGATCCGGGGCGAGATCGCCGAGATCGAGCGGGGCGAGGCCGACCGCGAGGACAACGTGCTGAAGGGCGCGCCGCACTCGATCAAGGCGGTCGGGTCGGACGGCTGGGGGCACCCGTACACGCGCGAGCGTGCGGCGTGGCCGGTGGCGTGGCTGCGGGACGCGAAGTTCTGGCCCTTTGTCGGGCGGGTGGACAACCCGTACGGGGATCGGAACCTGGTGTGCTCGTGCGTGGGGATGGACGAGTACGCGTCGAGTTCCGGGTGAGCGCCGGAGACGCCTCGCTCGCGCTCGGGGCTAGTTGGGCGGGGGCTGGTTGGGGAGTATCGGCGCGATCCGCTCGATGAGCGGCGCGAGGTGGCGCTCGTAGTGCTTCCAGCGTCCGATGCCCGAGGCGTTGATGCCGCTGCGGACCTGCTCGGTGCTGGCGGTGCGGACGTGGGCGTCCTGCTCGTGGAAGCGGAGGCAGGCGTCGTTCCATTCGAGGCCGGCGTGGGCGACGAGGCGGCGGGCGTGGTTGTCTGGGTCCGCGACGAGGTCCTCGAGCGCTGACTCCAGGTACTGTTCCTCGAGCTCGTCCCTCCAGCGGCGGGCGGCGCGGTCGTGCAGCAGCAGCTCGTCGGCGAGGGTGTCGAGGCGTGCGCGGTAGGTGTGGCGCTGGGCGAAGTCCTGCATGTAGCACGAGAGGGCGATGTCGCGAGGGTCGCGCACGCACCGGACGACGCGGACCCCGGGCAGGAGCCTGGCCGCGGGTGCGAGCAGCAGGTGGTTGGTCGGCATCTTGTCGATGATCGTCTTCGCCCTGCGGTCTCCGGCGCGTGCGCGGAGGGCCTTCAGGTATCCCTTGGCGATCCTGGTGGAGAGCTCGGCCGGCGCCAGGCCCTGGGTCCGGGCCGCCTCCAGCGCCTCGTTGACCGCGAGCGGGAGGGCGTTGAACTCTCCGGCGGACGCGGCGTCGGGGTGGGCGGCGAGGATCCGCTCGGTGAGGGTGGTGCCCGAGCGGGGCATGCCGCAGACGAGCACGACGCCGGAGCCGTCGATCCTGGCGGGCTCGATGGTTGAGACCAGGTCCGGCGTGATGCCGTCGAACATGGACGCGTGATGCCGGTCGGGCAGTCCGTCCGGGATCAGGGCGTTGGCCCGGGTGGCGGCGTCGAAGGCCTCGTCGTGGTTGCCGGCCCGCTGCTGGATGCGTGCGATGGTGTACCAGGCGGTGCGTCGGTTGGGGTCCGACACGGACTCGTCGGTCGCGACGTCGCGGAGGCGCTTGAGCACGGGGGCGGGGTCGGCGTCCTCGGGCACCACGAACCCGAGCGAGAGGGCGACGTGGACCGAGTTTGGCAGCTCGTGGAGGCGGGGGGCGAGCTCCTCCCAGGCCTGCCGGCCCCGGCCGATGCCGCGCAGGATCTTGACGCGGATGCGGAGGGCGAAGTCGTGGTCGGGCCGGAGGCGGAGTGCGTGCTCGACGGCCTCGAGGGCTTCCTCGGGCCGGCCGGCGCCGTCGAGGGCGTTGGCGAGCTCGACGCGGAAGGCGACGCCGTCCGGGTACTCGCGGACGAGCCGCTCGAGGTGCGGGAGGGCGTCGGCGGGGAAGTTCGATCGTGTGTGGGCCTGGGCGAGGATGTAGCGGAGTTCCGGGTCGCGCGGCATCTTCCGCAGGGCGGCCTTGCACACCGAGATGGCCTCGGTCAGCCTGCCGTCCTGCAGCAGCGCGTTGGCGCGGTTGGCCTCCGGGGTGTGCATGGTCGGGTGTGTCATGCCCCGTCTCCGCCCGGGAGGGGTGGGAGGTGTTCGAGCAGTGGCCGCAGGTGGCGTTCGTAGTGTCGCCAGCGCCCGACGCCGCGTGCGTTGAGCCCGCGCCGGACCTGGCTGGTGCTGGCGGTGCGCACCTGGCCGACGGACTCGTGGAAGTCCAGGCAGGCGGGGTCCCACTCGAGCCCCGCGTGTCCGAGGAGCCTTCGTGCGTTGTCCTCGGGGTGCTCGATGAGTTCCTCGAGCCGGGACTCCAGGTACGCGTCGCCGAGCTCACTGCGCCAGCGTTGCGCGGCCCGGTCGTGCAGGGTGAGTTCTTCGGCGAGGGCGGGCAGGCTGATCCGGTAGGGGTGCCGGTCGCCGAAGTCCTGCAGGAAGCAGCTGACCGCGGTGTCGCGCGGGTCGCGCAGGCACCGGACGACGCGGACGCCGGGCAGCAGTCGGGCGCCGATCCCGAGCAGGAAGTGGTTGCTCGGGAGCTTGTCGATCAGGACGCGGGCGCGCGGTGCGCGTGCGGCGCTTCGCAGGGCCTTGAGGTACTGGCGTGCGAGACGGGTCGAGAGCTCGGCCGGGGTGACGGCGTGCTCGCGTGCGTGGACCTCGGCCTCGTGCACGGCGCGGGGGAGCCCGCCGAACTCGCCCGCGGAGGCCGCGTCCGGGTGTGCGCTCAGGATGCTCTCGTGCACGGTGGTGCCGGAGCGCGGCATGCCGCAGACGAGCACGACGCCGGAGGCGTCCACGTCGGCGGGCTCGACCGCTGCGCAGAGCTCTGGCGTGTGCGACTCGAGCACGCGTGCGTGGAAGCCGGCGGTGTGGGTGTTGACGAGCTCGCCCGCGTCGGCGGCTGCCTCGAAGGCCTCGTCGTAGCGGGCTCGGGCGTCGAGGATCCTGGCCAGGTGGTAGAGGGCGGTGCGCTTGTCCTCGCGCGTGGTGGACTCGTCGTGGACGGCGCGGCGGAGGCGTGCGATGACGTCCTCGGCGTCCCCGTCGGACGGCAGCACCGACGCGAGGGCGACGGCGACGTTGGCCGTGTCGGGGAGCCGGTCCAGGCGGTGGTGCAGGGCGTCCCACGCCTCTTTGGATCGCCCCAGGTTCCGCAGGATCGAGGTGTGCAGGCGTGCCGCGTGGTGGTGGTCGGGCTCGCGCTCGAGCACGTCGTCGAGCTCCTTGAGCGCGTCTTCGGGCTTGCCGGTCGCCTCGAGGGCGTGGGCGAGCTCGCACCGGTACCAGGTGTTGTGGGGGTCGGCGCGGACGAGCCTGCGCACGATCGGGAGCGCCTTGCGCGGGGCGTTGGTGCGGGTGAGGGCCTGCGCGAGGTAGAAGCGGGCCAGTTGGTTGCCGGGCTCGTCGCGGGCGGCTTCCTCCGCGAGCAGGCGTGCCCGGAGCGGGTCGCCGTCGCGCAGGGCCACGAAGATCGGGACGGTCCGCTCGTCGGTTGGTTCCGGGTAGGGCTGGGGCATCGGGTCAGTCGGGAGATTCTTGCAGGCCGAGTCGCTTGGTGAGGGGTGCGAGGTGGGCGGCGTAGGGGCGCCAGCGTCCGACGCCGCGTGTGTTGATCCCGGAGCGGATCTGCGTGTCGCTGGCGGTCCTGACGTGCCCGGCGGTCTCGTGGAATCGGAGGCAGGCGTCGTCCCACTCGAGCCCGGTGAAGGCGACGAGGGCCCGGGCGGCGTGCTCCGGGTCGGCGGTGAGTTCCTCCAGTCGTGACTCGTGCCAGGGGAGGCGTGTTTCGGACCTCCACCGCTCGGCGGCGCGGTCGAAGGTGAGGATCTCGTCGGCGAGGGTGTCGAGGGAGCGTCGGTAGGTGTGCAGGGCGCCGAAGTCCATGAAGAAGAGGCTGCGGGCGTTGTCGCGCGGGTCGCGCGAGCATCGGATCACCCGTGCGCCCGGCAGCAGCCGCTCCACGACGCCCAGGTGCACGAGGTTCTGGGGCATCTTGTCCAGGATCACCCCTGCGTGCCTGCCCCCCGGCGCGTGCTCGCGCGCGTGCTTGAGGTACGTGCGTGAGAGCTTGGTGGTGAGCTCGGCGGGCGCGAGCCCGTGCTCCTCGGCGTGTGTGACGAGCTCGCGCGACAGGGTGTTGATCAGCGGGCACTCGCCCAGGGTGGCGACCCGCGGGTGGGCCGCGAGGATCTGCTCGTGCAGCGTGGTGCCGGAGCGCGGGAGCCCGCAGACGAGCACGACGTGGGACGCGTCGGAGTCGGCGGGCTCGATGCTCGCGAGGCGCTCGGGGGACAGGCGCTCGAGCAGGCGTGCGTGCTGGTCGGTGTTGCGGTCGGGGATGAGGCGTGCGCCGGACTCGGCGGCGCTGAACGCGGCGTCGTGCTCTCCGGCGCGGTCGAGCATGTTGGCCAGGGCGTAGAAGAGCGAGCGTCGCTCGTTGGGGCGGGTCGCGGGGGCCGCGATGGAGGCGCGGAGGCGTTCGAGCACCGGCCCGGGGTCGGCGTCGGCGGGGAGGACGCTCGCGAGGCTGAGTGCGAGCGCGGGGCTCTCCGGGAGCGATCCGAGCCGTCCGGCGAGCCAGTCCCACGCCTCGCGTGCCCGCCCGGTTCTTCGCAGGAGCGTGGCCCGGAGCGTGACGGCCCGCACGAACCCGGGATCGGCCTCGAGGATCGCGTCGGTCTCGCGGAGCGCCTCGTCGTGCCGGCCCGCCTCGTCGAGGGTGGAGGCCAGGGTGACGCGAATGGTGGCGTTCTCGGGGTCGAGGCGCAGGGCCTGCCGGAGGCGGTCGACGCCCTGCGCCGGGCGGGCCGAGCGGGCGAGGGCCTGCCCGAGCAGCAGCAGCACGCGTGCGTCGCCGGGGCGTGCGGCCCGTGCCTTCTCGGCGTGCAGGGCCGCGAGCTTGTAGCGCTCGGCGTTGAACGCCCCGACGGCCTGCGCCCAGTGATCGTCTGCTCGTTGGGCTCCGGGAGTCATGCGTGCGGCGTCCTCGCGTCCCAGGGTTCGATGAGCGGGGCGAGGCGTTCGATGAGCGGTCGGAGGTACTTCTCGTAGCGCTGCCAGCGCCCGTGCCCCCTGGTGTTGATGCCGGTGCGCACCTGGTCGACGCTGGCGGTCTTGACGTGGCCTGCGGTCTCGTGGAAGCGCAGGCAGGCCTCGTCCCAGGCGAGCCCGGCGAACTCGACCAGCCCGCGGGCGCCCGCGCGCGGGTCGGCGGTGAGGTCCTCGAGGCGGGACTCCATGAGGGCCAGGCCCGTCTCGGCCTTCCAGCGTCGCCACACCTCCTCGTGCAGCAGCATCTCGTCGGCCAGCGACTCGAACGTCGAGCGGTAGGGGTGGGCGACGTGGAAGTCCTGCATGTAGCACGACAGGGCGGTGTCGCGCGGGTCGCGCGTGCACCGGATCACGCGGCAGCCGGGCAGCAGCCGGTCCACCACGCCCAGGTACATGATGTTCTGGGGCATCTTGTCGACGACGCGCGTCGCGGTGCGCCCGTCGGGTCGCCCGTCCTCGCGCAGGTGCCTGAGGTAGCGGCGGGCGAGCTTGGTCGAGAGCTCGCGCGGGACGAACCCGTGCTCTTGCGCGTGGGTGTGCGCCTCGCGCACCGCACGCCCCAGCACGGGCGACTCCCCGACCGTCGCGCACCGGGGGTGGGCCGAGAGGATCTGCTCGGTCAGCGTGGTGCCGGAGCGCGGCATCCCGCAGACCAGCACCGCGGACGAGCCGTCCACGTCCGCGGGCTCGATGGAGGCGAGGATCTCCGGGGTCATGCGCTCGATGAGTGTGTGGTGCTGGCGCAGGTCGGTCTGCGGGAAGAGCCTGTTGGCGGACTGCATCGCGGCGAAGGCCTCGTCGCAGGCGCCGGCCCGGTCGAGCAGCTTCGCGAGGGCGTAGAACAGGGAGCGACGTGTCCCGGCGGGTGTCTCTGGTGCGGCGACGGCCTCGCGCACGCGTTCCAGCACCGGGGCGGGGTCCGCCTCGCGCGGTAGAACGCTCGCGCCGGCGAGCGCGACGGCGGGCGTGCGGGCGAGCTCGTCGAGGCGGGGCGCGAGCCACTCCCAGGCCTCGCGGGTGCGTCCGAGCCGTCGCAGGATCGAGCATCGGAGCTGGATCGCGCGGTCGAAACCCGGGTGCTCCTCGAGCATGCGGTCGATCTCGCGCAGGGCCTCGTCGCTGCGGGCCGTCTCGTCGTAGGCGAAGGCGAGGTCGTACCGGTAGCCCAGGTTGCCCGGGTCGGCCTTCACCGCCCTGGCGAGCGGCTGCAGGGCGGTCTTGGGGTTGCCCGAGCGTGCCAGCGCCTGGCCCAGGGTGGCGAGCACGCGCGGGTCGGACGGGTTCTTGCGTCGCGCCTGGGAGGCGAGGTCGGCCGCGACCCCGTAGCGGCCGGCTCGCAGGGCCTCCTGCGCGCGCAGGAGTTCCTGCGACGGGGGCGCGTCGGCCGGCTTGCCGGGTGGCGGGGTCACGCCACGATGGTACCCCGGGGCGCGGCGGTCATCGGTCTTCTAGGGGCGTCGGCGTTCCCGGACCGTCTGGGTCAGGGGCCGCGTCGCTGGCGCTGCGGGCGGATGTCGGTCTCCTGGCGTCCGTCCTCGAAGCGCTTGGTCTGGAGGGAGCTGGGCCAGAAGCTGTAGCCGCCCAGCGCCCGGTGCACGTAGTCGGGCGCCTTGACGATGAGTGTGGACTGGTAGGCGGTGATGGTGGAGGAGGTGCCCCCGTTGACGATCCACGCGTCGGGCTCGACGACGGTGGTGATGAGGTCGATGAGGTTGTTGAGCCGTTCCTCGGCGGTCAGGCGGTCCTCGTCCTGTCCGCTGGCGCCCTGGAATGGGCTCTGCGTCCCGCCGGATCCGGAGCTGGTCTGGAGGTCGAAGTCGGGGGCGTTGTTGAAGTTGGGGACCTCGAAGAGCAGCTCGCCCACGTCGTAGATGACGGTGCGGGTGTCGCGGTCCAGCGCGTCCTTCGGGCCCACCTGGTACGCGCCGTCAACGGTCATCTGCCAGTCGTACTCGGAGGAGGGGGCGAGCGCGGCGTTCAGGTTCCGGATGACGCGGTCGAGCACGGTGAGCGCCGGCTGGTTGCGGGCGCGGAAGTCGATGGCGGTCTCGGGGTCGATGCCCTCGGGGTTCACGTCGGACTCGTACACCACGATCAGGTCGGCGCCGGTCACGTCGGCGATGTACTCGAAGACGTCGCGTGCGGGCTGGTCCTGGAAGTCGACCTCGAGGCGCTTGCTCAGGCGGGCGAGCGTCTCGGTCCGCGGGTCCTCCGGCTTCGCCTCGACGCCGGCGCCCATCGCGGGGCGCGCGGTCTCCGCGGACGCGGCCTGGGAGGTCGCGCTCCCGGCGGCGAGGCCGGCGGTCAGCACGAACGCGGCGAGTGTGGACGCGGCGGGTCGGTGGCGTGTCACGGGGGACCTCCTGGGTCGGGCGTGGAGGGGGTTGGGCGTGGCGGCGGTCGATGGTCGCCCGGACCATCCTACCGGGTGTCGCCGGAGGCGCCATCGGGCGGCGCCGTATGCGGCGACCTTCGGGAGCGGGCTTCACTGGGAAGTACCGGTCCCGGACACCGATTGTTCGGTCCCCGCGGGGCACGGGTTCCAGCACGATCGAAGAAAACCCCGTTCCCGGCCGGTCTCGGGGGGTGCCGGGTCACGCCGATCGGCAATACCCTCCGATCGTGGCGGAGCGAGCACTGATCGAGTCGACACCGGACGGGCTGTGGTGCGCCGAGGGCGGTTTCCACATCGACCCGTGGAGGCCGGTGGAGCGGGCGGTCATCACCCATGCGCACGCCGACCATGCCCGGTCCGGGTGCGGGGCGTACTGGTGCACCCCGGGCACCGCCGGGCTTTTGCGCAAGCGGATCGGGCCGGGCATCACGGCGCGCGAGCTCGGGTACGGCGAGACGATCGCGCAGGACGGGGTGCGCCTGAGCCTGCACCCGGCCGGGCACGTGCTGGGCTCGGCGCAGGCGCGGGTGGAGTCGATGGCCACCGGCGAGGTGTGGGTGGTGTCGGGGGATTACAAGAACGGGGCGACGGGCCCGGTCGAGGACCCCACGTGCGCGCCGTTCGAGGTGGTGGCGTGCGACACCTTCATCACGGAGACGACCTTCGGCCTGCCGATCTACCGGTGGCCCGAGCCGGGGGAGGTGGCGTACGAGATCAACGCGTGGTGGCGCGAGAACGCCGATGCGGGACGCACCAGCGTGCTGATGACGTACTCGCTGGGCAAGGCGCAGCGTGTGCTGGCGATGCTGGACGCCGGCATCGGGCCGATCGGGGTTCACGGGGCGGTGGCGCCGCTGAACGGGGTGTACCGCGAGCAGGGCGTCGAACTCCCCTCGTGCGTGCATGCGAACAAGGAATCGGCGCGTGACCTGAAGGGCGGGGGCATGATCGTCGCCCCCCCGTCGGTCAACGGGACGGTGTGGGTGCGCGGGTTCCTCGGGCCGGGCGGGATCCGCACCGCGTTCGCGAGCGGGTGGATGGCGGTACGGGGCAGGCGGCGCTGGGGCGGGTACGACCGAGGCTTCGTGCTGTCCGATCACGCCGACTGGGCCGGGCTGCTGGCGACGATCGGGGCGACGGGCGCGTCGCGTGTCGGCACCACGCACGGGTCGGCGGGGGCGCTGGCGCGGTACCTGCGCGAGGAGAGGGGGCTGGAGGCGTTCTCGCTGGACACGCGCTACACCGGCGAGGGTGGCGAGGACGGCCCCGGGGCGGGCGAGGCTGAGCACGCCACGTCGTCGGGCGGGCAGGGGGAGCTGCTGTGAGACGGTTCGCACGCCTGTACCTGGCGCTGGACGCCACCAACGCGACGGGGGAGAAGGTCGCCCTGCTGGAGGACTACTTCCGGCACGCCGCGCCCGCGGACGCGTCGTGGGTCGTCACGCTGATCGCGGGCGAGCGGCCCCGGGGTGTCACCAGCTCGCGGGCGCTGCGGGACCTGGCGATCGAGGTGACCGGCTGGCCGGCGTGGCTGGTGGCTGAGAGCTACGAGCAGGTGGGGGACCTGAGCGAGACGGTGGCGCTGCTGGTCGGGTCGCACCTGGCGCTGCGGGGGAGCGGCGGGCGCGGCGAACGCGCGGACTCGGACGGCCCCGGACCGCTGCACGTGTTCATGCGGGACCGCGTGCTGGCGCTCGCGGGCAGGCCCGACGAGCAGAAGAAGGCGCTGATCGCGGACACGTGGCGGCTGCTTGGCGACGAGGAGCGACTGGTCTACCACAAGCTGATCCGCGGCGGCTTCCGGGTCGGCGTGAAGCGGGGTCTGCTGACGCGAGCGCTGGCCGGCGCGTTCGGGCTCGATCGGGCGCTGGTCGCGCAACGCCTGACGGGGCGGATCGAGCCCACGCGGGCCTTCTTCGAGTCGCTCGTCGCCCGGGGCGAGACCGAGCGCGACCGTGCGGCCCGCCCGTACCCGTTCTTCCTGGCCCACCAGGTGGAACTCCCCGGCGACGGGGACGGGGCCTCGGCGCTGCGGCTGGCGATGGGCGACGTGGGTGGGTGGCAGGCGGAGTGGAAGTGGGACGGGATCCGGGCGCAACTTATCCGTCGCGCCAAGACGGTGGAGCTGTGGTCGCGGGGCGACGAGGTGCTCACGCACCAGTTCCCGGAGATCGTCGCCGCCGCCCGGGGGCTGGGCGACTGCGTGCTCGACGGGGAGGTGCTGGTGTGGCGGGGGGACGGGCCGCGCCCGTTCGCCGAGCTGCAGACGCGCCTGAACCGGGCGGCCCCGCCGCCGGCGCAGCTCGGGCTGTTCGGCGAGCCGACGCACGCGGTCTACATCGCGTACGACGTGCTGGAGGAGGACGGCGAGGACGTGCGTGCGCGCCCGCTGCGCGAGCGCCGGGGGCGGCTAGAGCGTGTGACCGAACCGGCGCTCGGCGGGGTGATCCGCCTGTCGGAGGTGCTGGAATCCGACTCGTGGGAGGGGCTGGCGGCGCTGCGCGAACAGGCCGACCGGCGCGGGACCGAGGGCCTGATGCTCAAGCACCGGGACTCGGTCTACGGCGTCGGGCGTACGAAGGCGGATCAGCCCGAGCGCGGCGGGGGCTGGTGGAAGTGGAAGGTGGACCCGTGCACGGTCGACGCGGTGCTGGTCGCCTCGCAGCCGGGCAGCGGGCGCAGGGCGTCGCTGTACACGGACCACACGTTCGCGCTCTGGGGTGAGAACAACGAGGGGGAGCGGGAGCTCGTCACGTTCGCCAAGGCGTACTCTGGGCTCTCGAACGACGAGATCGAGCGCCTGGACCGGTGGGTGCGGTCGCACACGACCGGGCGGGCCGGGCCGGTGCGGTTCGTGGAGCACGAGCACGTGTTCGAGCTGGGATTCGAGGGCGTGCGCGAGTCGGGCCGGCACAAGGCCGGGCTCGCGGTGCGTTTCCCCAGGATCCTTCGGTGGCGGACGGACAAGTCGCCCGGGGACGCCGACACGCTGGCGTCACTGCGGGCGATGGTGCGGGACGAGACGGCGGGGGACGGGGCGTGACCGCGTCGGGCGGGCCCACGGTCGAGGGCTGGTTCGCCTCGCGCGGGTGGGGTGTCATGCCGTTCCAGCGCGTGGTGTGGGACGCGTTCGATGCCGGGCGCAGCGGGCTGGTGCACTCGGCGACGGGGACGGGCAAGACGCACGCGGTGTGGCTCGGCCCGGTGCGACGCGAACTCCAGCGAGCGCACGCCGGGAACCCCGGGCGTGGGGGCGGGCTCCGCGTCCTGTGGATCACCCCGCTGCGGGCGCTGGCGACCGACACCGTGGAGGCGCTGGCCGAGCCGCTCGGGTGGCTCGGGCTCGGCTGGACGGTGGAGAAGCGGACGGGTGACACGGGCAGCTCCATCAAGGCCCGCCAGCTCCGCGCGCCGCCCACGGCCCTGGTCACCACGCCCGAGAGCGCCACGCTGATGCTGTCTCGCGCGGACGCCGAGCGGGTGTTCAGGACCCTGGACCTGATCGTGGTGGACGAGTGGCACGAGCTGATCGGCTCCAAGCGCGGCGTGCAGACCGAGCTGGCGCTGTCGCGCCTGCGTGCCCTCTGCCCGGGCGTGCCCACCTGGGGGCTCAGCGCGACGCTGGGCAACACGGGCGAGGCGATGCGGGTGCTGCTCGGGTCGGACGCCGAGCGCGGCGAGCTGGTCAGGGGCCCCGAGGGTAAGGCGGTCGAGATCGACACGGTCCTCCCGCCCGGGGGGGTCGAGCGGTTCCCGCAGGCGGGGCACCTGGGCGTGCAGCTCGCGGGCGAGGTGGTCAAGGAGATCCACGCGGCGGGCACCACGCTGGTCTTCACCAACACGCGTTCGCAGACCGAGCTGTGGTTCCGGGCCATCCAGAAGGCCGACCCGGGGCTGGTCGGTCGGGTCGCGCTGCACCACGGGTCGCTGGAGGGCGACATCCGCAGGCGCGTCGAGGCGATGCTGCGGGTCGAGGCGGGCGAGTCGCGACTGAAGTGCGTGGTCTGCACGTCGTCGCTGGACCTGGGGGTGGACTTCGCCCCCGTGGACCTGGTGGTGCAGATCGGCAGCCCGAAGGGCGTGGCGAGGCTCGCGCAGCGGGCCGGGCGCTCCGGGCACCGCCCCGGCGAGGTCTCCCGCATCGTGGGGGTGCCGACGCACGCGCTGGAGCTGGTCGAGTTCGCGGCCGCACGCGAGGCGCTGCGGTCCGGCCACCTCGAAGCGCGCACGCCGCTGGACAAGCCGCTGGACGTGCTGGCCCAGCATCTGGTGACGTGCGCGCTGGGTGGCGGTTTCGTCGAAGCGGAACTCCTCGCGGAGGTCCGCACCACGCACGCCTACCGCCACCTCACCGACGAGGAGTGGGGGTGGGCGATGGACTTCTGCCGGCGCGGCGGGGAGAGCCTGCGGGCCTACCCGCAGTTCGCGCGGATCGAGCTGAGGCGGGCGGAGAACGGCGGGCCCGACAGGTACATCGTGCCCTCTCGGAAGCTGGCGACGGCGCATCGTCTGGGGATCGGGACGATCGTCAGCGACGAGGGCGTGCTGGTGAAGTACCAGAGCGGTCGGACCCTGGGGACGATCGAGGAGAGCTTCATCTCCAAGCTCAGCCCGGGCCAGAAGTTCATCTTCGCGGGCAAGCCGCTGGTGCTGGAGCGCCTGCGCGAGATGACGGCGTGGGTGAGCCGCGCGAAGAGCGCCCGGGGCGTGGTGCCGCGTTGGAACGGGGGTCGGATGCCGCTGTCCACGCAGCTCGCAGACGCGGCGCTGTCGCTGATCGCGCGTGCTGGCCAGGGCGAGTACGCCTGGCCGGAGATGGAGGCGGTGCGACCGATCCTGGAGCGTCAGGCGGCGGTGTCGCTGCTGCCCGGGCCGGGGGTGCTTGTGGTCGAGCGGGTCGAGATCCGGGGCGAGGTGCACTACTTCGTGTTCCCGTTCGCTGGGCGGCTGGTGCACGAGGGGCTGGGCGCGGTGCTGAGCATGCGCGCCAGCCGCCTGAGCCCGGTGACGGTGGTGTCGAGCAGCACGGACCACGGGATCGAGCTGCGCTGCGAGACGGCGCTGGAGCTGGACGCCGAGGCGTGGCGCGCCCTGCTGTCGCCCGAGGGGCTGACCGACGACCTGCTGGAGGCGGTGCGTGCGGCGCAGCTGTCGCGCCGGCACTTCCGGGAGATCGCCCGGGTGGCGGGCCTGACCCAGCAGGGGTACCCGGGCCGGAAGTCGCGCCCCAGCTACCTGCAGGCCTCCAGCGAGATGTTCTTCGATGTGTTCGAGGAGTTCGACCCGGGCAACATGCTGCTGGAGCAGGCCCGTCGCGAGGTGCTCGAGTCGCAGCTCGAGTACCAACGCATGGCCGAGACGCTCGGGCGGGTCGCGCGGATGCGGATCGAGGTGGTGGCGACCGAGCGTCTGAGCCCGCTGGCCTTCCCGGTCTGGGCCGAGAGCCTGCGTTCGACGACCGTCTCCAGCGAGAGCTGGCAGCAGCGTGTGCGTCGGATGGCCGAGCGGCTCGAGTCCTACGCTGGGGCGTGAGCACGGACGCAACGAGCCACGGAGGAGATGACGCGGTCCTCGAGCGACTCGCGATCGCGTGGCACGGGCAGGCGCTGGAGCTGTGCGCCGACCGGGCGGTCTATGCGCCCGATCTGGGCACCCTGTACGTTGCGGATACCCACTTCGGCAAGCCCGAGCACTTCCGGGCCGCGGGGCGTCCGGTGCCCGAGGACGTGACCGACTGCGACCTGGCCCGCCTGGGCGCCCTGCTCGACGAGACCGGTGCGCGCCGGCTGGTGGTGCTGGGCGACCTCTTCCATGCCCCCGTCCCCGTGGGCGGCGAGACGGTGCGGGCGATCCGGGCGTGGCGGGACGGGCGTCCCGGCCTGGAGTTCACGCTGGTGCCGGGCAACCACGACCGGCGGGCGGTCCCGGCCATCCGTGCCCTGGATCTGGACGTGCTGGATCCGCCCGTTGCGGACGGCCCCTTCTCGCTGCGTCACGAGCCGCCGGGCGACCCCGGGGGGGCCGACGCCCCGGTGCTGTGCGGTCACGTCCATCCCGCGGTGCGTCTGCGGACGCCCGGGCGTCGCGCCGGAGCCGGGGGCGGTCTGCGGGTGGCGTGCTGCTGGCTGGGGGCGTGGGTGTGCGTGCTGCCGGCCTTCGGTCGTTTCACCGGGTGCCGCGTGATCGAGCCGGGCCCGGGCGATCGCGTCTTCGCGCTGGGCGAGGGGACGCCGATCGAGGTGCGGTGATCGGGCAGTGCGTGGGCGCGGGGTGGTCCGGGGGGCGTCAGGCGGCGAGGCGTGGCGGCGGTGTGTCGTCGTACTGCTGGCGGACGGACTGGACCTCGCTGTTGAGCGTCAGGAACGCGTCGACGATATCTGGATCGAAGTGCGAGCCGGAGCCCTCGCGGATGATGGAGAAGGCGACGTTGTGCTCCAGGGCGTTCTTGTAGACCCGCTTGGAGACCAGCGCGTCGTAGACGTCGGCGACGGCCATGATCCTGGCCGGCAGCGGGATGTCCTCGCCGGCGAGCCCGTGGGGATACCCGGAGCCGTCCCACCGCTCGTGGTGGTACAGGGCGATGTCGTGTGCCATCTTGAGGTAGGGCACCTGCGGGTACTTCTCCAGCACCGCGGCGAGGGTCTCGGCCCCGACGGTGGTGTGCGACTTCATGATCTCGAACTCGCTGTCGGTCAGGTGCCCGGGCTTGAGCAGGATCGAGTCCGGGATCGCGACCTTGCCGATGTCGTGCAGCGGTGTGGTCGAGTAGATCAGGCGCACGAACTCGGCGTTGAGCGTTTGCGGGGTGCGTCCGGATTCTGCCAGCCTGATCGTGAGCAGGCGTGAGTAGTTCTGCACACGCTCCAGGTGGGCCCCGGTCTCCGGGTCGCGCGACTCGGCCAGCTTGGCCAGGGCGAAGATGGCGGCGTCGCGCGTGTCCAGCGAGGCCGTGCGGATCCCGACCTTCACCCGGGTCGAGAGCTCCGCCGGGTCGAAGGGCTTGGCGATGTAGTCGTCCGCGCCGGCCTCCAGGCCGGACACGATCTCCTGCTTCGAGTTCCGGGAGGTCAGCAGGATGAAGTAGATGTAGTGGTCCGGGTGCAGCCCGCGGACGGCGCGGCAGAGCTCGACGCCGTCCATCTCGGGCATGTTCCAGTCCGAGATCACCAGGTTGACCTGCTCGTTGGAGATGACATCGAACGCCTCGAGGCCGTTCTCCGCGGTGGAGACGCGGTAGCCCTGCGCCTCGAGCGATCCGCGGAGCATCAGGCGGCTGGTCGCGTCGTCGTCGACCGCGAGGATGTGGATCGGGTTCTCTCTCATGGGTGTGCGTCCGAGGGGCTGAGGTTGTCGAGTCGCGTCCTGGCGCGCTCGAGGTCCTGGAAGACGGTGTGCAGCTCGGTCTCGAGGCTCGCGATGGCCTCGTCCAGGCCGTCACGCCTGCGGTCCCGGGCCAGCGACTCGATCCTGTGTGCGATCTCGCTCGCCCCGGTCGCGGAGATGTTGGCCGAGGCGCCCTTGATCGCGTGCGCCGCGGACCGCACCCCGTCCAGGTCGTCGCCGCCGGCGAGGGCGCGGATCCTGTCCAGGTCGCGCCGGGCTGCCTTGGTGTACTCCTCGAAGACGCGGAGCAGCAGCCCCGCGTTCCCCCCGCACCGGTTCAGGGCGGACTCGATCTCGATCGAGGCGGGCCCGTCGTCGGACGCCGGCTCGCCCGCGGGCGTGTTCCCGTCTGGACGTGTCTCGGGGTCCGGGACCGGGGCGTCGTGCGGGAGGTGCGAGCCGAGCGTTCGCAGCAGCAGCTCCGGGTCGATGGGCTTGGTGAGGTAGTCGTCCATGCCGGCGCTGAGGCAGCGGTCCCGGTCGCCCTGCACGGCGTTGGCGGTCAGCGCGATGATCGGGGTGCGCGAACGCCCCGTCTCGCGCTCCAGGGACCTGATCCGCCCGGTCGCGGTGAGGCCGTCCATCACGGGCATCTCGCAGTCCATCAGCACGGCGTCGAAGCCTCCGGCGCTCCACCGTTCGACCGCGATGCGCCCGTTGCCCGCGATCTCGACCCGGGCGCCGGCCTGCTGGAGCAGCTCCTGGATCACCATCTGGTTCACCGGGTTGTCCTCGGCGATGAGCACCGTCCTGCCGCGGACGGGGTCCGTGCCGCCCCGAGGCCGGACTCGATCGTGGGCGTCCCGTCCCCGGGCCGGGGTGCTGGGTCGCACGATCTGGACGAGCTGCTCGTACAGCATCGAGAGGCGCACGGGCTTGGGCAGGTAGGACGCGATGCCGAAGTTCTCGAGCTCCCGCAGGTCCGCGATCTCCGCGATGGAGCTGAGCATGACGATCGGGAGCGGGTCGATCCCGGGGTCGGACAGGATCAGCTCGGCGAGCTGGAGCCCGTCCATGTCCGGCATCTGCATGTCCAGCAGCAGGCACCCGAACGGCTCGGCGTCCTCCTTGGACGCCCGGAGCAGCTCGACCGCCCTGTGGGCGTGGTCGACCGCGACGGGGCGGGCGTTCCAGTGGCTCAGCGCCTCGATCAGGATCTCGCGGTTGGTCTGGTTGTCGTCCACGATCAGCACCCGGGCGCCGCCGAGCGAGGCCAGGGTGGCGGGCCCGGGGTCGTCCTCGGCGTGCCCGAGCACGACGGTGAACCAGAACTCCGAGCCCTGGGTCCGCTCCTCGTCGATCCCGATCTGGCCGCCCATGAGCTCGGCGAGGTTCTTGGAGATCGCGAGCCCGAGCCCGGTCCCCCCGAACCGCCGGGTGGTGGAGGCGTCGACCTGCGAGAAGGACTTGAAGAGCCTGGCCCGCTTCTCCTTGGGGATGCCGATCCCGGTGTCCGAGACCGAGATGCGCACCGTGGTGGAATCCTCGGAGGACTCGACGGCGCTGGCTCGGACGACGACCTCGCCCTCCTCGGTGAACTTGATCGCGTTGTTGAGCAGGTTGAGCACGATCTGTCGCAGGCGTGAGGGGTCCCCGTTCACCCGCGCGGGGATCTCCGGGCCGACCCAGCAGGCGACCTCCAGCCCCTTGGACTGGCCCTTGGTCGCGAGCATCTCGGTGACGGTCTCGATCACCTCGCGGAACTCGAAGTCGATGGACTCGAGCTCGAGCTGCCCCGCCTCGATCTTGGAGAAGTCCAGGATCGAGTTGATGAGCTGCAGCAGCGCGTCGGCGGAGGACCGCCCGACGCTCACGAACCGCTTCTGCTTCCCGTGCAGGCTGGTCCGCTCGAGCAGCTCGAGCATCCCGATCACGCCGTTCAGGGGCGTGCGGATCTCGTGGCTCATGTGGGCCAGGAACTGGCTCTTGGCGGTGTTGGCCTCCTCGGCCAGCCTGGTCGCCTCGGTGAGCAGGCTCTTCTGCTTCCGGTCCGAGGCGTCGCGTTCCTGGATGGAGCACCGCATGGACTCGAAGGCCTCGATCAGGATGCCCAGCTCGTCGTGCTTGTCCTTCGGGAGCGTCCGCGTGAAGTCGCCGGCGGCGATGTGGCGCGTGGCGCCGACCAGCTTGTTCAGCCGGGCGCTCCAGCGACGCACGAACAGCGTCACGCCGATCGAGCAGAGCACGAGCGCCACCAGCGTGGTCGTGACCGCGGACCGGATCCCGCGGGCTCGCAGCTCCCGCAGCCCCGCCCTGGACGTGCCCACGAGCACGCGTCCCAGGATCTCGGGCGACGCGTCGACGGACGAGGAGGCGTCCTCCGGCGTGCCGGTGGCCGGGGTCTGAAAGCCGAGGTCGTCGAACACGTTCGAGATCCCACCCTCGATGGCGTGCACACGGGCCGACCCCAGCGTGAACCCGGCGCGGGACGGGTCGCTCTCGTCGGTGGCCCCCGAGAGCAGCGATTCGAGCCGTTCGGCCTCCAGGCGGCCCTTGGACGCGGACGAGATGAGGTGGTCCTGCTCGTCGAAGATCGCAACGAACTCGATGACCTCGTCCGATCGGAGATACCGGGACAGGAGCCGGTCGAGCTCTTCCAGGTCGCGCACCGCGAGGGGAAGCTCGCTGGCGACCGCGATGCTGGACGCGAACCCGTCGGTCAGGCTCTGCAGCGAGTCGCGCCCGGCCCCGTGGGCCCGCTCGAGATTGATCCACGAGATCGTGCCGACGGCGGCGAGAATGATCACCAACGCCGCGACCACGGCTTTCAGCTCGACCGGGATGTACGTCCGAGGTGTTGTCATGTCTTGTCGCGGGATGTCACCCACTCGGATGGGGTATCGACGCCGAGGGGCGGCTCGAACACCCGGATCCAGAAACACCTTGCGAATCGGTTTGTGTGCGGGAATCGTGCGTGCGTGTCGCCGCCGGTTCCGGGGGAGGGTGCCGTTCGCTCGCGCCGATCCGCCTGAATCCGGCGCGTGATTCGCCCGATGTCCGACCGTTGCCCCGGCTGTGACAGCCCCGGACCCGGAGGTCATCGTGAGACAGGAATTCGATCAACGGTTGCGGTGCCCGCTCGTGTGGTGGGCGATGATCGGGGCCATCCTCCCCGTCGCCCGGGCCCAGCCGGACACGCCCGACGCGCCGCCGACGGCCGAGACGCCCGCGGAGCCTTCCGGTCAGCCCGAGCCTGAGCCCGGCGGGGTGGAAGAGCTCGACTCCGTGCTGGATGTGCTGTTCGAGGACTTCGAGGTGGTGGTCACCGCCGGACGCCGGGCCCAGGCCAGCCACCTCACCGGGGTCCCGGTCAGCGTGCTGACCGAGCGTCAGATCCACCTGTCGGGGGCGACGACGGTCCCGCAGCTGCTCGACCGGGTCCCGGGCGTGCACGTGCTCCAGATCGATCGCAACCGGTACGCGGTCGGCGTACGCGGGCTCCACCACGAGTTCTCCGACCGGACGCTCGTCCTGCTGGACGGGCGCAACGCCGGGAGCGGGCTGTTCGGGGGCGTGGACTTCCAGCGGCTGCCCGTGTTCCTCGAGGACCTGGAGCGCATCGAGGTCGTCCGCGGCCCGGGCGGGGCGGTCTGGGGAGCCAACGCCTTCAACGGCGTGATCAACATGATCTCGAAGGACCCGCGGGACACCCAGGGCGTCTTTCTGTCCACGACCCTCAACGAGTTCGGGGACGTCTCGACCCACGCACGCTGGGGCGGCTCGCACAAGGACCTGGCCTGGCGCGTCTCGCTCGGGTACGACGAGCAGGAGACCAGCGAGGACGCGATCATCGACGACGACTTCTCGTCGCGTGATTTCTCACGCCTCAGGCGCGTCAACGCCGAGGGCGTGTACGACATCGACGCGGACAGCGAGCTGCGCTTCGGGATCGGACACTCGCACGTCGAGCGCGGCGACTTCTCGTTCCTGGGGCTCCAGGTCGGCGAGGACGAGCGACTCGACTACGTTCGGGCGTTCGCTTCCTACGAGCGGGCGCTGGCCGGGGACCGCTCGCTGAATCTCAGCGTGCTCACCACGGTGGAGGACGTCAACCGCCCCACGCTGTGGCGCTACAACATGGTGGACTCGGAGCTCAACGCCCAGTACCAGACCCCGATCGGCGCCGACCACGAGACCATCTTCGGGGGCAGCGCCAGGGTCGTCCGGATCGACTCCAACCCGTACCGGGACGACATGCTGCTGCCGGACGAGGCCTACGACGAGGAGTGGCTCGGGGCCTTCGTCCTCGACCGGTGGCAGGCCGACGAGCGGCTGCAGATCGAGGTCCAGGGACGCGTCGATTACTACTCGGGCACCGAGACGGACTGGTCGGCCCGCCTCGCAGGGCTCTACTCGCTCGACGAGCACGACGACCGGGTGGTGCGTCTCGCTGCGGCCAAGGCGTTCCGCGCCCCGCAGCTCGCGATCCGTGAGATCGAGACGAGCCGCGTTCCGCTGCCGACCCCCCCGTTCCCGGCGGGCACGTTCGGGACGGAGCTGTTCCGGGCCGGGGACCTGGACAACGAGCAGATCTACTCCCTCGAAGCGGGGTACTTCGGTCGGTACGAGCACGGCGTGACCGTCCGCGCCGACACCTATTACCAGCATTACGAGGACCTGACGGGTGCCAGGCTGCTGCCCGACCCGTTCTCCGCGGGGCGGGTGCTCGCGGAGCTGGACAACCTCGGCGCGGCACGCGCGTGGGGCGCCGAACTCGAGCTGGCGGTGGAGGGGGAACGCTCGCGCGCCTCCGTCTGGTACGCGTACCACGGGTTCGACTATGACATGTCGACCGAGGCGCCCAACTCGCGCGCGTTCGTCCCGCCCGAGCACTCCGTCGGGGCGTCCGGGCGCGTAGAGTTCATCGATCGTCTCACCGGCACGGCGAGCTACCGGTACACCGGCGTGACCGAGGGGGACGCCGTGGGAACAAGCGCGGTTCCCGAGACCCACCGCCTGGACCTGTCGCTGGCGTGGCGGACGCTCGACGAGCGGCTGGAGCTGGCCGTCGGGGTGTTCGACGTGTTCGACGAGACGGCGCTGGCCGTGGACGCGGTCGGCAGCCCGGGCGGAGAGTTCGAAACCCCCGGGCGATTCTTCTGGTTGCGGCTGCAGGCGGAGTTCTGAGCGAGCGATGCGGTTCCCCCTACGGGTCCATCTCCTGTCCCGCGATGCCACCCGCCGGGTGCTCGGGTGCCTGGCGCTCGCGCAGGTGCTCCTGCTGGCGGCGGGTGTCCGCGGCGCCCAGGACGAGTGCGACGCCGACGTGGTGGTGGTCCTCTCGAGTCGCGCCGAGGCGATCGTGCGGGCCGGCGAGGGCGTCCGCGAGCAGGCGGCGGGACGTGCCGTTGTGATGACGCTCGACGAGTTCTCTCGCGCCTGCGAGATCGACACGCAACGGATCTACGTGGGCGTGGGCCCCTCCGCGGGCCTGTACCTGACCGACGCGGCCCCGGCGGGTGCGACCGTGGGCGTGTGCCTGGTGCCCAACCCGCACACGATCGGCGTGGGCGACGGAGTCAGGCTGGTGGGGGTGAACACGACCGTGGAGATCGGCGACCAGCTCGCGGTCCTCAAGCGGGCGGTCCCGTCGGCCGAGCGGATCGGGGTGCTGCACCGCGGGAGCTCGTCTGTGAGCCGCGACTGGCTCGCGCGACTGCGGGACGAGCACGAGGGGCTCGACCTGGTGCTCGTGGATCTCGACGACGCCCCGAGCGTGTCCAGTGGGATCTCGGACCTGATGGAACTGGATGTGGACGCGGTGTGGACCTTCCCCGACCCGGCGGTCTACGACTCGGCCTCGGTCCGGCTGCTGCTCATCTCGTCGCTGCGGGAGCGGGTTCCGGTGTTCGGGTTCTCCGGCGGGTTCGTCCGCGCCGGGGCCCTCATCGGGGTCGAGATCGATCCGGCGTCGCAGGGGCGCCAGCTCGCGGCCCTGCTCGCGCAGGCCTCTGACAGCGGGATGACCATCGAGCCCTGCCGCCTGGAGTACGCCCTGAACCTGGTGGTCGCCGAGCGTCTGGGCCTGCGCGTGCCCAAGGGCGTCCGCGAGGGTGCCTCGGTCGTGTTCGACTGAACGCCGGCACGCCGCCGCCGCCCGCGTCCGGGGACGTGAAAGCCACCTACTGGACTCGAACCAGCGACCTGAGCTTTACGAAAGCTCCGCTCTACCAACTGAGCTAAGGTGGCACGCTCCGTCGCCCGTGGGCGCCGTGCAGGGGACAAGTATGGGCGGGTGGTCGGGGATTGTCCACCGCTCGCGGGCCGAGAATCGCACCCCCCCGATCACACCCAGTCACTCCCCCTTTCCCCCCCCCGATAAACCCCCGTTGAGCCTGAGTCTCAGGATGAACTGGGCGTAAAGGCTCGCACGGGCGTGACTTGCCCGCTCACGCATGCCAGACTGAACCCGCCGGGACCGTTGACCACCCCGGCGGAAGGACGACCCATGCTCAAGCTCAGCGACGGACAGTGCGGGCTGTGCGCCCATTTCGGCGAGGAACACCCCGACGACGCCAGGCTCGTCCAGGTCCGCATCCGCGGCGAGGCCCCCGAGGACCTCGTCGAGGACTGCGGGCACCCACAGCACGCCGGGCTCGACCTGCACGTCTCGGCCATCTCCGGGTGCGCCGGGTTCACGCCCGCCAAGGCCGGGTGAGCTCCGGGGTCAGGCGTTCGGCCAGGGCTCCCGCCCGTCCAGCGACGGCACCGGGGCGCCGTCCGCCGACTCGATCACCAGCCCGGGCGTGCCCGCCCGGACCTGGCGCAGGCGGTTGGTCCCGATCGTGACGTGCAGGGTGACGGTCGACCCGTCGTAGACGCGGTCGTGCACCTCGCCCCACTGCTCGATTTTGTGGACCGACTTCGCGGCCGCGGTCGGGAGCGTGAGGCGCAGCTCCCGGTCCTCGCCGTTGACTTCGCGCGCGATGACGCGCAGCAGGGCCTCGTGCCCGACCGCGATCGTCTCGGGCGTCGGGCCGGGGAGGGCCGAGACCGGGATGGCGTCGGGCACGCGGTTCTGCCAGATCGTCAGCACGGTCGGGTCGTCCACCAGGTCGGTCTTGTTGAGCAGCACCACGCGACGGGGCGGGGTGTAGGCGGTCGGGTTGCCCCCGTGTCGCTCGGCCTCTGCCGCGGCCCTGGCCTCCAGCCGCTGCATCTCCCGGACGAGCTCGTCGAGCGTGTCGCACACGGTGCGGTAGTGCATCTCGGCGGCGGGGTCCGAGACGTCCACCACGAGCAGCAGCACGTCGGCGTGGGTCGCCTCCTCCAGCGTGGCCCGGAAGGACGCGACGAGGTGGTGGGGGAGGTCGCGCACGAACCCGACCGTGTCGGACAGCAGCACGCCCATCCCCGAGCCCAGGTCCCACTCGCGGGTGCGGGTGGTCAGCGTGGCGAACAGGCGGTTGTCGGCGTACGCCCCGCCCGCGGTCAGGGAGTTGAACAGCGTGGACTTGCCCGCGTTGGTGTAGCCGACGAGGCCGACGGTGAAGTGCTCGGCGTTGCGCTGCTGCACCGCCCGGCGCTTGCGGGCCTGGATGCCCTCCAGCTCGCTCAGGAGCTGCTTCTTGCGCCGCTGCACGAGCCGGCGGTCGATCTCGAGCTGCTGCTCGCCCGGGCCGCGCGTGCCCACACCGCCGGGCGAGCCGCCGACGATGCGCTCGAGGTGGTCCCACATCGCGCGGAGGCGCGGGTAGGTGTACTCGAGCTGGGCCAGCTCGACCTGGAGCTTGGCCTCGTGCGTGGTGGCGCGGCTCGCGAAGATGTCGAGGATCAGCTCGGAGCGGTCGAGTATCTTCCGCTCGACCGTCTTCTCGATCGTCGCGATCTGCTTGGGGGACAGGTCGTGGTCGAAGATGACGGTCGTGGCGTCGAGCGTGTCGCACAAGGCCTTGAGCTCCTCGACCTTGCCCCGGCCCATGTAGGTGCCGGGGACGGGCCGGTCGAGGTTCTGCTCGAGCTCGCCGACGACCACGCCGCCGGCCTGCCTGGCGAGCTCGCGCAGCTCGCCGAACGGGTCGCGCGGGTCCACGTTGGACTCGGGCAGGCGCACCGCGGCGAGGACGGTCCGCTCGGCGCGGACGCGGATGTTCTGTCGTTCCTGGGGGGCTGGCATGGGATGGCTCCGGATCGTGTGCGGGGCGCGCATCGGGGATGCGAGAGCTGGCGCCCGCGAAGGTGGGGAAGGGTGGACGTACGCCGTCGGTTGAGTCAGAGGATCCGGATCATGGCGTCAGTATACGCCCGCCGGGCCCGGAACCGAACCGCACCGACCCCGATCCGTATGATCGGGTGCAGCCGGGGGGGAAACCGGACCCCCGCAGACGGTCCCGAGACACAAGGACAGCCCATGCCAGACACCACCAGCCGCCTCACCCTCCTCACCCGCACCGTGCTGACCTGCACGCTGGCCGTCGCGGTGGTGGGGTCCGCGGTCGCCATCGGCACCCGCTCGGAGGACTACGGCTTCTTCTCCCCGCTGATCGACGTGAAGGACATGATCGACCGGTACTACGTCGAGGAGGTGGACGAGGCCGAACTCCAGCGGGCCGCGATCGACGGCATGCTCGAGGTGCTGGGCGACCCGTACACGGTCTACGTCCCGCCGGTCGAGCAGCGCGACTTCGACAAGGGCCTGACCGGCGAGTACGTCGGCATCGGGGCCGAGGTGAACAAGCCGGGTGACCACCTGATCATCATCACCCCCATGGACGGCTCCCCGGCGTGGCGGGCGGGCCTCATGGCGGGCGACGAGATCACCCACATCGACGGCGAGCCCACCAAGGACATGACCGTGGACGACTGCGTGGACCGCCTGATGGGCACGCCGGGCACGCCCGTCGAGGTCACCGTGGACCGCGACGGCGAGACGCTGGAGATCACCATCGTCCGCAACCGCATCAAGGTGCAGGCGGTGAAGGGCGTGCACCGAGAGCCCGGGGACGACGGGGCGTGGCGCTACCTGATCGACCCGACCCGCAACATCGCCTACATCCGGCTGACGCAGTTCACCCCCGGGTGCGCCGCGGAGGTGCTGCGGGCGATCCAGGACGCACGCGAGGAGGCGGGGCTCGCCCCCAACGAGCCGCTCGGCGGGCTCGTGCTCGACCTGCGCTGGAACCCCGGCGGCCTGCTGGACGAGGCCATCCGCATCGCGGACCTGTTCCTCGAGGACGGCACCATCGTCTCCACCCGCGGGCGGGCGTACCCCGAGCAGTCCGCCGCGGCCCGCGAGGAGGGCACGCTGCCCAACTTCCCGATGACCGTGCTCATCAACGCCCAGAGCGCCTCGGCCAGCGAGGTGCTGTCCGGGGCGCTGGTCGAGAACGGGCGCGCGGTCGCGGTCGGCGAGCGGACCTTCGGCAAGGGCTCGGTGCAGTCGGTCAAGTCGCTCTCGGGCGAGGCCGGTGTGCTCAAGATGACCGAGCAGGCCTACTACCTGCCCTCCGGGCGGAGCATCCACCGTCTGGACGACTCGGCGACCTGGGGCGTGGACCCGAGCGAGGGCTACTACGTGCCAATGACCCGCGAGGAGGTGCTCGAGTCCTGGCGCGTCCGGCGCGAGCAGGAGATCCTGCGCGGCCCCGGGCTCGAGGCCGACCCCGAGGCCGAGCCCGAGAACTGGGGCGACCCGGATTGGGTGCTCGAGCACCTGTCCGACCCGCAGATGGCCGGCGCCGTGAACGCGCTGGTGACCCGCCTCGAGACCGGCGCGTGGCGCCCGATCAGCGACGAGTCCGCGGACCTGTCCATCGATCAGGAGCAGCTCCTGGCGGCCAGCCGCCAGCGGGAGCGTCTGCTGCGCGAGCTGGAGCGTGTGGACCGGCGTATCCAGGCCATCTCGACGGTGGTCGAGGACGAGGACGCGGTGGAGGACGAGCTCGATCTCTGGCCGGACGAGGCTGCGGTCGCGGGCGGGCAGCTCATCGTCCGCGACGCCGCGGGCAACGAGGTCGCGCGCCTGTCCATCACGGGCCAGAACCTGGAGCGCTGGCTGATCGACGCCGGCGTCGAGCCCGCCCACGACAGCGAGCCCGAGTCCGATGGCTGACCCCGTGTCACAGGCCCGCCCGTGCTGATCCTGGGGATCGAGAGCTCGTGCGACGAGACCGCGGCGTCGGTGACCGACGGCCCGCAGCGGGTGCTGTCGAGCGTGGTGCACGCCCAGCACGACCTGCACGCCGAGTACGGCGGCGTGGTGCCCGAGATCGCCAGCCGCGCCCACGCCGAGCGGATCCTGCCCACGGTCCGTGCCGCGGTCGACCGCGCCGGCATCCGCCTGGCCGACCTCGACGCGGTCTCGGTCGGGCACCGCCCCGGGCTCATCGGCAGCCTGCTGGTCGGCCTGAGCGCCGCCAAGTCGCTCGCGTGGTCGCTGGGCATCCCCCTCGTCGGCGTAGACCACGTGCACGCCCACCTGCACGCGCCGGCACTCGCACGGGGCGACTCGATCCCGGACCCCATCGCCTTCCCGGCCCTCGGCCTCGTCGTCAGCGGCGGCCATACCACCATGTACCGCCTCGATGGTCCCACCGAGCTCGAACGCCTCGGCGGCACCATCGACGACGCCGTCGGCGAGGCCTTCGACAAGGCCGCGTCCATACTCGACCTCGGCCACCCCGGCGGCCCCGCCATCGACCGGCTGGCCCAGGACCCCGACGCCGACGACCGGGCCCACGACTTCCCGGTCTCGCGACTCGGGCCCGACTCGCTGGATTTCAGCTTCTCCGGGCTCAAGACCGCGATGCTGTACGCCGCGAAGGGTCGTCCGCAGCCCCGCAAGATTCCGGGCAAGCCCGAGGTCCGGGTCGAGCCGGCCCCGGAGCTGACGCCCGAGCGCGTCCGCGATCTGGCCGCGAGTTTTCAGCGGGCCGCGGTCCGGGCCCTGACCGTCAAGCTCGGGCGGGCGCTCGAGACGCTGGGGGAGCGCGGAGACCGCGTCGAGTCCCTGGTAGTTGGCGGCGGTGTCAGCGCCAACTCGCGTGTGCGGTCCGAGCTGGAGGCGTTCACCACCGAGCACGGGCTCGCGCTCCGGGTCCCCCCGATGGACTACTGCGTGGACAACGGCGCGATGATCGCGGGGCTCGGGGCGGTGCTGCTCGAGCGGGGCGAGACGAGCGACCTGTCCCTGGAGGCCGTGCCCACCACGGCGTGCTGAGAGGCTGACGATGAGGCGACACGCACACCGATCGATCCCGCCGGCCTGCCTGCTTGCGTGCTGCACCTGGGGGGCGTTGGCCCAGCCCGGCGCGCCGGAACCGGAGACGGCGGCTGCCTCCGAGACCGTGTCCGAGTATCGCGAGGACCTCGCCGACTACACCCGCCACACCGTCCGCGGATTCGGCGTGATGGTGCACACCTCGCTCGAGGAGCGTGACCCCGATCTGCTCGCGCACGTGCTGCTGCTGCTCGAGCACGACCTCGCGGTGATCGAGGAGATCGTCCCAGGGCCCGCGTTCGAGGTGCTCCGCACCGTCACGTTCTGGGTCGAGTCTCAGGGCGCGGTCGTCCCCGGCGGCATGAGCGGGCGCGGCATGTGCTTCCACGCCTCCACCGACTGGGTCACGTCGCACGGCCTGCTCGCGGAGAAGACCGGCGGCGTCGAGATCGTCCGGGCCGCGGACTTCCCGGTCTGGCGTCGCGACCAGCCCTTCATGACCTTCCACGAGCTCGCCCACGCCTACCACCACCTGCTCGGCGTGGACGACGAGCGCATCGCCAGGGCGTACGAGAGCGCGAGGGAGTCCGGCGTCTACGAGGCCGTGGACCGCAACACCTCGACCGAGCCCGTCCGCGCCTACGCCCTCAGCAACCGCATGGAGTACTTCGCCGAGCTGTCCGAGGCGTACTTCGGGCTCAACGACTACTACCCCTTCACGCGGCGCCAGCTCGCGTCCCACGATCCCGGTGGGCTCGAGGCCGTCGCGGCGCTCTGGAACCTGCCCGCCGAAGCCATCGACGACCGCGTCGAGCGGGCCGACTTCATGGGCCAACTCGAACGCCACCGCGACGCCCAGCAACAGGCCGGCGACGATGGTTGACCCCTTCGCCGAGATCTTCGAGCAGCCGGTCGAACGCCCGACCCACCCCGCGGCCCTGGACGACGAGACGCTCCTGGGCCAGTGCGAGGAGGCCCGGGGCCGGCGCTCCGGCCCCGGCGGGCAGCGACGCAACAAGGTCGAGACGCACGTCACGCTCACGCACACCCCGACCGGCCTGTCGGGCCAGGCCGGGGAGCGCCGCTCGCTCGAGGAGAACAGGCGGGTCGCCCTGCGTCGCCTGCGCCTCACGCTCGCGACCGAGCACCGCGTCGGCGTCCCGTCCGGTGACATCCGTTCCGAGCTGTGGCGGGCGCGTGTCAGGGGACGCAAGATCGCGTGCAGCACGCGTCACCGCGATTACCCCTCCATGCTCGCCGAGGCGATGGACGTGCTCTGCGCCTGCTCCTGGGAGCCCGGACGCGGCGGCGCCAGCACGCGCCTCGAGTGCACCGCCTCGCAACTCATCCGCCTCGTCGCGGGCCACCCCCCCGCGTTCGAGCGCGTCAACGACGAACGCTCGCGCCTCGGCAAACGCCCGCTGCGAAGCTGAGCGCGCTCGTGTTTCTACGAGCCCGGAGCGCAAGCGACGGGGCTGTCTTTCCTACGAGCCCGCAGGGCCAGCGACAGGACAGTCTCCCACGCTCGCAAACCCGCACCGGCCTCAATCCCCGTGACGCGCCCGCAGCTTCGTGCTCAGCCGGCAGATCAGCTGCGCCCGCTCGATCTCGTCGATCCAGTCCGCGGTCGTCGCGCTCAGCTCGTCGTCGGGCACCGGCGCCCCGGGCAGCGGGCACGACGCGCCGAGCTGTCGCTCCGCCATCGCCCGGTACCGGGCCAGCACCCGGTCGCCCACGAACGCCAGGAAGTCGAAGTCCTCGTTGAGCAGCAGGCAGACCGGCACGCGCGTGCCCTCGCAGATCTGCAGCCGCTCGGCCAGGTCCATGTGCTCGTCACGGTCCACGTACCGGACCGCGAGCCTGCCCCCCGACGCGTCCTCGGCGTGCTTCAGGATCGGGAGCTGCTGGGAGCAGTCCCCGCACCACGTGCCCGAGACCACCAGCGCGTACAGCTGGCGGGTCATCCCGGCCAGCATCGCCCGCTGCGTCTGGGTGAGCGTCACGCGGCCGTGGACCGCCTCCCAGGCCTCGCGGTGGTTCGGCTTGCCCGTCGCGACATAGTCGTCGTACGGGAGCGCGCCGTCGAACTTCGATTTCAGGTACTCGGGGCTCAGCATCGCCGATCCTACCCCCCCCACAGCGGCCGCGCGTTCATGCCGCGCTCAGGGCGCTACGACTCGGAGCGCGTCTTGGTCGATGTGAGAGGGTGCGGGGGTGGGGGGGTTAGCGGGGCTTGCCGCCGAGTGTGGGCATGCTCGCTCGGGCCGCGGTGTCGGCCACCTTGCGGCAGTAGTGCCGCCACGGGTCGAGCCCGAGCTCGTCGCGCCGCTTGTCGAGAGACGCCGGGTCGTCGATGGGAGCTGTCTCGGTCGCGATCAGCGTCCCGTGCTCGTTGCGGTGCACGCGCACGTGCGTCCCGTACCACTGTCCCTGGCCCGCCTGGATGCGGACGCGGTCGGTCAGCAGCGCGACCCGCTCCGGGTCGACCTGGCGCGAGGCCAGCCGGTCGTGCATCAAAGACAGGCACCGACGCTGGAACTCCGGGTCGTCCGACGACGCCTTGGCGATCTGGAAGGCCGCGGCGGACGCCTCGGCGCCCACCACCCGCTCGGTCGGCCACCCGATGACGTCCATGATCTCGCCGAGACGGCGTGCGTGCGTGCGGTCCACCGCGTGCAGCTGGTCGGTCTGCGTGCTGGTGGGGTGCAGGCTGGTCACCCCGGCAAAGGCCCGGTTGGCGTCGGCCATCGCGGTCAGCTCGCGAGCGATCTGCCCGATGGTCAGCCGGTCGACCGGGATGTGGAAGGTCGCCACCGCGGGGCCGGTGTAGACCGCGCCGGGTCGCAGCGCCGCCTCGGCCTCGAAGGTCGCGCTCCGCTGGCAGCCCGCCAGGCACAGCAGCGCCCCCGCGCCCACGACCCCGAGCAGTGTTCCGGACTTCGCCATGGTTCGAGGATGGATTCCAGACCCCGAATCGCCACCCAATCGGGCGGTGTGCCCCACGCGACGGGCCCCGCCCGTTGGTCTGCGCGGCCTGTGCGGGTTGTCGGGATCGTGCCAGACTCGCACGTTCCGGGGCTCCGGACGCGACCGACACGACCACCGGTGCGAATCGAGCGGTGCCCCAACGGCCCACGCCCGAAAGGACCTCTCCATGCGACACGCCCGCCTCGGTTTCCCCGCCCGGGCCGCCTGCCTGCTCGGCGCACTCGCCGCCACGCTCGCGGCCGGTCTCGCCATGCCCGACGCTGCCGAACGGCACGCCGACTCTCCCGAGACAGCCCTGCACTTCTGGGCGGGCGAGTGGGACTGCTACTCGGTGAGCGACGGCCGGCTCTCCGGGCGGAACGTGCTCGAGCTGCGCGTGAACGGCAAGGTGCTGCACGAGGCGTGGGCCAGCGAGGGGCAGGACTACATCGGCGAGAGCTGGAACCACTACGACGCCAGCGCACGCGTGTGGCGACAGCTCTGGGTCGACCAGCAGGGCAACGTCTTCTCCGGGGCCGCGGACGCGAGCGACGAACAGCGATCCCCCGGCGATGGCCTGCTCTTCGAGGGCGAGCAGATCAAGCCCGACGGCGACGTTACGCAGATCCGCATGCACGTGCGCCCCGTCGCGGAGGGCTGGGTCCGCCAGACCGGCACACAGCTGGGCGACAACGGCGAGTGGACCCCGCGCTACGACCTCGTCTACGTCCCCGAGGGCGAGCCATTCGACCCCGCCAAACTCAAAGCCCCCAACAACTAGCCCCGAGCGCCGGCGAGGGGGTTCTTGCCGAATCCCCGGCGGCATGCGGACTCGTTGCATGGCGGAGATTCCCCCCGATTGCGCTCGGGGCTAGCACTTCGTTGAGTCCGCCAACTCCCGCAAGAGATCGAACGCCTGCAACGGTGACAGCCCGTCGAGCTTGATCTCCCGAAGCCGCTCCACCGCCGGGTGTGACACGTACTCGGTGAACAGCCCCATCTGCGGCTCCGGGGTCCTCGGCTGGGGGGCCCGCACCGCCCCGGTCTCAACCCGCCCCGCCTGCTGCACCGACAGCGTCTCGAGCACCTCGCCCGCCCGGGCGACCACGCTCGCCGGCAGGCCCGCGAGCTGGGCCACGTGCACGCCGTAGCTGCGGTCCGCCCGCCCCGGCTTGATCCGGTGCAGGAAGACCACCTCGGTCCGCCCGCTCTGGTCCGCCCACTCGTTCACCGCGACGTGCAGGTTGCGGACCCTTCCGTCGAGTCGCTTTTCCAGCTCGGTCAGCTCGTGGTAGTGCGTCGCGAACAGCGTCCGCGGTCCGCCCCCACGAGAGCCATCGCTCGGGTCGGACGCCAACAGTGCGAGGAACTCCGTGATCGCCCACGCCAGGCTCAGCCCGTCCAGCGTGCTCGTGCCGCGCCCGATCTCGTCGAGCACCACCAGGCTGCGTGGGGTGCAGTTGTTGAGGATCGTCGCGGCCTGCGTCATCTCCACCATGAAGGTGGACTGCCCGCGATGGATCGCGTCGTCGGCGCCCACGCGCGTGAAGATCCGGTCGCACACGCCGATGGTCGCCCGGTCGGCCGGGATGAAGCTGCCCGTGCTCGCCAGCAGCGCGAGCAGCGCGGTCTGGCGGATGTAGGTGCTCTTGCCCGCCATGTTCGGGCCCGTGATCAGCGCCACCGGCTCCGGGTGCTCGGGCGTCGCCAGCTCGGTGTCGTTTGGCACGAACTCGTGCCCCAGCAGCTCGTCCAGCACCGGGTGGCGCCCGCCGTGGATGGTCAGCTCGGTGGTGTCCGTGACCTCAGGACGAACCCAGCCCCGCTCGCGCGCCTTGGTCGCCAGCCCCGCCAGCGCGTCCAGCTCCGCGACCAGCTCCGCGTAACGCGTGATCGCCCCGATCCGTCCGCGACAGTCCTCGCACAGCCCGTCGAACAGCACCCGCTCACGCTCCAGCGCCCGCGCCTCGGCCGACTGCACCCTGTCCTCGAAACCCTTGAGCTCCGGCGTGATGAACCGCTCGGCGTTCTTCAGTGTCTGCTTCCGGGCGAACTCCGCCGGCGCCCGAGACGCCTGCGCCGCCGGCAGCTCGATGTAGTACCCGAAAACACGGTTGTACCCCACCTTCAGGCTCGGAAGGTCGTGCGCCTCGATCAGGCGGGCCTGGTACTCAGCCAGCCAGGCACCAGCGTCGGTCTGCAGCGAGCGGCACTCGTCCAGCTCCGCGTCCACGCCGTCCGCGATCAGCCCGCCCTCGCTCACGCGACCGGGCGGGTCCTCCACGCAGCTCGACGCGATCCGCCCCCCCAGCGGTTCCAGCCGCCCGACCAGGTCCGCGAGTTCGCTGTGCAGCCCCGATAGCGACGCAGACTGCGAGATCGCCTCGACCAGCCCCGGCCCGCTCGTCAAAGACCGTCCGAGCGACACCAGATCACGCGGCGTCGTCCGCCCCAGCGCCACCCGGCCCGCGATCCGCGCCACGTCCGCGACCTCGTCCAGCCCGCCCCGCACTGCTTCGGCGAGGGCCGCGTCGTCGTGCAAGGCCCCGACCGCGTCCTGGCGGGCGCGGATCGCGCCCGCGTCGGCCAGCGGGGCGGTCAGCCAGTCGCGCAGCAGGCGCTTGCCCATCGGCGTCCGCACCACGCAGCGCGTCCCCACCGGGCTCTTCAGGAACACCCCGAGCAGCGACCCCTCCACGCCCGCCCCCCGGATCGTCTCCTCCACCTCCAGCGAACGCAGCGACGCGTGGTCCACGCGGCACAGCGCTCCCTCCTCCACACGGCGCGGCGGACGCAGGTGCTCCAGAGAGGCCCGCTGCGACTGAAACTCCGACCCGCTCGTCGCGCTGGTCGCCTCCGCGCCCACGGCCTGCGTCTCGGCGACGTAGCGCAGGATCGCCCCCAGTGCCCGCGTGCTGGGCGCGTCCTCGGTCAGCCCGAACCCCTCGACCCCCGCGACGCGGTAGTGCTCCCGGATCGCCTCCATCGCCTCGCTCGCCCGGAAGTGCCACCCCGCCCGACCCGTCGTGCCCACGCGCGACGTGTCCACCAGGCGCGCGACACGCTCGGGCGTCGTCCCGCCCGCGTCCTCGGCGTGCAGCAGCTCGCGCACGCCACGGCGCGCCAGCTCGTCACCCACCCGCTCCAGGGAGCCGTCCAGCACCAGCACCGCCCCCGTGCTCGCCTCAGCGAAGGCAAGCCCGGCGTGCTCGTCGTCGTCGAAGCAGACCGCCGCGAGCCAGTTCGACGCCTCGGACTCCAGCAGCCCGTCGTCGATCAGCGTGCCCGCCGAGATGACCTGCGTCACGCCCCGCTCGACCACCCCCTTGGCGTCCTTCGGGTCCTCGAGCTGGTCCACCACCGCGACGCGATGGCCCGCCGCGATCGCCAGACGCAGGTACTTGTCGCGCTGGTGGTACGGCACGCCCGCGGCCGGGATGTCGTTGCCCCGGTGCATCAGGCGCAGGTCCAGGTCGGGCGCGACCTTCGTCGCGTCCTCGCCGAACAGCTCGTAGAAGTCGCCCATGCGGAAGAACAGCACGCAGCCCGGGTGCTTCTTCTTGATCTTCACGAACTGCTGCATCGCGGGCGTGGCCCACGGGTCTTTCTTTCCCGAACCCTTGCCGCGAGGCTTCTTGGTTCCGGCGGTCGGCAGGTTGGTGGACTTGGCGCGCGGCATGACCGATCAGGATAGACGATCGCCCTGTGAATCTGGGTCGTCGTCACTCCCCTCCAGCGGGATCGAGTCGTCCGCGTCGTCATCCGATGCCGTGGCGTCGGGCGTGCCCGGATTCTTCTCCGCACCCGCCCCGGGCTCGTCCGGCTCGTCGCCCACAAGCGGGATCGACTCGCTCGTATCGTCCAGCTCGTACCGCACCGGCGGGCCGCCAGAGTCCTTGGTCCGGGCCCGGGCCTGGTCCACCGCGTGCATCCTCGCGCTCGCGTCGATCAGCTCCGGACCCAACCCCCCCTCGTCGTCCGGGGCGTCCCCGTCGTCCCCGGGCTCGCGGGAGTGCCCCGGCGGGGTCGGGCGGTCGATGGACCAGACCGTCAGCGTCAGCGGGATCGCGCCCACGATGAACAGGATCAGCCCCGGGCTGAAGCCCCCGGCGTAGTCCGAGGAGACCCCCAGCACGATCGGTCCGCACGCCGTGCCCGCCACGCCCAGCGTGCTCGTGAACCCCCGGATCGACCCGTGGTGGGCCCGACCGAACCAGCGCGCGATCGTCGGCCCCGAGGCGGACATCGCGCACGCCTGGCTCAGCCCGAAGACCCCCATCCCGAGGTAGAACAGAGAGCCGATGCCCAGCCAGTACCCCAGCAGCGCCAGGGCGGTGGACAACGCCAGCAGCGGGGGGGAACTCGCCAGCAGGTAGCGCGGGCGGATCCGGTCCACCAGCACGCCCCCGAGCGGCGTCGCCAGCCCGCTCGCGATCGCCCACGGCGCCATCACCGCCGCGGCCATGGTCCGCGACATCGACTTCACCTCTTCCGGCTCGCCCTCGAACACGCCCCCGCCTTGCACCATGCCCGCCATGTGGAAGATGATCGCGGTCCCGACCAGCCCGTTGAGCACGCCCACGCCCGCGATCGCCCAGAACGCGGTCGTCCGGACCGCCTGGCGCAGCGTGAAGGCGGGGTCGTCCGGCGGTGACGCCGGCTCGTCCTGCCCGTCGCGCTCCCGCTCGCGCCGCTCGGCGGTCTCGCGTACGCGCGGGCCGGCGACCAGCCCGATCACCGTCGCCAGCGCCGGCCAGAACAGGTGCCACCAGTTCCACCCGTAGTTCACCCAGATCAGCACCATCAGCGCCACGCCCAGCCCGATGCACCCGCAGGTGGCAAGCCTCCCCCAGGCCCGGGGCGACATGGGCGCGTGCCCGTCGAGCTGCTGGCCCGCGTCCTCGGGCTTGTTCCGGAAGATCAGCAGGATCGCGGGCAGCGTCAGCAGCGCGACCACCACCCCCAGGATCGGGTAGGCCCAGCGCCACCCGTAGGCGTTGATCAGGGCGGCGACGGGGACCGGCAGCAGGACCACCGCCAGCGACATCGACCCGTGCCGGATGGCCTCGACCGTCCCCAGCCGACGCTCGAACCACAGCGCCACCGTGTGCCCGGAGATCACGCCCAGCGAGCCCTGCCCGAGGAACCGGAGCAGGAAGAAGCCGAGCATCAGTGTCACGAACCCCTGCACCAGACCCATATAGGCGCACGCGAGCGCCAGGCCGGCGGAGATGAAGGCGATCACGCGGCGCGGGCCGAAGCGGTCGGACGCCTTGCCGACCAGTGTCAGCAGCGCGGCGCTGGCGCACGTCGCGATCAGATAGGCCGTCGAGACGGCTGTTGTGGACAGTCCCAGCCCGCCCTGGTCGCGCGGCGCCTCGAACTCGGGTGCGAACAGCGTCCCGGCGATGTAGGTCTGCCCCGGGCTGGTCGCCACCGTCGTCAGGCACGCGACCGCGAGCATGGTCCAGCCGAAGTAGTGCTTGGGGGGGTTGTCGGGCTTGGGGCCGAGGGGCATCCGTCAGCCTAGGTCGCCGGCGATCAGGCGTGAGAGCGCACAAACGCGGGTTTGTGCGCAAAAGTGCAGCGACCCGACACGCTGGGGGAAAACGTGACGGGCCCTGCAAACGCTTGTGGTTCATCCCCGCTTGTGGTTCAACCCTCCGAGCGAGCTTTGCATGTGCAGAACCGTGCTCGGACGCGAGGTATTCCGTCGCCGGCTCGGAATCCGATGCGGTTTGTGGGTTTTTTGTGCCCAAAAGCAGCGAAAACCCCCGCACGCGTACCATTCGCCCGATGGAGCCCACCGCCACGACCGCAGGCCAGGACCGTCCCGCATCGGGCTCGGACGCGACGTCCACGGCGCGCGACTTCGCCGCTCGAGTGCTGCGGGCCGAGTCCGACGCCGTGGCCTCCGTCATCGACCATCTCGACGGGCAGTTCGACCGGGCGGTGGAGATCGTGCGCAGGTGCGCGGGGTCGGTGGTCGTCAGCGGGATCGGCAAGTCCGGTCTGATCGGGGCCAAGCTGAGCGCGACCATGAGCTCGGTGGGCATCCCGTCGCACTTCATGCACGCGACCGAGGCGGCGCACGGCGACCTGGGGCGGATCCGGCGGGGCGACGTCGCGGTGCTGCTGAGCTACGGCGGGGGCACCGAGGAGGTGCTGGCGCTCGCGGCCCTGCTCAGGCAGGACCGCGTCCCGGTCATCGCGATCTCACGCGGGCACGACACGCACCTGGCCTCGCTCGCCGACGCCCACCTGAGCGTCGGCACCCTCACGGAGGTCTGCCCGAACAACCTGGCCCCCAGCAGCTCCACAGCCGCGATGATGGCCCTGGGCGACGCCCTGGCCCTGGCGGTCTCGGACGCGAAGGACTTCTCCGCCGCGGACTTCCGCAAGCGTCACCCCGGGGGGCTGCTGGGCAAGCGGATGATGCCGCTGTCGAGCGTGATGCGGTTCCGGGTGGGTCAGGGGCTGAGCCTGGTGCCCGACACGGGCACGCTGCGGGAGTCGCTGGCGCTGGCCGAGCGGGACGGGCGGCGTTCGGGCGCCATGCTGCTGGTCGGGGCCGACGGGGTGCTCTCGGGGATCCTGACCGATGCGGACGTCCGGCGGCTGCTGGTGGCTCAGGGCGAGGCCGCCCTGGACCGGCCGGTCGGCGAGGTGATGACCCGCTCGCCCAAGCGTTTGCACGAGCAGGACTTAGTGCGGGACGCTGTGCAGCTGGTCCGCGAGGTCCGCCTCGACGAGATCCCGGTGACCGACGGCGCGGGTCGCCCGGTCGGCCTGATCGACGTGCAGGACCTGATCGCCCTGAAACTGATCGAAGATCCGGCCTGAACACGGTACGCTGTGCACGATCCAGCGCCGCCCCGGTGTGTACGCCCGGACGAATCCGACTCGCGAAAAGGACTCCGCGGGTTCCGCTCCGACGAGGACACACGCCCAGAGCCCAGCACGCGAGAGGACGCCATGCCCACACCCGACGGAACCCCACGCGTGCTCTTCCTGTGCACCGGGAACTCGTGCCGCTCGCAGATGGCCGAGGGCTGGGCCAACCACCTGCACGACGGCGAGCTGGAGGCGTGCAGCGCCGGGACGAGCCCGCACGGTCTGAACCCGCTGGCGGTGCGGGCGATGGCGGAGGTGGGCATCGACATCTCGCACCACCGCTCGAACACGATCGAGGACAACGACCCGGACACGCTGGACCTGGTGGTCACGGTGTGCGACCACGCCCGGGAGACCTGCCCGGTCTTCTCGGGCGGGGCCCTGGTGATGCACCGGGGCTTCGACGATCCCCCCCGCCTGGCGTCTGGCGCCGAGTCCGACGACGAGGCGATGAGCCACTACCGGCGGGTGCGGGACGAGATCCGGGCCTTCGTCGAGGCATTGCCCGAATCCGTTGCGCTGCGCGTGCGAACACACGCCTGATGCCTCCCGCCGAATCCCGAATCCGTCCTGTCCCGCTCCGCGGCTTCTCGCTGATCGAGCTGCTGGTGGTCATCGCGATCATCGCGCTGCTGATCGGGATCATCGTGCCCTCGCTGTCGGGGGCGCGCCGCGCCGGCGAGCAGACGGTCTGCCTGGCGAACCTGCGCCAGATCGCGCAGGCCTCGATGCTGTACGCCTCGGAGCACAACGGCGCCTCGCCGGCGCTGGGCGATCCGTGGTTCAGGGCCCCGTTCTGGGCGGTGGTCGTGCAGCAGCAGGCCAACCCCGAGGGCGAGTCCGCCTCGGAGCTGTACGTGGAGGACTCGGTGCTGGTCTGCCCGTCCGCGGACCGGCAGGACGGGCCGGGGCTCACGCGGACGTACGCCGTGAACGTGACCGGGCACGCGGGCCTGCCGGGCGATCGGGACAACTTCGACACGGGCCCGGTCTTTATCGACACGTGGCGGGTGGAGCGTCCGGACTCCGCGCCCTGGTACTTCGATTCGGCGATGACCGCGATCGCGGGCGAGGGCCCGCCCCCCACGCGGACGGTCTCCACGCTGGACTTCCGTCAGCCGGAGCACGTCGAGAACAGGCTGGGCTGGCGTCACGGGGCGCAGCGAGACGGGGTCGGCACCCGGTTCGACGCGGCGATGCTGGACGGCTCGGCGGAGGCGTTCGAGGAGGTCGGCGAGGACTGGGTCCGGCCCCTGCCGTGAGCCCGCGAGGGGGGCGTTTCCCCGGGTACACACGAAACCCCCGCGTGGGCGTCGGACGCCGCTCGCGGGGGTGTGTCCTCGGGGAATGGAGCGGAGGAGGCTCGAACTCCCGACCTCTGCAGTGCGATTGCAGCGCTCTACCAGACTGAGCTACCGCCCCGATGGGCCAGCATGGTACGCCGCGATCCCCCCGGAGGCGAGTTCGGCGTCTGGGCGACGTGCGTCGGCACGAACCCGCCGTACCCGGCTCGCGTAGGCTTTCCCGCACCCACCCGAGGCCCCGCCATGCCGACCACGATACGCGTCCTGCTCGCCTCCCTGCTCGCCCTGGCGCTGGGATCCCAGGCGTCCTGCTCGCGCCGGGAGCAGCGAGAGCCCGGGCCGATGCGTGTGGTCGTGAGCGTCCCCCCGCTGGCCGGGATCGTGCGTCCGCTGCTGCCCGAGGACGCGGAGGTGAAGATCCTGATCGGTCCCGGCTCGACGCCGCACGCCTACGAGATGATCCCCTCGGACCTGTCCGCGATCGCGCGCGCGGACCTGGTGGTCGGAGTGGGGATGGGGCTGGACAGCCGGATCATCAAGGCGGCGCAGATCAGCGCCGAGTTCGCCCGGGTGGTGGTGTTCGCCGACGCCGCGGGCATCGAGTCCGACGGGCACGACCACGACCACTCGGGCGCGGGGCACGACCACGCCGACCACGCCCACACCGGGGGGGACCCGCACCTGTGGCTGGATCCCTCGCTGGCCAAGATGCTGCAGGAGGCGGTGGCGGTCGCGATCGAGGCCGAGCCGACCAGGCTCGCGTCGGCGATGGCGGAGCTGGACGACCTGGACCGCTCCCTGTCGGTCCGCCTGAACCCGGTGCTGGGCAAGTCGTTCGTGACGCACCACGACTCGCTGTCGCGGTTCGCCGAGCGGTACGGGTTCCGGATCGCTGCCAGCGTGCGCGTGCTGGAGACGGTGGACCCGACGCCGGCCGAGCTGACCGAGGCGGCGCGGAAGATCGAAGAGGCCGGCGCCGTCGCGATCCTGACCGAGCCCCAGATGCCCCGGGGCGCGGCGGAGCGCCTGGCGGACATGTCCGGGCTGACGCTCGCCACCATCGACCCGCTCGGGCGCGGTGACTACGCGGAGACGCTGCAGGGCATCGCCGACACGCTGATCGCCGTCGCGGGGGCGCACGACGGCCCGTAGACTCGCGAGATGCCCCTCCCGACGGACAACGCGCCGGCGTCTGAGATCCCGCCCGCACTCTCGCTGCGGGGCGTGAGCTACCGGTACCCTGGCGCGGGGAGCTTCGCCGTGGACGGCGTGAGCATCGAGGTCGCCCCCGGGGAGCGACTGGGGGTGCTGGGCCCGAACGGTGGGGGCAAGAGCACGCTGCTGAAGCTGATCCTGGGCCTGCTGGAGGCGCGCGAGGGCGTGATCCGCGTGGACGGTCGCACGCCCGACGAGGCACGCCGGCGCGGGCTGGTCGGCTACCTCCCGCAGAAGGTGAACGCGGGGCTGGACTGGCCGCTGTCGGTGCGTCAGGTGGTCGCGATGCCGATCGAGGCCCGCCTGCGTCCGTGGCAGGCCCCGAGCGAGGAGGCACGCGAATCCGTCGCGCGGGCCATCGAGCTGGTGGGGATGCTCGAGCACGCCAACACCCCGATCGGGCGACTGTCGGGCGGGCAGGTGCAGCGTGCGATGATCGCGCGTGCGGTCGCCGCGGGCCCGCGCATCCTGCTGCTCGACGAGCCGACGGTGGGCGTGGACGTGGTGGGGCAGCGCCGCTTCGGCGAGCTGATCGAGCGCCTGCACAACGAGCTGGACCTGACCGTGGTGACGGTGTCGCACGACCTGACCACGGTCGCTGCGACGTCGGACCGCATCGCGTGCCTCCGGCGCACGCTGCACTTCCACGACGCGCCGGAGGGCCTCACGCCGCAGGTCCTCGCCGACGTCTTCTCGCACGACGTGGAGTCGGTGTTCGGGGAGGTGCACGTGGACGCGCACTCGGCCGCGGAGTGCGACGACCCGACGCACACGCACCACGACCACTCGCACGGGCACCCGGGGGGGACCGGCCCGTGAACACGCTGGACTATCTCACCGGCCCGCAGGCCGGCGTGTTCTGGCCCGGCGTGGTCACCGCCCTGCTGGTCGCGGCGCTGGGGGCGCTGCTGAGCCCGCTGGTGGTGCTCAAGCGCCTGGCGTTCATCGGGCAGGGGGTGAGCCACGCGGCGTTCGGTGGCGTGGGGCTCGGGCTGGCGCTGGGGCTCGGGGGGGCGTCCCTGGCGGACGAGGTCGCGCTGCAGGCGGTCGTGTTGGTGTTCTCGATCGGGGCGGCGCTGGGGATCGCGTGGCTGTCGGCGAGGCCCGAGACCAAGCCGGACACCGCGATCGGGATCGTGCTGGCCGCGGCGATGGCGCTGGGGTTCATCCTGTACCGCGTCGCGGGGCAGCGTGCGTCGGAGGCGGGCACGCGCCGCCCGCCGGCGCTCGAGTCGGTGCTGTTCGGTGACGTGATCAGCGCGTCGTGGTCGGACGCGCTGTTCGCGGGGCTGGTGCTGGCGCTGGTGGCCCTCGGGCTGTGGTGGACGAGGCGGCGGCTGGTGTTCTGGGGGTTCGACGAGCCCGCGAGCCGCGCGTTCGGCGTGCCCGAGGGCTCGACGCGGACCACGCTGCTGGTGCTGCTGGCGGTGTCGGTGGTGGTGGCGGTGAACCTGGCGGGGATCGTGCTGGCGACGGCGCTGTTCGTGCTTCCCGGCGCGATCGCGCTGGCCCGCTCGACGAGGCTGGGTTGGGTGTGGGGCTGGTCGGTCGTCTCGGCGGTCGCGTCGGCGCTGCTCGGGCTGGTGGTGAGCTTCGAGGCGGACCTGATGCCGGGCCCGAGCGTGGTGCTGGCGATGACGGGCGTGTTCCTGCTGGCCCGCCTGCTGCCGCGCGGCGCGTAGCATCCGGTGACACCGTCCGTCCATCACACCGCCTTCAGCATGGGAGCCACCCGTGAGCAGCATCAAGGCCGAGCGTCTCCTCGCCGAACTCAACCGACTCCGCAAGGACCTGGACGAGGACCCGTCCGATATCGAGTGGGTGACCCTGCACCACGCGTTCTGCTTCATCTCGTACAAGACGGGGGAGTTCCAGGAGTACCTGAACGGCGAGGCCTCGAAGGGCGCGTTCGACGAGCTGGACGGCTGAGGGCCGCCCGGGGGGTGATCGCGCGGGCTGAAAAATCCCGACTGGCGCGAACAGCGCTCTTGCGGGCGTCGTTGAATTGTCGATAATGGTCGGATCGGGACGGCGCGAGCGGTCGGCCGCCGGGGAGAACCCCCGGGACGCGACGCGCGAGCGTGCCCGACGTGCGAGGACGGGCTCTGCCCGCCTCGGGCGATGAGCCCCGGGTGACGGCCCGGGGGAGAGGAACCCGGCGGCGGGCGGTCACGCTCCGCGACGGCTGGGAAGGGCCTTTCAGAACAGGAGGTGATCCAGTGTTAGCAAGTGACTGTATCGGAGGGCTGTGCCGGTAACGGCGGCTCGACGGGGTTTGCCGTCTAGCGCAGCCCACCATCAGACTCTCCTGGGAAGAGTCCCAGGAACGCCGCCCGGGCCCGCGCCCGGGCGGTTTTTTTCATCCGCCGGTCCCGACGCGTTCACTACCATCCCGCCATGGCGGACACACGCACAGGCGAGCCCTGGACCGACGGGGCGGCGCCCGACCCGGCGCTGGCGGACGCGGTCTCGATCGACACCGTCCGCGCCGCGGCCGCCCGGATCGCCGGGCACGCGACCCGCACGCCGGTGCTGACCAGCCCGGTGCTGGACGCGTCGTGCGGGGCGAGCGTGCGTCTCAAGTGCGAGAACCTGCAGCCGATCGGGGCGTTCAAGATCCGCGGGGCGACCAACGCGATCGCGTGCCTGTCGGAAGAGCGTCGCCGCGACGGCGTGCTGGCCTACTCCAGCGGGAACCACGCGCAGGGCGTGGCGTACGCGTGCGCGGCGCTCGGGGTGCGGGGCGTGATCGTGATGCCGTCCGACGCGCCACGCGTGAAGCTCGCATCCACTCGGCGCCTGCTCGAGCACGCCCCCGACGGCTCGCGCGTCGAGACCTACGACCCCGCGGAGATCAGCCGCGAGGAGGTCGCGGCCCGCCTGCTGGAGCGCGAGCCCATGACCCTCATCCCGCCCTACGACCACCCGGACGTGATCAGCGGGCAGGGGACCGCGGCGCTGGAGCTGTTCGAGGAGGCCCCCGATCTGGAACGCCTGTACGTCTGCTGCGGCGGGGGCGGGCTGCTGTCCGGGTGCGCCACGGTGGCCAGGGCCCTGGCCCCCGGGTGCGAGGTCGTCGGGGTCGAGCCCGAGGCGGCGGACGACGCGAACAGGAGCTTCCGCGACCGCGTTCTCCGCACGGTCCGCAACCCGGACACGATCGCGGACGGCGCCCGCACGCCCTACCTCGGCCGGTACACCTTCCCGATCGTGCTGGAGCGGGTGGACCGCATGACGACGGTCTCGGACGCCGAGCTGGCCCGATGGACGCTGTTCTGCCTGGAGCGACTGCGCCTCGTGGTCGAGCCGAGCGGTGCGCTGGCCCTCGCGGCGGCGGCGCGGGACCGTGCCCCGGGGCGTGTCGGCGTGATGCTCACCGGGGGGAACCTGGACCTGGACACCATCGGACGCCTGCGGGCGCTGGCCGGAGACACGACGGATGCCTGAACCGCAACGCTGCCCGTGGGCCGGGGAGGACCCGCTGTACGTCCGCTACCACGACGAGGAGTGGGGGGTGCCCACCCGTGACGACACGCGTCTGTTCGAGAAGCTGTGCCTCGAGGGTCAGCAGGCCGGGCTGAGCTGGATCACGGTCCTGCGGAAGCGTGAGCGGTACCGGGACCGGTTCGCGGGTTTCGAGATCGACCGGGTCGCACGCATCACGCCCGCGGGCATCGAGAGCAGACTGCAAGACGCCGGGCTGATCCGGCACCGGGGGAAGCTGGAGGCGATCGTGGACAACGCGAAAGCCACGCGGGCTCTGATGCAGGACGGGGGCTCGCTGAGCGGCTTGCTCTGGTCGTTCGTGGGGGGTGAGACAACGGTCAACCGCTTCCGCACGATGAAGGAGATTCCGGCCAGCACGCCCGAGTCCGCCCTGATGAGCAAGGCCCTGAAGAAGCGCGGCTTCCGGTTCGTCGGGCCCACGACCTGTTACGCGATGATGCAGGCGTGCGGCCTGGTGAACGACCACCTGATCACCTGCCCGCGTCACGGCGCGTGCCAACGCCCACCCGCCTGAAAAGGAAACGGCCCCGCCGCGAGCGGGGCCGTCCCTGAGTCGCGGGGCGGGCGGTGCACGCCCGCTCCGGTTGTGGTGGCGGTTCGCGCCCGGCGTGCGGCCGGGCGGGGAGCCCGGGTCAGTGGTCGCCGCGACGGGCCGTGCGCTCCGCCTCGGCCGTCGCCCCGACGCGGTCCCGCAGGATCCGGTCGAAGGCGCGTCGCAGGGTCCACGCGGCGTCGCGGTCTGGCTGGTGGCCCGCCCGGTCCAGCGCGCCCTCAAGCAGGGTGCGCTCGCTGTCTTCGAGGCCGAAGGCGTCGTAGTTCACCAGCGACAGGGCCGCGGCGCGGTAGACGGCGGCGCAGCGTCCCGTGTCGCCCTCGTTGAACAGCGGTGCCCCGAGATCGATCGCGCCGGCGATGGTGGCCACGACCGCGTCGTCGGTGGCGCGGAGCGGGTTGTTCAGCGCCCCGAGTGCCTCGGCCAGGCTCGGGGGGATCAGCACCGAGTCGATGACGTGGATGACCCCGTTGGTCGCGCCCAGGTCGGCGGTCGTCACGCGCGATTTGTCGTTGAGCGACAGCCCGCTCGGGCCGAAGGAGGCCTCCACGGTCTCGCCCGAGAGGGTCTTGATCTCGGCCCCGCCCAGCAGCGCGCCGGAGTAGGTCCGGCCGCTCACGACGTGGTACCTCAGGACGGTCGCGAGCGTCTGCTTGTTCTCCGGGCGCAGCAGCGTCTCGATGGTGTCGGCCCCGAGCGCCGCGAAGGCCTCGTCGGTCGGCGCGAACACGGTGAGCGGGCCGTCGCTCTTGAGAGACCCGGCCAGGCCCGCGGCCCTCGCGGCGGCGATGAGCGTCTCGAAGGAGCCGGCCGACGACGCCGTCTCCACGATGTCGAGCTTGGTCGGGATGAGCACATCGTTGATGACGTGGATGATGCCGTTGCCCGCCTCGATGTCGGCGGCGACGATCGACGCCTGCTCGACCCCCAGCCCCCCGTTGCGACCGATCTCGACGCGGTTGCCGTTCACGGTCTCGAGGAAGCGGGTAGTCGCGAGCTGCTCGGCGGTGATGCGACCGGGCACGACGTGGAAGGTGAGCAGCTGGGTCAGACGCTCCGTGTCCCTCAGCGTGTTGGCCAGGGCACGCTGGTCGAGCCCGGCGAAGGCGTCGTTGGTGGGGGCGAACACGGTGAAGGGCCCCTCGGAGTTCAGCGTCTCGACGAGGCCCGCGGCCTTGACCGCGGAGACCAGCGTCGAGAAGTCCTCGTTGCCCGCGGCGATCTCGACGATGGTGGGGGCGTCCGCCCGCGCGTGCCGGTCCTGCTCCCGCTCGCCCGACGAGGCGAGACCCATCAACGCGCCGCCGGCGCTCACGGTTCCGGCGATCAGAGCGAGGCGTGCGATCCGATTCACTGCTGCGTACATGTCGATGCTCCTGTGGCGCACCCCGCTCGGCGGGGCTGGTCGCGCTGTCCGTGTGTTCGGTTCCGCCCGGGCGGGGTGACCCGTCGCCGGGCGGGCGTGGTCCGTTCCGACAGGATGTCGGACACGCCCACGGGTTCGGGGCCCCGCGCCCCGGCGGATGCGAACGCGCGCGGAAAAAGCGGGCCCACCGACGGGGCCGAGGCAAGTTTCAGCGGCGTCTGAAACACACGCCGGTCCGGTATCGGTGCGCGGTCAGCCCTTGTCGGCCTGCTGCTCGTCGCCCTCGACGGTCAGCCAGACCGGGTGGCCGAACCACGCGTTGGTCCCGCCGGGGCCGGGGTAGTGGCGCGCGTGGGTGGCGCGTGCGTCCGCGATGGTGCCGTCGGCGGGCGTCCAGCCGTTGTCCAGGTCGGGGAAGTCCACGGTGCAGTTGGCGCACTTCTTGGACGAGTCGAAGCGGATGGGGCACCAGAAGCTCTCGACGTTGCGCAGCATCTCGGTGCCGAGCGACCACACGCCCGTCATCCAGTCGCAGTAGAGGCACCAGATGAGGTCGTGCCCGACGAGCCCGTCGAACTTGTGCCGGCTGACGTTGACCCACTCGGACGCCCGGTACTTCGGCAGACGCACCAGCCACGTGAGGGGCGGGTACACGATCCACTCGGCGATCCGCACCAGCGCGAACAGGGGCACCGCCAGCGCCGTCCACCACACCGCGCTGTGGTTCCGCCAGCGACCGACCGAGGAGTTGATCTGGTGCACGAGGCGCGGCTGCGCGCGGGCCTCCGGGTGGGCCAGCTCGTGCAGCGGCGTCCAGATCATGACGGTGAGGACCTGGACGGCGACGGCGACGATGAGGCCCGCGGCCCAGCCCCACCAGGAGCCGTAGTGCTGGTGGCCGACGACGATGCCGGCGACCATGGGGGCGATCGTGAAGTAGAAGATCCAGACGTCCAGGCCCGGGGCGCTGGTGAACCAGGCGGCGAGGGCCCTGCCGGGCGGGCCGAGTCGTTTGAACAGGTGGAGCGCTCCGGCGGCAGCGAGGAGGGCGGCGAGGGTGACGAGAGCGAGGGTCAGGATGGGGTGCATGGCGCCAGCCTACCCGTGGTGGGGCTGGCGTGCGTGCGTCGGGTGTCCGGCGGGAGGGGCTCGTGTTAACCGTGACGTCGGCGGCACGCGGTCAGGAGGCAGAATGCGAAGGGCGCCGCGAGGGAGGGGGGCGCGGGGACGAAGGCGACGTCGTAGGTGAGGGTGGTCTCGGCGGCATAGGCGGCGATGCCGGGCTCGGAGAGGGTCCCCGCGAAGGCCTCGGCGGTGAAGTTGAGCAGGTAGTCACCGGGCGCGAGGGTGACGGCCTGGGAGGTGGCGAAGCCGTTTGCGCCGTAGCCATGGTCGGCGATGTACAGGTAGTTGTAGGTGCTCATGCTGAGCAGGCCGACCTCGGCGTAATTGGTGACCAAAGCACCCTGTCGAGTCGTCTCGATGGCGTAGTCAAAGACAATCTCGATCTCCGTGACGACGGTGAAGCTGGCGGTGAGCGAGGTGACCGCCGTTCCCATCCCACGGTCCCACTCGTAGGTCCAGCCCTCGGCGTCGGCGGAGAGGACACCCTCGAAGATCGAGGTGTCTGCAAGAATGGTGGAGTCTTCCATGGCGGTGGCCCTGGAGAGAACACTGGGATAGCCGGCCTCGATTGAGCGCTGGTCGGCGAAGTGACCCAGTGCGGAGCCGACGAACGAGTCGGAATGGTCGGGGTCGAGGTCGGCCTCGGCAAAAACGGAGAGGCGGTGGTTGGCGTCGGTGATAGTGACCTGGGCCTGTGCGAGCGGAGTCGCAACGAGCACGGCGATGAATACATGAGCACGCATATACTCTCCCTTCTAACAAGGATACACGTGTCCTATTTTAGGGGCGAGGCTGCGGGTGTCACGCGTGTTCTTGCGGATTGATGGGTTCTGGCATGGGATGGCGCAAAAAAACACCCGGGACAGGCCCGGGCATCGTGTTGATTGATCGGATCGAGCGGGCTCAGCCCAGGCCGATCGCGGCCCCGACCACCGGACCGAACTTCACGATCAGGCCCGCGAACACGACCGAGACGATCGAGATCAGCTTGATCAGGATGTTCAGGGACGGGCCGGAGGTGTCCTTGAACGGGTCGCCGACCGTGTCGCCCACGACCGTGGCCTTGTGGTCGTCCGATCCCTTGCCGTACACGATGGTGTCGGGGTGGCCGGCGGCGACGGCCTCCTGGGCCCGGGCCTTGATGGCGTCGCGGACCGCGGCGGGGACCTTGGCCGACTCGCCCGTGCCGTCCACCATCTGCTGGGCCGTGATGCGCCCGTAGGACTCGAGCAGCTTCTTGGCGTTGTCCCAGGCGCCGCCGGCGTTGGCCATGAAGACCGCCACGGCGAAGCCGGAGGTCAGGCCGCCCGCCAGCAGGCCCATCACGCCCGGCACCGAGAGCACCAGGCCGACGGCGATCGGGATGAGGATGGCGAGCACCGCGGGGACGACCATCTCCTTCTGTGCGCCCGCGGTCGAGATGGCGACGCAGTTGGCGTAGTCGGGGTAGTGATGGCCGTCGACGTCGAGGCCCTGCTTGGGCCAGTTGTCGGGGTTCTGCACGTCCTCCTCGCTCATGCCCCCGGCGCGGAGGCCGTCGCGGATCTTGGCGAACTGGCGGCGGCACTCGCCCATCATGGCGTAGGCTGCTCGCCCCACCGCGTTCATGGTCAGGGCGCAGAACAGGAAGGCCAGCAGCACGCCGATGAACACGCCGCCCAGCAGGCGGGGGTTGGCCAGCGTCACGTCGTAGAAGCGCAGCACGTCGGCGATCGAGCCGTTGCGGCTCGAGGCCAGGCTGAGCCCGTAGGTGTCGTTGTGCGTCACGTCGCCGGTGGTGTGCTCGACCGTCGCGGCGACGGTGTAGCGCGTCGGGGTCATGTCGGTGACCGGGAAGACCTGCCCGATCTCGAGCGCCTTGCGGTAGCCGGCGCCACCGTGCGAGCCCTCGACCTCGAGCACCATCCCACCGTCCACGGTCCGGTCCTCGCCGCTGCCCGTGACCACGGCGAACTTGCCGTAGCCCTCGTAGACCGCGAACGTGTCGGACCCGGCGGGCGCGGCGTAGCTGCCCGCGTCGACGAAGGACTCGGACTGCGTGGTGATCTGGGTCTGCACGACCTGGATGTACGCGGCGAACAGGGCGAGTGCGGTCAGGGCGGCCGAGCCGATGGCGAAGCCCTTGCCCATCGCCGCGGTGGTGTTGCCCAGCGAGTCGAGCATGTCGGTCCGCTCACGCACGGAGGGGTCCTGCCCGGTCATCTCGGCGTTGCCGCCGGCGTTGTCCGCGATCGGGCCGTAGGCGTCGGTCGCGAGCGTGATGCCGAGGGTGGAGAGCATGCCGACGGCGGCGATGCCGACGCCGTACAGGCCCATCAGGAAGTTCTCGCCGCCGCCCGCGAAGGCGAAGGCGACGATGATCGCGACGACCACGGTGAGCAGCGAGGCCCAGGTGGACTTCATGCCCTCGGCGATGCCGGAGATGATGACGGTGGCCGGGCCGGTCAGGGCCTGCTCGGCGATCCGCTGCGTCGGGGGGTGCTCGTAGGAGGTGTAGTACTCGGTCGCGGAGGCGATCACGTTGCCGGCGACCAGGCCCGCGACGATCGCGAGCAGCAGGCCCCACCAGCTCGTGCCGGCGGTCGCGAGTCCCTCGGCGGCGGCGCCGGAGCCGAACAGGTAGTAGAACAGGCCGCCGGCGCCGACGATGATCAGGGCCGAGGCGACGTACACGCCCTTGTGCAGGCCCTTGAGCAGCTGCGCGAAGGACGCGTTCTCCCTGGCCTTGACGGTGAAGATGCCGATGATCGAGCAGATGATGCCCAGGCCCGCCAGCGCCATCGGGGCCACGCCCAGCGTCAGCGCGAAGGCGTTCTGGCTGAAGTCGGGCAGGCCGTCCACCGAGACGGTGAAGGCCGCGGCGGCGCCCAGGGCCAGCGTGGCCAGGATCGAGCCGTAGTACGACTCGTAGAGGTCGGCGCCCATGCCCGCGACGTCGCCGACGTTGTCACCGACGTTGTCGGCGATGGTGGCGGGGTTGCGGGGATCGTCCTCGGGGATGCCCGCCTCGACCTTGCCGACCAGGTCGGCGCCGACGTCGGCGGCCTTGGTGTAGATGCCGCCGCCCACGCGTGCGAACAGGGCCTGCGTCGAGGCGCCCATGCCGAAGGAGAGCATCACGGTCGCGATGCCCTGGATGCCGCCGTCCACCAGGTCGGTGGCGTTGAAGACCGCGAACCAGAAGCTCACGTCTGCCAGCGCGAAGCCGACCACAACCAGGCCCATCACGGCGCCCGAGCGGAAGGCGACGGTCAGGCCGTCGTTGAGCGAGTTCTTGCAGGCGTTGGTGGTGCGGGCGCTGGCGTTGGTGGCCATCTTCATGCCGAACCAGCCGCACAGGCCGGAGAGCAGGCCCGCGACCGGCACGCCGATCAGCGACTGCCACGCCTGCAGCTTCAGGGCGTACATGACCGCGATGAAGGCGATCAGCAGGACGAACACGCCCGCGACGACCTTGTACTGGCGGACGAGGTAGGCCATCGCGCCCTGGCGGACCGCCTCGGCGATCCGAACCATCTCCTCGTCGCCCTCGGAACGCTTCATCACCGATCCGCTGAAGACCTTCGCCATCACCAGCGCCAGCACCGCCCCGACCGGGGCCAGCCAGTACACCGGCGGGATGTCGCCGAAGGAGCCGAGAACGGGGAGCGAGGCGAGCGGATCCAGGGCCAACTGAGTCATCGTCGTGCCTTTCGGTTCCCGAACCGGGGGGCGCGGATGGGGGTGGACGCCCCACGCGGCGGCGATTCCCTCATCGTCGCCCGCGCCCTGGATCCGGGAATGTGTCTGCGTCTCTTCTGTTTCGGCCGAACAGGCCCTTTTCCTGTCCAACCGCCCCAAAACGGGCTGCGACTATAGCCCCCGCCTCCCCCACGGAAGCCCGAAACGACCGATCCGCCCCCATTCCGGCGCAGGAATCCCGTTTCCGGGCAAGGGGGATCGGGAGGAAACAGGGGGCCGGCGGGCACGCGAGGCAAAAAAAACACGGGCCCGCCTCGGCGTGCCCGCAGTCATCCCGCTCGGTTTGGTGTCCCCACTCGCCCGGCTCCGGATTCGGAGCGATCGAGGGGGGAGTGGGGGGTCAGGTCCGCTCGCGCGCGGCCCGGCTCTGGGCCTTCCGCTGGTCACGGCGCTTCCGCTCGGACGGCTTCTCGTAGAACTCGCGCTTCTTGATGTCCTTGGTCAAGCCCTCTTTCTCGCAGAGCTTCTTGAACCGGCGCATCATCTGCTCGACGCCCTCGCCGTTGCGTGCCTTGATCCGAATCGCCATACGCGGATGGTCCTTTCGCGGGAGTGACCCGGGCTCGCCGGCCCGGGCCCCTATTCAAGACCTCCCGCCCCCCCCGGTCAACCCGCGTCGCGCACACGCCACGCCCCCGGCAAGTTAGGGCTCGCTTACGGCCCTCGCCCCTACCCTCTCGCGTGCTCCTGATCGACGCCTACAACGTGCTCCGGGCCCAGTGGTGCCTGCCCCGTCGTCACAGGGGGTTCACGATCCGGTCCCTCGTCGCCACCCTGCCCAGGACCCGCTACGCCGACCGGCGGGTGCGGGTGGTCGCCGACGGAACCCCGGGGCCGGAGTTCCCGGCCTCCTGCCGCACGTTCACACGCGAGGGGCAGGCCTGGGCCCGCCTGCACCACCCCGGTCGCCCCGGATCGCCCACCCAGCCGCCCGCCGAGGTGCTGTGGTCGGGCCGTCACCTCGAGGCGGACGACCTGATCGAGGACATCCTGGCCCGGTCCAGGGGGATCGAGATCACGCTGGTGTCGTCGGACCGGCGTCTGATCCGTGCGGCGGCGAGCGCCGGGGCGTCGCAGGTGGGCAACGGCACGTTCCTGAAGCAGCTCGCGTCGGACCTGGACAAAGGCGAGCCGGACCCCGAGCCCCCCTTCGTGCACGACGTGCCGCTCGATCCCTACGCGATCGCGCACTGGATGCACGAGTTCGGGTACGCCCCTACGAAGCGCCCCGGGGGGCCTCGGCCCGACCGGGCCCCGCCCGAGCCCGCGCCGGACTCAACGGAGCAAGTTTCGTCCGTGGGTTCGGCCCCGGACCGGGCGACCGAGGGTGTGACGGTCCCGGAACCGCCGCTCGCGACCGAGCCGCTCGACCCGGTGCTGGCCGGTCTGTTCGACGAGTGGAGCGACCGGATCGATCCCGCCGATCTCGACATGAGCAGATGGATCGACGGCGTCACACCACTTCCGGGGCCCCCTGGGCGCGAATCGGGTTTGTCCTGATCCTGGCGTCGCTGGCGTCGTGCGCCGCGCGCCCCAGGTTCGTGCCCCAGGAGGGCGTGCAGGGCGTGACCGGGGTCGAGGCGGTGTTCCAGGGGCGCCAGCTCCGGGCGGACCTGCCCTGCTACATAACGGTCCCGTCCGCGGCGGCGGCGGCGGAGCGGGTGCTGTCCCGTCGCGGGCTGACGATCTCACATCGCGAGGTCGACCACGGCTCGGCGCTGATCCTGGGCACGCCGCCGGGAGCGGACCCGGACGACCTGATCTTTCGCCAGCGCACGCGTGTGAACATCCAGACCGAGGGCGGGTGCTGCGCCGTGCGGATCCTGGTCGAGCCGTTCGGGTCCGAGCCTGAGAGCCGGACCATCCTGGAGCAGATGCTGTTCGAGCTTGGGCTGTGAGGGGTCAGGGCAGGTCGTAATCGGCGTGGCTCTTGTGACCCCGGGGGCGGACCAGGGGCGAGTACACCGTCTCGGCGAGCCGGTCGGCCCGCTCGCTCAGACGCTGGTCATCGCGACGGACGTAGACGCGGTTGGCGCCCAGCCACATCGCCTGCCGGTACCCGGCGGGCTCGAGCAGCGGGGTCAGCTCGTCGCGCACGCCGAGCCCGAGGTCTTCGATGATCAGCACGCGCGGGGCGAACCGGGCGAGGTCGAACCCGCGCAGCACCTCGGGCTCCATCCCCTCCACGTCGATGATCGCGAAGTCCACGCGGTCGAAGCCGGCCTGCTCCAGGGCCGCGTTCATGGTCGTGAGTGGCACGCTGACGCGGCTCATCCGTGCGCCGGCGCGTTCGAGGCCCGCGTCCACCTCGCTCGAGTGCCGGTCTGCGCGGTGTGCGCTGGGCTGCTGCTCGGGGTCGCTGGGGACCAGGAACTCGACGGTCCCGTCGGTGCGCTCCGCGTCCAGGGCGGCGTGCACGACCCTCGATCCGGGACGGTGCGAGCGGCACTGCTCGGCGCGCTCCGGGATCGCCTCGACCAGCAGCCCCGTCCAGCCCAGCGCCTCGAACACCCACGTCACGCTGTTCTCCCGCCCGTCCAGCGCGCCCGCCTCGATGTACACGCCCGACTCCTGGCCCTCGAACAGGTCGAACAGCAGCGTGTCCTCGCCCCACTCCGAGCGGAACTCGATCGGCAGCGGGGGCTCCCATCCTCGCCGGGCGGCCTCGAGTCGGGCCGCCCGGTCGTACACCTGCTTCTGCAGGCGCAGGTGCGGATCGGGGCCGACGTACAGCGACCGCTTCGCGCGCCGGCGAAGGACCGCGACACGCTTCCACTGCACGAGCAGCGCGCACAGGGCCGCGACCGACAGCACGATTGAGATCACGCTCAGTGTTTCCGCGTTCATAGGGGGGGCAGGATATCAGCCCGCCCGCCCCGGGGCCCGCGCCCGCCCCAGAAGCCCGCGGACGCGTCCGCGCACGCGCTTCTTCCAGCCGCGGTACAGACGCTTGTAGCGGTCTCGCGGCGACCCGCTGTACAGGTGCCGGTCGGCCCAGCGGTCCGCCTCGGCGTGGCGCTCGACCGAGCCGGGGTGACGAAGCGGGAAGCGCATCTCGTTCGCCGGCAGGTTGCCGAGCTCCGAGTCCTCCGTGTGGTGCGTGCCCTGCGCGTCCATCCCGATGTTGCGGACGAGGTTCTTCGACGGCGAGATCGACAGCCCGCCCGCCTCCCACATCGCCAGCGTCCACGGCACGTCCCACGTGTTCAGGCGTCCGTCGGCGCAGCGGTCCAGCCAGTCGGTCCAGAACACGCGCTCGTGGAGGGTGTCGAGGCGTTCTCGCAGCAGGCCCTCGCGCTTCAGACGGGGCCAGCGCTCCAGGATCCCCGCGTTGTGACGCCAGGCCCGCCGCCACGTCGCCCATCCCCACACGTGGCAGTACCGGGTGAAGAAGTAGTCCGCCCCGAAGGTCATCCCGCCCAGGGCGTTCTGGAGCGAGTCGCCCGAGACGCTCATCACCCGCTCGTCCGCGGCGTACCGCTCCAGCAGCTCTGCGCAGAACCGGAAGAAGGAGGGGTGCGGGACGCAGTCGTCCTCCAGGATCACGCACCGCTCCTCGCGAGCGAAGACCCCGTCCAGTCCGCTGACCACCCGCTCGCGGCACCCGAGGTTGGCGTCGCTGTACACGCGGACCAGCTCGGACCGCTCCCCAAGTCGTTCGACCGTCTCGCGCACCCGATCGCACCGGTCGGCGTCGGTCGGGTGGCCGGGTCGAGGGCCGTCGGCGATGACGTAGACGCGGTCCGGGCCCGCGTCCAGCAGCGCATCGACCACCGCGCGGGTGTGGTCCGGCCGGTTGAACACGATCATGGCCACGGGGGTGTCCATGCCCCATCCTACCGCCGGGCCGCGTGCGGGCGTGCTCGGCTACGCTTCACCGATGCGCGTGCTCTACGACGGGATCGCCTTCCAGAACGGTCACCAGCGCGGGGTGCAGCGCGCGTTCCGCGAGCTGATCGATCACCTGCCGGACGGGGTGGAGGCGACCCTCTCGCTGCTGGAGCGGGCCAAGGCCGGTCTCCCCCGCACGCCGTCGATGCTGCGTCCGGGGCTGCCCGCGCCCGACCTGCTCCCGCGGACGTGGCGCCGGGCGCTGCAGCCGCGTCTCGGGGCGCCCGCCCTGCGCCGGGCCGAGGCGGAGGCGGACGTCTTCCATTCCACCTGGGACACGGGCCCGATCGGCGACACGCCGTTCGTGCACACGGTGCACGACCTGATCCTGGAGCGGTACAGCGAGCTGTGCACCGGGTCCGAGCGTGGGCGTATGTTCCGCACGCGGCGCGACCTGATCGAGCGTGCGACGCGCGTGATCGCCATCTCGCGCGCGACCGCGGACGAGCTCGCCCGGTTCTACCCCGGCGCCGAGGGCAAGACCCGGGTCGTGCACTGGGGGTGCGATCACCTGTTCGCGCAGGGCGAAGAGGGATCACGTCCGGCCGAGCCCGCGTACGCCCTGTTCGTGGGCGAGCGGGGGGGGTACAAGAACTTCCGCACGCTGCTGGACGCGATCGATCTCGACGCGTGGCCGTCGGGCGTCGGTCTGACCGTCGCCGGTCCGCCCTGGCGTCCCACCGAGGCCTTCCGCGTGGAGTTGCTGTCGCGCCGGCGACGGATCGAGCTCGTGGAGCGCCCCAGCGACGAGGCGATGGCGTCGCTGCTCCGCGGCGCGACGTGCCTGATCTCGCCCTCCGTGCGCGAGGGGTTCGGCTTCCCGGTGCTCGAAGCGCAGTCCGCGGGCGTGCCGGTGGTGTGCAGCGACATCCCCGTGTACCGGGAGGTGGTGGGGGAGTCCGGCCTGCGGTTCAATCCGCACGAGCCCGAGGACCTCGCCGGCGCCGTCACGCGTGCCCTCGACCCGGGCGTGCGGTCGGGCCTGCTCGCTCGGGCGGCGGAAAATCGAGCACGCTTCTCGTGGGACCGCTGCGCCCGGGAGACGGTCGCGGTCTACCGCGAGGCCGCGGGTGGATGACCCCGGATCACCCGAGCGTCAGCGCGGCCCACGACACCAGCCGGAGATCGCCCAGCGCACGGGCCCGGGCGTCCATGATCGACGATCGCTTCGCTTCCCACACCTCGCCCGCGTGTGACGCGGCGTCCCGCACCGCCTCGACGCCCGCTTCCCCGAAGTCGGGCACGCGTACGAGCGAGCCCCCCACGCCCAGCGTCTCCGGCGCCCGCCCGCCGGAGTACAGCGGCACACTCCCGCACACGATCGGGTCCCACAGCTTCTCGCTGACGTAGCGGTCCTCGGTGTCCTCGTTCTCGATGGCGAGCGTGAGCTTGGCGGCTCGGAGCACGGTCGCCTTGGAGAGCACGGGCCCGCGTCCACGCAGGTCGGCGGGGAGCCCCCGTCCGAAGAGCTCCAGCGAGACGCCGGCCTTGCGGAGATCGCGCAGGAAGGCCAGGCGCCGGTCGTGCCCGGGGAACATCGACTTGCCGCTGGTCACGCAGACCACGTCCAGCGGGCGGTCGCGGAGCGGGGGCGGTGTCTCGCCCCGCAGGCTCGCGAGACGCTCGTCGAAGCTCCACGTCGCGGGCAGCACCACGGGGTGCGTGGCACGTTCGTCGGGGGCGTACACCGCGGAGCACCGCTCGCGCGCCATCTCGAACCACGCGTCGCTGAACGCGGCGGGAGGCTCGTACACCAGCATCGTCAGATCCTCACGCGGACGGCGAAGCGCCTCGATCGCCAGCGCGCCGCGCTCGGCGTCGTACCGGCCCGAGAGCTTGGCCCGCTTGCGTGCGAGGTATCCCAGGCGCGGCTGCCCGGAGGCGCTCACGGGCGGCCCGATCAGCAGGAGGTGATCGGCGGAGCGGTCGCCCGGTCGCAGCTCGATCCCCGGGGAGCGACCGCCGGGGCAGGGCTCGAACCCGAGCGGCCCCTCGCACTGGCTCAGCCACAGGTCCGCCCAATCCATGCGCCACTGGAACAGACCGATGGTGCGGGGCCGCGCGGGCACCGCCGTCTCAGGCCTGGCCCGCGGGCTGCTGGTACGACACGTTGTGGGGGCCGATGTACTCGGCCTTGGGGCGGTAGAGGCGGTTGTCGGCGAGCTGCTCGAGCACGTGCCCGGCCCAGCCTGCGATGCGGCTCATGGCGAACATGGGCGTGAACAGGTCCAGGCTCAGTCCGATGCAGTGGTACGTGGTGGCGGAGTAGAAATCGACGTTGGGGTAGATGCCCTTCTTGGCGACCTCGCGCTCCATGATCTGCTCGATCCGGTGCGACTTCTCGTAGAGCTCGGAGTTGCCGGTGTCGTCGGCGAGCTGCTTGGCGAGGGTCATGAGCTTGGTGGCCCGCGGGTCCTTGGCCTTGTAGACCCGGTGCCCGAAGCCCATGATCCGCTCCTTCTTGGCCAGCTTGTCCATCACGTACGACTCGGCCTTGTCCACGCTGGGGATCTCGTTGAGCATCTTCATGACGCCCTCGTTGGCGCCGCCGTGCAGCGGGCCCCGCAGCGAGCCGATGGCGCCGGTGATCGCCGAGTACATGTCCGACAGCGTCGAGATGATGACGCGCGCGGTGAAGGTGGAGTTGTTCAGCCCGTGGTCCGCGTGTGTGATCATGCAGATGTCGAAGGCGCGGGCCATCGACTCGGTGGGGCGTTCCCCATTGAGCATGTACAGGAAGTTCTCGCTGAAGCCCAGCGAGGTGTCGGGGTGGATCAGCTCCTGCCCGCGCCGGTAGCGGTCGTAGAACGCCACCAGCGTCGGGGTGCTGGCCAGGATGTTCAGCGCCTTGTTGCGGGCCTTGTCCGGCTCGATCGCGTTGGGCTCGGGGTCGTGCATCGCCAGCGCGCTGACCATCGTCCGCAGCACGTGCATCGGCTGGGCGTCCTTGGGGAGCTGCACGATCCGGTCGGCCATGTGGGGCGGCAGCTCGTACCGCTGGCGGAGCTCCCTCGTGAAGCCCTCCAGCTCGCTCTCGCTGGGCAGACGCTTGTTCCACAGCAGGAAGACCGTCTCCTCGAACGTCGAGTGCTCCGCGAGCTCGCCGATCGGGATCCCCACGTACTCGAGCACACCGTTCTGCCCGTCGATGTACGACATCTCGGTCTGCGCAGCCACGATTCCCTCGAGGCCCTTCACGTAGGTGCTCATCTCGTCGATCCTCCGGATCTTCCCTGCTCGGTCGTCGATTCTCGCGGGCCGGCGCCCGCACGGTCACGACTATAGGAGCGAACACGCCCCCCCGCCCCCACGCCCGCCCACCCCCCTGTGCCCGCACGGGTCCCCGCCGCCCCGGGCCGCCCTCCCGGGCTGTCTCTCGCCCGTACCATCGCCCGTGCTCATCCCGCTCGGCACAGACCGCCCCCTACACCGCCCAGCCCGGGTCACCCCGGTGCTGGTGCTGGTCACGACGCTGGCGTACGTCGCGTTCCTGATCTACGAGGGGTCCGACGAGGCGGGGGCGAGGCAGCTCATGTCTCGCTTCTGGGTCGTCGGGGGCGACGGGTTCCGCTGGTACCAGCTCTTCACCCACACCCTGTTCCACGGCGGGCTGCTGCACCTGGGCGGGAACATGCTGTTCCTGTACGTCTTCGGGCAGGCGGTGGAGGACCGCCTGCGCTGGTGGGGGTTCGTGCTGCTCTACCTGGGCGCCGCCGCGGGGGCGGGCGTGGCCCACGCCTCGGTCGAGTTCCAGGCCGTCGCCCCGGGCGTCCGGGTGTACACGCCGGCGATCGGGGCCTCGGGGGCGATCGCGGGCGTGACCGGGGCCTTCCTGGTGCTGTTCCCGCGGACCAACATCCGGTGCTTCTACATCCTGGGCGGCATGATCTACGTGCCCGCGTGGTTCCTGATCGGGCTGGCGATCGCGTTCAACCTGGTCCTGTTCAACGCCGACGACGGCATCGCGCGCGTGGCCCACCTCGCCGGGTACGCCTTCGGGTTCGTCGTCGCGATGGGGCTGCTCTGGCTCAGGGTCCTCCCGCGCGAGCCGTACGACCTGTTCACCATCTTCAGGCAGTCGCACCGGCGTCGGCAGTTCAAGTCGGCCGCGGCCAACCACACGCCCCGGCCGGCCCGCCGTCCCGAGTCCAGGCGTCAGGACGAGCGGGCCGAGAAGCTGGCCGGCGCCCGGGCGGCGGTCTCCACCGCGGTCGCCGAGAACGACCTGGACCGTGCGCTGGAGGCCTACCGCGAGCTGACCGACACGTACGCCCACGACCGCTCCGCCACGACGCTGGCGCGCAACGCCCAGTACCGGCTGGCGAACCACATGGTCGAGCGGGGCCTGCACGCCGAGGCGGCCGGCGCCTGGACCCGCTTCCTGGAGGCCTACCACACCGACCCGGAGGCCGCGGCGGTGCGCGTCCTGCTCGCCCGCATCCACGCCGACCATCTGGGCGAGCCGGGGCTCGCCCGCCGGCAGCTCGAGCGTGTGCTCGGGGGCGACGCTCCCGACGAGATCAAGTCCATCGCGCGAGACGACCTGGCCCACCTCGACGAGCACCACCCCGCCCAGCCGGATACCACGTCATGAGCGAACACACCGCCCGGCATCGCACACGCGTCAAGGTCTGCGGCATCCGAAGCCACGAGGCCGCCCGGGCCGCGGCGCAGGCCGGGGCCGACGCCGTCGGCTTCGTCTTCGTCAAGGGCTCGCCCCGCTTCATCGAGCCCGAGGACGCGCTCGGGATCATGCTCGCCCTCCCGCCCCTGGTCACCGCGGTGGGCGTCACGCGCGACCTGTCCGTCGAGGACTACATCGAGCTCGAGCAGGTCTGCCCCACGCCCCTCTCCCAGCTCCACGGCTCCGAGGACGAGCGGACCGTGCAGGCGTGCGGGCCCGGCGTCGTCAAGGCCTTTCGGTACGACGGGGCCACCATCGGCTCCCAGCTCAAGCGGTGGGGGGGGCACGACGAGGTGGACGGGGTGCTCATCGACGGCGGGGACGGCGGCGAGGGCGTGGCCCTGGACTGGCGCGAGCTCGCCGCGCACCTCTCGGGCTTCGAGAAGCCAGTCTTCCTCGCGGGCGGGCTGCACCCGGGCAACGTGGGCGAGGCGATCCGGGCGGTGCGCCCGTACGCGGTGGACGTGTCCTCGGGGGTGGAGTCGGCCCCGGGGGTGAAGGACCCGTCGAAGATCCGGGATTTCATCAGGGCGGTGGTCGAGGCGGACGCGGCGCTGGCCTCGGGCTAGGCCCGCTGGGTCTGCTCGGCCCAGGCCGCGAGTGTCTGAAGCGTCTGGTCCTCGCTCAGCGTGTCAGTCTCGATGACCGTGTCGGCGAGTGCGCGATAGGGCCCGTCCCGCTGCTCGAGCAGCGTCCCGATCTCCTCGAGCGTGCCAGATCCGGTCAGGCTGGGGCGTTCGCCCAGGTCGGTCTTCCGCAGGCGTGCGGCGAGCGTCTCGGCGGACGCGCGCAGGTAACACAGCCTCGCGACTCCCTCCGTCCGCGCGTGTCGCAGCGCCTCGCCTGCGCCGGGGGCGGTTGGGGTGCCGCCGCCCAGCGCGACCACGCCCGCGTCGGGCCGTCGCAGCACGCCCGCCAGCGCCTCGGCCTCCGCCGCGCGGAAGACCAGCAGGCCCAGACGCTCGATCGCGGGCGCGGGGCCGGGCGCGTCCAGCGCCATCGCGGTGATGTCGTCCAGGTCGACGAAGACGCGTCCCAGGCGTTCGCCCAGCCGTCGCCCGAGCGTGCTCTTGCCGCTCCCGCGCAGACCCAGCAGGATGAGCTTGGGTGTCGGGGTTTCAGCCATCGGCCCCTCCGTCCTGTCCCCCGTCCTGACTTCCGTCCGAGCCCGGCTCTTCGCCCGAGCCCTGCCCGTCGCCCCGTCGTTCCTGCTTGCTCTCGGCGCTCTCCCCGATCCCGAGTGTCGAGACGCCGATCTCCGGGTCCGTCGCCGGGCCGGTGATCAGGTAGGTCATCACCGAGTCGGTGAGCTGCCCCAGCAGCTTGCCCACGCCGCCCAGCATGTTCTGCAGCTTCTCCAGCGGGCCGGCGTTCGCCTCCAGGTTCAGCGTGCCGTCCCAGCGGATCAGCCCCTTGCCGCGTGCGGCCAGCGTCGTCGTCACGACCTCGAACCCGCTCAGGCGCACACCCGCTGGCTCCAGCGTGAACTCGGCGTCCAGCGAGTGGTTCTTTGACGCGCTCTGCCCGAAGCCGACCGCGTCCGCGGCGTTGGCGAGCTGCGTCAGCACCGGCAGCTTCACGAGCCGGCCCTGCTTCAGGTGCACCTCGCCCTCGCCGCTGATCGTCCCGAGCGCGTCGGTCGCCCGGGCGGTCGCGGTGCCTGTCCCGGTCAGCAGCCCCGCGATCGCGGGGGGCTCGTCCGGGTTCTGGTGCGCCAGCAGCTGCTCCAGGTCCAGGCCGGAGAGCTCCCACCACGCCTCGGCGGGCATCCCCTCGGACGTGAGCTCGATGCGGGCGTCCGCCCTGACCGATCCGCTCAGCGTGTCCGCGGTGAGCTGGGCCACCCTGGCCACCCCCCCGTCGAGGGCTCCCTCGATCACGAGCTCGTTGATGGGGACGCGCAGGTCGCCGGGGACGATGTTGAAGCCCTTGAGCGTCACCAGCAGGTCCAGGCGACCGCCCGCCATCGCGTCTCGGAGCGGGGCCCGACCCGCGAACTCCACCATCAGATCGCCGGACGCCTCCAGCTCGCCGAGCAGTTGCTGCACGCGTCCGGGCAGGCTGCCGATCGTGTCCTCGCCGACCAGCAGCTCCGCGAAGCCGCGGTCCACCTCCGCCTCGAACGTGTCGATGTTGAAGCTGCCCTCGATGTCCAGCCGGAGCCCCGGGGCCCGCCCCGACTCGAACGACAGGTCGTACCAGCCGGCGCGATCCGGCGTCTCTTTGTCCGGCGTCGTGCCGGGGCCGTCCCCCGAGGACGCGGCGTTTGCCGCCTCCGCCATCCCCGCCCGGCCGTCCGGCGCGTCGTTGTCCCTGGGCACGACATCCAGGTTCATCGCGAAGCCGGGCACACGCATGACCGGCGTGCCGTCGCCCGGGTCCCATGCCAGGTCGAGGTTCTCGATGACGAGCTTCCGCAGCTCGAACACGTCGCTCAGACGCGTTGCCGGCTCGGCGGTCTCGTCCGGCCCGTCGTCCGTGTCCCGGCTTTGGCCCTTCACGAACGGCACGAGGCCCCGGATCTCGCCCGTCTCGGGGTCCTGGATCACGTGCACCACCCCGTCCGACACGACGATCTCGGCGATCCTGATCGGCTCGCCGCGCCTGGGGCGCTCCGCCAGCTCGATCGACATCACCCCGATGTCCAGGACGTCGGTGCCGTCCGGTGCGACCAGCATCACGTCGCGCATGGTGAGCGAGTACGGGGCCTCGTACTCGAGCTCGCGGAAGCTCATCTGCGGGACGAGGTAGCCGTTGGCGATGCCGACGACCTGTTGGCCCAGGTACGTCGTCAGGCTCTCGCCCTGCGCCCGCGCCAGCAGCACGACCGCCAGCACGCCCCCCAGCGCGAGGCCCACGAGCGCGCCGATCCCGCGGATCGCGAGTTTCCGCTTGCGTCCCACGCCGCCTCCGTTCACCCCGCCCGGTCGTGCCCCGGGTGAGTCTAGGTCACTCCTTCACGCGGCTGATGTACGAGCCGTCGTCCGTCGAGACCTTGATCTTCTCACCGTTGGTGATGAACGGGGGAACGCGCGTCTTGAGGCCGGTGTCGCACACCGCCTCCTTGAGCTGGTTGGTCGCGGTCGCGCCCTTGATGCCAGGGGGCGTGTCCACCACCGTCACCTCCACGCTCGCGGGCAGCTCCATGCTCACGGGCCGCCCATCATGAAAGAGCACGGTGCAGTTCGAGTTGGGGGCCAGGTACTGCAGCGCGTCGCCCAGCAACTCGGGCCCGAGGTCCACCTGGTCGTAGTCCGACAGGTTCATGAACGTCCCGCCGCCGCTGCCGTTCTCGTACAGGTACTCCATCTCCTGCCGGTCCAGCGTGGCCCCGTCGATGGTGTCCGACGAGCCGAACCGCTGCTCCTTGGTCCCGCTCCCGTCCACGGCACGCATCTTCGCCTGCACGTAGGCGGGGCCCTTGCCAGGCTTCACGTGCTCGGTCTTGATGATCACGTAGAGCTTCCCGGACAGGTTCACCGCGACCCCGGGCTTCAGTTCGTTGGACTTCATTGCGCATATTCCGTTCGAGGGAGACGTTCGTCTACCATGCCCCAACCCGGGGGCACGGGCCCGCATGATAAGCCGCCCGATCGGACGAAACACCCGACCAGATGTCCAGGAGGACCGCATGCTCGCCGACACCGCCCACACACGCCGCCGCTTCCTCGCCGCCGCCCTCGCCGGCGGGGCCGGCCTCGCCCTCACGCCCGGCGCGCTCGCCAGCGCGATCCGCCGCACACAGCCCGGCGGGCTCATCCTCCCCTGGACCGAGATCGCGCCCGGGGTGCACGCCATGGTGGACGCCTCCGTCGAGGCCGCCGGCGCCACCGGAGGCAACGTGCTGATCGTCCACTCCGGCGGCGAGTCGCTCGTCATCGACTCCAAGTTTCCCTACCTGGGCAACGCCATCCGCGCCGACGCCGAGACCCTCGCCGGGGGCGCCACGTCCCTGATCAACACCCACCACCACGCCGACCACACCGGCGGCAACCACGCCTTCAAGCAGCGACCCGACCGCGTGCAGGTCATGGCCCACGAGAACGCGGCCCGGCGCATCCGCGCCAACCTCGCCGGCTACCAGCAGGCCGCCCGGGGCGGTCCGCGCCAGGCCAACGACTACGCCCCCGACAACGAGCGCCTCAACGAGCTCGCGCGCGAGACCGCCTCCAACGCCGACGGGCTCAACGCCGGCGACTTCATGCCCACCCTCCGCCTCGGCGACGAGGGCGCCATCACCGTCGGCCAGATCGAGGTCGCCTACCGCCACCACGGGCCCGGCCACACCGACAACGACCTGGCCCTGTCCATCGACGGCGGACGCGTGCTGCACACCGGCGACCTGGTCTTCAACGGCGTCAACCCCTTCTTCGACCCCACCGCGGGCGTCACCGCACGCGGCTGGATCGAGTCCCTCGACGCGGTCGAGAGGGCCTGCAACCCCGACACCATCGTCGTCCCCGGGCACGGGCCGGCGGGCGACGTCGAGATCGTGCGGGCGCAGCGACGGTACCTCGAGCGCCTCATCGAGGCCGTGCAGGCCGACCTCGACGCGGGCGTCTCCAAGGAGGACGCCCAGGCCAAGACCTACGACTTCATGCAGGGGCTCGGGTTCGAGAGCATCACCGGGCGGGCCATCGGGGCCGTGTACGACGAACTCAACGGCTGAGAGGAGCACCCATCGTGACCACGCGCACAGCAGACGCCATGAAGCAGCACGTCCTGAGCACCTACGCCATGACGCTCGACCAGGCCCGCAAGCTCGTGGACGGCGTCCCGTGCGAGCGGTGCGCCGAGGAGCCGTTCGAGGGCGCCAAGCACCCCGCGTGGGTGCTCACGCACCTCTGCCTCGGCTCGGGCATGATGATCGGCTACTTCGAGAGCCCCGACAACCCCCAGCCCGGCCTGGGCGGCGTGCCCGCGGACTGGGCCCCGATCGCGATGCCCGGCAGCGACGTCGCCTACGACCGCGCGACCTACCCGAAGAAGGACAACCTGCTCACCGAGCTCGCCCGGGCCCACACCGAACTCGTCAAACGCTTCGAGGCCGCCTCTCCGGAACTGCTTGCCGCCGAGTTCCCGCACCCCGAGTACCGGGCCTTCTTCCCCACGATCGGGGCGGCCGCCTTCTACCTGATGGCCTACCACGAGGGCTACCACCTCGGGCAGCTCAGCGGGTGGCGACGCGCCGCCGGATTCCCGCCGCTCACGGATTGAACGGCGGCGACCGCGGGGTCACCCCGGGACGTCCAGCACCCAGTTGTTGCAGTACTCGCCGTGCCCGTACCGCTGGTGCGTGGCCGGGTCGAACTCCGACCTCGGGCGCAGCGTGCCGGCGCAGAAAAACCGCATCCGGTACCCCAGGGGCTCGACCACCCCCGCCAGGCGCGTGACGTTCCCTGGCTCCACGCCCCCTCCGTCCCCCCCGTCCCCCCCGTCCCGTCCATCCCCGCCCCCGTGACGCTCCTCGCACTCGACCAGGATGGTCGGTCGGTGTTGCGCCAGGGTCTCCACGCTGGCCTCAAAGACCGCGACCTCGTGCCCCTCCACGTCGCACTTGATGAAGTCGAGCCGGTCGAGCCCGCGCGACGCCAGCAGGTCGCCGAGCGTGGTCGTCGGCACCTCGCTGGTCGGGGCGTCGGGCTCGTCGCCGAACCCGGTGATCGACGCGCCGTGGCTCGAGCCGTCGGCACGCGTGCTCAGCCGCCCCGTCCCCGTCCGGTCCGAGATCGCCGCCCACACCACGTCCACGTTCGCCGAGCCCCGCATCAGCCGGTCCAGGCGCTCGGCCAGGCGCTGCTGGGCCTCCACGGCGACCACCCGCCCCGACCGCCCGACCGCCCTGCGCAGCCAGTAGGTATAGGCCCCCTTGTGCGCGCCCAGGTCGATCGCGCACATCCCGGGCCTCAGCGTGCGCAGCACGAAACGCACCTCCGCGGGATCGAGCTTGTACCGGTATTTGATCGCCCGCGCAAGCAGACGCAGTTGGTCACGCATCACGCCAGACTAGCACCCGTCCGCCGACAACGTTGCCCACCCCCCGCTCGCGATCCTCCCGGCACGTCGGGCCGGGTACCCCGGCACGGGCGGCGTGGCGACCACCCCGACGGGCAGGACGGACCGACGACCGACCGGGCCCCGAGCCGGTTTTTCTGCGCAGGACGCAACACCATGCGACCGGCGCGGTAGCGGCCCGTGAAGGGAGTCCCCATGAAACGAGTCACGCTCTGGGTCGCGATGCTCGCGGTTCCCGTCGCCTTCGGGCAGCCCGCCAGCCCCGCGGACGAAGCGCCCCCGCACCACCTCGCCCCGCTCGACGGCGCGACCGTCGTCCGCCCCGGCTCGGCGCTGCTCCGGCTCGACCGGCTGCGCCCCTACACCCAGACCCTCCAGATGCACGCCTTGGATGCCGACGGCACGGAGCGGGCGGGCGTCTCCATGCGGTTCACGTTCACACGCCAGACCGACGAGCAGGGCAACGATTTCTGGCGGTTCCGATCCGACATCGGCAGCGGCGAGAACGCGATGTTCTACGTCGTCGAGTTCGACCCTGAGACCGGCGAGGCGCTCCGCCAGCACCAGAAGGACCCGCTCGGAGAGGTCGTCGCGACCTTCGACGGTCACACGCTGCGCGGCACCAAGACAGCGCCCGCGACCGACGACCTCCCGGACCCGCAGCCCGAACCGTTCGAGCTCGCGCTCCCGACCCGGATCTTCCAGTTCTCGGCCGTGCCGAGCCTCGTCGCCACGATGGACCTCGCGCCCGGCCAGCGCATCTCGCTGCCCTCCATCGACTTCCACAAGCTCGAGGTTGGCTGGGTGACCCTGGACTTCCACCAGCAAGAGGCACTCGACGCGCCCGGCGGCGAGATCCGGGCGTGGGCCTACGACATGTACCAGCTCGGCGGCACCTTCTCCGAGCGTCACCTGCGAACCGACACGCCCGCGCTGGCGCAGTTCGTCGTCGAGGGCAACGGGCGCCGCTTCACGTGGAAGACGGTCGCGTTCGAGACCCCGGATTCAGGCTGAGTCGCTCGCCCCGACCGTGAGCTCCGCCACCGCCCCCTCGGTCGCCCGCTCCACGTGCAGGCGCTGCGTGCGGTGCTCGCTCCAGTCGCGGACCCGCAGGTCCGGGCTGTCCGGGCCGTCGTGGATCCGCAGCACGTCGTAGGTGTTGTTCCGCTGCGCCGGCACGAAGCCCGCGTCCCGGATCAGGCGGCACAGCACCGCCTCGTCCAGGCAGTACGTCGTGCCGGCGCTCGACACCACGTTCTCCTCCATCATCACCGAGCCCATGTCGCTCGCGCCGAACTTCAGCCCGAGCTGCCCCACGTGCGGCCCCATCGTCACCCAGCTCGACCCGATCGAGTAGATGTTGTCCAGGAACAGCCGGCTGGTCGCCTGCGTCCGCAGGTACTCGGTCGCCCCGGCCAGGCGCAGCCGACGCCCGAACTCCGGGTGCAGCGACTTCGTGCCGGTCCCGTCCAGCAGGCCCACGACGTCGCCCGGGAATTCGCCGGTATCCTCCGGCTGCGGCCACTGCTTGAGCCGCCCGAGCGCCGTGTGATCGGGCTGGAAGGGCCACGAGATGAAGGCGGTGTAGTGCCCGCCGGTCCTGGGCTTGCGGATGGAGGGGTCGCCGGCGACGTCGCCGGGCGCCTCGCCGGTGCCGAAGTCCCGCAGGGCCCGGTCCTGCCACTCGCGCACCAGGCGCATGTGGTGGACGCGGTCGCCGTACCCCTCGATGTGCCCGAACATCATGGTCGCGCTGGTGAACATGCCCAGCGAGTGGGCGACGTACATGCACGTCAGCCAGGCCTCGGCGGTGCACTTGCCCATGCCGATCTTGTCGCGGACCGCCGGGGCGAAGATCTCGCCCCCGCCGCCGGGCAGGCTGTCCAGCCCCGCCTCCTGCAGCCGGACCATCACCCAGCGCAGCTTGGACTCCAGGTCCTTCCCGGGCGGGTCGAAGAAGTTCACGAACTCGATGAACTCCGGCGGGCTGAACCCGTGCACGTGGATCTCCGGGAACCGCTCCTTGAGCCCGTGCAGCAGGTCCACGTACCAGCCCAGCCCCAGCTCCGGGTTCATGCCCCCCTGCATCAGGATCTGCGTGCCCCCGATCGCCCGCAGCTGCTCCACCTTCTCGAAGAGCTGCTCGTGCTCCAGCGTGTACGCGTCGTGGTCCGCCGCCGTCCGCTTGAACGCGCAGAAGATGCACTTGGCCGTGCAGATGTTGGTGTAGTTGATGTTCCGGTCGATCACGTACGTCCGCAGGTGGTCCCCGTGCACGGCGCGGCAGCGTGCGTCCGCCCAGCGTCCCAGCTCGCTCAGGCGCAGCCCGCGCAGCACGTCCAGCCCCTGCTCGGGCGTCAGGCGGGCCTCGCCCCGGGCGACCGCCGCGAGCAGGCCGGCGTCGTGCGCGTCGTGCTGCGGGTGCTCCCGGGGCGGCTGGTAGATCGTCTTGGTCATGGGCAGTCCGTTCGTGACTCGCACGCGTTCGTCGCGGCGGCTTCGGGCGTCGGTGTTTTCAAGAATTATTGAAACAAAGTCGCGCCGAATCCACCCCGCCCCCGAATCTGGCCAGACCCGGCCCCGCCGGGACGCTGTCCCACTCTACCCTCCGCCCATGAAGATCGCCCTGCTCAACTGCGAGCCCATGCCGGAGCACGACCCCGACGAGGCCCCCCTGCTCGCGGCCCTGGAGCGGGGCGGGCACGAGGCACGCGCCATCCCCTGGAACGGGCACCACCCGGAGGTCCTCAAGCCCTACGACGCCGTGCTGCTCCGGGCGACCTGGGACTACTACCACAGCCCGGAGCGCTTCCTCGCCTGGCTGGAGGCCGCCTCGGCCCACACCGCCGTCCTCAACCCGGTCCAGATAGTCCGGGCCAACGCCCACAAGGGCTATTTGGAAGACCTCGCCCGCCGGGGCGTCCCCACGGTCCCGACCGAGATCGTCCGGGCCGGATCGACCGCCTCCCTCGCCGATCTCGCGACGGCCCGTTCCTGGACCGACGTGGTCGTCAAGCCCGCGGTGGGGGCCGGCTCGTACCTCACGCTGCGCACCACCCCCGCCGACCCGAGCGCCCAGACCCACCTGGAGGCGATCCTGGCCGACCGCGACGCCATGGTCCAGCCCTTCGTCCACTCCGTCGCCACCACCGGGGAGCGGTCGGTCATCTGCTTCCGCGGCGTGCCCCACCACGCGGTGCACAAGCACCCGCGCTTCAAGGGCGACCAGGAGCGGGTCGAGCGGGCCGAGCTGACCGACGCCCTGGACGGTTTCGCCACGCGCGTGCTCGAGGCGGCCGACGCGACCGGCCTGCTCTACGCGCGCGTGGACTGCTTCGAGACCGAGGACGGCGCCCCCCTGCTCTCGGAGCTCGAGCTGATCGAGCCCTCGCTCTACTTCGACTGGTGCGAGGGCGCCGCGACGGCGTTTGTCACACACCTCGAGCACCACCTCGCGCTGACCGCGGGGGCCTGAGCTTCATTGAGTGAGCCCGGAGCGTGAGCGACGGGCCGCGCGGTGCGGTTTCGAGCAGGATCGCACGTCCTGTGACCCCTTACCCCCGCGGGTGGTGCAGCTTCACCACCTCGCGCAGCCGTCCCTTGTCCACGTGGGTGTACACCTGCGTGGTCGCGATGTCCGCGTGCCCCAGCAGGTCCTGCACGATGCGCAGGTCCGCCCCGCCCCCCAGCAGGTGCGTCGCGAAGCTGTGACGCAGCATGTGCGGGTGCACGTGCCCCAGCCCCGCGCGCTCGGCGTAAGCCTTCACCAGCTGCCACACCCGCACACGGTCCAGCGGGCGTCCGGTCCTGCTCAGGAACATCCTGCCCCGGTCACGCCGCTCGCCGGCCACCTCGGCGGTGACGATCGTGGCCCGGCACTCGCGCACGTACCGCTCCACGGCCTGGATCGCCGGCCGCCCGATCGGCACCAGGCGCTGTTTCTCCCCCTTGCCGGTTACCTTGACGAGCCGCTGCTCCGCCAGCACGTCGCTGACGCCCAGGCGCCCCACCTCGCTGGCCCGCAGCCCGCACGCGTACATGACCTCGAGCATGGCCCGGTCCCGCATCCACAGCGGCGGGGAGGAGCCGCCCTCGGGCTCGCGGGCCGCCTCAACCAGCGTCCGCATCTGGCGCGGGCTCAGCACCCCGGGCAGCTTCTTCCAGCGCGTCGGCTGGTCCAGGTGGGCGGTCGGGTTGTCCGTCACCCGACCGTTGGACTCCAGGAACCGGAAGAAGACCTTGATGGTCGCCAGGTGGCGGGCCAGCGTCGCGGGGGCGTACCCCCGCTCGCGGCTGAGGGACCGCAAGTGGGCCGACAGGTGCCCTGGCGTCGCCCCTGCGGGCTCGGTCACCCCCGCCCCGGCCAGCTCTTCGCACAGGTCGAGCAGGTCGCGGTGGTAGGCCTCGACGGTGGCGGGCAGCAGGCCGCACTCGACGCGGGCGAAGACGAGGTAGTCGTCGATCGCCCGGTCCAGCCCGCGCGGGAGCTCGTGCTGTCTGGCCTTCAGGGGCATCGTCACTCACTTCGGCCCGCGCCGGCCCCGCGAACGAAAAAGGGCCCCGGTCCGTCAGAACCGGGGCCCCTGGAGACGTTTCCCGCCGGCCGATCCTTACCCGAGGAGGGCGAGGATGTTGGTCGGCTGCTGGTTGCCCTGGGCCAGCGACGAGGTCGAGGCCTGGACCAGGATCTGGTTGCGGGTCAGCGCCGCGGTCTCGGCGGCGAAGTCGGCGTCACGGATGACGGACTCGGCGGCCGTGGTGTTCTCGATGGTGATGCCCAGCGAGCGGATGGTGGCGCCCACCACGTTCTTCTGGAACGCGCCCAGGCGGCCGCGGGTGGCGGAGACCTGCTTGGTGGCCTCGGACACGATCTTCTGAGCCGTGGACAGGTCGGCGTCGGAGCCGGTGACCACGTTGAAGTCGCGACCCTTGCCCAGCTGGGCCAGGAAGCCCGAGTCGGTCGCGCCGAGCTTGCGGGTGGAGATGTCGCCGATGCCCAGCGAGACCTTGCCGGCGATGTTCACCTCGCCGGCGAGCTGGAAGTCAGCGCCGCCGCCGGAGATGTCGAACGCCTCGACCGCGCCCAGGGTCTGGGCGGTGGAGTCGTCCAGCGTGAACTCGACGTCAAGGAAGTCGGTGTTGATCGACAGCTCCTTGCCGTTGCCCGTCGCGACGATGCCGTTGATGGTACCGGCGATGTCCTGGCCGTCGTCACGCACCGCGTTGGTGGCGTTGGCGAAGGTCGAGCGGACGGACGACTCGGCGGTCGAGAAGTCCTGGTCCTCCAGGTCGTAGATGCCCAGCGTGTTGCCCGAGCCGTTGTCGGTGATGCCGCCGGCGTTGGAGACGACCACGGAGGTGAAGGCCTCGGAGCCGAAGTTGGTCGAGCTCAGCGTCACGCCGGTGCCGGACACCGTCGCCTCGACGCCGGTGACCTCGGAGAAGCTGTTGATCGCCGCGGCGATCTGGCCCAGCGTCTGGCCGGAGCTGAAGGACAGCTCGCGGGAGCCCTCGGAGCCGGTGATCTCGACCACGAAGGCCGAGTTCGTGCCGCCGAGGCTGATCTCGCCGGCCGAGCCGCTCGCCGAGGCGCCCAGCTCGAGGAACAGGCCGCCCTTCTGCGCGGACTGGGTCACGATGGCGTCGACGGAGAGCGAGCTCGTCTCGAACTTGGCGCCGTTCACGGCGAAGTCGGTCACGCCCGTGTTCACGTTGGTCGTCTGGTAATCGAAGTTGCCGTTCAGCAGCTTGATGCCCTGGAACGAGGCCGAGCCGGAGATCCGGTCGATCGTCTGCAGGATCGAGTCGATCTGGAGCTGGTTGGCCTCCTTCTCCTCGGTCGAGAGACCGGCGGAAGAAGCGGACGCGGTCAGCAGGCCCTGCAGCTCGGTCAGCAGCGAGCTGATCTCCTGCAGGCCGCCCTCGGCGATGTTGACCACCTGGTCGGCGCGCTCGGCGTTGGTCACCGCGGAGTTCAGCGAGGACAGGTCGCCGCGGAGGTTCTCCGAAGCGATCAGGCCCGCCGGGTCGTCCTTGCCGCGGTTGATCCGCAGGCCCGTGGACAGGCGCTCGAGCGCGATGCCCAGGTTCTTGTTGTTCTGGCCCAGCACCCGCTGGGCGGTGAGCGACGCGATGTTCGTGTTGATGCGACTCATTGGGAAACGTCCTCCGTGAACTTCAACGGACGGCAGCCCGTCGTGGGTCCGTCACTAGCCAGGTATGGGCACCCGGTGAACACCACCGGGCGTGACTTTGGACCCGTCTCCAGGGCCCGGGGGTTCGGCCCCGAATCCGTCCGGGGCCATCGGAGCAGCACCGAACGCCGGGCTGCACCGCGGAGATCGACCCCTCCCAAATCGCAATTCAGTCAACCCCCCGAATTTCCATCCAGATTCACACGCCGATCCCGAACGTCCCCCCTCCAGATCGCCTGCCGTGCCGCTCCGCGCACGAAAAAAACGCCCCCGGGAGCCCCGGAGGCGTCTTCATCACAATCGCCGGATTTCCGTCACACGCCGCCCGAGGCCGGGCCCCGGGGCGCCCTCAGAGCCCCGATCAGCCCAGCAGCTGCAGCACCGACTGGGCGCTCTGGTTGGCCAGCTGCAGCACGCTGGTGCCCGAGCTCTGCAGGATCTGCGCCCGCGTCAGCTCGGAGGTCTCCGCCGCGAAGTCCGCGTCGCGGATGCGGCTTCGGCTGGCGGTGAGGTTCTCGAAGGAGGTCTGCAGGTTCCGCTGGGAGGTGTTGAGCACGTTCCGCTCGAAGGCGCCCAGCCTGCCCCGCAGCACCGCGACCTCGTCGATCGCCGCGTCCAGGATCTGCTGCGCCTCGCTGTAGTCCTTGCGCCGGAAGCTCGACTCGATCGAGTTGGTCTTGCCCTTGGCCAGGCTCGACAGGTACTGCACCGTGCCGTCGATCTCCGTGCCGCCCAGGCGGGAGGAGATCACCGACTGGATGCCGATCGAGGTCTGCTGCTGCGCGTTGATCTCCGGTCCGATCTGGAACAGCGACCCGCCCCCGGTGATGTAGAACGCGGAGTTGGTCGCGTCCGGGTCCGTGCCGAAGTCCTCGGTCAGGCTCAGCTTCATCGAGAGCGCGGGCGAGTTGATCGAGACGTCCAGGCCGTCTCCGATCGCCAGGTTCCCGTTGATCAGGGCCGACACGTCCCGCCCGTTGGAGCGTCCGGAGTTCGAGATGGACGCCAGCGACGGGTTCGCCCAGCTCCAGGTCGAGTCGATCGCGGGCGTGTCCACGCCGCCGGAGAGCTTGTAGAACAGCGGCTCGGTGTTGCCGGCCGAGGCGTCCGTGCGCTCCACGCTCACGAACGCGTCCGACCCGTAGCCCTCGCTCCGCAGCACCAGCCCCACGCCCGAGTCGGCGGGGTCGATCAGGCTCGCCGTCACCCCGGTGCTGGCGGTCTGCGAGTTGATCGCGGCGATCACCTGGCTCAGCGACTGGCCGGAGATGAAGCTGATCTCCGCCGTCCCGCTCGTCCCCTTCACCGCCAGGGTGAACGAGCTGGCGATGACGCCCGCGCTGGTGATCCCGCTGTTGCCGTTGAGGAACAGCGAGGCCTTCTGGGCCGAGGCGATGACGTCCACGTCCACCGACAGGTTCTCGGCGCCCACGAAGCTCGCGTTGAAGATGCGCGACGTCGAGATCGCCGAGTTCGACACGCCGCTGGTCACGAAGTCCAGGCTGCCGTCGAGCAGCGGGAGGCCGCCGAAGGTGGCCGAGTTCGCGATCCGCGTGATGGACTCGATGGCCGAGTCGATCTGGAGCTGGTTCGCGTTCCGCTCGTCCTTGCTGTTGGCGCCGGTGTTGGCGCTCTCGACCAGCAGGCCCTTGATGTCGTTGAGCAGCGCCGAGATCTCGTTGAGCGACGCCTCGGTCGTCGAGATCACCGAGCTGGCCCGCTCGGTGTTCGAGATCGCGGCGTTGATGCCCGAGAGGTCGGTCGCGATCCGCTCGGAGATGATCACCCCGGCGGGGTCGTCCTTGCCGCGATTGATCCGCAGGCCGGTCGACAGCCGCTCCAGACGCAGGTCCAGATCGTTGCTGGTTCGGTTCAGGTTGTTCCGAGCGATCACACTCGAGACGTTCGTGTTGATGCGAGCCATGGCAATCCTCCGTGATTGCGTCCTGGGTCAGTGCCCCGTGCGGGCGGGTGTTGCGAGAGATCCGTTCCCGTCGTGGTTCAGGCCGTGTCCTTCGCCGCCGATCCGCCCGGCGGCTCCTCCATCCCCGGCGGACGCACACGCGTCGCCTTCGGGGGAGAACCCACCCCGTTCGAGGCGCCCGGGTCGACCCCGGTCCCGCGTGCCCCCCTGGAGGGCACGCTCAGCCCCATCGCCTTGCGTCTGGTCTCGGCCGACCGCTTGGCCGGCCCGGGACGCAGACGATCGATCTCCCGAATGTCCCCGTCCCCGATCCGCGCCGCCTGCGCGTTCTCGCTCCGGATCGCCTCGTACACCTCCTTGCGGTGCACCGCGATCCTGGTCGGCGCCGTGATCCCGAGGCGGACCTTGTCGCCCCGTATGTCCACGACGCTGATCTCGATCTCGTCCCCGATCATGATCGTTTCGTCGCGTTGCCGTGATAACACCAGCATGGTGTCGGCTCCTTATCGCATCCGTGCTCCGGGACGCGCCTTGCACGCGAACCGGCTTCGATCCGTCCAGTCGCCCGCTCCCGCCGGCGACACACGCGCCCGCACGCACCGACACCGCTCCCGCGGCGACGCGCGTCACGAACACTTCTCTCCCGACCGCGAGCGCGTGCTACGCGCTGGCGGCCTGCTGGCCGGCGCCCACACGCATCAGCGTGTGACGCGTCGTCCAGCGCTTCTCCGCCAGGACGAGCTGGTCACCCACCTTGCTCAGCGTGTTGATCACCAGGGGGCCCTGCAGGTTCCCGGTCAGCTCGTCGCCGACCTTGTTCACGATCACGAACACCTGCGCGTCCGTCAGATCGCTCAGCCCCAGCTCCTCCATCTGCTCCGGACGGACCGGGACGGAGTAGTCGCTCACGAAAAGCGACGGGTCCGTCACCACGAACGCCAGGTTCGGGTCGTCCAGGCTCTGCAGCCAGAAGAACAGCGCGTCGTCGCCGGGCTCCAGCAGGCAGTATTGCGTCTGGCTGGGGAATCCGAGCAGCCCCTTCGGGAAACGGATCACGCGGTCCTCCGCGATCTCGATCACCCCGAAACGTGTGGTCCGCACTTCCATGGTGCGCTCCAGTCCTCCGGCCGTACCCTTCGCGGATCAACTCCCGCCGGCTCCTCCGACGGTCGACGTCCTGTCTCGATCGCCCCCGGCAGCCGGTCCGGGCGACGATCATCGATCCAAGAACCCGGCCCCGAGGCTCTCGCCCCGGAGCAGACTCACCGGCCCGGGCCCTAGCCCAGGAAGTTCAAGAGCGTGAGCTGCGACGAGCCCGCCGCCACCTGCAGCCCCGCCTGCAGCTGCAGCTCCAGCAGGCTCAGACGCGTCGCGGCCTCCGCGAAGTCCACGTCGTACAGGCTCGATCTCACGCTGGTGTCCAGCACGCGCTTGTCCTCTTCCCGTCTCAGTTCGTCCTCGACGCGCTTCCCGTACCCGCCGACCAGACCCCGCGTCACGGAGAGCTCGTCGGAGAGCGACTGCAAACGGTCTGACGCAAGCTGTATGCCAAACTCGCTGTCGCCCCGGAGGGCCTCGGCCAGGTCCAGCAGGGCCGTGAACAGGTTGTCCACACGCGCCGCGCCCACGTCCGCACCGAACACCTGCCCGGGGCTCGACGTCGGGGTGAGGTCCAGCAGGCCCAGCTGCTCCGCGGCCGGGCTGTTATTGCGCGGCGACACCCCCGGGTTGCCCCCCAGCGCCGGATTCTGCGCCAGCATGATCCCGTTCTCGACCGGCGCCACCAGCACGGTCAGGTCGGTGGTGGGTCGCCCCGCCGCGGTCAGGGCCGCGTCGGCCTGGGCCTCGATCTGGGCCACCACGTCGCCCACCGTCGCGATGTCGGTCGGGTCCAGGTTGATGTCGATCTCGAAGCCGTCCCCCAGCGTGATCGTGAAGTCCACGTCGTACTGCGGCGCGGGGTTGCCGTTCTCGTCGGTCGCACCGCTGAGCACCTCCAGCCCCCGCCCGTCGTTCAGGTCGCTCGTCGCGGTCGTGTCGGCGAAGGTGCGGATGCCCAGCAGCTCCGCGGTGGACGTGCTCCCGTGGTTCACGATCGACATCGCCCGGTCACGCGTCCCCGCGATCGTGGTGCTCACGTTGATCCCGGTCCGGGCCTCGTTCAGCTCCACGGTCACGCCCGTCCCGCCCTCCTCGAGCAGGCTCTTGAGGTCCGCCACCGTCTGCGCCCCGGACAGGTCCACGATGAACCGTTTACCGTTGTTCTCGAGGCGCACGCTCCCCAGCGGGCCCGACAGCCCGGCCAGGTCGGCGATGGGCGTGGTCAGCGTCAGGCGCGGGTCGGTGTCGTTGCCCGTCGCATTCCCGGCGTCGAAAGTCTGGGCGATGCCAAGGTCCGCTGCGGTGTACCCCCCGCTCGGGTCGGTGATCACCAGCGACCCGGCGGGCACGTCGATCGTCAGCGCCTCCCCGGCGATCCCCACGCCACCGGGCCCCAGGACGGTCACGCCGTGGGCGGTCTCGTACTGCGCGATCCCGGCCTCGAGCTTGTCGATCACGTCGTCGATGGTCACGGCCCCGGTCAGGTCCAGCGTCTCGGTCGGCCCCGCACCGAACTGGATCTCGATCGCCCCGGCGGTCACGCCCAGGTCCCGGGCCCCGTTCAGGTCCTTCAGGCGTGTATCCACGCTCAGCTGCGGGTCCAGATCGACGTACCCGTCCACCCTCGCGCTCAGAGCGCCGATCGCGGAATCCGCCCCCAGCGTGACCGGAATGCCGGACGCGAGCCCGACGTCGGTGGTCAGGCTGCCCCGCTCGCCCACGAACCGGTAGGCCCCGTTGAGCCCCACGATGGGGGGGGTGCCCGGGGCCTTGCCGCCGAATACGTGCCCGATCATCGATTCTCGGTTCGCGATCCGGAGCAGGGAATCGAGCATGGACTCCACGATGACCGCCTGCCCCTCGCGCTCCTCGGGCGAGGCCAGCGAGCCGATCTGCGAGCTGGCGATCGACAGCGCGTCGTTCACCAGGCTCGAGGCGTCCGCGACCGCCAGGTCCAGGATGTCCAGGGAGCTCCCGGCGTACTCCAGGTTCTTGATGATCTGGTCCGCCCGCTCCAGGCGTGCGTCCAGCGTCGAGATCGTCGCGGCCCGCACCGAGTCGTCCGAGGGCTTGATGAGCGACCGGCCCGTGCTGAGCTGCTGGCTGACCTGGAACAGCCCCGAGTTGGTCCGGTTGATGTTGGCGAGCGACAGCTGGCTCGTGAAGAGCGTCGGGCTGCGTCCGAAACCGGTGGGGAACTGCGTCATGGGTCAGGCTCCTCAGACGAGGTTCATCAGCTCCTGCGTCAGCTGGTCCGCGATCTGGATCACCCGGGCCGCGCCCTGGTACTGCTGCTGGTAGGTCACCAGGTTGATCGACTCCTCGTCCAGGCTCACCCCGGAGACCGCCGACCGCTGCGACTCGAGGCTCTCGCGCACGATCGCGGTCGCGTTCGCCTCGGTGTAGGCCGAGGCGCTGGTCACCGCGACGCGCTGCACCGAGTCGCCCCAGAACTCCGAGGGCGTCCGCCCGCTCAGGCCGGCGATGTCGATCTCCTGCAGCCTCGCGATGCCCAGGGCGGTGCCGTTCTCGACGTACGACCCGTCCTCCCAGCGTCCGAGCGCCAGCGAGTTCGGGTTGGAGACGAGGCTCTCGCGGACCCGGATGTCCTTGCCGCTGGTGCCCTCGAAGTAGCTGTTCACGCCCAGCACCGCCAGCGCCGAGCTCGAGTCGTCCTCGAACGAGAAGGTGAACCCCGTCTCGCCCTGTATTTCCAGGCGCCCGTCGGCCGACCACGTCGCCCGCAGCCCGTCCACCGCGTCGATCGCGGCCCGGATGTCCTCCGCGGACGTGTCGTCGGCGTACCCCTGCGCGCCGGTGTCGTCGATGCCGTCCAGGTCCACCTCCACCCACACCGTGTCGCTCGAGCCCGTCGTCTCGTTGCGCACGTTGACGTAGAACCCGCCGTTCGCGGCGGCGAACGGGAGCGCGCTCAGCGACGTGTTCGTCGGGTCGTTGAGCGCCAGCGTCCGGTCGCTCGGGCCCACCTGCAGGCTGGAGGTCACCGACGCGTACCCAGCGCGGCTCGAGCCCGTGCTGTGCAGCCTGTTCACCTCGAAGATCATCTGCGCCGCCAGGGCGTCCAGGTCCTCGATCGCGCGGTCGATCGAGCCGTCTCGGCTCTCCAGCAGACCGCCGAGCTGCCCGCCGCGCACCCGCAGCGGCGTCCGGTCGGCGTCGGCCACCACCAGCACCTCGAGCTCGCCAGCCTCGTTGGTGCGGCGCTCGATGTCCACCCCGCGGTTCTCGCCCCCGATGATGATCGGCGTGGACCCGATCAGGATGTCCAGGCTCCCCTGCCCGTCCTCGACCGCGGACACGTCGATGAATGTCGAGAGCTCGGCCACGAGCTGGTCGCGCTGGTCCCGCAGCGCGCTGGCCTGCGTCGGACCGATCTCGCTCGACGTGATCTGCACGTTCAGGCGCGCGATCTCCTCGAGCACCTGGTTCGCGGCGTTCGCGCCCTGGTCGATCTGGTCCTCGATCTGGCGCCGGAGCTGCACCATCTCCTCGCGCAGGTTCTGGATCGAGCCGGCCATCTTCACGCCCTGCTCGATCACCACCGAGCCGCTCTCCAGCAGGCTGGTCGCCTCGCTCCACACCCCGAAGAACGAGTTCAGGTCGGTCGACAGGTCGAACCCGGTCAGCTCGTTCAGGATCGATTCGAGCTGGCTGAAGGTCGCCACCTTGGTCGAGGCGGCGTGCTCGTCGCTGATGCCCGCGCGCAGGCGCCGGAGCAGGGCCTCGTCCACCTTCCGCTGCACCGACGCCACGCCCACGCCCGCGCCGATGCCGTACCCGCCGCTGCGGGCCCCGGCCAGCGCCTTCAGGTGCGCGATCTGGCGGGAGTAGCCGGGCGTGGCCACGTTGGCCATGTTGTTGCCGGCCACCTGCAGGCCCAGCGAACTCACGTTCAGGGCCGTCCGCGCCGCGTTGATGGTCGCCGAGAGGCTCATCGATCAGCTCCGCACGTCCAGCCCGCTCACCACCTGCTGGCGCCCCGGGTCCACGGTCCCGCCCGCCGAGTACGTCCCGGCGTGGCTCAGCCGGGCCGACACCTGGCGCATCAGCCCTCGCATGTGCCCGGCCAGGCTCTCGGAGGCCTCCCGGATCGCCCCGTGCTCCAGGCGCACCTTCTCCAGGAGCGAGCGCAGGCGTCCGCCCAGCTCGCGCACCCGCCCGCCCCGATCCGCCGGGGCCAGGTCCGCCAGCTCCGCCAGCGTCGGCCCGGGCGTGGCGGGGTCCGCGCACACGAGCCCGCGCCGCTCGTCCTCCAGCGCCGCGATCCGCTCCAGGCAGGCCCCGGTCCGCTCCACGACCGAGCCCAGCGCCTTGGGGTCGGCACCGGTCAGGGCCGCGCGGTGCTCGCCCGCCAGCGCGAGCAGCGTCTCGTGGGCGAGCACCAGCTCGCCCAGCACGCCCTCGATCCGATCGAATTGCGTGTCATCCAGCCTCATCGCGAGCCTCCCGCACGCTCCAGCGTGTCAGCGATCCGAGCCACGATCTCGAAGTTCCCCCGGCGCACGACCTCCTCGGCCACCGCCGCGTCCGTGAGCGAGCGGAACTGCTTCTCGGCCCGGGTCGGCGCGAACGGCTCGGCCGCCCAGCCGCTCTCGCGCGCCCGCGCCAGCAACGGCTCGAGCAGCGCCCGTGCCACCAGCTGCTCGGCCGCCTCGCGTGCCCGCCCCTCGCCCCCGATGCGGTCGGCGCCGCGGGCCACGCCCAGCACGTCCTCGAAGGACTTCTGGGCCTCCAGCGAGCGGCTGTCGAACGGTTCTCCAGAGAGTCTGGAAGTGATCGCACCGGGGCGACCTTCGAGCCCAAACGCGGGATCGCTGAACCCAATCGTGGGGGGGGTCATCGGGCGCTCCCGTCGACGATGAGGCGGGCGTGCAGCTTGCCGGCGCGGTGCAGCATCTCCAGGATCTGGATCTGGTCGCGCGCCCCGACGTCGAGCTGATCGAACGCCGCGATCAGGTCCTCCAGGCGTGCCGTGTCCGGCGACAGTGGCTCGGTGTTCACCGCGGCCCACCGGTTCTGCTCGACCAGCGGGTTCTGCACCGACGCGACCGGCGCCGGCACCGTGGTCGTGATCGTCAGGTCCCGGTGCGTGATCACGGCCGGGCTCACGCGCACGTCGCCGGTCAGCAGGATCACCCCGGTCCGCGTGTCGCAGATCACCCGTGCCTCGAGCTTCCGCAGGGCGCTGGAGATGTCGGTCGCCAGGACGTCGCCCACGAACGCCGCGGGCTGGGCCGACTCCGCGACCGGGATCCGCACGCGGATGGTCCGCGGGTCGGCCACGGTCGCCAGCGGCTCGGCCCCCGTGGAGCCGGTCAGCAGGTACTGCTGGTTGATCTCGGTCGCCACCGACGACGCCACGTCCCAGCCCGCGATGTGCGGGTCCAGGATCACCTCGAACGACCCGTTGAGGGTCGGCAGGTTGCTCACGCGCCGGATCGCGTCCGCCCCGCCCGACACCGTGCCGGCGGTGGGGGAGCCGCCGGGCGTGACGCTCACGCGCCCGTGGGCCAACGCGAAGGCCGTGTCGCGCACCACCGGGCTGACCAGGGGGCAGGTGAGCAGCATCCCGCCCTCCAGCGACTCGGCCGAGTGCATCACCGACACCTCGACGTCCAGCTTGTCCCCGACCTCCATGCCCGCACGCGGCACCGTCGCCGTGACCAGCACCAGCGCCACCGACTGCGAGTTCTCCAGCTCGGAGAAGTCCGGGATCGGGTTGCCCAGGGCCCGCAGGGCCTCGGCCAGCGGGCGTGCGACCACGAGCTCCTCGCCCGAGTCGCCGGTCCCGTTGAGCCCCACCACCAGCCCCAGCCCCGTCAGCCGGTACTCGTCCTGCCCGCGCAGGCGGCCGTACTCGCGCAAGGTCCGCTGCCCGAGCGCAGAAAACGCACACACTCCCAGCACCAGCATGAAGACAACCGCTCGACGCATCGGGACTCCTTTCCCTACGTCAACCGAAGCAACCCCCGTGCCATCCAGGACAGGGAGCGGGCATTCCTTCCGAGCCTCGGGCGTGAGCACGCGGCCCTCCCCGCAGCACAACCGGATCGGTCAGAACGAGAACACCGCGTCCAGCACGCGCGTGATCCACCCCTTGTTGGCCGCGTCCCGCACGTCGCCGGCGTTGTTCATCACCAGTGTGAGCTCCGCGATCTGGCTCGACAGCACCGTGTTCTGCACCGTGATGTCCTCCTGGCGGATCCGCCCGGAGAGCACCATCTCGCGTTCCTCGCCGTCGGTCACGATCCGCTTGCGGGCCTCGAGCACCACGGTGCCGTTGGGCTTGACCTCCAGCACGGTGGCGGCGATCCGGGCCGTGAACTGGTCGCGCCGCTCGTACTCCCCCTCGCCGGTGTACTCCTTGTTCGCGTCGGCGTCGATCAGGTCCAGGTCGGTCAGGTCGCCCGTCCGCAGGCGGAGCTCCAGCAGCTCCCACGGGTCCAGGATCGTCCCCAGCGTCGCGTTCGTCCTCGATTCCTTCTCCGTCTCCAGCGTCTGCTCCGACCGCACCTGGCTGGTCTCGTCGATCAGGATCGAGACGATGTCGTGCTTCTTGATCTCACGCGGCTCGGGCGGCGTGACGTAGAACAGGCTCAGCGACTCCACCGAGCCCGGCGCCGGCGTGTCGCTGCCCCGGTCCCCGAACTCGGGCGGGGTCTCCTCGGCCGGGGCGTACAGGTTCTGCCCCAGCCCCACGCTCGCGCACACGCCCAGAATCCCGACAAACACGCCCCGTTTCATGCGTCCGTTCCTTTGCTCTGCGCCCTCGACTCCGGGCTGCTGAAGGTCGAGACGGTGGGGGAGGGCGGGGCGATGATCGCCCGCCCGGGCCCGAGCACCGTCGCCGAGTAGCGCCGCCGGTCGCTCCGGCTCGCAGTGGCCCCCGCGCTCTCGAACTCGATCACCTCCCCCGCCCGGGCGTCCGCCAGGGCCCGCCCCCGCAGACGCACCGCCGCGGCCCCGACCACCGATCGGATCATCACCACGTCCCCGCGATGCACCACGACCGGCGATTCCAGCTCGCTTCCCACCAGCGCCTCCCCCGTGCGGACCCGGCGTCGCACCACGCGACCGATCGCCTCCGCGGCCTCGACCACGTCCGCGTCCGCGTCCACCCAGCGTGATTCGATCACCAGGTCACGCGGCCCGAGCACCGCCCCCCGATCCAGGTCCCCCGCCGCCAGCGCCACATCCCGCTTCAGCTGCACCTCGACCCGCACCGTCCCCTCGACCACCACGCGCGCCCCCTCGTACACCGCCACGCTGAGCGGCACGCGACGCCCGGACCCGGTCACCCGCAGCTCGACCGCACGACCCGCCACCGACCGCCCCAGCAGCGCCGCGTCCCGCTCCTCGAACGTGAAGCGGGCCGACTGCTCGTCCACCCCGTACAGGGCCAGCAGGTGAGCCTCGATCTGGCCTCGCACGCTGCCCTCGGGCCCCGGGAGTTCGGGCTCGCTCACGCGATCGCCCCGGTTGCGGTCGTTCCGGGCGGTGTCGCCCCGCACGATGAGTGTGCAAGCGGTGCCGCGGACAACAACGGCGCTCTCGGGCAGGTGCGTCAGCACCAGCTCGCGCACGCGCGCAACGCCGACCTCGCCCCGGAGCTCGTCCCGGTTCTCGCCCACGACCAGGGCGCTCAGGCGGTCCGCGTCCGGGCCCTGGATGGACGCCACGTCCGCGAGCGTGACGGGCGTGTTCGCCTCGACCCGCACGCCGGGGCGGAGCGTGACCGAGGTCACGCCGACCTGGCAGGCGACCGCCGGGGTGAGCAGGAGCGTCAGGATGGCGAGGGCTTTGATCATAAACCGCTGTCAATCAATCGCTTGCGTTATCTGCGGAGCTGGCCGATCGCGCGCAGCGTCTCGTCCGCGGCCCGGATGGATTGGGAGTTCATCTCGAAGGCCCGCTGGGTGGTGATCAGGCCGATCAGCTCGCGCGTGGGATCCACGTTGGAGCGTTCCAGCATGCCCTGGAGGATGCCGCCCCGGTTCTCCTCGGTAGGATTCCCCTCGATCGGGGGGCCGCTGGCGGTGGACTCGGCCCACAGGTTCGAGCCGATCTGCTTGAGCCCGGCGGGGTTGACGAAGTTGGCCAATTCGATCTGGCCGACCTCCTGCGGGTCGGCGTCGCCCGGGATGGAGACGAAGACGCGCCCGTCGCTGGTCACCGTGAGCGTCTCGGCGTCGTCTGGGATGGTGATGGCGGGCTCGAGGCGTCGCCCGTCGGAGTTGGCGAGCACCAGCTCGCCGTCGGAGTTGACCGTGAAGTTGCCGGCGCGGGTGTAGGCGACGCCCCCCGCGGCGGTCTCGGCCTCGACCGAGACCTTGAAGAAGCCCAGGCCGTCGATCATGAGGTCGAGCGGGTTGCCGGTGGACTCGGGGGCGCCCTGCTCGAAGGTCTGCTGGGTGCCGCTGACCTTGACGCCCAGGCCCACGTACAGGCCGGTGGGTCGCTGGTCGTTGTTGGCGTTCTCGACGCCGGGCTGCTGGCGTTCGATGTAGAGGAGGTCCTGGAAGTTGGTGCGGCTGGCCTTGTAGCCTGTGGTGTTGATGTTCGCCAGGTTGTTGGCGAGCACGTCCATCTGGGTGTTGAGTGCGTTGAGTGCGCTGGAGGCCGACTGGAGAGCGATCACCGCCATGGGTGTGTCCTATTCTGCTTTTATGCGATCCGCCCGAAGCGGTTGATCGCGAGGTCCATCATCCGGTCCTGGTATCCGATGAGCCCGACGTTGCTCGAGACGGCGCGGCTGGCCGACTCGATGTCCATCAGGGCCTTGATCTCGTTCACCGCCGAACCTTCGACGGCCCCCGCCAGCAGCGATCCGCCCGCGGGGCGCAACGCCTGCGCACCGCCGGCCACTTCGAACAGCCCCGCGCCGAGCTTGCGCAGGCTCGATTCGTTCAGCGGCTCCACCAGCCCCAGGCGGGCGACCGCGCGCTCATCCTGCACGACGGTGCCGTCGGCGTCGATCCGCACCGGTCGGGTGGCGTCGAGGCGGACGGCGCGTCCCTGGGTGTCGAGGATCTGGGCGCCCGAGGCCGACAGCACCAGCTCGCCGCGTGCGTTGAGCGAGAGGCGCCCGTCGCGGGTGAGGTGCGGGGTGTCGGCGCCGGAATCCACCGTCAGGAAGCCGTCGCCCTGGATGGCGAGGTCGAGCGGGTTGCCGGTGGTCTCGATCGGCCCCTGCGTGAGGCTGATCCGGTTCGGGGCGTTGGTGACGCCCGCGCCCAGACGCTCGAGCAGGGCGTTTGAGTCCATGAACGGGAGCCCGTCCTCGACGCGGGCGACGTCGCGGACGCGGGAATCGGGGATGACGGGCTTGTAGCCGGCGGTGTTGAGGTTCGCGAGGTTGCCCGAGAGGACGTCCTGGCGGTACATGGAGTTGAGGACGCCGGAGGTGGCGATCTTGATGCCGTAGTTCATGGTCGCCTCCGATCTCGCCGGCTCCGCCGACGCTGGACAGGCGGGACGGGTCAGTGGGGGGGTGGTCGCCGAGGCCCGTCCCTGGGCCCCGGCGTCCCCGAACATCCGGTCACGCGGCGTGTGGTGGCGGCTCGTCCTGAGCGCGGACGCCGAGTGTCCGTGGGCACGGAGACGCGAACGGCGTGCCAAACGGGCGGCGCGGGAAATGCGCACCGGCATGGTCCGAGTGGAACGTGCCGGTGCGAGTTGGGCTGGGTGTGGATCCCGGAACCGGGTGGGGGTCGGGCGTGAGTCGTGAGGCGTGCGAAGAGGTGGGGAAAGGGGGGGGGTCAGCAGCCGCCGAGGAAGCGGTCGACGAGTTCGAGGATGTCGGTGATGTCGAGGACGGTGTCGCGGTTCATGTCGGTCCTGGGATCGGCATCGAGGAACTGGGTAACAAAGGTGGAGAGGTCGTTGTTGGTGAGCGAGCCGTCGGCGTCGACGTCGGCACGGCAGTTCGAGTAGGTGCTGGGGAAGGCGAGCACAACCTCGGCTGATACCGGGTCGCTCCGCAGGTCGACCAGGTCCTGATCGCCGTCCGCGTCGATGTCAAACGGTGTGTAGGTGCCGGTGCGCTCGAAGGCCTCGAAGCCTCCGCTCGCCCGCTGCAGCAGCGTGAAGCGGCCGACCGTGATGTCGTCGAGGTTGTCGTTGTTGATGCGCGTCACGAGCGGGGCGTCGAGGATCGTGGTTCGCGAGATCGCGAGCGTCTGGGGGTTGAGCAGGTCGAGTGCGCCGGAGAGTTCTCGGGCAACGGCCTGCACCACGAGCGGGTACTGGTTGTCGTCGATGATGGCGTCGCGTGTCCAGACGAGTTCCTGCGTGCCGTCGTTGCCGAGGTCGACAGTGTCAAGGTTTCTCACGGCGAATCCGAGCGGGATCGCGGTCTGCTCGGCAAACGTGAGGTCGCCGAGCCCCGGGAGGACACGGAGGGCGTTGTTGTCGGGCTCGGGAACGACGACGTCGAGGAATCCGTCCGCATCGACATCGATTGTCACGATGTCGGGGCGGGTGGTGTTAGAGTCGAGCGTGACTCGGTGGGCCTCGGTGTAGACGCCGCCGTCGTTTTCGAGCACGATCACGCGGTCGATGGGGTACGACTCTTCGAAGCTGAAGCTGACGGTGTCGAGAAGGATGATGTCGAGGTCACCGTCGTTGTCGAGGTCGGCGACGGTGGGGGTGGTGACGGAAGCTCCCTCGGGGCGATCGAAGTCGATGGGTGTGCTCTCGAAGGTGCGCGGGGCGGTGCTTGTCAGGGCGTAGAGTCGGCTGCTGCCCGTGGCGACGGTGAGCAGATCGGACACACCGTCGCCGTTGAGGTCGGCGACGACGCGGCGGCCTGTGGTCTGCGCCGCGAGCCGCTCCGTGAACCGGAGTGTTGGGGTGCCCGGGGTCTGGTCGGCGGCGTAGGCGACGATGAAGTCGGGGTTGATCGCGGCGAGGTCGGGCCGGCCGTCGGCGTCGAAGTCCCCGGAGATGAGGTCGCGTCTGGTGGTGGGGTCGATGAATTCGGCGATGTTCGTGGCGACGGACGGGGTGCTGACTTCCGGGAGCGGAGTCGTGGCGGAGCGGGTCGAGACGACGGTCCGTCCGGGGGTGAGGATGTCCGGCGCGCCGTCGCCCGTGACATCGATGAAGAGCTGGCGTGCGCCGAGCGAGTTGGTCAGTTCGGCGTCCGCCGGGCCCCCGGCGAGTCCGTCCGGTACTTCGATTGCCTGCCCGACGCCGGACATGTTGGCAAGAAACCTGTGGCGCACGGTTCCCGCAAACTGATTGATTCTGTCAGAAAATCCATCGGCATCGAAGTCCGTGATGGTGTGCTGCGACTCGTTGAAAGGGAAAAAGGACGAGGTGCCGGGGCCGGGCAGAGATTCCTGCGACGAGACCGAGAACGGGACCTCGGAGGTGTCGAACGTGACGACGAAGGCACGGGGTGTCAATGAGCTTCGGCTCGTGATCGCGATGAGTTCACCGGGTTGCATGCCGGGACGTGCGATGTAGCGGTCGAATGGAGCCGTGCTGGTTTCCGGGCGTGAGTAGATCGTGATGTTGTCTCGGAGCCCGGGCGAGCCGTCGATCTGGTGAAGCTGGATGCCCAGGGTCGAGCCGGCGTCGTACACCAGGTCGGGGACGCCGTCGGCGTTGACGTCGTGCAGGAACGACGTGAATCTCGGGGTCGCCGAGCGCAACGGCTCATCGTCGAACGGGTTCCAGGTATACCCGTTCCCCTTGAAGGCGATGATCTCGGTGTCGGCAAAGAATTCCGGGATCCCGTCGCCCGTGATATCCGCGGCATTGAGCGAGTCCGGGACGGGGACGCTGAACCACTGATACTCCTCGAAGCTTCCGTCCCCGAGACTCTCGAAGAGTGTTACGCCACCGGAGTTCGAGATCAGGTCATCATCGCCGTCATTGTCAAAGTCGGCCACGGCGAGCTCCGAGGCGGCGTGCTCGATCACGGCGGATTCACTGAAGTAGCCACGCCCCTGGGAGAGCGCAACGGTGATGGAGAGGCCGAAGTCGGAGGGACCGCCTTCGACGGGGTCGGAGATCCATACGAGATCGGGCAGGCCGTCGGCGTTGAAGTCTCCGGTGACCATGGACACCGCGGGTGTCGGCTGGCGTGTGATGAGATAGGAGGGAAAGGCGAATTGTGTCTCGATTGGCTGCGCCGCGAGCGGGGCGGCGAGACCTGCGAGGCCGGCGAGCGTTGCCGCGTGGTAGGTGCGCGCGAGCATGTGAGACCCTTTCGGCTATCTGTGAAGTCGTTCCCGATTCCCGTAACACGCCATGACGCGAGGAGCGTCATGAACAGAATACGGCCATTCGTGCAGATCTGATCCAAAATATCGAATCTGTTTGGCCGGCCTACGACCGGGCTCAGTCCAGCCGTTCCAGCGTGCGTCGGGTGAGTTCCCCGGGCTCTGCGGTCCCGGTGTTCAGCGTGCCGGCGGGCTCGAACAGCAGGACGCTGCACTCGCCGCCCACGCTCGCGGGCCGGTGCTCGGTGCCCTTCGGGATGACGATGAGCTGGCCGGGGGTGAGGGTCTCGGATCGCTCGTTGCCGTCGCCATCTTGGAGGTCCATGCGCATGGTGCCGTGGATGACGAGGAACAGCTCGTCCTCGTGGGCGTGGTGGTGCCAGACGCACTCGCCCTCGACCTTGGCGAGCTTGCGGTGCTGGCCGTTGAGCTCGGCGATGAGGCGCGGGTTCCAGTGGTCGGAGAACTGTGCGAGCGTGGCGGCGAGGTCGATGGGGGTGGGGGCGGGCATGGTGGTTCTCGGGTGTGCGGCGTGAGAATCGGGGTCGGATCGCCACTTTCGCGGGACGCGGGTTGGCATCTCGGGCGGGGTAGGTTATAAGTCTTGCCGCGGGGGAGGTTTCCGGGGTGGGGTGCCGGCGATGCAACCCGCGTGCGGGTGAGCGGTGAAACCAGGTGGACGGCTCGTGGCGATGTGACAAGGGAACGGCGTGTCTGAGCAGACCAGAACAGGCGCAGGGCGGACGGTGTCGGGCTGGGTGATCGGTCTGTCGATGCTGGTGCCGCTGGGGATCGGGGTGGTGGGGACGGGGGTGGCGGTCGCGAGCGGAGGGTTCCAGGGGGCGCGCTTGGCGCTGCCGCCGGTGCCGCAGCCGCTGGAGAACCGCATCTCGGACGAGAAGCGGGTGCTGGGCAAGATGCTGTTCTGGGAGGAGCAGCTCTCGAGCGATCACGCGACCGCCTGCGGCACGTGCCACATCACCGAGTTCGGCGGGGCCGACCCGCGCATCACGCGGATGCCCGGCTTCGACGGCGTGATGAACACGCCCGACGACGTGAACGGCTCGGCGGGCGTGTCGCGGATGGACTCCGAGGGGCGGTACGTGTGGGACGCGGTCTTCGGGGACGGGCGGCGCGTGACGCGTCGCGCGGCGAACGCGGTCATCAACGCCGCGTTCGCCCCCGAGGTGTTCTGGGACGGGCGGGCCCCCGGCGCGTTCACGGATCCGGAGACGGGCGAGGTCGCGATCGAGGTCGGCGCGACGATGGAGAGCCAGGCGGTGGAGCCGCCGCTGGACGAGATCGAGATGGGGCACCCGGGGCGCACGTGGGACGACGTGCGCGAGCGCCTGGAGCGCGTGCGTCCGCTGGCGCTGGCTGAGGACCTGCCGGGCGACGTGGCGGACGCGCTGGCGGACGGGCCGGGCTACCCGGAGCTGTTCGCGCAGGCGTTCGGCGACGGCGAGATCACCGCGGCCCGCATCGCGATGGCCATCGCGACGTACGAGCGCACGCTGGTGGCCGACAAGACGCCGTGGGACCGGTTCATCGCGGGCGACAACGACGCGATGACGCCGCAGCAGATCGACGGGTGGCAGCGGTTCATCCAGCACAACTGCGTCGCGTGCCACACCCCGCCCCTGTTCACCGACAACAAGTTCCGCAGCACCGGCCTGCGACCCGCGATCGAGGACGGCGGGCGGTTCGAGGTGACCGGCGACCCGGCCAACGCGGCCCAGTTCAAGACGCCCGGCCTGCGCAACGCCGGCCTCAAGCAGACCTTTCAGCACCACGGGCTGTTCCAGTCGCTGGAGGCGGCGGTGGACCTGTACATCATCCCGGCCCGTGCGCCCGAGCACGTGGACCCGATCCTGGACATCGTGAACCCGACGCCCGCGGACGTGGCGCCGATCTCGGAGTTCATCCGGGGCGGGCTGACCGACCCGCGCGTCGCCGCGGGGGTCTTCCCGTTCGACCGCCCGACGCTGCGGTCGGAGCTCGGCACCGGCCTTGAGGTGATCGGGGGCGGGACCGCGCACGTGAGCACGGACGTCCCGCCGCGCGTGATCGCTCGCACGCCCGGCGTGCTGGGCAGCGACGCGTTCCGGCTGGGCGTGCACGGCGTGAACGCGGGCGAGGAGGTCCGTCTGCGGGTCTCGCGGCGTGAGCCGGTCGGCGGCGTCGTCCAGCCCGACGAACTGCACGGCCCGGACGTGGCCGACTTCCGGGGCGGCACACGCCCGGTCGGGACCGTCTTCTGGCCCGTCCCCAGCGACGCACGCCTGGACGGGGCGGTGTACTACTTCCAGTTCGAGACCGGGACCGGGGCGCTGTCGGAGATCGTGCGGGCGGAGCTGTTCTGCGGGAGTGCCGCGTGCGACTCGGCCTGCCCGGCTGACCTCAACGCGGACTTCGTGCTCGATCTGGGCGACATCCAGGCGTTCGTGGAACTGTTCCTGGACGGGGACCACGCGGCCGACCTGAACGGGGACGGGGTGCTGGATACGGGCGACCTGCAGGCGTTTGTGGGGGCGTATCTGGCCGGGTGCGCGGGGTAGTGCGAGGAATTCATCGGTGCCCGCCTTCGACGCGCAGCGCGAAGGCGGACGTTCGTGAGTCCTGCTTCGCTCTTCGAGGCGAAGCAGGGCACCGTGTGGTTTTGTTGAGGCGGGTCCCCCTCGGCTTGCGCCGAGGGCTCGTTGAATGGTTGCGTCGCCTTACTTCGCGATGACGTGCGCCGTCTCGGTCAGCGTCTCGTTCACAGTGGAGAGCCAGTCCTCGTAGCCCTCCCGGCCCATCAGCCCGAAGGTGGCCTTCTTGCCCGTCTCCACGGCCGGCTGGTCGTAGGCGTCGATGCCCAGCATGCGTCCGGCGTACGCGGTGGCGATCTGGAAGAGGGCCAGGAACTCGCCGACGTGGTGGGCGTCGATCTGCGGGAACCTGATCGTGAAGTTGGGGCGGTGGCTCTCGACGAGGGCGTACTCGGCGGCGCGCTTCTCGGCGTTCAAAAGGGCGGTCATGGACTTGCCTTCGAGGTAGGAGATGAACTCGACGCCGAGGCCGGAGGGCATGGCCTTATTGTCCACTCATTTCTGTGGATCGCCCGCAGCCTTATTAATAGCGGTAGAAGCTTGTTGAAAAGCTCTTCTTCGGTTGCGTAAGGCACCATCGGGCGAGTAAGATGATGCCACATAGTCGGATCGTGCGGTGCGGATGTACAGTCTCAAAAACGCTAATAAGGGAGATTGTAGATGAAATTCTTTAAAGTGTGGAGCGAATCGCTGGCCTGTATCCTGATTCCAGGCGTCGCCTTGGCGTGGTCTGCACAAATCGCGAGCGCTGCGAGAGCTGTGTACGAGCCGCCCCTTGAGAGTGGAGAACAGGGCGGGGCGACGTCGGCGCTCGTGGTTGGCGGCCCTCCAATTGTTATGTATGATTTGGAAGTCTACACGCCCGCCGAGTCATTCACGCCGCAGCAGTTAAACCAAGTCAAGGCGATCGCCGAAGCCATGAGTGGAGGGGAGGTCGTGAATATTGTTGTCCACTATAACATCACGGGGGCGCAGAGTGCGGCTGCTCTTACCCAGGCGATGTCTCCTCCGAGCAGTGGTGAAGGCGTTGAGTCACCTGTGGATTCAGAAGGTAACCCGCTCCCTCCGCCCGCGGAGCTTCCTGAGGGGCACGATTGGAAGAGAGTGCCGGGAACCGAGTCGCGGCCTATCAGGTGGAACCCGGATCCGCCGGTGCCGAGTGAGGGGGGCGGGCAGCCAAGCGCTAGCTGGGATAGTGAAAACGGGCACTGGGACGTGGACAACGGTCTTGGGACTAGAACTCGCATGCTTCCTGATGGCACGATAGTCGATCATGACAATGTACCCACGCCGGAACAGACGCTTCCGGATCCGTTTACCGGGATTGATCTCGCGACCGTTGCAGCATTCGCAGGGATCGGCTTGGTGGCTGCATTGCTGGCTGAGATCATCATCATGATTATCGGCATACTAAGCGGGTGGGGATTGGCTTGGGACGACAGCAGCAAGAATCCAGATGGACTTCGTGTCCTCGTTAGAAGCAGAGGGGAGGGTGATTCACCTAGTGAGTGGGTAGCCATGAGTCAAGCTGGGCAGCCAAGGGGGTAAGCGTGGCCTCAATCCAAAGATTTGATACAGGGTCGATGTGGTTTATATCTCTGTCGGAAGCGACCGAAATTGCAGAGGCATCTGGATTGGGTCTGCGGCCGCACCAACGCGAGGAACAATCTGCTGTACGTCGTTCGCAATCGTTAGAGATTTTGAGTTCTTCGCGGCATCTCGCATTTGCAATTGCTGCCTGCCACTGGGTGGCACATAAAAACCCGAGTCGCGTGCTGCTCTGTGTTACCGAACATGGTATTTGGAATGAGCATCGCCAACTGGAGGCCACACTGCGGGAGCGGGTGGACAATTCGGCTACGCTGGAGGAGAAGCCGGGGTTGATCGTTGGGCCCAGCGACCTGGACTTCCTTGTCAGTTATGTGTTCGTGGCGCTCGCTTTCGGGTGGGGGCTGGTGATGTTGGACAGCACCGGCGGGCGTTGGTTCGAGTGCAACCACGACGGCAAGGTCTGGGTCGGGTCGAGCGATCCGGAAGCGGTGGAGGAGGCGAAAGTGTGGCTTGACTGGGAGTGAGGAGACGGTCTTCTCACCCTTCGATCACAAACTCTGTCTTGCCCAGTGTCCCGTCCACCTTACCTAGCCAATTCTCGTAGCCTTCACGCCCCATCAGCCCGAAGGTCGCCTTCTTGCCGGTCTCGACCGCCGGCTGGTCGTAGGCGTCGATACCCAGCATGCGTCCGGCATACGCGGTGGCGATCTGGAACAGGGCCAGGAACTCGCCGACGTGGTGGGCGTCGATCTGCGGGAACTTGATCGTGAAGTTGGGGCGGTGGCTCTCGACGAGGGCGTACTCGGTGGCGCGCTTCTCGGCGTTGAGCAGGGCCGTCATCGACTTGCCCTCGAGGTAGGAGATCGACTCCACGCCGAGGCCGGTCGGGATGGTGATGTCGCTGGCGAACTGCTCCACCTCGAGGAAGCCGAAGACCTTGTCGTTGGGGCCCTCGCGGTAGAGCTGCACCTGCGAGTGCTGATCGGTCGCGCCCAGCGCCTTGATGGGCGTGAAGCCGGTGTGGACCTCCTCGCCGCTGGTGTCGTACCGCTTACCCAGGCTCTCGGCCCAGAGCTGGCGGAACCAGTCGGCCAGCGAGTACAGGGCGTTGGCGTACGGCATGAGCACGTGGTTGGGCTTGCCCTTGCGGGTGCCGAGCTCGACGAGCAGGAAGGCGAGCATGGCCGCGGGATTGTCCTGGAGTTTCTCTCGCTGGCAGCGTTTGTCCATCGCGGCGGCGCCGTCGAGCAGGTCGTCGATGTCGATGCCGACCATGGCCGAGGAGAACAGACCCACGGGCGAGAGGGCGCTGAAGCGTCCGCCGACGCCCTCGGGGACGGGCAGCGTGGTGTAGCCCGCGTCGTCGCAGATCTGGCGCATCGTGCCCTTCTCGGGGTCGGTGATGGCGACAACGTGGTCCCTGGCCTTGTCCTTGAGCGCGGCGTTGAGCAGGTCGCGGACGAGCATGAACTGGGCCGCGGTCTCGGCGGTCTCGCCGGACTTGGAGATGACGTTGAAGAGGGTGGACTCGGGCGGGCAGCAGTCGAGCACGGCCCGGAGGTTGGCGGGGTCGACGTTGTCGACGACGAACAGCCGGGGTCCCTTGCCCGCCCCGCGGGCCTCCCTCGGCATCAGGTTGTAGGTGGACGGGTTCAGGGCCTGGTGCAGGGCGATGTTGCCCAGGGCCGAGCCGCCGATGCCCAGCACGACCATGTTCTCGAACTTCGGGCGGAGCTTCTTGGCGAGCTGGTTGATGGCGGTGGTGTGCTCGAACCGCATCGGGTCGATCCAGAGGTGGCGCCACCGCTCCCAGCCGCTGCCGGCGGACTGGGCGAGCTTGCGGGTGATGGAGGCCATGCCCGCGGCCGGGTCCCCCTTGGGGTCGAGGCGGGCGGGATCGAGGCCGTGCGAGGCGACGCGGTCGCTGAGGCAGTTGGCGTAGTCGAGTGTGAGCATGGGGCCAGTGTAGAGGGGGGAGGGGTAGGAGGGGGTGGGAGAGGCACTAGGCACTAGGCACTAGGCATCGGGCATCGGGGAAGGCAGGTACGCGGAGACGCGGAGGACGCAGAGGCGCGGAGAATGTCATGCCTGTTCTGATGGAAATAGTTTCCTGCCGATCCTGATTGGGACCCGCCTTTCACCCCACCCTATTTTCTCATTGTTTTCCTCCGCGTCTCCGCGTCCCCCCTCTGCGCCTCCGCGTACGCGTTTCCTGCCTTCGGCCGTGCACGGCCTTCCCCGGCTCGGCCTACTCTCGGGCATGATCCATCCGTGGCACGACGTGACGCCGGGGGTGAAGGGGCTGGACCTTCCCCATCACTTCCGCGCGGTGGTGGAGATCCCGAAGGGCTCGAGCAACAAGTACGAGCTGGACAAGCAGACGGGGCTGCTGCGCCTGGACCGGGTGCTGAGCTCGGCGGTGTACTACCCGGCGAACTACGGGTTCATCCCGCAGACGTTCGCCGAGGACCACGACCCGCTGGACGTGCTGGTGTTCTGCACCGAGAAGATCCCGACGATGTGCGTGTGCGACGCGCGGGCGATCGGCGTGATGACGATGATCGACGACGGCGAGCCGGACCACAAGATCATCAGCGTGCTGATCAACGACCCTGAGTTCGCGGACTACCACAAGGCCAGCGACTTCCCGCGTCACACCTTCAAGATGCTCAAGCGGTTCTTCGAGGACTACAAGCAGCTGGAGGGCAAGGAGGTGGAGGTGGACGAGATCCAGCCCGCCGAGGCCGCGGAGGCCATCATCGAGTCGGCGATGGGCCGCTACTCCGCGGAGCGTCGTTCGGGGCGCATCTGAGGGCGTGCGGCGTTAGGATTGGCCCATGTTCCCTGAGATCGATCGCGTGCTGGTGGACCGGCGACAGATCCGCGCCCGCGTGGGGGATCTGGCGGCGCAGATCGTGGGGGACCTGAGCTCGGAGCTGGAGGCGGAGGGGCACTCGATCACCGACGAGGGGCGGGTGGTGCTGGTGCCGATCATGACCGGGGCGATGATCTTCGTGGCCGACCTGATCCGGGAGATGCCGGTCAAGCTCAGCCTGGGGCTGATCGCGGTGAGCAGCTACCCCGGCGAGAGCGTGATGAGCAAGGGGGCCCACCTGGCCAGCGAGCTGCCCGAGGACCTCACCGGCAAGCACGTGGTGCTGATCGACGACATCCTGGACACCGGACGCACCATGGCGCTGGTGAAGGAGCTGATCTCGAAGCGCCACCCCGCGAGCGTGCGGGTGGCGGTCCTGCTGGACAAGCGGGCCCGGCGCGCGGTCCAGATCGAGGCGGAGTACGTCGGCTTCGAGATCCCCGACGAGTTCGTCGTGGGCTATGGGCTGGACTACAACGGCTACTACCGCAACTACCCCGAGATCGCGGTCCTGCGACCCGAGGCGATCCCGCCCGCAGGGGCCGACGCCCCGTCGCACCCCGGGCTCGGCGGGGGAGGCTGAATGCCGCACGGTCGCCTCGAGTCGGTCGAGCTGCCTGGGGGGTGGCTGTCGGCGCGCGGCGTGGTGGGCGGAGAGCGGGTGCTGGCGGTCTTCCGCCCGGCGCTGATCTGGGCGGTGCTGCGGACCCCGGTGCGACTGCTGATGCTGGGGTTCGTCGTCGTGGCCTCGCTGGTCTGGTGGGTGTCGGGCGGGGGGGGGAGGAGTGCGGGGGGCATGGTCGGTGGGGGGTGGGCCGTGGGCGTGGCGGTGCTGCTGCTGGCGTTGCAGGTGGGCTGGAACGCCCTGCAGATCGAGGCGCGCTGGTACGTGGTGACCGAGCGGCGCGTGCTCGCGGTGGGCGGCGTCCTGGGACGGTTCAGCACCGAGGTGCCCCTGGAGGCGGTCCGGGCGGTGGTCATCGCACGCCCGTGGCTCGAGCGGGCGTTCGGGGTCGGCAGCGTGGGGTTCGGGTCCGCGGCGACGGGGGGGCTGGAGGTGCTGTGGGTGGGCGTGCGAGACGCCGAGGGCGTCGCAGAGCACGCCCGCAGGGTGCTGCGGGGCCCGGACCGTGCCGGTCCCGGAGCGGGTGGCGGCGCACAGGACGGCGGTGACGGGGACGCCGGGCCGCAGGTCACGACGGTCGATCGCCCGATCCGCGCCGCCCGCCCGTCGAAGCCGGCCCCGGGCGCCGGCACTCCCGGGCAGGGCGCGGCCAGCAAGTCCGGCGCGAAGTCCCCCCGGGGACCATCAGCCGGGGCTCCTGCCCCCGAAACGCCCGCCCCAGGCAAGACGACGGCCGGGAAGCCAACGGCGAAGAAGACGCCGACGAAGAAACCAACGCCCAAGAAGACGACCGACAAGAAAACGGCGAGCAAGAAGGCCACGACCAAGAAGACCGCGACCAAGAAGACCGCGAGCAAGAAGACCGCGAGCAAGAAGTCCTCGACCAGGAAGACCTCGACCGGGAAGGCGTCGAAGAAGCGCGGCACGACGGGCGACGGGGGGACCGGGAAGGCCAAGGGGAACGGCGATGGCTGAGCGCGTGGTGGTCATCGGCCTGGCCGGCGGCGTCGGCAGCGGGAAGAGCACCGTGGCTCGAGCGTTCGAGGCCCTGGGGTGCGTGGTGAGCGATTCGGACGCCGAGGCACGCGCGGCCCTGGAACGGGCCGACGTGATCGAGACGGTCCGGTCGTGGTGGGGCGATGGGGTGTTGACCCCGGAGGGCCACCTGGACCGCGGGGCGATCGCGCGCGTGGTGTTCGCGGACCGGGAGGCCCGATCGAGGCTGGAGGGGCTGATCCACCCGCTGGTGCACGAGGCGCGACGGGAGCTGATCGAGCGTGTGCGTGCGGGCGAGGGCGCGCCAGACGGGGGCGAGGGGGGTGTGATTCCACCGGGAGTGGGGGTGGTGATCGTGGACGCGCCGCTGCTGTTCGAGGCCGGCATCGAGGGCGAGTGCGACGCGGTGGTGTTCGTCGAGTGCCCCCGGGAGGAGCGTGTCCGGCGTGTGAAATCGGGGCGTGGCTGGTCGGAAGAGGAGCTCGAACGTCGCGAGAAAGCGCAGAAGCCGCTTGACGCGAAGCGTTCGGCATCCGATTATATAGTTGTCAACGACGGTCGGACGCCCCTGGACCCGCGGGTCCGGGAGGTGCTCGGATCGATCTTGGCCTCCGATCCCCAACGAGAGTGACCCGCGGCCGCGTTGAAGGGCCGAGTTCGGATGATCGTGGCGCGTGCATGCGTGCCCTGTCGCGGGTGGGGAGATTCGCTCCCGGCGTTGTGCCGGCGGCGCGTGCGTACACCCTGCCGTTTCTGTCAGCAAGCCAGGACGGTCAGCCCTCGCTCGGGGGCTGGGAGATGGAACACCCATGACCAAAGCCGAGACCGCGAAGAAGTCGACGAAGAAGACCTCGAAGAAGACGACCAAGAAGAAGTCGTCCAAGGGCGAGGGCGACTCCGCCGGCGCGAGCGCGTCGTCCGAGGCTGAGGCGAAGCCCAAGTCCGACAAGCCCAGGTCCGAGGGCGCCGCGTCCGACGCGGGGTCCAGGAGCAAGGGCGAGTCCGGGTCCGATTCCAAATCCGACAAGGGTTCGTCCGGCGCCGGGGAGTCCAAGTCCGGTGGGGGCGGCGGGGACGGGGGGCAGTCCAAGTCCGGCGGCGGCTCCTCGGGCGGCGGCGGCGACGACGGGGGCGGATCGGGCAAGCGCCGGCGGCGCAAGAAGCGTCGCGGCGGAGGGGGCGGCGGGAACAACTCCGGCGGCGGGGGCGGAGGGGGACGCTCCTACCAGCACGTCGGCCTGCCCTCAGACGAGGAGCTGGAGCGCGAGGCCGCGGAGCTCGAGCGGATCGTCAAGGAGTCCGGCGGCAAGCTCGCGGCGGAGGCGATCTCGATCGGCGACCTGCAGCGGATGAAGCTCGACGAGGTCTTCGAGGTCGCCGAGAAGGAGGGGCTCGAGGACTTCCACCAGATCCCCAAGCAGGACCTGATCTTCAAGATCCTCAAGGCCCGGGCCGCGAAGCAGGGGCTGATGTTCGGCGACGGCACGCTGCAGGTGATGCCCGACGGGTTCGGGTTCCTGCGCAGCCCGGAGCTGAGCTACCTGCCCGGGCCGGACGACATCTACGTCGGCCCGAGCCAGATCCGGCGCTTCGGGCTGCGCAAGGGCATGACCGTCCGCGGGGCGATCCGCCCGCCCAAGGAGAGCGAGAAGTACTTCGCGCTGCTTCGGGTGGACGAGGTGAACGGTCGCGAGCCCAAGGCGGTGCACGACCTGGTGAACTTCGAGGACCTCACGCCGCTGCACCCCGAGGAGCGGTACATCCTGGAGACGTCGCCCGACTCGATCGAGATGCGGATCGTGGACCTGGTGGCGCCGATCGGCAAGGGCCAGCGGGCCCTGATCGTGGCCCCGCCCCGCACCGGCAAGACGGTGCTGATGCAGAAGATGACGCAGGCGATCACGGAGAACTACCCCGACGTCAGGATCATCGTGCTGCTGGTGGACGAGCGACCCGAGGAGGTCACGGACTTCAAGCGGAACACCAAGGACAGCGTCGAGGTGGTCGCCTCGACCTTCGACGAGCAGGGCGACCGGCACGTCGCCATCGCCGAGGTCGTCATCGAGAAGGCCAAGCGGATGGTCGAGTTCGGGGACGACGTGGTCATCCTGCTGGACTCCATCACCCGCCTGGCCAGGGCCTACAACAACGCCATGCCGCACTCGGGCAAGATCATGTCCGGCGGCCTGGACTCCAACGCCCTGCAGCGACCCAAGAAGTTCTTCGGCGCAGCACGCGCCATCGAACGCGGCGGCAGCCTCACCATCATCGGCACGGCCCTGGTCGACACCGGCTCCAAGATGGACGAGGTCATCTTCGAGGAGTTCAAGGGCACCGGCAACTCCGAGCTCCACCTCGACCGGCGGCTGGTCGAGAAGCGGATCTACCCCGCGATCGACGTGTCCGCCTCCGGCACGCGGCGCGAGGAGCTGCTGATGGACCCCAAGGAGCTCGAGCTGGTCTACCGACTGCGCAAGGTCCTGGCCGACATGAACGTTGTCGAGGCCATGGAACTGCTCAAGAGCAGGCTCGGCAAGCACAAGACCAACGCCGAATTCCTCATGCAGATGGCCATGGGCTAACCCAGCCCCCACGATTGTGGTCTACCGGGTATGCCTGCTTTGTTCGGGACACGTGCCCGGATGCAAGGGGCGGTTCTCGGTCTTGACCGGTCGGCCGGTGGCGGCCTCTTGCGGTCGTCCTTCCGGGGGGCGAACCCGGCGACGGTCGGGCGGGTAGGCTCTGCCACTATGATGCGGGATCGGAGTCGGAGCACGGACGACGGAGCGAGGCGTGGAGTCGACGAGACGGGTGTGGCTGGTGCTGCTGGTGGCGGTCGCGGGCGCGTGGTCGGTGTCGCTGGTGGCCGGCGGGGCGTGGCTGATGGGATGGGACGGCCTGCTCGCGGGCGGGGAGGAGCCGGCCCCGGTGCGCCTGGGACGGCGCTCGGTCGGGGCCCTGGGGGTGGCGGGCGGTCAGCTCGTGTTTCTGTGTCTGGTGGCGGACCGGGTCTTCCCCGGAGCGAGCAGGAGGCTGCGATGGTGTCTGGAGCTGTTGCTGTGCGGCGGGGTGCTGGGCGCGCTGCTGGGCGTGGTCGCGGGCGTGGTCTGGTGGGGCCTGGGCTGAGGCGGCTGGGCGCGTGCGTGCTGGCGTGCGCCGCCCCGCTCGCGCACGCCCAGACGGCCCCGGCGGGGTTCGTCGACCGCGGGTCGCGCGCGGGGCTGCACGGGGCGGCGGTGATGGAGGGTCAGCGGGCGCTGCTGCTGGACCTGCGCCTGGGCACCGGGGCGACGCCCGAGGACTACGGGGTGGCGCTGTCCGGGTTCGAGCTGCTGCGGGAGCTGGACCCGACCGACGCGAACCTGGTGCGCCGGGGCGTGGAGGCGGCGTTCAGCGCCGGGGACACCTCGATGATGGAGTCGCTCACGCGCGAGCTCGTGCGTCTGGACCCGGCGGACACCGTGGCCCAGCTCCGGCTGATCTCGCTGCGCATCGGACAGGCGCAGACGGTCGAGGAGCGTGTGTCGATGTACGAGCGGTTCCTCGGGCCGTCCGGATCGGTCCTCGACGCGTCCGTGCGGAGCCGGCTGGCCCTGGACGCGGCGCTGCTGCAGCGCGAGCTGGGCAACGCGGACGGGTTCGTGGAGCTGCTGACGCGCGCCGTCGAGCTGGACCCGACGAACAAGGAGGCGGCCTCGCTGGCGGCGCAGTTCTACGCCAGCCGGATCGACGATCCTCTGGGAAGGCTGGAGCTGCAGGTCAACCTGCTGTACGCCGACCCGGTCGACCCCAACGTGCACGCGGCGATCAGCCGCGGGCTGCTGGCGGAGGGCGCCTTCGAGGAGGCCCGGCGCTTCTTCACCAACTCGGCGGGCGTGGCGCGTCTGATCGGTCGGGAGGACGAATCGCTGCTGATCAAGCAGCTCGAGCTCGAGTTCCTGATCGATCGGCCCGGAAGCGTGGTGGACACGCTGCAGGCCAGGCTCGCGGAGCGGAAGATCGAGGCGCAGCAGAGGATCGACTATCTGATCGCCCAGGACCAGCCGATCGAGGGCGAGCCGGACCCGAACCAGATCCGTCTGCCCCGGGATCAGGACTTCCTGCGCCTGCTCGCCGCGGACGCGGCGGGACGCACCGAGGTGCGCGACCGGGCGATCGAGAGCCTGACGCAGACGGTGGCCGAGCAGGTCGACGCGCTGTACCGGGAGGCGGCGGGGCTGGAGGGCGAGGCCCGGGCGGTGCGGTTCCGTGAGCTGGTGAACCAGTTCGTGCAGCTCCAGGTGGTGCGCCTGCTGCTGGGCGTGCAGACGGACATGGTCGAGCCGGACCTGCAGACGCTCGAGGCCCGCCTGAGCGGGACGGCGCCGCTCCGGGATGTGCTGGAGCCGTGGGTGCTGCTGGCGGCCGGCGAGCACGCCCAGGCACTCGAAAAGCTCGGGGGGCTGAACCCGACGCCGATCTCTGACCTGTGCGCCGGGCTGGCGCACCTTGGGCTGGGGGAGGAGGGGGTGGCGCTGGAGCGACTGCTGCAGGCGTCGCGCGAGCTGGCGAACCCGGCGCTGTCGGCGTGGGCGCGCCGCAAGGTGATCGAGATCGGCGGCACCGAGGCGGCCCTGACCGACAAGGGCGCGGAGATGGCCCGGTTCGCGCGCCGGGTGCCCCGCTGGATCGACCTGATGATCGCCGAGCCGAGCAGCTTCATGCTGATGCGCGTCGAGCCCGCGGGCGCGTGGGTGGAGCCGGGCGAGGACCTGACGCTGCGTGTCACACTCGAGAACATCGCCCCGATCCCGCTCGGATTCGGCGCGGACCGCACCATCTCCAGCCGCCTGCTGGTCTCGCCCATGCTCGACCTGCGCTCCAGGGACTTCGTCGGCAAGGGCCAGCCGGAGATCGTGGAGCTGGACCGACGCCTGCGACTCCGCCCCGGCGAGCGTGTCACCGTGGAGATCCCGGCGGACCCCGGGTACACCGGGTGGCTGCTGGGCTCCAACGCCCACGTCACGATGCGCGAGCGGTGGCGCGTGCTGCAGGACTTCTGGATCGGCCCTTCCGGAACGATCGAGCCGGGCCCGGTGGCGCTGAGCGCCAACACCCAGTCGGTGCGGCGTCGCTCCAGCGCGCTCACTCGCGTCGCGATCGAGACGCTGGCGGAGACTCTCCGGGATGGGAACGGCTCGGACCTGCGCGAGTCGCTCGCATCGGTGCGGACCGTGCTGGTGCACCCCGACTTCGAGGACGCGCGCGCCGCCGGCGCGTCCCGGCTGGGCGAGGCTCTGGCGGAGCGGTTCGCGCGTGAGGAGACGCCCGGGCGTGTGCTGATGCTCTCGATGCTGCCCTCGCGCGCCATGGCGCCGGCCCTGGCGACCTTCGACGAGCGCGCGATCGAGTTGGCCGCGGGCGACCTGGAGCTCGGCTTCGCGGTCCTGACGCGCGTGGCCGACCCCGGTCACCCGAGGCTCTCCGAGGCCGCCGGCTCTGAGAACGCCGCCCTGGCCCGGCTGGCCCGGGACCACCGGGCCCGGCTGGAGCAGGGGCAGCTCACGCTGTCGTCGGTGGCGGAGCCTTTCGGGGCCCTGGCCGGCCTGACGCCCTCCCGGTACGTGCGGGAGGAGGAGAGCGGGCGGTGAGACGACGCGGGCTGCGCGCGGTCGATTCGTCCCGCGGGCGTCTGCGCCGCGTTCTGCCGGTGGTGGTGGGGGTGGCGCTGCTGCTCGCGGCGCTGTGGGTGGTCGCGGACCACAGGGCGTCGGTGCTGGAGGGGGTCCGTCACGCCGCGGGCTCGCCCTGGTGGGCGGTGGCCCTGGTGATCGTCTTCCCGGTGGTGAGCATCGGGACGACGTCCGCGTCTCTGTGGCTGCTGACGCGCCGGTACGGGCCCGTGGGGTACGCCGAGATGCACGCCCTGGTGGCCGGCGCGATGCTGCTGAACTTTCTGCCCATGCGCCCGGGGCTGCTGGGTCGGCTGGCGTACCACAAGCGTGTGAACGGGATCCTGGTGCGTCACTCGGTGCGGGTGCTGATCGAGGCCGGCGTGCTGTCGCTGGTCAGCGCCGGGGTGCTGCTGGGGATCGGCGCGTCGGGGGCGCTGGGGCACTCGGTCGGGGCGGACGCGTTCGTGCTGGGGATGCCGTACCTGCTGCTGCTGGCGGTGTGGTGGTTCGCGCGGCGCGAGCCGCTCGGGGGCGTGCTCGCGGCCGGGGCGGTCCGCTACCTGGACATGCTGGTCTGGACCGCCCGCTACGGGCTGCTGCTCTGGATGCTGGGCACGCCGGTCGGGCTGGAGGAGGCGGTCGTGATCGCGTCGCTGAGCCAGGTCGCCATGCTCGCCCCGACCGGGGGCGGGGGCGTGGGCGTGCGAGAGTGGACCGTGGGGCTGGTCGGGGGCGGGCTGGGCGCGACGCTGGAGACCGCGTTGGTCGCGGACCTGGTCAACCGCTCGGCGGAGCTGGCGGCCGCCGTGCCGCTCGGTCTGGTCGGGCTCTGGCTCGTGCGCAGGCGTGTGAAGGGCGGCCCGCGTGCACGCAAGGGCGGCGGAGAGGGCACGACGGGGGGATCCGGGGAGGGATCCGGGCCCGACGCATCCCCGTGACACCGGGGGGCGAATGATGCGGTGAGGCCCTCGTGATTCCCTTCTTCGTCGGATATGCGCTGGTGGTGTGGTACTTCGCCGCGCGGCACCGTCGCGCGTGGGGCGGGGTGCTCTCGGTCGTGCTGGGAGTGTCGGGGCTCGTGCTGATCAACTACCTGCACTGGAAGGCGAGCGAGTGGGTCGCGGCGAACGCCGATCCGGACGCCGAGGGGGTCATGCTGCCCGTGCTGCAGTCGCTGATGTACCCGTACACGGCGCTGGTGGCGAGCGTGGGGGCGTTCATCGTGAGCCTGCCCCGGCGACACGCGGTCGGGTGCCCGATGTGCGGGTACGACCTGGAGGGGCTGCGCGCGAGCGTCTGCCCCGAGTGCGGGCACGTGCTCGAGCCGGTGTACCGCAAGAGCGGCGCGGACCGGGCCAGCCTGCGGGCCAGCGACGCGCCCGAGTCGGGCGTGCCCGGGCGTACGCCGGGTGGATCAGCCGAACACGAGCCGGGTCAGCACGCCCAGGGCGAGCACGCCGGCGGGCAGGCCCAGCAGCAGCGTCCAGCGGAGCGTGCGGAGTCGTGACGGCTCCAGGGGCTTGACGGTGGCGATCGGGGTCGCGGTCGCGGAGCGGGCGATCAGGTCCTCCTGGCCCGCGAGCCAGAGGACCGCGGCCTCGAGCAGCTCGGCGTTGGCGGGGTAGGTGAAGACCGAGCGCTGGTTCTGGGCGGTGCCCAGCGTGGTGATCGAGTCCAGGTACCACCCGTTGGAGCCGACCACGACGAGGCGCTGGGGCTTGCCGGTGTCCGGATGAGGGCGGCTGGCGGTCGCGGCCAGGGTCCACTCGTTGCGGGTCTCGTCGCGCAGGCCGCCCGGCTGGGGCTGGCTGGGGATGGTGGCCCGGGCGTCGGGCGTGGTCTGCTTGAAGGTGATCCACTCCCCCTCGGCCCAGGCGTTCTGGGGTGAGGCGGTCAGGAGCGGGCTCGCGAGCTGCGGGTCGGAGATCTCGACCGGGACGGGCCACGGGAAGAGGGCGGGCAGGGCGTTGATGGCCTCGGCGATCGGGTGGCCTTCGAGGTTGCCCGGCGTGGTGAGGTTGGTGGAGATGGTGCGTCCGGAGGCGGAGCGGGACTCGGCCAGCAGCGGGGTGCCGGATCGCAGCGAGACCCCGAAGGGCTCGATCAGCGGGTTGAGGGGGTCGGTGTCCCCGTAGGTGGGGAAGAGCGAGGGATTGGCGGAGAGCAGGACCGGGGCGCCTCCCTCGAGGACCGTGCGCAGGGCATCGGCGAAGCGGATCGCGCGCTGCGAGCCGGCCTGGTTGGGCTGGCCCGTGGAGGGGGCGGTGGAGTCCGGGTTGAGGGTGACGTAGACCACCGGGCGGGCGCCGGCGGGGTCGAGGTCGAGCGTGGAGGGGGGACTGGGGTTGTTCGCGGCGGCCCACTCGAGCAGGTCGATGCCGCGCTGGGACAGGCGCCGGGTGAACCCCTGGAACTGGGCCCGCTCGATCAGGCCGGACTCGGTCTCGCCGTGGGTGAGCACGACGATGGGGGGCGCGGGGTTGGTGATGGCGCCCAGGGCCGAGGCGAGGAGCTCCTCGGCCCGCTGCGTTGACCACGTCGCCCCGGAGAGCTCGAGCGATTCGAGCGTGCTGGTGTCCACGAGCAGGGCAGAGGTGGGCACCGCCACGGTGGTGTTCCCGCTGGGCGCGTCGGGCGGGCCCAGCACCAGCATGACCTCGCCGGTCTGGAGGGCGGTGCCGACGCGCAGGGCCTCGAGCGGCTCGGCCCGGTCCACGTCGTCGGCGAGCTGTGCCAGCAGGTCGCGCTGGGCGTTGATGCGCCCGGGGAGGGGTGACGCGCCGTCGCGGGCCCCGGCGTCGACCGCCTCGGAGCGTGCGAAGGCGGTCAGGTCGCGTGCCAGGGAGGCGAGCTGGTCGTCGATGGCCCTGGCCGAGTCGGACAGCGGTGTGAGGAAGCGGTCGATGTCCGGGATGGGCGTGCGGTCCGGGCCGGCGGGGGGTCCGGTGGGGGTCTCGAGCTCGCCCCGGATCTGGGTGGTGAAATCGTCGATGTCGGAGGCCGCGACACGCAGCAGCCCGGCTCGCTGGCTGAAATAGGCCCTGTTGGTCGCGGCGGAGGGGTCGGTGTCCGGGATGGCGTCGCGGACGCCCTCGAAGGCGTCGGCGAGGTCTCGGAGCGACCGGGCCGTCCGGTCCAGGCGCTGGGCGCTGGTCTCGATCAGGCTGATGCGGTCGGGCAGTGCCTCGCGGTCACGGTCGAGCACGGTCTGGACGAGCTGGGCGAGGTCGCGTTGTGCGGCGTTGGAGGCCAGGTCGAGGGGGGTGAAGGTGACGCTGTCGGAGCGGCTGTCGATGTTCCGGAGCAGGTCGGTGATGGCGCGGAAGGCGACCGGATCCGGCACCGTCTGCGAGTTGATGGCCAGGACGACGGTGAAGTCGCCCCGGAGGGCGTCCAGCGTGGTGCGGGTGCGGTCGCTGATGCGGTTGGCGCCCGAGCCGGTGAGGTCGAGGGCGACGCTCCGCTCGCTCGCGATGAGGTTGATCAGGACGACCGCGGCGAGGCAGGCGACGAGGCCGACCACGGTGACGGCGAGGTCGAGCAGGGTGCGTGCGCGCAGCTTCATCGCCACCTCCGTGAGTAGAGGGAGACGGTGGCGAGGGTGAGCGCGAGGGCGGTGGCGCTGGCGAAGAAGGCCAGGTGGCCGGTGTCGAGCACGCCTCGTGCGAAATCGCCCATGCGCGATGCGACGGAGAGCTGCGCGAGGGCCTCGGCGAGCCAGGAGGGGGCCTGCGAGGCGACCGTGGTGGACAGGATCGAGAGCAGGACGATGGCGACGAGGGTGCCCAGGAAGGCCAGCGTCTGCGAGGAGGTGCAGGTGGAGGCGAGGGTGCCGATGGCGAGGTAGAGGGCGGCGACGAGCGCGAGCCCGAGGTAGCCCGCGCCCACGGCGCCCCAGTCGAGCCCGGGCTCCGTGGCGATCGAGGCCAGGATGGCCGGGTAGACCAGCGAGGGCAGCAGGAGGCAGGCGAGGTAGGCCAGGGCCGCCCCGAACTTGCCCAGCACCGCCGCGCCGTCCGCGACCGGGGCGGTGCGGAGGGTGTCGAGCGTGCCGGTGCGGATCTCCTCGGCGAAGAGGCGCATGGAGACCGCTGGCGCGAGGGGGACCATCAGGACCGCGGCGGTGGTGAAGAAGTCGCGCATGGTCGCGGGCTGGCCGGGCTGGATGGTGCGTGTGACGAACTCGATGGCGGTCAGCAGCAGGAACAGGGCGATGACGATCCACCCGACGGGAACGCGGAACAGCGAGACGAACTCGCGCCGGGCGATGGCGAGGGTTGTGGCGAGCGTCTGTTTCACGCGGCCTGGTCTCCGGCGGGATCGGCGTCCGGGGCCCGGGGAGTGGTCTCGTTCTGGATGAGGCGCATGAAGACGTGCTCGAGCGTGGGGCGGGGGCGGGTGATCTCGCGCAGGAAGAGCCCCGCGTCGGCGCAGGCCCCGGCGAGGGGCTCGCGCAGGTCGGGGGCGGTGGGGTCGGCGGTGACGATCAGGGAATGCCAGCCTCTCGGGGCGTCCTCGGGCTGGGCGGGATCGGGCGTGACGCTGTTCACGCCGTGCACGCGTGCAAGGGCCCGTGCCGCGGGCTCGTGCCCGGCGGAGGGGTTGGTTTTGAGCTCGAGGCGGTAGATCGGGTCGCCGGCGTGGTCGCGTGCGAGCTGCTCGGGTGAGCCGTCGGCCCGGACGCGCCCCGCGGCGAGGACGAGGACGCGGTCGCAGAGGCGCTCGACTTCGGGGAGGATGTGGGTGCAGAGCAGGACGGTTCGTCGCTGGGCGAGCTCGGTGATGAGCATGCGTGTCTGGGAGACCTGGGAGGGGTCGAGCCCGTTGGTGGGCTCGTCGAGGATGAGGACGTCGGGGTCGTGGAGGAGGGCGGCGGCGAGGCCGACGCGTTGCCGGTAGCCCTTGGAGAGGGCGCCGATGCGTCGGTTGCGCATGGGCGCGACCTGGCAGCGGTCGAGCTCGCGTGCGATGGCGGCGGATCGTGCCTTTCGGTCCATGCCGAAGAGGCGTCCGCGATGGTGCAGGTAGGCGACCGGGGTCATCTCGGGGTAGAGCGGATTGTGCTCGGGGAGGTATCCGAGACGCATTCTGGCTCGAATGGGTTGCGTGGCGACCGGGATGTCGCCGATGTGCACCTCACCCGTATCGGGGGGTGTTGTTCCGGTGAGGATGCGGATGGTGGTAGTTTTTCCCGCCCCGTTGGGCCCGAGGAGGGCGGCGACCTGTCCGGACTGAAGTTTGAAAGTCGTCCGATCCAGGGCGCGAACCCGCCCGTATGTCTTGGAGATGTTGGATGCGTGGATCATGGACGTTGGGGGACGGACTGGATCGCGTGCGGCTGATGGGGGCTGTGCTGGCGTGGGAGTGTGTCGTGTGGGAATGGATTGTGTCGGGTCGAGGACCGATATCGGTCGATCTTAGCGCGTGCGTGGAAGCTCTTGCCTTTTCGGGTGGGAGGCGTGCGGGCGAGTCGGTAGACTTTCAGTCAGGGTACGGAAGTCGTTTCGCGGATGAAAGAAGGCGGTTCTGTGGTTCCGGGTGATGGGGGTCGTTTCAACGAGGCCGAATCTGTGCGTGGCACGTCGGAACATTCTGCGGGGGCTTCTTCGGGGCGGATGCTCGAGGCGGACGCGGCGCGTGTGCTGCTCAACGCGCTGGGCGAGGCGGTGCTGCTGACCGACACCGACGGGCACATCCGCTGGGCGAACCCGTACTTCTACAGCCTCTCGGAGGACGTACGCGGGCGCGTGCTGGAGCAGTGCGTGGAGGTGGCGGAGCTGTCGCGGAACGCGGGCAAGGGGCAGCCCGTCTCGGCCCGGAAGCACGAGGTCGAATCGGCGGACCGCGGGCGAGTGTTCGACGTGTACACCACGACCGTCTCCGGGGCCGACAGGGCGTTCGATGGGCTGACCGTCGTGGTGCGGGACGTGACCGCGCAGCGCAAGACGCAGCGGAAGATGGACGCGATCGACCGGGCCGGGTACGAGCTGGCCCGCTTCGACACCGACGAGATCCGGCGCATGAACAGCTACGAGCGCCTGCAGCTGCTCGAGAAGAAGATCGTGGCGACGACGCGCGAGCTGCTGCACTACGACCACTTCGCGATCTTCGTGCAGGACAAGAGCCAGAAGAAGCTGCAGCTGATCATCTCCGAGGGCCTGCCCGAGGAGATCGAGGACCTGGACCTGGTCGCCGGCGCGGAGGGCAACGGCATCTCCGGGCACGTCGCGGCGACGGGCGAGAGCTACATCTGCCACGACGCGACGACCGACGAGATGTACATCCCGGGGCTGAAGGGGGCCAAGTCGAGCCTGACGGTGCCGCTGCGGGTGCACGACCGGGTGATCGGCATCATGGACATCGAGTCCAAGGAGGTCGGCCAGTTCGACGAGCAGGACCGGCAGTTCGTGGAGATCTTCGCGCGCCACATCGCGATGGCGCTGCACCTGCTGGACCTGCTGGTCGCCGAGCGGTGCGAGGTGAACGAGGCCGTGAGCGGGCGGATGGAGGGCGAGCTGGCCGAGCCGCTGCAGGACCTGGAGCACGAGATCGAGTGGTTCAAGAAGGTCGCGGCCCAGAACCCGGAGGCCGCGGAGCACGTGCAGCGCCTGCAGACCGACATCGACTCGATCAAGCGGCGCATGAGGACGGTGAGCGAGGGCCCGCAGACGCTGCTGGGCGTGGAGAAGCACCTTGGCAAGGTGAAGCACGACCCGGCGCTGGCGGGCAAGCGGGTGCTCGTGGCCGACGACCACCCGAAGATCCGCAAGGTGATCGGGGAGCTGCTGGGACACCGCGGCGCGGACGTGACGGTGTGCCAGAACGGCGGGGAGGCGATCGAGGCCCTCAAGAGCCACCCCGGGTCGTTCGACCTGATCGTCAGCGACATCCAGATGCCCGACCGCAACGGGTACGAGGTGTTCAGCGCGGCCCGGAAGCACAACGCCAGGGCCGCGGTGATCCTGATGACCGGCTTCGGCTACGACCCGCACCACTCGATCGTGCGCGCAAGCCAGGAGGGCCTGCACGGCGTGCTGTTCAAGCCGTTCGAGATCGACCTGCTGCTCGACAGCGTGCGCCAGGCGTTGACGGGCAAGGAGTAGTGGGGGGCTTTGGGGGTCTCCCTCGGCGTGCGCCGAGGGCTTGCAGATACATAGGGGATTAGGAACGAGCCCACCGCGCGAGCGGAGGGGCGTGGTGC
>JBICID010000071.1:0-54515 GCA_043101615.1 Phycisphaerales bacterium JB040 | reverse complement strand
ACGGCGCTGCCCGCGTAGCGTGTGCGCAGGTCGCGCCTCGCCCCCCGCACCCCTCCACCACCCCCGGAGCCGAACTCTCGTGAGCGTCCCACTCGTGCCCAGAGCGCTCTCTCCCCGCTGGCTGCGGTTCGCGTGGGAGCTGGCGAGGCGCGACCTGCGCACACGCTACGCGGGCAGCGCCGTCGGCTTCGCCTGGAACATCCTGCTGCCCGTCAGCACCATCCTCGTCTACCTCTTCCTGTTCACCCAGGTCTTCGAGCGACGCTTCGACGCCAGCCAGTCGCCCGGGCAGTACGCCGTGTTCCTCTGCGCGGGCCTGCTCCCGTGGATCGCGTTCGTCGATCTCGTGCAGCGGGCACCCGCGTCCTTCACCGCCCAGTCCGGCGTGATGAAACGCCTGCCCGTGCCCAAGCTCACGATCGTCTTCTCGGCCGCGCTCTCCAGCGCGCTCACCCTCACCATCTCCCTGATCGCCCTCTCCGCGGCACTCGCGGTCGGCTTCGCCGACGGCGACTGGCGACGCCCGCTGCTCGCCATCGCGCTGGTGCCCTTCCAGTTCGCCCTCACCGCCGGGCTGGGCATGACTCTCTCGATGCTGGGCGTGTTCGTCCGCGACACCTCCGCCGTGCTCCCCCTGATCACACAGGTCGCGTTCTGGCTCACGCCCATCCTGTACCCCGTCGCCGCGGTGCCGGAGAAGGCCCGCGCCGTCCTCGCGATCGCGTGGAACTTCCAGCCCTTCTACGGCCTGCTCCGCTGCTTCCAGACCGTCATCGCCGACGGGCGCCTCCCCGCCGTGCCAGACGCCGCCCACGCGACAGCCTGGCTCGTGCTCTCGTGCGGCTTCGGGGCGCTCGTCTTCAAGGCCCACCACGCCAGCCTGGCGGACCTGCTGTGACACCCGTCGGCGCCGTCCGCGCATCCAACCTCAGCAAGCGCTACGACCTGCCCCGCTCGCAGCTCGACCGCTTCCTCCAGTTCGCCTCGCTCGGGCGCGTCAACCGGTGCGACACGCTCGTCGCCCTCGACGACGTCTCCTTCTCGCTCGAGCCCGGCGAGTCGCTCGGCGTCATCGGCGAGAACGGCGCCGGCAAGAGCACCCTCCTCAAGCTGCTCACCGGCGTCACCGCCCCCAGCGCCGGCACCGTCGAGATGACCGGGCGCGTCTCGGCCCTGCTCGAGCTCGGCACCGGCTTCCACCCCGAGCTCACCGGGGCCGAGAACGTCGAGAACTACCTCCGCCTCTTCAGCGACGGGCACAGGCCACGCAAGCGCCTGCTCGACAGCGTGCGCGACTTCGCCGAGCTGGGCCGCTTCTACGACCAGCCCCTGCGGACGTACTCCACCGGCATGCGGGTGCGCCTGGCCTTCTCCGCCGCCTGCTTCACCGAGCCCGACGTGCTCATCATCGACGAGGCCCTCAGCGTCGGCGACGCCTACTTCCAGCAGAAGTGCCTGGACAAGGTCGAGCAGTTCAAGAAACGCGGGCTCACGCTGCTCTTCGTCTCGCACAACCTCGGCGTCGTCCAGATGTTCTGCGACCGCGGGCTCTACCTCGAGGCCGGACGCGTCGCCGTGCAGGGCGACGCGCGAGACGTCATCGCCGAGTACGAGCGGCGCGTCGCCCAGCGCCGCGGCGTGACCGACAGCCCAGACCCGGCCCCCAAAGCCCCACGCACGCCCACCAGGCCCGCCCCCGCCGCCAAGCCCGACGCGGAGCGCCTCACCGCCGACAGCCCGGAGGTCACCGTCGGCTCGCGCTACGGGAACGGGAAGATCCGCATCACCGGCGTCCGCTTCCTCGACGCCGAGGGGCGCCAGCGCGGACGCTTCCGGCCCGACGACACCCTCACCGTCGAGCTCGACTGGGAGGCCGACGCCGACCACCCCGAGGCGCTCTTCTCCGTCGCCATCTTCCGCCTCGACGGGGTCTACATCTTCGCGACCAACAACTACGACGTGGACCCCGCCCCCCCCCCCGGCACGCGCGGCGCGGGCACCGTCCGCGCCCGCATCGGCCCCTTGCGGCTGCACCGGGGCAAGTTCCTCGTCACCGCGATGGCCTTCTCCGAGCCCCAGGCCCCCTTCTGGAACGACCCCGCCGACTACCACCACAAGTCCTACGAGTTCCACGTGCTCAGCGACGAATTCCCCCACGGGTGCGTGCGACTTCTGGCGGCCTGGGAGCCGACCCGGTAAGATCGCCGGAGCGCGATCGGACGGGTACGGTCGGCTCTCGGGCCACCACCCCGCCAGGGGGTCTGCCAACGGGGAATGCCAGCGTGAGTCGTGTGATCCGAGTGGCCAAGCGTGTGACCCCGCCCGTCGTCAGGGCCCGGATCAAGGGGTGGCTGGGCGAGATCCTCGCCGGCGTCGCCGCCGACCACCAGCTCATCGCCAGGACCGACGCCATCGCCCAGCTGCTCGAGCAGCGCATGCTCCGGCTCGAGGGCGAGTGCAAACGCATCGAGCAGGGCCTCCGCGCCGCGATCCGCCACCAGTCCGAGCTCTCCGCCGAGGGCGTCGGGCGGGCCGACCGGGTCTTCGAGCTGCTCGACCAGCGCCTCGAGGCGATGCGCCTGGAGCAGGGCAGGCTCCGAGAGGAGATGCACGCCGCAGACCCGGAGGCGGACGAGCGCCTCGGCACGCTCGAAGCCCGGGCCGACGAGATCCACAAGCGTGCGCAGATGGCCCTGCACGAGGTGCGGGCGTTGCAGTCCGTGCGCACCGAGCTCACCACCGTCGCCCAGGGCCTCACCGAGGCCAAGTCGCTCGCGACCGACGCGGGCGCGATCGCACGACGCGCCGAGCAGACCGTCCGCACCAGGATCGACCATCCCGAGTTCCCGTACGGCCTGCCCGACGGCACACCCGCACGATTCCGGCTCACCGAGCTGGACTACGTCAACTTCGAGAAGCAGTTCCGCGGCGGCGAACGCGAGCTGGTCGAGCGCCTCCGGCGCTTCGCCAGCCCCATCCCCGTGGACGCGCGCGTGCTCGACCTCGGCTGCGGCTCCGGCGAGCTGCTCCAGGTCCTCGAGAACCGGGGCAACACCGCCGTCGGCGTGGACGCCAGCGCCAGGATGACCGACGTCGCACGCGTCAAGGGCCTCGAGGCCGTGACCGCCGACGTGGTGGACTACCTGCGCCGCCTCGAGCCCGGCTCGTACGACTGCATCGTCAGCACACACCTGATCGAGCACCTGACCTTCAACCAGCTCTGCGAGCTGATCGGGGAGTGCCATCGCGTGCTGCCGAAGGGCGGCCTGCTGATGATGGAATCCCCCAACACCGGCTCGCTGCTGGGCTGGAGCCGCTACTACACGCTCGACCCGACCCACCGGGCCCCCCGCCACCCCGCCCTCGTCCGGTTCCTGTGCGAGCGGGCCGGGTTCGGGCAGGTGCTGGTGGACCTCGTCAACCGCCCGGCCGCCGAGGAGTGGCTCGACACCGAGGCCATCGACGACACGTCCCGATCCGAGGACACACCCGAGCCCGAGCGGGCGGGATCGGGCGACAACGGGCACGGCGCGACCGCCACCGAGGCCCGCTCCTCGACCGACGCGGCACACGCCATCGCCGAGAACTTCGAGAAACTGAACCGCCTGCTGTTCGTGGGGCAGGACTACGTCGTGCGGAGCACCAGATGAGCAGGCCCCCCCTGGCGATCTTCACGCCGCTCCCGCCCGCCAAGTCCGGCATCGCCGACTACGCCAGCGAGCTCGCGCCCCTGCTCGCCGAGCACTTCGACCTCGTGCACGTGGTCGAGGACCGCTCCGAGGCTCTGGACATCGAGCACGGGTTCGAGGTGATCGGCCTGTCGGACTACCTCGCCGACGAGGCCCGCGACAGGGCGACGCCCCGCATCTACCACCAGGGCAACAACCCCGACCACGCCTTCGTCTACAAGCAGATCCTGCAGCGCCCCGGCGTCACCGTGCTGCACGACTTCGTGCTGCACCACCTGCTCGCCACCATGACGCTGGGGCAGGGCGACCTCGCGGGGTACGAGGACACGATGGCCTACGACCACGGACGCCTCGGCGTCGAGATGGCCCGCCAGCGCCGGCGACACGTCTTCAGCGAGTACCAGCAGTTCCTGCTCCCGCTCAACGGGCGCGTGCTGGACGGCTCGCTGGGGCTCCTGGTCCACTCCGACCACGCCGCACAGCGCATCCGCGAGCAGCGCCCGGACCACCCCGTCCGCGTGGTCCGCCACCACCTCGCCCCGCCCCCGCCCGGGTTCACGCCCGATTCCAAACAGGCCGCACGCGAGCGCCTCGGCCTGCCGATGGACGCCACGGTCTTCACCTCGCTCGGGCACATCACCCCGCCCAAGCAGATCGAGCTGGCCCTGAAGGCGATGAGCGAGGCCCGCGAACGCCTCGGCGAGTTCGTCTACGTCCTCGCCGGCGAACGCAACGCCAGCTACGACATCGACCGCCACATCAACAACGCGGACCTCGGCGACCGCGTGCGCGTCACCGGCTACCTCGACCTCGCGCAGTTCCACGACCACATCCTCGCCTCCGACGCGATCATCAACCTGCGCTACCCCAGCGCCGGCGAGACCTCGGGCACGCTCGTCCGGGCCATGGGCCTCGGGCGACCCGCCGTGGTCTTCGACTACGGCTCGTTCGCCGACTACCCGCACAACACCGCGATGAAGCTCCCCCTCTCGGCCGAGAACCCCGGCCCGCTCGCCGACGCACTGGTCCGCCTGGCGACCGACGAGGACTTCCGCGACCGGCTGGGACGCAACGCGGCCCACCACGTAAAGACCGAGCACGCGATCGGGAACAGCGTGGAGGCCTACCGGCGGGCCTACGACGAGTGGCTCCGACCCGAGCACGCCTCGGCCTCCGCCCCGGCCGCCCAGCACTCCACCGTCGCGGGCAACCCAGCCCTCGGCCTCGAGCGGGCCAGCGAGGCCGTCCGCGTCTGCCGCGCCGCCATCACCGAGCAGTGGGCCGGCGACTACTTCGACTCGCACGCCAAACGCTACGAGCGCACCTTCGCACGCATCCCCACCGGCGACGAGTCCATGAGCCTGCTCGAGCTCGGCAGCTACGTCGGCCTGCTCGACGCCCTCCAGAAGACGCACGGCTACGGGCGCGTCGTCGGCTCGGACTGGGACGAGGCCCACAAGGTCGGACGCATGAAGGACCGCGCCGCGCCCGACGGCACCACGCACGAGTTCTACAACTTCAACGTCGAGGCCCACCGCTTCCCCTTCCCCAGCCGCTCCTTCGACGTCGTCCTGTGCTGCGAGGTGCTCGAACACCTGGCCATGGACCCGATGTTCATGCTCTCCGAGATCAACCGCGTGCTCAAGTTCGGCGGCGTGCTGGTGCTCACCACCCCGAACCTGGTCTCCGCACGCTCGCTCGAGAAGGCCCTGATGGGCTACGCCCCGCAGCTCTACCTGGTCTACCGGCGCGACCGCTCCACCAACCGCCACAACATCGAGTACACCCCGCGCGCCGTGCACGTGCTCGCCGAGTCCGCCGGCTTCGGGCCCGTCCGCGTCGAGACCGAGGACTGCTGGAGCGACCCCAGCCCCGCGGTGATGAAACTCCTGCAAGACCACGGCTACCCGACCGACCAGCGCGGCGACAACATCTTCCTCATCGCCACCAAGCGGGCCGAGATGATCGACCGCTACCCCGCCGAGATCTACGACCCCGGCCAGCGACTCATCCTGCACGCCGAGCGCTCAGCCATCCCGGGCGGCTGAGGCGAACGCGCGCACGTGCTCCCGCGCCACGTCCTCCCACCCGCGGTCCGGCATAGCCACGCCCGGAACCTCCCCGCCCAGCACCGACGCGATCCGGCGCCCCCAGCCCGGGGTGTCCCACGCGTCCAGCGCGTCCTCGGGGTCCCCGCCGACACGCCGGTACGCCTCCACCAGGGCCGGGTCGCGTGAGACCAGCACCGGCGTGCCCACCGACGCCGCCTCCACCACCGGCAGCCCGAACCCCTCCAGCCACGACGGGCACACCACCACGTCCGCCGCGATGAGCAGCGCCAGCGTGCGCGCGTCGTCCAGGTACCCGGCGCACCCCACACGCCCCGCGACCGGATGCCCGGTCAGGCCCGACCAGAACGACTCGCTCCCCCACCCCGCACCGCCCACCAGCACCAGCTCCGCACGCTTGCACCGCTCCAGCACCACCCTCCACGAGTCCAGCAGCCCCCCGATGTTCTTGCGCGGCTCGATCGTCCCCAGGTGCACCACCACCCCGGCGTCCGGGGCCAGCCCCAGGGCCGCGCGGCAGGCCGCACGCCCCCACCCTTCGGGGCGCCCGTCGTACCGGCTTGCCAGCGGGATCGCGTCGATGCGCGCGCGCGCCACGCCCAACTCACGCTCGATCGCCCGGGCCGGGGCGCGCGAGACGCCGATGAACCGCGACGTGCGGTCCAGCGTCCGCGCCAGGGCCCGCTCCCAGGCCCGCACGCGATCGGGGGGGTGGAACTCTGGGCGGGTCACCACGCTCAGGTCGTGCACCGTCGTCACGACCGGCGACTCCTGGCGCGGGCCCACCAGCGGGTGGTGATTGGGCTCCCAGACCACGCACCCCGCCTGGCGTTTCACCCGCAGCGCCGACCGGGCCGCGAGGGCGTAGCCCTTGCGCCGCAGCCTGCGCCCGACGCCGACACGCCCGTCGGCCCGGGGGCGCAGCTCGCTGAGCGGGCACAGGCGGAGCGGGGCGATCGAATCCACTCCCCCGTATCCGGGGCGGACCCGCACGGTCTCTCCCAGACCCCCCACCCCACCCACCACGCCGCGCGGGCGCTCCACCTGCCCGGGCCAGCCCGACAGCACGCCCTCGAGGTAGCGCCCGACGCCGGTGCGTCGCCCCAGCAGCGGGCGGTCGTTCACGACGACAGACAGCCCCCGGGAGACGGACACGCCGGTATGGGCGGTCTCACGCTGTTCGACCTCCGTGCGCACAAAGCCCCTCAGTTCGCCACGATGTTGACCAGCCGGCCCGACACCACGATCACCTTCCGCACCGTCTTGCCCGTGATGAGGGCCTTGATGCGTTCGTCGTCGAGGGCCGCGGCCTCGATCATCTCGTCGCTGGCGCCCGCCGGCAGCGTGATCCGCGCGCGCACCTTGCCCATGATCTGCACCGGGATCTCGACCTCGTCGTCGACCAGCAGGGCCCGGTCCACGTCCGGCCAGGGCTGCTCGGCGATCGAGCCCAGCTCCTCCTGGCGCCCGATCCGGTGCCACAGCTCCTCGGCGAGGTGGGGCGAGAACGGTGCGAGGATGCGACAGAACCGATCGGCCTGCTCGAGCGTGAGGGCGGGGCGGTCGCCTGGGGCGGCGTTCACCACCCCGATCAGGGCCGCGATCGCGGTGTTGAAGCTCAGGCCCTCGATGTCGCTCCCGACCTTGTCGGTCGCGCGATGCAGGACCTTCTCCATGTCCGGGTCGGGCTCGTCGGCGAGGCGGGTGCGCCCGGTCTCCTCGTCCACCAGCATGCGCCACGACTTCTGGCAGAAGCGGAACAGGCCGATGGTGTCCTTGGTGTTCCAGGGCTTGCTGGCCTCGAGCGGGCCCATGTACATCTCGTACAGCCGGAAGGTGTCGGCCCCGAACTCGGCGATGACGTCGTCGGGGTTGACCACGTTCTTGAGGCTCTTGGACATCTTGGCGGTGGTCTGCGTCACCCGCTCGCCCGTCGCGGTCTCGTAGAACGCCCCGTCCCGCTCCTCGACCTCGTCCACCGGCACGAGGCTCTTGTCGGCCCGCTGGTAGGCGAAGCTGGTGATGAGCCCCTGATGGAACAGCTTCTGGAAGGGCTCGGGCGTGCTGACCTCGCCCAGGTCGAACAGCACCTTGTGCCAGAAGCGGGCGTAGAGCAGGTGCAGCACCGCGTGCTCGGCCCCGCCCACGTACAGGTCCACGCCCCCCTCGCGGTGCACGCCGGGAGACCACGTCGCGAGGTTCTGGGCCTCGGAGGCGTCCACGCCCTCGCGCGGGGTGAGCATCCAGTACCGCTCGGCCTGGCGGCTCGCGAACCGGTCGTCGTTGCCGGCGTCGGTGTACCGCAGGAAGTACCAGCAGCTCCCCGCCCAGCCGGGCATGGTGTTGGTCTCGCGCGTGACGGGCGTGTCGGCGGGCAGCGACGACACCCCGGCCTCGCCCGCGGTCGTCTCGAGCCAGTCGGTCGCCTTGGCCAGCAGCGGCTGCGGGTCCTCGCTCTCGACGGGCTGGTAGTCCGCCAGCGGGGGCAGTGCGACGGGCAGCGCCGGCGTGTCCACGGCGTGGTGGCGGCCCTCTCGGTCGAACACGATGGGGAAGGGCTCGCCCCAGTAGCGCTGGCGGCTGAAGAGCCAGTCGCGCAGGCGGAAGTTGACCTTCCCGCGCCCGAGGCCCTTGGACTCGAGCCACTCGACGATGCGTGCCTTGGCCTCGCCGACCTCCAGCCCGTCGAGGCTGACCTCGTCGTTGGCGCTGTTCACCAGCGTGCCCGGACCGCTGTACGCCTCGCCCTCGCGCTCGAAGAACGCACCGGCGGTGAGGCAGGCCCACAGCTCGTCCACGCGTTCGAAGCCCAGCGACTCGACGAAGGCCAGCCACTCGCCGGCGATCACGCCGCGCCGCTCGCCGACCGAGCCGTCGCGATCGTCGGACTTGCCGGTCGCGGCGCTGAGGCGGTCCTGCGGGACGTTGTCGGTCCCGCGCCGGTTGGAGCGGACGTGCCGGATCGCGTCCTCGAAGCCGGCGGGCTTGACGGAGTTGGAGATCGTGTAGCCGATCACGTCGGCGAGGACGCGGCGCCAGTCGCCCCCGAGCTTCTCGTACTCGCCCGAGTGCTGGGCGTAGTAGGCCGTGACCGCCAGGTGGGTCGGGTAGATCACGTCGCGGATGGGCAGGCCGAAGACCCCGGCGAACTCGTAGTCGCGCTCGTCGTGGGCGGGCACGGCCATGATCGCGCCGGTGCCGTAGCCCATGAGCACGTAGTCCGCGGCCCAGACGGGGACGGCCTCCCCGGTTGCGGGGTTGATCGCCCGCACGCCTGTATCAACGCCCGTCTTGTCCTTGCTTTCCTGACGCTCGACATCGGTGCGGTTGCGTGCGGCGTGGGCGTAGGCACGGAGCTCGGCGTGGGCGTCGGCCCCCAGCAGCGCGTCCACCAGCGGGTGCTCGGGCGCAACGACCATGTACGTCGCCCCGAAGATGGTGTCCGGGCGGGTGGTGTACACGCGCAGGGCCCGCGGGGCCCCGGCGGGCGTGCCCTCGAGGCGGAAATCGATCTCGGCCCCCTCGCTGCGACCGATCCACTCCGACTGCATGCGCTTGGTGCTCTCGGGCCAGTCGAGGCTCGGCAGGTCGCGCAGGAGGCGGTCCCCGTACGCCGTGATGCGGAGCATCCACTGTCGCAGGGGTTTGCGGAGGACGGGGAAGCCGCCGCGTTCGCTCTTGCCGTCGATGACCTCCTCGTTGGCCAGGGCGGTGCCGAGCTTGGGGCACCAGTTGACGGTCTGCTCGCCCAGGTAGGCGAGGCGGTAGGAGTCGAGCACCAGCCGGCGGTCGCCCTCGGACATCGCCTTCCAGTCGTCCCAGACGCGGGCCCTGGTCTGCGGGTCGTGCTCGGCGGCGTCGGGGTTGACTCGGATGGGGCGTGCGCCGGACGCGAGATCGCCGGCCAGCTCGTCGATGGGGGCCGCCCGCTGCGCGTCGGGATCGAACCAGGAGTGGTAGAGCTGGAGGAAGATCCACTGGGTCCACTTGTAGTAGCCGGGGTCGATGGTGCCGAACTCGCGGTCCCAGTCGTAGCAGAAGCCGAAGCGTTGCAGCTGGCGCCGGAAGTTGTCGATGGCCTTCTTGGTGGTGACCTCGGGGTGCACGCCGGTCTGGATGGCGTACTGCTCCGCGGGGAGGCCGAAGGCGTCCCACCCCATCGGGTGCAGCACGTTGAAGCCGCGCATCCGCTTGTAGCGACAGACGATGTCGGTCGCGGTGTAGCCCTCGGGGTGCCCCACGTGCAGGCCGGCCCCGCTGGGGTAGGGGAACATGTCGAGGCAGTAGAACTTGGGCCGGCTCGTGTCGAACCCCGGCTCGCCCGGGTTGGGCTGGCGGTAGGTGGCGCGCTCGGCCCACCACGCCTGCCAGCGGGTCTCGATCTGCCCGGCCAGCTCGGCGGTGTACCGGTGGCTCGTCTCGGTCGTCGCGGATGCCTCGCCCATGGCGGGAGTCTAAGCCCCCCGGCCCGCCCCCGCCCCGTCGCCGGATGGCTCGGGCGCGTTCTGGCGCGCCTCGTTGTCGCGGGCCTTGACCTCCTCGGCGTCGGCGGCCTCGTCGGCGTACTGCTCGAGCATGGCGCGCCGACGCTCGGCCTCGCCGCTCAGGTCCTTGCGACGCTCGTCCAGCCCCCGGATCCGGTCGTTCCGACCGTACACCAGGATCCGGTCCCCGGCCTCCAGCACCGTCCGCCCGCTGGGCGCCCCGCGGTACTCGCCGTCGGGCTTGGTCACGCCCAGCACGAGCACGCCCTCGGCGGGGAGGTCCAGCTCGATCAGGCTGCGCCCCGAGAGCCAGTCGCTCTCCTCGATCAGCAGTTCCGACACGTCGTAGTCGCCGGCGACGTGCAGCAGGCTGGCCCGGTCGGCGGTGTACAGCTCCCCCCAGCGGCTCAGCACACGCCGGATCAGACGCGTCATCCACCGGTCCACCACCCGGGACATGCTCAGCAGCCACACGACCAGCAGCGCCAGCAGCAGCAGCGCGAACCGCACGGCGTCCTGCTCCACGGTGCGCGAGCCCTGGAAGCTCAGCAGGAGGCTCGCCAGGGCGGTCACCAGCCCGGCCCCGCGGACCACCATCAGCAGGCTGATGATCCGACGCCGGATCGGGTGGCTCACCACGCTCTCGCTCTCGCTGGTGGTGTACCCGGTGCCGGTCCAGGCCGAGCGGGCCTGGAACTTGGCGCTCTCGCGGCTCATGCCGGTGAGCGTGAGCGCGACCGAGGCGATCCGCACCACGATCAGCGACAGCAGGAGGACGATGAAGAAACTGCCGACGGCGAACACGTCAGCACTCTACGTCGGCCCCGGGGGCGACGCCCTCTCGGGCCGGGTCGCGACGCCCTGTCAGCTGTGGGGCCGTGTCAGGCCAGGCCCTTGCGTGCCTTCATCTCGTCGACCAGCGCCTTGGCCTCGCCGGCGAGGTAGAAGCTGCCGGTGACGCAGATCAGGTCGTCGCGTCCGACGGCCCGGGCCGCGGTGTTGATCGCCTCCTTGAGGGTCGGGGCGGTCTGGGCCATGGTGTCGGAGATGGCCTGGTAGCGCCGCGCGAGCTCCTCGGGCTCGGCGGCGCGTGGGTTGTTGGCGGACTTGGTGAAGATCACCTTGTCGGCCCCGCGGTCGATCTCGGTGAGCATCTCGTCCACGCGTTTGTCCTGGGCGCATCCGAAGATGACCACCAGCGAGTCGAACCCGACGGTGGAGCCCAGCGCCTTGATCAGGGCGCCGACGCTCTCGGGCGTGTGCGCCCCGTCGATCAGCAGGCGCGGGCGGTCGAGCAGCAGCTGCACCCGCCCGTTGCTGGGGGTCTGGGCCAGGCCGATGGCGACGTCGCGCTCGGGCGTCTCGAACCCGCGGGCCCGGAGCTGGTCCACGATCGCCAGGGCGAGCCCGCAGTTGGGGGCCTGGTGCTCGCCGGCCAGCGGGCTGGGCAGGTGGTCGAAGGCGGACCGCTCGGTGCTGACGCTGACGCGCGCGTGCGGGCCCATCTGGTGGGCCGACTCGAACCGCCACGTGAAGTCGATGTGCTCGCCCAGCACCAGCAGCTCGGCCCCGACCTCCTGGGCCCTGGCCCGGAAGACCTCGAGCACCGCCTCGGGCTGCGGGACCGTGAGGGCCACCGCGCCGCGCTTGAAGATCCCCGCCTTCTCGCCGGCGATCGCCTCCAGCGTCAACCCCAGCAGCTCGGTGTGCTCGAGCTGGATCGACGTGATCGCGGTCACCTCGGGCTGGATCACGTTCGTCGAGTCCAGCCGCCCGCCCAGGCCGGTCTCGATCACCGCCAGGTCGACCGCCTTGTCCGCGAAGTACACCAGCGCGGCCGCGGTCATCAGCTCGAAGAACGTCGCCTCACCGAGCTTCTTGGGCCCGCGTTTGGACATCCGGTCGGACGCGTCGCGGCACCGGCTCATCACCGAGCCGAAGTCGGCCTCCGAGATCGGCTCGTTGCCGATCCGGATCCGCTCGCGCAGGCAGACCAGGTGCGGGCTGGTGAACACCCCGACGCCGTACCCGCACGCCCCAAGCACCGAGGTCACCATCTCGCAGACGCTGCCCTTGCCCTTGCTGCCCGCGACGTGCACCGAACGCGTCATCTTGTGCGGATCGCCCAGCTCCTTGAGCAGGGCCTCCATCCGCGCGAGCTTGAAGGTCTCCGGGTCCACGCGGCTGGGGCGGAGGCGCTCGACGTTGACGCGTCCGTCGAGCCAGGCCTGCGCGTCGCCGAAGGACATCACCTCGCGGCAGGCCTCGCCCCGGGCGGAGGCCCCCTGGGCCTTGGCGCCGGACTTGGTTTTCGGGGTTGCGCGGGGCATAGCGGATACTAGCGTGACGCCGCCGATTCACAAAGAGGTTCTAGAACGAATCGCGAGCGCGGGCTCAGCCCTGGTGCGCGTGACGCGCCATCAACGCCTTCATCTCCGCCACCGCGCCGCGCATCCCCACGTACACCGACCGGCTGACGATCGCGTGCCCGATGTGCAGCTCCTCGATGCCGCGTAAGCCCGCGATGGGGCCCACGTTATGGTAATTCAGCGCGTGCCCGGCGTTGAAGCGCATGCCGAGGGCACGGATTTGAGTCCCCGCCTCCGAGACCGACTCGAGCGCCGCCCGCAGCTCCGGGCGACGCCGATCGCCCCCGGTCGCCTCGAACACCTCGGCGTACGGCCCGGTGTGCACCTCGCACACGTCGAACCCCGCGCCGTGAGACGCCTCCACCTGTTTGGGGTCCGCGTCGATGAACGCGCTGACGATCAGGCCCGCCGCCTTCAGTCGACCGACCACGTCCGCCATGCGACCCGGCTGGCCCGCGACGTCGAGCCCGCCCTCGGTCGTGACCTCCTCGCGACCCTCGGGCACCAGCATCGCGGTGTGCGGGCCCAGACGCTCGGCGATCCCGACCATCTCGTCCGTCGCCGCCATCTCCAGGTTCAGCTTGACCTTCACCAGCCGGCGCAGGAGCTCCACGTCGCGGTCCTGGATATGACGCCGGTCCTCGCGCAGGTGGACGGTGATGCCGTCGGCCCCGCCGAGCTCGGCCTCGTGGGCCGCGCGGACGGGGTCGGGCTCGCCCCAGTCCTGCCCGTGGTCGGAGCCGCGGTAGCGAGCCTGCCGTAGCGTGGCGACGTGATCGATGTTGACGCCGAGCTGGATCATGGGGCGATTCTATGGGACGGGTCGTGGTGAACGGGTGGGTGCCACGGCTTGTCTTGCAAGCCGTGCTCCGGCATCCGTCAGCACGGGTTGCCCTTCGGGTCAACCCGTGGCACCCCCGTCACTGACCCCCCGCGCCACGCGGAAACAAACTCAGACTCCCGACTCGTCCGGCTGGTGCACCCGCTCGGCCACGATGGGTACATCCGCTGCTGGCGCCGGGAACTTCGGCTCCTGCCCTTGCAGCACACGCCACACGTCGCGGACCACCCAGCTCATGTTCCGCTTGGCGTCCGCCGTGGCGGCGCCGATATGCGGGAGCAGGTGCACGTTGGGGATGTCCAGCAGCGGGTACTGGTCGCCGAAGGGCTCGGGCTCGTGCACGTCGAGCACGGCGTGCATGCCGGGGCGTGCGATCGCGGCATCGGCCAGCGCGACCGGGTCGATCACGAAGCCGCGTGAGGTGTTCAGCAGGATCGCGTCGCTCCGCAGGCGTTCCAATTCGGGCGCGCCCAGCAGGCCACGGTTCTGTGGGCGACCGTCCACGTGCACGCTCAGCACGTCCGATCGGTCGAGCAGCTCGCCCAGGCTCACCGCGCCCGGCACCGGCTCGCCGTTGTCGCCCGCGATCTCGTTCAGGTCGTGGTAGATCACGCGCATGCCCAGCGCCCGCCCCACGCCGGCGACGCGCGAGCCGACCCGCCCCATCCCCAGCACGCCCAGCGTCAGCCCGGCCAGGCCGCGCGGGGCGACGAGCTCCTGGCGCGTCTTCTCCCAGTGCGTGCGCGCCAGCGGGCGGTCCAGGAAGAGCCTCGGTCGGATGCAGTCGAAGACGCAGGCCCAGACCAGCTCGCAGACGGCGTCGGCGTTGGCCTCGGGCGTGTGGACGACGACCACCCCCCGGTTGCGGCAGGCCCGCAGGTCGATGTTGTCCAGCCCGACGCCGGCGCGGGCGACGACCCTGAGGTTCGGCGCCCCGGAGAGCAGGGCCGCGTCGACACGCGTGTAGCTGCGGACGATCAGTCCCTCGGCCCGCGGGAGGTATCGCTCGAAGCAGGCGTGGTCGTCCTGGGGGCAGCGGACGAGCTCGCAGCGTTCGCTGAGCCAGGCGCGCGGCTCGGGGGCCAGCGGCTCCGCCTCGATCACCAGCGACATGCCCTCGGTCTCACGCATCGGATCTCTCGTGTGGGTCGCGAATACTAGGCGCACCGGCCGTCCGCTCAATTCTGGAGCCGCCGGGCCCGCCCCGCCGACAACACGAGGAATGAACACACGCCCGCGGCCCGACACGGGCCCGGGCTCACAAGCCACCCCCCTTCTCAGGCCCGCCACCCCCTCGGAGGCGTCGCGGGGCCCGGGGGGACCAGCCGCGGAGGCGCCATGAACAAGTCCGACCTGATCGAAGCCGTCGCCAGCCAGCTCGAGTCCTCGCGGGCCGACGCGCAGAGGTCGCTCGAGGCGGTGCTCGCCGCCATCACCAGCGGGGTGCAGACCGACGAGAAGGTCCAGATCTCCGGCTTCGGCACCTTCACCAAGAAGACCCGGGCCGCACGCGACGGCATCAACCCCGCGACCAAGGAAAAGATCCGCATCCCCGAGTCGACCACCTGCGGGTTCAAGCCCGCGGCGGCGCTGAAGGACGCGCTCTGAGACGCGCGCCGGCCCCTCAGGGCGCCGGCGTGGCCCGGATCGACCCCAGCCCGAGCTGGCCCTCGCCGGCCAGCCCGTACAGCCGGACCTCCTCCCACTCCACCCCGCCGAGCCCGGGCACCAGCGCCGGCTCTCTCCATGCGTCCCCGAACAGCGAGACCTCGACCGCGAGGTCCGGCCCGGCGTCGGTGAACCGGACGCGGATCGGGGTCGAGCGGGTCCACTCCACGAACGCGATCGAACCGATCACGAACTGGCCTCTCGACATGCCGATGTACTGCACGCGCCGGGTGGGGAAGAAGGCGTCCACGCTCAGGTAGTTGTCGGCGTCCTTCCACAGGGTGCACAGGTTGCGGCTCTTGCGCAGGGCCCGCTGGACGCCCGAGGAGCCCATGGGCATCGTCACGCCGGCGACCTCGATCGGGAGCCCGGCGCCGCGCAGCGCGAAGGCGTGCCGGGTATCGGGCAGGGCGAGGCCGGGCCCGGGCCGCTGCAGCACCCAGTCGATCGCGCCGACGTAGAGGCCCTCGATCGCGATGTCGTAGGCGAACTCGGCCGTCACGCCGTCGAGCCGGTGCGTCTCGCTCCGGACCCCCGCCATGAACGGCCCGGGTCCCTCGGTCACCGTCCCGATGCTCAGGAACTCGGACCAGTCGCCGGCGTCCAGGCGCGAGTAGCGCGGGGTGAACGGGATCGCGTTCCCCTCCTCGTTGCGCATGATGGCGTGGCCCGTCGAGCCGTCGGTCGGGATCAGACGCCCGTTGAACCCCATCGCGTCCAGCGGGCGGATCCAGTAGCGGAGCTGGAACGAGTCGCCCTGCTCCAGCACGCACGGCGTGCTCGCGGGGGGCATCAGGCCCATGTGCGTCGTCGCCGCCCACACCGGCTCGGTCCTGGCCCGCACCCGGAAGACACGCACCCCATCGGGGAAGCCCGCCCGCGGGTCGTCGCCAGGCTCGATCTCCTCAACCGTCGCCCGGTCCCCCCAGATGTTCTCGGCGAACCACGCCGGATCGGTCAGCGCGTTGGTCGCGCCGACCGACGAGACCAGCGGGGTGTACCAGCCCGCCCCGGCGGGCTCGATCAGCACGCCGGCGCCGTCGTCCTCGGCGTAGACCTCGCCCCCGGGCCCCATCGCGACACCGTTCACGGCGTTGGTCGTCAGGACGGCGCGCGAGGCCCAGCCCTCGCCGTCCCACACCACGACGCGACTCGCGCCCTGCGGGTTGCCGCCCCACGACATGCTCGGCTGCACCAGGATCACCCCGCGACCGGGCGAGGCGTAGTCGTCCACGTCGCCCGTGATCGCCACCCAGCCCAGGGCGGTGTCGGCGTCGACCTCGTGCGGGAGGTACTCGGCGCGGAGGTCGTCGATCGGCGTGCCGCCGGGGCGGTCGGGATCGAAGCTGGTGATCGCGGGGAACGACTCGTCGGCGCCCAGGTGGATCCGCCCGCCCAGGGAGAGCATCACCGTCGGCTGCGCCCCGTGGGTGCTGAAGCCGTTCGAGGCGTCCCCGCCGTGCACGTACCCCGCGTCCGTCCAGCCGGTCCCGAGCGTGTCGATCCCGACGGCGCCGGGCTTGGGCTGTGCGCCGGCCCCGATGTCGAGGTCGTCGCGGTAGTACTCGTACAGGCCGTTGTGCCGCGCCCCGTCGCCGATGGCGAGGAAGACGCGGAGCTGCGTGCCCGTCCAGTGCGGCTGCACCACGTGGAAGTGCTGTCCGGACGGGTCGGACCCGTCGCGGCGCAGCTCCACGCTGCCAGAGTGCGACCACGCCCCCGCGCCGTCGCGGTCGAACCGTGTCAGGAACGCCGCGTTGGGCGCGTTGCCCGACAGCTTCCACTGGTAGTTGGTCCACCCGATCAGCAGCGTGTCGGGGTGGGGCAGGACCGGCATGCCCATCGACCAGACCGCGCCGTACAGGCCCGCGGTCCCCGCCGCCTCGTCGCGCACCAGCCCCCAGGCGGGCTCGCGCCAGCCGGGCTCGCTCTCCGGGTCGCCCGCGAGCGTGCGCCACAGCAGCGCCACGGTGTGGTCATCGTCCCAGGACGAGAGCTCGCCGGGATCGCCGGACCCGAGGTACCGGTGCACGGAGCACGCCAGCATGACCAGCCCGTCGTGCACGCGGGCCGCACGCGGCTCGTACACGTACCCGGGCGTGCCCTGCACGATCGGCTCGGGCCGTATGCCGATCAGCTTGGTGGGCTGCTCGACCCCGTCGCCCTTCAGCGACACGTCCTCGCGCAGGCCGCGCGTGCGGAGCAGGGCCAGCCGGGACCGAGACAGGTCCTGATAGACCGCGACCCGTCCCCCGTCGCGATCGCGCCCGGCCCCGAGCATTTTGGGCCCGACCCCCAGCCCGGTCAGGGGCGTGCGGGCCGAGGGCTCGGCCAGGCGCATCGGTGCGAGGAACCCGTCCTTACCCTGGGACAGGTGCGCCAGCCCCCCGCTCAGGTAGCCTCTCGACGCCAGCACCGCCGGCTCGCAGGCCTCCCCGCTGAGGAACAGCCCGACGAAGGCCGTGATGTCGCCCAGGTCCACAACCCCGTCCTGGTTGACGTCGGCGCTGGGCTCGGACGCGAGGAAGCGGTCCAGGAACGCCGCGATGTCGCCCGAGTCAACCACCCCGTCGAGGTTCATGTCCGCGCAGGGCTCCGCCCGAGCCCCGATCGCCGACAGGCACGCCGCCAGCACACAGAATGACCATCCGGTGCGTTTCACGGAACATGACTCCTGGAGCGCCCAAACCGCCGGCGGGCACACAATTCAATGCCACACGCATGCCGGATGTCCAGCAATCAGGACAATGATGTCTCCAGAATTCTCGGACCGGGACGCACAGGACTCACGCCCGGTGCGGGCGGCGCGGGCCGGCTACGGGCACCCCGCCAGGAACGCGATGATGAACGCCCCGATATCGCCGTTGTCGACCACGCCGTCGCCGGTGAAGTCCACGCTCAGATCCTGCGCCAGGAAGAGGGCGATGAAGTCGCCGATGTCGCCGTTGTCGAGCACGCCGTCGTTGTTGACGTCGGCCGGGCAGGGCGGAGGCAGCCGGGTGATCGACGACTCCGAGAGCGCGAGGCTGCCCGGGCCGCCCGCGGGCGCCGCGAACAGCACGTCCAGGCTCGCGAACGACTCGAACTCGGCGAGGCTGGCCAGAACCGGGACGATCTCGATCTCGAGCCCGGAGGCGTTGGGCACGACCTGACCGCTTCGGAGCAGCGTGACGTCCTGCGGCTCGACGAACGACTGCTTCATCTTCTGGTTCGTCCACCATCTGCCCGTGGGCGAGGGCGACGTGGTCGGTTCGGCCTCGAAGGTGCCCTCGAGGGTGAACGCGCCGATTGAGACCAGCTCGGGCGAGTCGTTGAGGTACGACGGGTACGACCCAGGCTCCTCGACGGCGAGCGTGTCGCCGTCCGAGTCGGTGACCCGCACGCGAGCGAGGAACTCGTAGGCCGACAGGTCCGAGTCGTTCAGGGAGACGCCGACGGTGGTCCCGGGCGAGCCCCCGGCCAGCGTGGTTCCCTCGCACTCGAACATGAAGACGATCTCGGAGGTCTGGCCGCCCGAGGGCGCTTTCTTGACGACGAACTTGACCACCAGATCGCCCGGTCCGCCCTGGGCGGTGAGCTGATCCACGCCGACCCAGACCCGGTCGATCTCGTCGTCGCAGTCGTTATCGATGCAGCAGGCGCTGTCGATGCGGCAGGTCTGGGAGGACAGGTCGATGCTGACGCCGTCCTCGCCGGAGGAGCCGAGGTTGGCCACGGTCAGGAACTGGTCGCTGCCGGTGGAGGAATCGCAGACCTCGATGTTCAGGCGGGCGTCACCCCGGGCCTGGTAGTAGTCGTACCCCTTCTTGCCGAGCGAGGCGATGACGAGGTCCTCGGGCGGCATACGCGTGCCGCTCGTGGCGCCGCGCTTCATGATGATGACGTGCCCGCGGCAGCACTTGTCGAGGTTCACGTTGGACATCAGCGCGTCGACGAACTCGACGTCCTGGTGCAGCACGCCGTCGGGGCCGAGCACGTCAACGCCGCCTCCCCCGCCCGCCGAGACGAAGTGGGGCGTCGAACCGCAGAGGTTGGGCCCGCCCTCGGGGTCGCTGATTCGCTGGCTCACGCCCGCGAGCGTGACCCCGACGCCGCTCGGATCGATGACCGAGAGCGACTGTGTCTGGTCCATCGGGTAGACCGCGACGGTGTTCCCGAAGCGGTCGCGCAGGGTGACGGTGAAGGTGGATGTGGGATCGGGGCTCCGGGGCGAGAGCCGCACGTGGTCGTCGGCGAGCCCGGTCATCTGCAGTGTCATGAGCTCCTGGGGCGTGGCCCGGTCCTGCGCGGGCTCGTACGCGGCGTTGGTGATGAAGATGGTGGTGTCGAAGGAGAACGTCGTGCCCCCGGCGTACGTCACCACCGAGGCCGTGGCGTCGCCCAGGTCCAGCGCGACGCCGTCCTCGCCGGAGGAGCCGAGATTGGAGACGATGAGCGCGCCGTCCGCCCCGGTGGAGACCGCGGCCCCGCCGACCGCCTGGGCCAGCACGCCGTGGGCCACGGTGCCGCGACCGGTGACGCCGTCCGCGTCGGACGCGGGGCGCAGGTCGAACGGCTCGAGGTTGGCCCCGGTGATATCGAGGGTGGCGATGAAATCGATCGGCGTGGGGTTGCCGGCCGAGAGCACGCGGCACTCGTCGCCGACGAACACCTGCCCGTTGCCCACGAGCGTGAACTGTGCCGCGGTCGTGAAGAAGAAGCAGGGCGGGCCGAAGGGAGGGCCGCCCACGAACTTGCCGAACGAGTCGATGTCGCTGCCGTCGGGCGAGGGCAGCAGCGTGGCGAGCGAGACGCCCGGCTGGACGACCTGCTGGAACCCGCCGACGAACACGCCCCCGTCGTACACCGCGACGCTGACCAGGTCGGACCCGATCGACGAGAAGTCGGCGTAGAGGTCCAGCTCGTTGCCGCCGCCGATCTCGTTGCGCAGGGTGACGGATCCGAAGTGAACGCCGCTGCTCCCGCCGGACGAGCCCGTCGCCGACAGCGTGATGCCGTCGTCGTCGGAGTCCATGTCGAGGTAGTCGGGGTGCGCGGTGTCCTTGCCGCCGACGTACACGACGCGGTCCGAAGGCACGGTGGTGCAGTCGGACGGATCCACGACGCACGAGCCGTCCGGGCACTGGGTGAACCCCACCCCACACGGCGTCCCGCTGCCGCCATAGACGAACGAGACGCCGTCCTGTCCCGACGAGCCGAGATTGTCGACCTGCACCGCCCGGGTGGTGTCGAGCAGGCGGGTCGAGAAGAACCAGGACTTGGGGTGCGACTGGCAGGCGTCCGCCTCGGGCACGCCCTCCACCCGCGCGGAACCCAGCGCCCGCACGCGTGGGCCGGCCTTCAGGCCGTACGTGGCGTCCTGAACACCCGGCAACTGCAGGCGGCTGAGGCCGGGCAGGATGATGTCCTCGGACGAGATCACCAGGTCGCGCCCGAGGTTCGAGGCGGTGACGCGCAGGTCGTCCGAGGGCGCCTCGCCGGGCGGCAGCCCGTGGACCATCACTCGGACCTGGTCCCCCATCGCGACAGCGCCGGCGGGCTCCCCGGGGTCGCCCAGCAGCGTGAGCTGGGTGTCGGTCGGCAGGGTCATCGTGGTGACGTAGTCCCACTCGATCTGCTCGAAGCTCAGCGAGACACCCCGCCCCGTGGCGGGATCGGACCCGAAGTCACCGGTCACGAGGTCGGTGCGGGCGGCCCAGACCTCGGAGCGCGAGTCCCAGATGCGGTCGATGCTCGCCACGGGCTGCCCGTTGTCGAGCACGGTCACGGTGACGCACCGACGCCCGGACCCGGCGCCGTCGATGCCCATCACCGCGGACCCGCCGTTCCGCTCGCCCACGAAGACCGTCTGCCCGCCCCACGAGTAGGGGTGGAATACCTCGACGAGCGCGCCGGGCGCGAGGGCGGCGAGGTCGCCCATGTCGATGCTCATCGAGTGCCCGCGGACGTCGCCGAGGCGGAAGGTGACCCCGTCGAGCCCGCTGGAACCGATGTTGGACACGACCAGCGCCCCCGTCGGGCTGAGCGACAGATCCGCGTTGCCCATCGCGGTGTGCGTGCGACCGAAGGCGTCGAGCTGGTTGGTGACCAGCAGCTCCTTCTCGATCAGCACGGCGCGGGCGCACGGGGCCTGCCCCGCGACCGCCGCCAGAAAGACCGACAGCGAGCACGCCGAAAAACCCAGGTTTGCCATGATGGGATGCCTTTCACGAGAACACCGGCGTGAGACCCGCGCCGGGGATCGCACAGCGTACCGATGGGTGCGATTTCGCACAACACAGAACGCACTCCCAACGGCTCGCGAATGCTCAGCGGGTTGGACGAGGCGGCGGCGTGAAAGTCTTTCTCAACGCCCCGGCGCGATGCCGCGCGACGTGCTGCACCGGCTGCGATACGCACGCCCAACCGACTGCGTCGCTGTGCGTCCGTGTGCGAGAACACCGTCCCGCTCCGCCAGCCCCACCGCGGGCGATAGCCGCGGCTTCGTTCAACGTCCCCTGGCACTCCGCGTCCGGGTCCGCCACGTCGTTCCACGCTGCCTCAACTGGACACCCACGCACACGCGGTCGCTCAGCATCCGGCCAGGAACGCGCTGATGAACGCACCGATGTCGCCGTTGTCCACGATCCCGTCGCCCGTGAAGTCGGCCGCAGGATCCTGGGTCAGGAACAGACCGATGAACGCGCCGATGTCTCCGTTGTCGACCACGCCGTCGTAGTTCACGTCCGCCGGGCAGACAAACGTTGTGCCCTGGAACTCGTATGCGCCCATATCGACGACCGGAGCCGTGCCCTCTCCCGTGTCGGGCGTGCCCGTGTCGTCGTGGTAACGTGTGGCCCCGTCCAGGTCGAAGGAGCTCAACGCGAGAGCGTTGCTGCCCGAATCGATGCAGGGCGAGCCTTCCGCCAGACGGTAGAGACCGCCCGCGAAATCGACGAAGCCCGGGTCCTCGCTCAGGTTGGTCCCGCCGAGGTTCACCGACCCCATGTTCGAGTGCGACACGCTGACCACAGCCCCGAGGAACTGCTGCAGGTCATCGTCGCCGCTCGGATTCGGGTCCGTGTTGCCCCAGATGATCGAGTTGGCGATAGTTGCGACTGCGCTTGCGCCGAACACCTTGATCCCGCCTGCATCGCTGCCGGAGTTGTTCTTGACCATTGTCACGTTTGTGAGCTCGATCGTGCCGTTCTCGCTGAAGAGCCCGGCGCCGCCCCACGCGGAGTTGTTGCGGACCAGGGTGTTGCTGATCACAGCGGATCCCCCGGGACTGACCCACACGCCGCCACCCTCGGTGAAGTTGTTGTTCGGCGCGTCGTACTGCGCCATGTTGCTCCGGATCACGCTCCGATCCATGATCACGGCACCGGTGCCGTCCACGAACACGCCGGCGCCCCGAGCGCCGAATGCGCCCTGGACGCGATTGCCGGAGATGTCGCAGCCGTGCAGGCTGGCGAGGCCGGCCACGAAGAGGCCCCCGCCACGGGTGGCGCGGCCGCTGCTCAGGCCCGAGTCCGTGAAACTGGCCGAGGCGCCCGTCCCGACGTAGGCGGTCCCGCCATCGCCGCCGGAGTTGTCGCCCTGCATCGGGCAGCGGAAGACGTCGGCGTGGCCGTCGGTCACCCGCAGGGCGGACCCGCCGGCGCCGGACGAGGCCAAGAGGATGAGCCCGTCCACGGTTACGTTGGAACCGCCCGAGACGGTCAGGGCCGATCCGCTCGAGCAGATGATGTAGGTCGAGTTCACGACCCCGGAGTCGAACGGGTCGACCGACTGGATCGTGAGTTCCTTGCCCAGCGAATCAAGGCACTCCTCGTAGAAGCCGGGCGACAGCTGCACCGTCCCGCCGTCGCGGACGAGGGACATCGCACCGGCGACCGTCGCCGATTCGCTCGGCACCTCCACCAGAAGTTGCTCGCTCGTGCCCTGGAATTCGTAGGCGCCCATGTCCGGCACGCTGCCCAAAAACCCGGCCACGCCGGTGTCCGGCTGCTCCGGGTCGTCGCGTTCGCGGTTGTTCCCCGCCAGATCTGTTGTGATGCCGAACGAGTCTGACCCGTTCGCCGCGTCGATCGCCGGCGAGTTGGCGGTGAGCCCGTACCCGGAGTCCAGCTGCGGGTTGCTGTTGATGTTCCCCGTCCCGGGCCACCCACCCACAACCGCCGAGTAGCTCACGCTCGCCCCGCCGCTCGGGTCCGAGATCAGGTCCGAGTTCCCCCACACGATCGAGCTGCTCAGCGTCGCCGTCCCTCCCGCCACCACCGAGAGCGGTATGTCATTGCCCGCGATCGTCAAGAACTTCCCCGTCAGCGACCCGCCCGATTCCACCTGCAGCGCCGCCCCCAAGGTCCCTTCGGTCACCAGCACGTTGGTCAGCGACGCCGACACGCCCGACCCCACCCGCACGCCCGTGACGTCGCCCGAGCTCCCGCCCCTCACAACACACCGCCGCAACGAGGTCGGCCCCGTCCCTTGCAACAGGATGTTGCTCGCGATCGGCGCAAAGTTGTACTGGACCACGGTGTCGGACATCTGCAACCCGCCGCCGTTCACAGTCCAGATCGCGCCCCCCGCGTCCACCGCGTTGTTTCCCTCGATCAGGCCGCCCAGGATCGTGAGCGAGCCCTCCACGGCCGCGACCCCCCCGCCGGAGCCAGCCGAGTTCGTGTCGATGGTTTGAATCTCGTCCACGGTCACGGCCACCGTCGGCGTCACATACAACCCGCCGCCCGAGGAAGATGATTCATTGAGGCGCAGTACCAATGACGGCGACGTCACCGTCCCCGGAGTCACGCCGTCGCCGCTTGCGAAGATGCCGCCCCCGGCCACCGCGGAGTTCTCCTGCAGGTTGAGTCCCGGCAGGGCGAAGGTCGGCGCGTTGGAATCCACATACAGATGGATGGCGCCGCCATACCCGACGGTGCCGTCCCCTCGGGCCAGCGCTCTGTTTACATTGAAGGTTACTTCGCTCGTCCCCGGGTTCACCGAAACGTCCTGCAGGTGCATCCCGCCGCCGACGTTGGCGTCGTTGCCGGCGAAGCTGAAGTCGCCGAGGCTCGGTATATCAAACGTCAGCGTCCCGCCGCCCCCCATGAACAGCCCGCCGCCGAACCCGTACCCGAGACCGAGATCGTCTATCGCGTTGTTGTTTGCAACTACATTCAAATAAGTAGCGTTAATATCCTGGCTGAACGCCAGATCGCAATTCTCCGCGTAGATCCCACCACCGATCTGCGCATCGTTGTTCGAAACACCGCAGTCAATGAGCGTCAACTCGGAATCCAAGGCCAACACACCCCCGCCGACTTGGTCGGTGAGCGTTCCCCCGTCCGCCTTCCCGTGCTCGATGATCACTCGGTCGAGCACGACGTTGGTCCCGTTCGCCACGGTCACCACGTGATAATTGTCGACGACCGATCCGTCGAGTCTGGTGTACTCGTCAAAGAACAGGTCCGGGAAAGGTCGCTGAGATGGATCGGTCTCCGACCCGAGAAACCCGCCGCGGACCGTCACGCCCGAGGGGATCACAAAGCTGTCTGATCGGCTTCCGCCCGGCCCGTTGGCGATGTAGAAATCGCTCGGGCTGTAGGAGGTGCCAAAGTTCGTGATCGTCAACCAGATCTCGTCACCGGGCTGGGCCACGAACGTCGCCCACGTCAGCGTCGGGAACGCCGACCCCCAACTCAGCCCGTTTGCGCCGTTGAACCCATTGAGACGGTCCACGTGCCAGATCGTCGGCGCGCGGGTGCGGCGGCAGCACCACGCCCTCCGGGATCTTCGGCGCCGCGACCGCCTTGCGGTCCACCCGAGCCGACGCAGGCAGCTTTACGGACTCGCCCCCGCTGATCGTCCGACCCGTCGTCTGTCCCGACTCGGGCATCCGTGGCAGCGACGCCCGACCGCCTCGAACCGCCTGCGCGACCGCCAGAGACGACACGAAGCCCAAAGCGATCATCCCAACCGTACCGACGACGCGCGTGCTGATCATGTAATCACTCCTCCGAGATCCCCGAGAACCGGGGTTCGTGAGCGTAACAGACGACGACCTCAGCGCAAAGCCTCATTCCTGGCTCGGCAAAGAAATGTCAGGCTCACTTGCATTAAACGGAACTGACTTTACCGAACGGCAGAATGCCCAAGCATTCACGCCCCGAACGCCCGCTCCGCCAGCTCCACCGCCCGCGCCATCGCCGCCGCCTTGTTCACCGTCTCCTCGTACTCCGCCACCGGGTCCGAGTCCGCCACGATCCCCCCCGCGGCCTGGATGTGGTACGACCAGCCCGACTCGGAATGCAGGGCCGTGGGCACCACGATCGTCCGCAGCGCCAGCGCGATGTCCATCTCCCCGTCCAGGCTCACCCAGCCCAGGCCGCCGCCGTACGGGCCGCGCCGCGCCTTCTCCAACTCATCGATGATCTGCATCGCTCGGATCTTGGGCGCACCAGAGATCGTCCCCACCGGCAGCGTCGCCCGCAGCGCGTCCCAGCAGTCCATGCCGTCGCGCAGCACGCCCGTCACGGTGCTGGAGATGTGCATCACGTGGCTGTAGCGTTCGATCGACATCAGGTCGTCCAGCGACACGCTCCCCGGGCGGGCCACCCGTCCCACGTCGTTGCGTCCAAGATCGACCAGCATCACGTGCTCGGCCCGCTCCTTCGGGTCCGCCAGCAGCTCTCGCTCCAGCGCCAGGTCCTCGGCCTGTGTCGCGCCGCGACGGCGCGTGCCCGCCAGCGGGCGGTTCGTCAGCACCGTGCGCCGCTGGCCCGCCGCGACCCGCTCGTGGCGCACGCGGCACAGGATCTCGGGCGACGCCGACACCACGATCACGCCCGGCGCCTGCAGGTACACCATGTAGGGCGACGGGTTCACCGCGCGCAGCGCCCGGTACACGTCGAACGGGTCCGCCGCGCTGGTCCGCTCGAACCGCTGCCCGATCACCACCTGGAAGATGTCGCCGGCGCGGATGTACTCCAGCGCCCGCTCGACCATCCCCCGGTGCTCGTCGCGCGTGGTGTTCGAGTCCAGCGCCCCCGGGGCGTGGCTGCCCTCGACCCGACCCAGGCCCAGCGGCTTGGAGTGCGTCTCGAGCTCGGTCGCCAGCGACTCCAGCTCCCCCATCGCCCGGTCGTACGCCTCCCCCGGATCGGCCCCCGGCCCCACCATCGCCAGGCGCACCACGTGCACCGTCTTGCTCGCGTGGTCGAACACCACCACGCCGTCGTAGAACGCGAAGGACAGGTCCGCCAGCCCGCGGTCGTCCTCGGGCGCACGCTCGAACCCCAGCTTGCCCGGCTCCACGTACCGAACCGTGTCGTACCCCGCGTACCCGAACCACCCGCCCAGCACGCACGACGGCAGCACCCCGCCCGCGACCAGGTCGCCCGGGACCGCCAGCGTGATGCCCGAGCTCAGCTCGCGCAGCAGCTCGACGGGGTTCTCGACCTCGCGCTCCTCTGTACGACCGACCCGCCGATCCGCGATCCTGGCGTGATGACCCGTTGCGCTGACCTCGATCACCGGGCGTGCCCCCAGGATCGAGTGGCGAGCCTGGCGTTCCCCGCCCTCGACCGATTCCAGCAGGAACGAGGCCGCGGTCCGCTCGTCGGCGCTCACCAGCCGCCGGTAGGCCACCACCGGCGTGAGCTGGTCGCTGAGCAGGCGCAGGCCCACCGGCACCGCGAGCGTGCCTGCGTCGCGGTGCCGACGCACAAAGTCAACGAACTCGTCCCGGCTCATGGAGGCCATGGGCCCACTGTAGAACGCCGGAGCACGCGTGCCCGGACCTTCGGCCTCGCACGAACCCGCCCCCGGCGCGACCGGTACCCTCAGGTGATGCCCCGCACGATCCTCGCCCTCCTCGCCGCAGCCATGCTCACCAGCGCACCGTCCGCCCGCGCCCGGGACACCCCGCCCCGGCCCGCCCCGGGCGCCGGCGAGCGGCCGCCGCTGGCCGGCCCGCGTGTCGACGACCGTGACGGCCCGGTTTCCCCGCTGCCGATGATGTCGACGGAGCAGCCAGAGCCCGAGCCGGCGATGGCACCCGACGACGCGGACCGCCCGCCCCAGCTCCGGGCCGCCCGACTGCTCGGGCACCGGGCCGCGACCGTGCGCCTGGCACAGCGGATCATCCCGACGGTGGTGATCGCCGACTCGCCCGGGGCGTACTGCGAGGCCATCGCGTCGTGGAGCCGCTCGCTGCGGTTCCCCGTGCTGTACGACGACGGCACCCCCGAGGCGGGCGAGCACATCGCCCGCTTCGTGCGCGCGTTCGGGCCAGACCGGGTCGTGCGCTACGCCTCCCAGACCGCGTGGCCGGAGGACCGCGCCGCACGCGAGCTGGAACTCCTGCGCGCGCGCAACCGCTCGCTCGAGCTCGACGCGGACCCGGGCGACGTGCTGGAACTCGAGCGGGCGCTCACCGACTGGCTCGGCTCCATCGACTACCCCCCCGTCGGAGCGGTCGTCACGGACGTGGACGACCCCGCCTGGACCGCGGCCCTGGCCCTGAGCGCCGGGCGTCTGCAGCCGCTGGTCCCGCTGAGGCTGGGACGCCCCAACCCCTCGGGCGGGATGTCGGTCGCGCGTGCAGACAGCGTGGACGCCCAGATCACCGGGGCACTGGACGCACGCGGGCTCGAGTACGCGGGGCTGGGCGACCTGGACGCGCTCACCCTCGCCGCGGGCCTGCCCGTTCGCGTCAACGCGGGCGAGGGCGACCTGCGGGCCCTGGTCGACCGCCTCGGACGCCCGTCCTCGGACCCCGGGCGGACCGGCGAGCGCACGGGGAGCCCGGACCGCTGGGCGTGGGCGGGCCAGGTCTTCGGCACCGAGGCCTACGGCGCCTACAGCGCCATGTGCGCCCTGTTCCTCGAGGCCGACTCGCTCTGGGGCTTCGACTCCTACGACGACCGCTTCGGAGACGCCTTCCGCATCGGGCCCGGGGCCGAACTGCTCACGCGGCACATGGGCTTCTCCGCGAGCGTGCACGCACAGCCAGACAACACCCTGCGCCACTGGCGGGCCGCCACCCGACTCAACCTCGACCACGACCTGGTGCTCGTCAACACGCACGGCAACGCGCCCGAGTTCAACTTCACCGACGGGCGGGCCTACGCCGGCGAGGTGCCCCTGCTGAACGTCCCGGCGGCGGTGCAGTTCGTGCACTCCTTCTCCATGCAGCGCCCAGACCAGGCGGACACGGTCGGCCCGCGCTGGCTGCTGCACGGCGCCTACGCCTACCTCGGCTCCATGCACGAGCCCTACCTCGACTCGTTCGTCCCCCCCGTCGTGCTCGCGGCACGCCTCGCCGAGGGATGGGCGCTGGGCGCCGCGATACGCCAGCACCAGCACGCCTGGTGGCGCATCGTCTACTACGGCGACCCGCTCATCACGCTCGGACCGGCCGGCACACGCGTCGAGGACGCCCTCCCGCTCGAACACGTCACCCCGCTCGAAGACCTGATGCGCACCGCCCTCGAACGCGAGGACTACGCCGGCGCCGTCCGCAACCTCGCCCTGCTCGGGCGCGACTCGGACGCGGCCCGCCTCGCCGAGTCGATCCTGCACGACAAGCCCGACGCCATCACGCCCGAGCTGGTCGCCAGCGCAACGGGCCCGCTCAACCGGGACGGACGACACGACACGCTGCTCCGCCTGTGGCCCAGGAGCGCCCCCGACGCCCTGGCCACGCCCGTGCTGGCCGACGCCCTGTGGGCCTCGGCACGCGTGCGACTGACCACCGACGCCTACGACGAGACGATGATCACGCTGCGCCGCAACCTCCGCCCCGGGCTCGAGGCCGCCGACGCCGTGGAGATCGCCGGGCACCTCGCGTCCCGCGAGGGCGCCCGCGCCGGCGTGGCGTACCTCAGGCAGCAGTCGCGCACGCTCGAGGGAGACCGCGACGCGTCGCGCATCCTCGCCCGGGCCATCCGCGAGCTGGGCGGCTAGTCGCGCCCGCGCGTGCCCAGCGCGTGCAGGCTCCCGTCCCGCAGCACCCTGGCCCGCACGCCACCGTCCACCGCGGACACGAACCACGCCAGGCCGCGCGCCCCGTGCAGCGCCCGCGCGTCGTCCCACCGGCGATCACCGACGCGCTGCCGCCCCGTGGACTGCAGCACCACGCCCGGCGCCAGCGCCTCCACCAGCGACTCCGACGCGTCGTTGTGGCTCCCGTGGTGCGGCAGCTCCAGCACGTCCACACGCCCCAGCCGTCCCGCCGACGCGAGCAGCTCCCGGATCGGCCCCGCCCCGATGTCGCCCGTGAACAGCGCCGCCCGCTCGCCCGCGTCCGTGCCCACGCGCACACGCACCACCATCGAGGTGTCGTTCTCGTCGGCGATCGCATCGTGGGCGCCGTCCGGGGGCCACAGCACCTCCACCCGCGCCCCGCCCAGCGTGAAGCTGTCGCCGGCGCCCACCTCGACCACCTCGACTCCCGCCGACGCGAGACGCTCGAACAGCACCCGCTCCACGCCCCCCGACCGCGCCGACTCGAGCAGCCCACGCGACACCAGCGCCCGCTCGAGCCCGACCGCGGGCGCCAGCGCCGGCAGCGCGTTGTAGTGGTCCACGTTCGCGTGCGACACCACCGCCGTGCGGACGCGCGATACGCCCATCGCCCGCAGCACGCGTCCCAGCTCGTCCTCGCCCATCCCCCCGCGCATCGAGCCCGCGTCGTACAGCATCGCCTCGCCGCCGCTTCGCACCACGTAGCACGACCCGTCCCCCACCGCCACCATCGCGACCTCCAGGGCCACCCCCCGGGCCGGCAGGCCGGCACGCCCCAGACCCCACGCGCCCAGGGCGCACGCCGCCAGCAGCAGGCCCCACCGCTCCATCGACCTGGGTCGCAGCGCCACCGCGACCGCCCCCAGCGTGACCGCCACCGCCGCCCAGCCCGGCAGCAGCGCCGTCTGCACCGAGGACCACCCCAGCGAGTCGATCCACAGCACGACCTCCGACAGCCGGTCCCCCGCCCACAGCACGCGCCCCATCAGCCACCGACCGCCGTCGCCCCACACCAGGCAGACGCCCAGCGCGACGTACCCCGCGCCCAGCAGGAGCGCGATCGGGCCGGACACGGCCAGCGTCGCCGCCCACGCCAGGGGAGACAGCACGCCGGTGTGGGCGAGCACCGCCGCCTGCCCGACCCCCCACGCCTTGACGCACACGCTCCCGGCCCGCCAGGGCCAGCCCAGCACCCCGCGCCAGCCGCCCGCGCCCTCGCTCCAGGGCAGCAGCATGAGCAGCGCGGTCATCCCCACGCTGAGCTGGTACCCCAGCGCGTACGCGTCCAGCGGACGCCACACCAGCAGCCCGATCCCCACCCAGCACAGCACCCCGAACCCGTCGTACCGGCGCCCCAGCGCACGCGCCAGCGCCAGCCCCAGCACCAGCGCCCCCGCCCGCCACACAGGCACCTGCACCGGCAGCACCAGCAGGTAGACCGCCACCGCTGCGCTCACCACCGCCGCCTCCCACCGACCCCAGTCGCCCACCAGGCGCATCGCCAGCAGCAGCATCCCCACGCTGAGACCAAGGTGCAGACCGCTGATCGCCATCAGGTGGGCCAGCCCCACGCGGCGCATCGCACGCGGCAACTCCGTGTCGTGCTCGCGCACGCCCAGCAGGATCGCGGACACCAGCGCACGACCGCCCCCCGCACCCGGCTCGTACACCGCCCCGGGGTCCACCCACGCGTTCCCGCCCGGCGTGCGCACCACACCCCCCAGCCCGGCACGCACCAGCACCGTGTTGCGAAGGTCGAACAGCACACGCGACCGCCACGCCGCCCACCGGTCCCGCACCCCGTTCGGAACGGGGGCCTGGCGCACCAGCCCGGGGTCCCGGGCGTGCAGCACGCCGACCACGGCGCGCTGTCGCGCCAGCCCCACCCAGTCCGGCTCGCCCGGGTTCAGCCCCGGCGAGGGCGTCGAGAGCAGCCCCCGCACCTCGACCGCGTCGCCCACCCGCACCCGGTCCAGCAGCCCCGCGCCCGACCGCACCACCACCAGCCCGCTCACGCCCCGCCAGGCGCGATCCTCGCCCGTCCCGGCCAGCGCCGAGGTGAGGCGTACGTCCACCCGCTCCGACACGCTCGCGAACGGCACGAGGGGGTCGCGCGCCGCACGCTCCGGGGGCGTCACGCCCACCACCACGCCGCGCACCCGCACCGGCGCGTCCTCGACCGCCCCGGCGGGGAGCAGCGTCAGCAGCGAGTCGCTCGCCACGGTGTGCAGGCGGGCGTTGGCCCACCCGCCCGCGACCAGCACCGCCGAGGCCAGCAGCAGCAGCACGCCCGGGCGGCCCCGGGTCGCGATCGAGACCGAGGCGGTCGCGACGCCCGCGCCGAACAGCCACACGCTCCAGCTCCCCCAGCCCGACCCGGGCGACCCGCCCGCCTCGCGCCCGAGCATCACGCCCAGGATCGCGCACAGCAGCAGCGACCCCGCACGGAATTGTGCGATCCGCGCGCTGTCCGCACGGGCGGTGTCGGGCCGGTCCGGGGCGTCGGGTTGGACCGCCGGCCCGGTGCCCACCGCACGCCCCGTCAGCGGGTCAGGGTCACGATGTCGTCAAAGCGGCTGGCGATGGACTTGGTCTCGCCCCCGCCGCTGAACGCAGCCCCGAAGCGGAACTGCCCGTTCACCTCCAGCTTGGCGGCGTTCTCGCTGCGCTTGAAGAACACGCCGTCCACACCGGCCGACTGGATGATCACGTCCGCGAGCGGCGTGGTCGCCCAGATGTTCTGGGGATCGGGCTTGTTGGGATCGTCGGCGAAGGAGGTGTTCCCGTACAGGGCCATGAAGGCGTCGGGGGCGTCGGCGTCCCACTGGGCGACGCCCGGGGAGGTCGTGCCCAGCTTGGAGCCGCGGTCCGGGGTGGACGAGTCCTGCCACTGGGCCAAACCCTTCTCGCCCAGCGAGCTCGCGGCGAGGTAGCCCTTGTTCGCGTTCAGGTAGAACCACGCCGGCTCGTCGGAATCCTCGCGGACGAAGTCCCGCACCGCGTCGTCGTAGTCGCTCGAGCTCACTTCCGCGGGGCCGAAGTCGTCCTTCACCCACGCCATCACGGGCTGGCCGAAGGCGTCCATCAGGTCGGGCATGGAGCGCTCCGGCTCGGTGTCGGTGCCCGCGTTCTGCACCTGGCCGGTCTGGGCGGCCTGCTGGATCGTCCCCTCCCCGGTCATGAAGCCCAGGTCCGCCCGGTCGAGCTGGAGCACCGGCGTGCCGGCACCGAACAGCAGCGGGTTGACGTAGTACTGCTGCTCGTCCCGGTTGCCCACACCGACCTTGATCAGCTGCGAAAACTCCGGATCGCCGAAGTCCTCCGGCGCCGCGTCCACGCGGTCCACACGCCCGATCAGCCCGTCGCCCGCGGCCAGGTCGAGCAGGATGTTCTCCATCGCGGTCAGGCCGAAGTCACCGTTCTGCACCGAGCCGAGCTCGGCCTGGGTAAACAGCCCGGGCAGCGCGCCGCCGCTGTCCAGCTTCGAGCTGGACACACCCTGCTCGATGCTCGAGAGCAGCGACTGGGTCTTGGACCGCTTGGCCGCGTTGCGCACGCCCGCCAGCGCCGGCAGCAGGATGCCCACGAGCAGGGCGATGATCGCGATCACCACCAGCAGCTCGATCAGGCTGAAGCCCGCGCGAGCCGGGGGGTTGGTCAACGAGCGACGGGTATTGAGGGCCTGGGAGCGGGGCATGGCGAGACCTCCGGCATAGGGCAAGTTCCACAACAGGCCAGCTGTCGCTCGCGGGTCTCGAATCTGGGTCCCCGGGAGGCACCGCCGGCCTTCCGAGCAGTGTATACGAACCGCCCGCCCCCCTGATCCGAAATTCCGACCCAAATCGCCCCCCAACCCCCACGCGAGGGCCCGGGGACAGCCCCGGGACGCGGCGCCGCGAACACGCCCCGGGCCCGATGTCGTACCCTGAACGCATGGACCGGCACGCCGCCCGACTCTCGGACCTGAGCCCCACGCAGCGACGCGACGCCCTCGCGCACGCCGCACGCGCCATCGACGACGGCGGCGCCGTCGTCTTCCCCACCGAGACGGTGTACGGCGTAGGCGTCTCGGCCAGGCACCACGGGGCCTTCGCTACGCTCACCGGCCTCGCCCCGCCCCTGGTCTGGCACGCGCACGGCCTCGACCCGATCGGGGACCTGCTCGTGCTGGACGCCCCCGTGGCGCGTCGGCTCGTCCGCACGCTGACCCCCGGGCCCGTCCAGCTCGTGCTGCAGCAGCCGCCCGAGACGCTGCGCGCGATCGACGACCGCCTCGGGCTCGAGTGCGGCGTGATCCACGACGGGGACGCGCTGCACGTGCGCCTGCCCGACCACCCCGTCGCGTCCGAGTTCCTGGGGGCGTGCACGCACCCGGTGGTGGCGACGCGCGTCTCGGCGGCGCCCTTCGCCGACGCCGACGCCGACCGGCTGGGCACCGTGCTCGACAGCGCCGGGCCCGGGCCCGACGCGATGCTGATCGACGCCCCCGCGCCCTACGGCGTGACCTCGACCGCCCTGCGCATCGACCTGGACGGCGCGTTCCGCGTCGTGCGCGAGGGCGTCGTGCCCGAGAGGGAGATCATGGCCCGACTCCAGCGACACGTGCTGTTCGTCTGCACCGGCAACACCTGCCGCTCGCCCATGGCCGCGGCCATCGCGCGGGCGCTGGTCGACGCCGCCCCGCCCTCGGGGATCACGACCACGGTCTCCTCGGCGGGTGTCGCGGCGATCGACGGGATGCCCGCCTCGCCCGAGGCGGTGGAGGCGATGGCCGATCGCGGGCTCGACCTGTCCGGGCACGCCTCCAGGGCCCTCACGGCGCGCCTGATCGCCGAGGCGGACGCGGTCTTCACCATGACCCCCTCGCACGCCGAGGCCGCGATGCGGATCGCGCCCGAGGCGGCGCATAAAATCTACCCGCTGGACCCCCGCGGGCTGGTGCCGGACCCGATCGGGCACCCGCTCGAGGAGTACCGGCGCACCGCCGACCGCCTCGAACAGCTCATCACGCAACGCCTCTCGGAGCTCGACCAATGAACGCATCCAAACGCATCGCCATCGGCACCGACCACCGCGGGGCCGAAGCCGCGCAGCTCCTGGCCCAGTCCCTCGAGGAGGAGGGGCACACCATCGAGCTGATCGGCCCGCGCGACGCCTCGCACTCGGTGGACTACCCCGAGCAGGCCTGGAAGGTCGGACAGCGCATCTCGCACGGGGAGGCCGACTTCGGCATCCTGCTGTGCGGCACCGCCATCGGCATGTCCATCGCCGCCAACAAGATCCCAGGCGTCCGCGCCGCCGTCGTCCACGACGAGCTGACCGGCGAGCTCTCCCGCTCGCACAACGACGCCAACGTGCTGTGCCTCTCGGGCGACCTGCTCGGGCGACGCCTGATCGAGAAGATCACCAAGCTCTGGCTCAGCACCCCCTTCGAGGGCGGGCGCCACGCGCGACGCGTGGACAAGATCAAGCAGATCGAGTCCGGGCACGCCCCCACCGAGACCGAGCCCGCCGAGGCCTGACCCCCCGCCGTCTCACGCGGGGGTGCGGCAGCGCTGGTGATCTCAGTCCCCCACCGGCACCGCCAGCGTGGCGCTGCCGAAGCCCACCAGCACCGCGCCGCGCACCGCGTGCACGCTCGTGACGCGCGTGGACAGCTCGCGCGGCAGCGCGAGCTCGCCCTGATCGATCGCCCGCCCCGTCGCGCTCTCGAGCAGACGCAGCGTGATCACAGCCTCGCCGTCGTCGCGACGGTCCCCCTCGGTCGTCACCATCGCCAGGACCCCGTCCCCGCCGGCGTCCACCCCGAGGGGGGCCGGGCTGCTGCGCCGGGCCCCGTCCAGCGGGTCCAGCCCCACAACCTCGCCCTGGTCGTCGTACGACACCACGCCCCGGTCGGTGCTCACGAGCGTTCGCCCGTCGCTCCAGTACACGCGTCGCTCCGAGTCGCCCTGCACGCGCCCGCGCAGGTCGATCGGCCCGGGTCGCAGGCGACCGGTGGAGAGATCGATCAGCCACGCACCGCCCTGCTCGCTGAGCACCGTCACCCCCGGACCCGCCACCCACGCGTCGCGCGAGCCACGCACCGCCTCGTCCGACAGGTTCCAGCGCGGCTGGCCCGACTCCACGTCCAGCCCGATGATCGACCCGCGCAGGCCCACGACCACGCCGCCCCCCGCGCCGAGCCCTTCGGTCACCCCGCTGCCCACGCCGCGCGCCTCGCCGGCGGCCCGGATCCAGCGGACCTCGCTCGACAGCCCGTCGATCCGCTGGAGCACCTCGCCCGTGCGGGCCTCCACGCTCAGCAGCGACGGCATCGCCCCCAGCCCGTCGCCCGCGTCCGACTCGCCCCCCACCACCAGCACGCCGTCCACCATCGAGGCGTCCGTGACGGAGCGCACGCCCAGCTCGTCGGCCCACAGCACGACGCCGCGTGACAGGTCGATCGCCACCGCACGACCCCAGCGCTCCAGCAGCACCGCGGTCGTGTCCTCGACCGCCACCAGCAGCTGCGTGGCGCTCACCTGCTCGCCGTCCCCGAGCTCCACCCGGGCCCCGCGCGGCACGCCCCGCCCGCGGGCCGCGTCGTCGAACGACAGGCTCCGCCACAGCGTCCGGCCCGTCTGGGCGTCCAGCGACTCCAGCCAACCGCCCGACCCGGGGCCGACCCGCGGACGCAGCACCACCACCGAATCACGGTCCGAGCGCACCGCCAGCACCGACGTGCGCCCCATCGGGCGGCGCCAGCGCTCGCCCAGCGACCCGTCGCGACGGTCGGCCAGGATCAGCTCACCCGTCACCGGGGACTGCAGCAGCACCCGGTCCGGGTCCGCGCGCGCGGTCCGCACCACCGGCACCAGGGGCTCGCCCGGAAGCAGGAACGCGCCCTCGCCCGACAGCGACCGCCCCAGCGACGGCGGCCCGGCCAGGCCCCCGCCCTCGCCCAGCCCATCGAGCGACGCCGGGCGACCGTCCAGCGTGGGGGTCACCTCCAGGCGTCGCACACGCTCGAGCACCCGACCGGCGGCGCCCACGCGGTCGCGCTCCACCAGCGCCGAGATCAGCAGGCCCGCCAGCTCGCCCTCGGCGCCGTCGGCACGCGCTGCGGCCCCGGCGCGACGACGACGCTCGATCACGCCCAGCCCCTCGCGCAGGTCGCGCAGCCCGCGGGCGACCTCGCCCCGCTCCAGCTCCAGCCGGCCCGCGCTGAGCCACAACGACACCGACACCGAGGCCGCCGGGTAGCGCGTCGCCACCCCCCGGATGCCCGCCACGTCGCCCGCGACCACCGCCTGGGCCTCCGCCGTCGCGGCGCCCTCGAACACCCCGTAGACCCCAAGCCCGTCCCGCTCCAGCAGACGCTCCAGCCGGCGGAGGGCCTCGACGCCGGCGCGGACCACCAGCGGGCCGCCCCGCCACTCGGCGCCGCGCAGCGACGGGTCGCTCAGCACACGCTGATACCGCTCCAGCGCCCCCACCGGGTCCCCCTCCAGCGCCGCCAGCTCCGCCTGCGCCAGCACCGTCACCACACGCTGCGAGGGCGTCCGGGCCAGACGCTCCATCCGGGCCAGCAGGTCGCGCACGACCGAGGCGTCCTCGATCACCGCGCCCGCCACGCCCGAGCCCGACACCCCGGCGACCGATCCGCCCCACCCCGTCGACGCCGGGTCCAGCCCGCCGCCCAGCCCCCCGCCCCCGGTCACCATCACCGAGAGCGCCTCGAACAGCCGGTCCCCGGCCTCGGCCCGCCTGGTGCCGGCGAGACCCTCCACGGCGTCGATCGCGCGGTCCGTGATCTCCACCAGACGCCCCACCTCGCCCGAGCGGAACGCCAGCTCGGTGTAGATCAGCGCCGGGCCGGGGTCGCTCGGGTCGGCCTCGAGGCGTGCCTCCAGCAGGGCCGAGGCCACCTCCCAGCTCAGGAAGTTGTGCGCCATCGAGTCGTCGACCACGACCGCCTGCCCGTCGAGCACCAGCGCGTTGCCGGAGCGGGACAGGGGCACCAGCTCGCGCGACATGTCCGACCCACCGCGCTGGCTCGCGGGGTCGATCAGCAGCAGCCCGTCGGACACCGGCAGCGCCAGCGTGTCGCCCGCGGGCACGACCCGCCCGCGGATGCCCGGGTCGGGCACCAGCACCGAGCGGCGCACGTCGTCGACCTCCATCCCTTCCAGCGAGACCACCGAGACCGACGAGCGCCCCACGGCGCACAGCCAGTCGCCGGCGCGCACCAGGTACCCCGGCTCGCCGAAGTCGGCGCATGGCCTGCGCCCGAGCTCCTCTCCGGTCGCGACGTCGCGCCGCGTGACCCACAGCCCGTCGGCGGAGATCGACACCATCGTGCCGTCATGCACGATCGGGTTCGAGGCCATCCACACCATCCGGTTGTTGGTCTGCTGGAACGGGTTGGAGGCCTGGCGGGTCACCCAGACCGCACGCCCCGTCGCCGCCTCGACCGCGCCCGCGACGCCCAGCACGTCGGTCACGTACACCACGCCGTCGGACTCGGCCAGCCCCACCGGCAGCGGGCTGTACTGCTGGAAGGGCAGCGAGCCGGTGCTCGCGACCTGGCGGACCCAGCGCAGCTCGCCGGTGCCCAGCTCCAGCCCGACCAGCAGGATGCTGACCAGCCGGCGACGGCGCAGCATCTTGCGCACCGCGACGACCGCCACGCCGTCGCTGACCAGCACGGGCCCGCGCACCGAGCCGCCCGTCAGGCTCGCGTCCAGGCTCTCCGGGTTCACAGACCACACCCGGGCCCCGGTCCGCCGGTCGAACGCGTGCACGCGCGGGTCGCCCCGGCGCTCGCCGGCGTTGGCCCGCCCGCTCACCGCCAGCACCAGGTCCGCGTGCACCGTGACGCCGGTCGGGTCCTCGAGGTTGCGCCCCAGGCTGTCGCGCCGGGAGCGGAGCACGTCGTCGGTGATCGGCGCGTCGGGGTCGTCCACGGTCCGCGCACGCCACTGCGGGCGCATCGTGAAGCGGTCCCAGGCGCTGATGGTCTCGCCGTCGTTGAGGTACAGCGTGTCGCCCGCGACCGTCGGGAGCGTCCACGCCGCGGACGGGATGCCGCCCCGACCCATCCCGTCCGACTCGTCACCGGGGGTCAGCTGCACGCTCTCGACCGGGTCGGTCAGCACCGAGCCCACGCGCGACCGCTCGCCCGTCCAGCCACCGCCCAGCAGCGCGTCCACCACGCGCACCCGGCCCGCACGCGGCGCCTCGATCGGCTCGCCCGGCTCCCACGCGACCCCGGCACGGGCCGACCAGCGGGAGGCGAGCTGTCTCGACGGCGCGTCCGCGGCGTAGCGGCTCACCAACGCCGCCAGCTCCGCCGCCTCCCCCACCACACCGCCCCGGAAGTCCGGGTGGTCCTCGAGCTGTTCGAGCGTGCGACGGGCGGCGTCGAAGCGGGCGCCCTCCAGGTGCTCCTGGGCCACCCGGAGCGTCGCCTCGAGCCCGCTGGTGGTCAGCAGGCGCGTCCGCTCGACCTCGGCGTGCATCCCGCGCCCGAGCCGTGCCGACGCGGTCGGCTCCTCCGCCTCGCGGTACCGGGCCAGCAGGTCCGGGCGGGCCAGCAGCGCCTCGTGCACCCGCCGACGCACCGGCACGAACAGCGATTCGTCCTCGTCCGAGGGCAGCAGGCGCTCGCCCTCCTCGTCGAGCAGCTGCTGCACCGCACGCACCGCCTCGCCCTCCGACCCGCGCGCGATCAGCTCGTCCAGGCGCTCCAACGCCACGCGCGCCGAGGTCGAGTCGTCCAGGTAGACCGGGTTCTCGATCGGGGAGAGCTGGGCGTGGGCCGGGCCCGCCCCCCACACACCCGAGAACAGCGACAGCCCGAGAACCACTACCCCGCGACGCCCCACCCGCACACGCGTGACTCTGCCGGCCATTGCTCGCTCCGTCCCAAATGCGTCCGACCAGACGATCCTACCAGCAGCACCTGCCGAAGTTCACACCGCCGGACACGATCGCCGGGGCTCGGGCTCATCCCCTCGCCCCGCTCGCCCGACCCTGTCTGATTATGAGCGCCGCCGGCTCGCACACCCTCGACATCCTCCCCGAGAGCCCCTCGGACCACCCCCGCCCCGGCGTCTCGCCCGCGCAGGCCCCGCTGCACAGGGTCCTGTTCAGCTCGCGCCCGGGGCGCGTCAAGCTCCTGCTCATCCTCGTCGTGGCGCTCTCGCTGGTCGACCTCGAGCTCACCCTGATGTACGCCTCCACCATCGGCATGCCCGAGATGAACCCCCTGGCCCGCACCCTCATGCGCCACGGCTCGGCCACCGACCTGGTCCTCTGGAAACTCGGCACCATCGCCCTGTCCACCGGCATCCTGTTCCGACTGCGCGCCCAGCGGGCGGCCGAGATCGGGGCCTGGATCGCGCTCGTCGCCCTCGCCTGGCTCACCGGGCAGTGGATCGCCTACGCCAACCTCCACCAGGCCATCGCCGACATCGGCCCGGTGATCGACTACGACATCGCCGCGATGTACGACCCCAACTGGGTCGAGCTCGGCATCGACCCCAACGCCCCCTGAGCCCGACCGCCGCGCTCGCCCGCCCGGCGCCCCCGCTATCCTCACGTCGTGAACACCAGACCTCTCCTGCTCGCGCTGCTCACGCTCGCCCCGCTGGCGGGCTGTCGATCCGTGAAGGCCCCCACCTTCGACGCCCTGTCCGCCCAGACGGTCCGCGCCACGCAGCACGCGGTCTCGCTCGAGTTCACCATCACCGCCGACAACCCCAACCCGGACCCGCTCCCGCTGCGACGCGTGGACTACGCGCTGGAGGTGGAGGGTCGCACCGTGTTCTCCGCCCGGCGCTCCCCCGAGGCGACCGTGCCGCCCTACTCCAGCCAGAGCTTCACACTGCCCGCGGTGGTGCCCGTCGAGCTCCAGCCCGACGACCCCACCGCCCCGTACACCCTCACCGGCAGCGTCCGCTACCTCGAGCCCGGACGCCTCAACGAGATCCTGTACGACCGCAACCTGCGCGTGCCCAAGGCCCCGCTGCGCATCGGCGGCACCATCACCTTCTCGCCCATCCCGGGCGAAGCGGTCCCGGGTGAAGAAATCCCGGGAGATGCAGACCCGGGACAAGCAGTCCCGGGCGACACCGGCGCCGGCTGACCCCCCCGCACTCTCGACCCTCGGTCCGGCACGCGTCTCACGAGCTGTGCGTGCAACCGCACGCACAGCTGGCCCTTGCCCCCGGCATCACCCCTGAACCCGATGTGGGGGGGTCAGGCGAGGTGGAGGAGGTCTTTGTCCTCTTCGCTGACACGCAGCTCGAGACCGGGCAGGCGCTGGCCCAGGCGCCGGGCCAGGCGGGGCAGGTAGCCGCGCTCGGTGTTGGTGTGCCCGGCCAGCATCACGCCCACGCCCGCGTGCAGGGTCGCCAGGACGGAGTGGTACTTGAGCTCGCCGGTGACGAACAGCTCGCACCCCTCGCGTTTGGCGACCTCGAGCATCGACTCGCCGGCGCCGCAGACGACGCCGATCGTTTTGACCAGCCGTCCCTGCTCGTCCCAGGGCGTGCCGACGCGCACGCGCCGGGTGCCCAGGTGCTCCTTGAGGCGTGCCGCGAGCTCGCCCGCGGTCGCCGGCTGGTCGAGCACCAGGCGACGCCCGGCGCCGACGCGCCGTTCTGGCTCGGGGGCGAGGTCGAACACGTCGAAGGCGGGCTCCTCGTACGGGTGGAAGCCCCTGAGCGTCTCGATGGCCAGCGGGAGCTGTGCGCGGCTGCACACCATCTCGAGCCGGTACTCCTCCACGCGTTCCAGCTTTCCGACCTCACCGATGGTGGGATGCGCGCCGTCCTCTGGGAGGAAGGTGCCCGTGCCGGCGCTGGCGAAGGAGCAGAGCCGGTACCTGCCGATGCCGCCGGCGCCGGCGGTGCCCAGCGCCGAGCGGACCTTGTCCAGCGAATCGCCCGGGACGAAGGTCACGAGCTTGACCTCGCGCGTCGGCGCGTTCCGGGCCAGCGGCTCGAGGGCGCGCAGGTCGCCCCGCACCTCGCCCTCCACCGCCTCGCCCACCGGGGCGCTCAGCCCCTCGCACACCCACTCGGTCATGCCTCCCGGCGCGGCGTCCAGGGCGGTGTGCGGCGAGTAGATCGCCAGCCCCGCCTCGATCGCGCCGCGCACGATCCGCTCGCGCGGGGTCTCGTCGGTCAGGCGGACCATCGGATCCCAGATCGGGGGGTGGTAGGCGATCACCGCGCTGCACCCCATCCCCACCGCCTCGCGCAGCACACGCTCGGTCAGGTCGATCGTCAGCAGCACCGGCCCGCTCAGCTCGTGCGAGCGACTGCCCACGTGCAGGCCCACGCGGTCCCAGGACTCGGCGCCGCGCAAGGGCGCAATCTCTTCAATCGCCTCGATCAGGTGCTGCAGCCTCATGCCCCATTCTAGGAAAGCAGCACCACCAACCCCGCGACGATGTTGGCAATCCCGACGCCGATTCCCCACCGCAGCCCGGCCGACCCGCCGGGGGCCCGCCCGTCCTCGCCTTGCTCGAAGAACCCGCCGCTGAGAACACCCACGCACGCGAGGCTCAGCAGCAAGCCGACGATGCCCACGCCCCGCACCACGCCCACCTGCCACCCCTCGCTGCCCAGCGCCGTCCCCTCCCACGCCAGCAGCAGGGGCATCCACGCCCCCCACCCCACCCCCGACGCCCACCACGCCGACGCCCCCACACCCAGCACGGTGGACCACACCAGCAGCGGCACCAGCCCCCCCAGCACGCCCGAGGCCACCACGTGCAGCCCGTCCGCGGTGTCCACCGCCAGCACCAGCTGCAGCCACACACCGGCGCACACGACGGTCCAGCTCGTGCTCGGGCTGAGCCTGATCGCGTCCCGGGGCGTGGTGGCCAGCAGCCACACCATCCCGCCCAGGCACACCCCCTGCACGACCCCCGCCCCGACCCAGGCCGCGAGCTCCGGATCCCCCTCCACCAGGCGCAGCGCCATCGCCGCGACGGTCCCGGCCGCGCAGACGATCCACCAGACCAGGCGAACCCTCGGGCTCATCCCCACAGACTACAGACTCCGCACTACGCTGCCGGCATGAAGCCCGGCGACACGCTCCACTGCCACGCCTACGCCAAGATCAATCTCGCCCTGGCCGTGGGCCCGCTGGACCCGGACGCGGGCAAGCACCCGATCTGCTCCTGGATGCACCCGGTCTCGCTGGCCGACCGCATCACCGTGACGCGTCTGAAGGACAACCAGGCCTCGGAGCTGGTGGTGCACATGGAGGACGGCTCGCCGGCCTCGTGGCCCTCGGAGTACGACCTGGCCCACCGGGCACGCTCGGCCCTGGAGTTCGCCGCCGATCGCCCGCTCCCCTCACGCATCGAGATCACCAAGCTCATCCCGACCCGGGCCGGGCTGGGGGGCGGCTCGGCGGACGCCGCGGCGGTGCTGACCACGCTCAACGTGCTGTACGAGCTCGGCTTCACCGACACCCGCCTGCAGAACATCGCCTCCTCGCTGGGCTCGGACATCCCGTTCTTCATCGACACCGAGCAGGGGGCCCGGGACGTGCCCGCGCAGGACGAGCACCTGGAAATCGTCCACGAGCGGATCGAGGACGCCGTCCCGCACGTCACGCACCCCAGGCCCGCGATCGTCTCGGGCTTCGGCGAGCGCCTCGAACGCCTCACGCCCCGGACCCTCCCGGTGAGCCTGGTCCTCCCGCCGTACGGCTGCTCCACCGCGGACGTGTACCGGGCCTACGACAAGAGCCCGCACCCGCTGAAGGCGTCGCGCGTGCGCGAGCTGGCGTCTGCCGATGACCTCAACCTCGCGCTCGAGCCCGAGCGTCTGTTCAACGACCTGAGCGCGCCGGCGCGCAGCCTCGAGCCGCGCCTGGACGAGCTGTTCGGGCTGCTCGACCGGCAGGGGCTCGGCGTCCCCCACCTCTCGGGCTCGGGCTCGACCGTCTTCCTGCTGGGGCATCACGCCGGGATCGAGCTGCCCCGGGGGCATCGCGCGGTGCTGGCGAATCTCCACTGACGGCGCGATCGCCCGGCCCGGGCGTCGGGCGCGGTACACTCACCCAGGAAGGAACCCAACGTGCCCGACGCCGAATCCGCCACGCCCGCCCTGCCGATCGCCGACACGCCGCACTCCGACTCCGTCGCGGTGGGCGTGGACCTTGGCGGCACGAACATCCAGATCGGGGTGGTGGAGCCGGGGGGGAAGGTGCTGGCCCGCAGCAAGGCCAAGACCGCGCCCGAGGAGGGGCTGGAGGCCATCGTCGGTCGGATCGTCGAGGGCATCCGCGAGGCATGCGAGGAGGCGGGCGTCTCCACCGGGTCTCTGGCCGCGATCGGCATCGGGGCCCCCGGGCCGTGCGACCCGCACACCGGCGAGGTGATCGAGGCGGTGAATCTGCGATGGGGTCGCACGCCGCTGCGCGACCTGGTCCGTCAGAAGATCGACGCCGAGGTGTTCCTGGACAACGACGTGAACGTGGCGATCTTCGGGGAGGCCCGTCTGGGCGCGGCGCGCGGCGCGACCGACGTGCTGGGGTGCTGGGTGGGCACGGGCGTCGGCGGGGGACTGATCCTGGGCGGGCGGATCTACTACGGCAAGCACCACACCGCCGGCGAGATGGGGCACATCGTGCTGTGGCCGGGGAACGCGCCGGGCACCCGCTCGATCGAGCACAACTGCTCGCGCACCACGATCTCGAACCGCATCATCCAGCTCGTCCGGGCCGGGCGTCACTCCTCGCTGGAGGAGGCCGTCAACGCCAAGAACCAGCGGATCAAGTCCAAGGCGCTGGCCCAGGCGTACCACTCCGGCGACGCCCTGACCTGCGAGATCATCGACGACTCGGCCAACCGGCTGGGCATCGGGCTGGCCAACATCGTGACGCTGCTCTCGCTGGAGAAGGTCGTGCTGGGGGGCGGCCTGGTCGAGGCCCTGGGCGAGCCCTACGTCGCCAAGGTCCGCAACGCGGTGAAACGAGAGACCTTCCCGCCCGCGGCCAGCCAGGCGGTGGAGGTCGTCGCCTCCAAGCTGGAGGACGACGCGGGAATCGTCGGGGCGGCGCTCATCGCGCTGCACCGGCTGGGCGTCTGAGCCCCACCGGGCTGGATGAGAAAACGACCCGGCGGCTGCTCGAATCGCCGGGTCGCGGAGTGGGCTGCCAATCGTGGCAGGAAGACAGCTCGGTTGCCCCCCGGATCGCTCGCGTGCGGCCTCAGGCCTGCGACAGGTCGTCGAGCGCGGCCTCGACGGCGGCGTCGATCTTCTCGCCCGTCTCGTACGAGCCCGATTCGATCTCGCCGCGCACCCGCGCCACGAGGTCCTCACGGAACTCCTCACCACGGAGCCGGTTCAACAGTCGGGCCACGTCGGACACCTCCACGCGATCGTCGCCACGGCGGACCGTCGCCTTGGCCTCGACCTCACGCGCGGGCGAACTCGCCTCGCGGCTCAGACGAATGCTCGCAGATTCATTGATGGAACGGATTTCGCTCATGCGCACTAAAACCTTCCTGCACTCCCACGCGCCGGCCCTGGCGCCATGAAAACGCGGATTGTGGAGTCGCTCATTCCTTGCGACACTCTTCCTATCGTCGCCCGGCGGCAACTCCCTGCAGAATCTCAAAAACCGAGAACTTCTCCCTAAACCAATGCGAATCACAGGCTTACAGATGATAATCAGAACCCGGACCAGCAAAATTCTCGCCCGCCTCGGCGCGCTCGCAGGCGCCCTGCTGCTCGCCTCCTGCGCCGCGCAGGACCCCGCCCCCGGCGCCGCCCAGTCCGGCGATCAGCCCGAACGCTGGGACGCCCAGGTGCACCAGCAACAACAGAACGCCACGCTGCGCGACCAGGCACGCGAGGTGCTCGGCGCCCCCACCACCCAGGAGGGCACCATCGCCCGACCGCCAGGGGCCCGCGACGCCCGCTGGACCATCCTCATGGCCCGCATCGACGACTCCAGGCCCGAACTGGTCCGGCAGACGCTCGACGCCCTCAGACGCTCCTTCCCCGACGCTCGCACCGTGACGCGCGAGGGCTCCACCTTCCTCGCCCACGGCGGCTACACCGACCCGCAGTCCAGCCAGGCGCGCCAGGACCTGCAACGCATCCGCTCGTACGCCCTCACGGACAAGCCCGACGCCCCGAGGCCCTACGCCGCCGCCTTCATGGCCCCGCCCTCCCCCGAGGACCTCGCGGGCTCCAACCCCAACTACGACCTGCGCAACGTGAAGGAACGCTTCGGGCCCGACGCCATCTACACGCTCCAGATCGGGATCTACGGCTCGACCGACCGGCGGGCCCCCAGCGCCGAGGAGCTCGAGGCGATCCGGCGGGCCGCCGAGGAGGCCGTGATCGCCCTCCGGCGCGAGGGCGAGCAGGCCTTCTACTACCACGCCCCCTCTCGCTCGACGGTGACGGTCGGGGTGTACGGCGAGGATGACCACGACCCGACGACCTACCCCCGCTACGAGTCCGCCCGCCTGCGGGCCGCACGCGAGCGACACCCGCTCAACCTCCTCAACGGGCAGGGGATCAACCGGATCGTGCGCGACGCCCAGGGCAACCGCGTCCGCAAGCCCCAGCCCTCCTTCATCGTCGCCATCCCCGACGAATAACCCCCCAGGCTTCGGGCGCAGGGAGCATGGGCTGCAGGGAGGGCTTTCCTCACGCGGACATGAACCACAGGACCGGGCCCCGCACGCGGGCATGAACCACAGGCCCAATGTGGGGGGGGTCCCAATGTGGGGGGGTTAGCGTCCGGCGGGGTTTTCGATGCCGGTCATCCAGAGTGGTTCGATGGCGCTGAGGCGCCAGCGATCGTCGTCGCGTGCGAAGCTGAGTTCCCACCAGGAGTAGGGGGGGATGGGCCAGCCGCCGGCGCTGCCGTCCACCTTCACCCGGGCGTAGCACGTCGCGATGGTGTCCGAGACGAGTCGGACGCGTGCGTCGAGCACGCTGGCGCCGCGGACGTCGGCCTCGGCGTGCAGGCGTTCGATCTGGGCGAGCAGCTCCCCGCGGTCCGAGCTGGAGGCCCCGAGGCGCATCCGGAGGGCGACGGTCTCGCGCATGAGGCTCTCGGCATCGAGCAGGTCGGGCTCGGCCACCGCCGCGACCAGGGAGCGCGTCGCGTTGCGGACGCGCTCGCGCTGGGTGGTGACGAGGGCGGAGCTGACGAACAGGGCCGTGGCGATGAGGAGGGCGACGGCGCAGGCGACCAGCCCGCGCTTCGCCTGTCCTGCGCGGTTCAGGACAATGAGCGAGGCGGTGCCGAGCAGCACCACCATGATCGAGGGGATCAGGGGTCGCTCGAAGGCCCAGACCTCGAAAAGCGGCTCGTTGACCTGCGGCGGGGCGTAGCCCTCGCCGAGCTGTGCCTGGGCGGCGTGTGGCGCCAGTCCCACTGCGAGCATCCAGATCACGACACGCATCACTGGCAAGAACTCCTCTCGCGCCGGTTGCTTGCGGGAACGTGCGAATGCCCGCCCCCGCCCGCGTGGTGCACTCTACCCGGCCCGGTCGTCGCTGGAGCCTGTTCGGGCCGCAAGCCGATGGGATGCAAGACGCTACCGCTGATTCCGCGCCCGGTGTGCGCCCTGTGTGCGCCCGTTCCGACCGCATTCGATCCCCCGCCGGAGCCGACATGGACCTGCTCAACATCGACCTCCCCAGCGACCCTACTCCCGGGCCGGGTGTACCGCCCTCCGACGGGCTGCTGGAGCGCAACCTGAAGGCGCTGGCGCTGTCCTCGCCCGGGGCGGCCCGGCGGATCCTCGAGGCCCCGCCCCTGGACCCCGCGACGTGCGAGCTCGCCCCCACCGACGAGACCACGCCCGAGGGCGCCCCGGCCCTGTCGCTGCGCCACCAGGGGCGGACGCTGGCCTCGAAGCGGCGCCCGCTGAGCGAGGGGGAGCGCCTGGCGGACACGGTGTCGATCGCGGAGAACGCGGCGGTGTGCGTGCTGGGCTTCGGGGCCGGGCACCACTGCCGCGTGCTGTGCGAGCGGATGGGGACGCACGGGGTGGTGATCTGCTTCGAGCCGGACGTCTCGCTGCTGCGTGAGGTGCTGAGCCGGATCGACTGCACGCCCTGGCTGAGCGTGTCGCGGTTCGTGCTGTGCACCGAGCCGGACGACCGTGCCGCGATCGCGCGGGCGCTGGAGGGCATCGAGGGCGTGATCGCGATGGGTGTGAAGATCCTGGAGCACCCGCCCTCGCGTGCGCGCCTCGGCGAGGATTCGCAGCGTTTCGCGGACCGCTTCACGGACATCCTTCGCGCCACCAAGACGCAGGTGACGACGACGCTGCTGCAGTCCGAGCGGACGCTGCGCAACCTGCTGATGAACATCGACCGGTACGCGTCGTCGGCGGGCGTGGACGATCTGGAGGGCGTGGCCTCGGACCGTCCTGCGGTGCTGGTCGCGGCCGGGCCGTCGCTGCACGCGGCGCTGGACTTGCTGGACGATCCCGGGCTGCGCGATCGGGCGGTGATCATCGCGGTGCAGACCGTGCTGAGGCCGCTGCTGGCGCGCGGCATCCGCCCGCACTTCGTGACGACGCTGGACTACCACGAGATCTCGACCCGTTTCTACGAGGGGCTGACCGAGGCGGACGTGGAGGGGGTGACGCTGGTGGCCGACCCGAAGGTGAACCCGGCGGTGCTGGGTGCGTGGCCGGGGGCGGTGCGTCTGTCGGGCAGCGATCTGCTGGACGACGTCCTGGCGGCCCCGCGACGGGCGGCGCTCAAGCCCGGGGCGACGGTGGCGCACCTGTCGTACTACCTGGCGCGGCATCTGGGGTGCGACCCGGCGATCCTGGTGGGGCAGGACCTGGCGTTCTCCGACTGCCTGTACTACGGTCCGGACGCGGCGATCCACCGGACGTGGGGCCCTGAGCTGGGCGAGTTCCGGACGCTGGAGACGCTGGAGTGGGAGCGGATCGCGCGTCACAAGAAGATGCTGCGCCAGACCACCGACCGGCGTGGTCGCCCGATCTTCACCGACGACCAGCTCGCGTCGTACCTGGCGCAGTTCGAGACGGACTTCGCCGCGGACGCGGCGCTGGGGCGGGCCGTGATCGACGCCACCGGCGGGGGCGTGCCCAAGGCCAACACCACGGCGCTGTCGCTGGAGCGGGCGCTCTCTGAGCACGCGTGCGAGCCCAGGCCCGGGCTGCCGGCGCCCGTCCCCCCGCGTGAGAACGCGCCGCGCACGTGCTCGCGCGTGGGCGAGGTGCGCCGGCAGGCCGAGCGCATCGGCGAGCGGTCGCGCGAGACCGCCTCGATCCTGCGCTCCACGCTGGAGCACCAGCGCGACACGCGGCGCACCAACGAGGACATCGCGCGCGTCAACGCCATCCGCGACGAGGTGCTGAACATCCACCCCGGCTGGCGGCTGACCGAGTTCGTCAACCAGCGCGGCACGCTGAACCGGGTCCGGGCGGACCGGGCCATCGCGATGGCCGACCCGCGCGACCCGCTGGACCGCCAGCGGCGCCAGATCGAGCGCGACATCGGCAACGTGGAGACGATCGCGGACGCGGCCGATCGCCTCGGCGTACTGCTCGAGCAGACCGCGGGCATGCTCGAGGGCAGCGCGGCGCGTCTGACGCGCGACCCGGCACCGGCGCCCGAGCCCGCCGGGCTCGAGGTCGCCGCCAGGCCTGTGATCGACGCGCTGATCCCGGTCGACCACGACCGCTCGACGCTGGGGACGCCCCGGAACCTGGACGCCCCGATCGCGGGCGGGCACAACGCGCTGGAGCTCACGGTCGCCCGCCTGCTGCTGGCGGAGCGTGTTGACCGTGTGCGCCTGCTGTCGCCCGATCCGGACCGGACCCGTGCGCTGCTGGGCCCGCTGGCCTCGAGGCCAAGCGTGCACGTGCACCGCGTGGACGGAGACCGGCTGCGGTCGCGCGCCCGCCTGATCGCCAACGCGCGCGCCTTCGCGCCGGCCTGCTGGCGGGGCGGGCCGGGCTCGCTGACCTGCTACGACGAGTGCCTCGACCCCGGCCTGTTCGCGGAGGTGATGCGCGAGCACGGGACCACCGCGGCCCTGGTGCTCGGGCCGGACTGGGCGCTGGTCGACCCGGAGCTGACCGACGCGATCGTCGAGCGGCACCTCGCCGACCCGGAGCACACCCCGGTGCTGTTCACGCAGGCCCCGCCGGGGCTGGCCCCCGCGCTGATGGCCCGGACGACGGTCGCGAACCTGGGCGCGGCGCAGGCCCGCCTGGGGCTGCGGGCCACGCTGGGCGGGCTGCTGGCGTACATCCCGACCAACCCGATCGCCGACCCGATCGCGACGCCGGCCTGCGTTGGCGTGGCACCGGAGATCCGCGACATCCCGCACCGCCTGACGGCGGGCTCGCCCGACGACGCTCGGCGTCTGGGCGAGCTGATCGGTGCGCTCGGGCGCAACTGGATCGAGTGCACCGGCGCCGACATCGCCGCGGAGCTCGCCGCCGACGAGCGCCCGGCGCACGCGCCGCAGCACCTGCGCCTGGAGCCCTGCACGGGGCGGCTGACGCACACCCGGAACCACGACCACCCCCAGCGACGCCCGCTGGCGATCGCCGACGCCAACCGGATCCTCCGCCAGCTCGCCGCATCGAGGCCCGACGCGGCGCTGACGCTGCACGGCGACGGCGACCCGCTGGCGCACCCGCGCGCCGTCGACCTGCTGCACCTGGCGAGCGAGTGCGGCGTGCAGGCGGTGCACCTTCGCACCGAGCTGGTGCACGACGTGGACCCGGACGCGCTGCTGGAGGCGCGCCCCGCGGTGATCTCGGTGGACTGCCACGCGCGGTCGCCCGAGCTGTACCGCGACCTGACCGGGATCGACCGGCTCGCGCTGGTGCACGAGCGTCTGTCGGCGCTGCTGGAGGCCTCGATGAGCGCCGGGGCCTTCGGGCTGCCCGCGACGATCGTGGTGCCCCGTCTGGCCAAGCGCGACGCCTCGCTGCACGAGCTGCCGGACTTCTACGACGGGGCGCTGGTCGCCGGGGCGTGCGCCGTGATCGACCCCGCCCCGCGCGAGCAGCACGAGCGCCTCCGCCCGCTGCCCCTGCCCCCGAGCGCCCGGCGCCGGCGCGAGCTGTCGCACATGAGCGTCGCCTCCGACGGGCGCGTGCTCGGGACCAGGGCGACGCTGTCCGAGACGCTGTCGGTGGGCGCGGCGTGGCGGCACCTGCTCTCGGCCCGGCGCTCGTCTCCGGCGATCCTCGAGGCCAAGAGCGCCCGCGCCCGGGCCGGGGCCGCGTAGGCACGCATGACCGCGACCGCGATCATCCTCGCCCGAGCCGGCTCCAAGGGGCTGCCCGGCAAGAACACGGCCCCGCTGGCGGGGCGGCCGTGCCTGGAGTGGTCGGTGCTCGACGCGCAGGCGGCGGTGTCGGTCTCGCGCGTCGCGGTGTCCTCGGACGACCCGCGCGCCCTGGAGCTGGCCGAGGCCGGCGGGGCGATCCCGATCCGCAGGCCGCCCGATCTGGCGAGCGACACCGCGACCGTGGACGCCGCGGCGCGCCACGCGCACATCGCGCTGGGCGAGCCCGAGGGGCCGGTGCTGATCCTGTACGCGAACGTGCCGCTGCGCCCGACGGGGCTGCTCGACCGGGCGGTCGCGAAGTTGACCGAAACGGGCGCGCACTCGGTGCAGTCGTACGCGCCGGTGGGCAAGCACCACCCGTGGTGGACCGCCCGTTTGGACGAGACCAGTGGGGCTGTTACCCCGTGGGAGGGGGAGGTGCTGAACCACGGCGTGTACCGGCGTCAGGAGCTGCCCCCGGCGTACGTGCCGGACGCGGGCGTGATCGCGGTGACGCCGGACGCGCTGCACCTGCGCCTGGAGCTGCCGGAGGAGGTGGCCTGCTCGCCCCACGCCTTCTTCGGAACGAGCCGGGTGGGCATCGTGACGGGCGAGGGGGAGGTGATCGACATCGATTCGGCGCTGGACGCGATGGTCGCGGAGGCGTCGCTCACGCGGCGGGAGCAGGCCCGCGCGCGCCAGGCCCCCGGCCCGCGAGGGTGGCGCGATGCGCATCGGTGAACGGGCCATCTCGCCCGACGAAGCCGTGTACGTGATCGCCGAGATCGGCGTGAACCACGACGGTGACCCGTGGCGGGCGCAGGAGCTGGTCCGGGCGGCCGGGGAGGCCGGGGCCGACGCGGTGAAGTTCCAGTACTTCGAGACCGACCGGCTGATGAGCGCCGGCGCCAAGCTCGCGGCGTACCAGAGCGCGGCGGGCGAGACCGACCCGATCGCGATGCTGCGTCGGCTGGAGCTGTCCCTGGACGACCTGGCGCGCGCGGTGGACCTGGCGCACGGGCTCGGGCTGCACGCGATCCTGACGGTGTTCTCGACCGAGCTGGTCGGGCCGGCCTCGCGCCTGGCGTGGGACGCGTTCAAGTCGGCCTCGCCCGACGTGATCCACCGCCCGCTGCTGGAAGCGATGGCGGGCACCGGCCGCCCTCTGATCGTCTCGACCGGGGCGAGCACCCCCCCCGAGGTGAACGGCGCGGCGGACTGGCTGCGGGAGTACCCCGACGTCGCCTTCCTTCACTGCGTGAGCTCGTACCCCGCGCCGGACCCCGCGCTGGGGGGCATCGCCGCGGTGGCGAAGATCACCGGGCGGGCGACGGGGTACTCCGACCACACCGAGTCGGTGCAGACCGGGGCGCTGGCGGTGTCGGCGGGGGCGCTGCTGCTGGAGCGGCACCTGACCTACGACCGAAGCGCCGCGGGCCCGGACCACGCGGCCTCGCTGGAGGCGCGGGACTTCGCCAGGTACGCCCACCTCGCGCGCGAGGCGCGCACGGGCATCAACGAGACCCGCTTCAAGCCCGACAAGCGGGTGCTGGCGTGCGAACGCGACGTGCGGCGTGTGTCGAGGCAGTCGGTGGTGGCGGCACGCGACCTCGCGCCGGGCGAGGTGCTGGGCGAGGCCGACCTCACCTGCAAGCGCCCGGGCGAGGGGATCGCCCCGCACCGGCTGCCGGAGTTGATCGGGCGGATGGTGACGCGCGCGGTTGGGGCCGACACGGCGCTGAAACCGGGTGATGTCGAGGGCTTCGGGTCCGGGTGAGTCTTACCCGAAGATGTCCTTGTACCACTTCTTCTTCTTGTGCTTCTCGGGGCCGAAGGTGCCGACGAGATCCTTGATGTCGTAGTCGTAGGTGTCGCTCATCTTCTTCCACTCCTTGGTGGACTTCTTGAGCTTCTTGTCGGCCTCGTGGTACTTCTTGACGATGACGTCGAAGGCGGGGTCGGCCCGGAGCTTGGTGTCGTCCGCCTCCTTGTCGTACTTCTTGTTGAGGAGCTGCCAGGCCTTGAGCAGCTGCTCGAGCTGCTGCTTGTGCTTTTTGACCTCGTTCTCGATCTTCTTCTGCTCCTGGGCGTCGAGCACCGACTCGCTGCCGTCCTTGAGCGTCACGGCCTCGCCCAGGTTGCCCTTGACCTGCAGGTACTTGTACCCCGCGGCGACCAGGCCCTTGTAGACCGTGCCCGCGAAGTTGTTCAGGTCGCTCTGCTTTTTGCCCTTGCTCGAGCCCGCGGCGGTGAAGCAGCCGTCGAGGTAGACCACCCCGGCGTAGCCCTTGTCGAGCTTCTTGTCCTTGACGAGGTACTTGACGATGTCGGCTGGCTTCTTGTCGGCGAACTCCTTGGCGTAGACCTTGCCGGGCGAGCCGCCCTCGGGCGAGCCGTGGGCGAGGATCACGATCGGGGCCTTGTCGCCCTTCTTGTTGAGGTCGGCCTTGTCGGCGGTCTTGGCGGAGGTGCCCTTGGCCTTGGCCATGCGCTTGGACGAGTCCTTGATGATCTTGTCGTCCGGGTCCATGTTGACGACGGTGGTCTTCGCGGCCTTCTTCTTCTCCGCCTCGTATTTCTTCACGAGCGGGGTGACGTGGGCGTATCCGTCGTCGGCGGTGAGCAGGAAGACCAGGTCGCTGCCCTGCTGGCCGACCTGGACGACCGGGTTCTTGCACTTGCCCTGCTTGCGTTCGGCCTGGGCCTGCTTGATGAGCTTCTCGGCCTCCTTGGTCTTGACGACCATCATCGCCCCGGCGTCCTCGCCGATCGCCTTGACGATGTCCCCCATGTTCACCTGGCCCAGCGGCTTGGGCTTCTTGCCGTACAGGATGGTTCCGCTCTTCAGACTCGTGTCGACCTTTGGCATGTGCCGGCTCCTGTCCCTCGTGTGCGCTCGTGTCCGGCGCTCAGGGGGGGGATGCGCGGTCGGGTGCGCCCGCCGACCTGGCGCCCGCGGCGAGGCGCGCGCCGGCGGGTCCCCTGCCCCACGAGATCACCGGGTTCGGCAAGGACCGGAGCGTGTTGGTCGTCGAGGACGATCAGCAGGTGCGCGAGCTCCTGGCGACCTACCTCGCCCGCGAGGGCTTCCACGTCTCCGAGGCGCCCTCGATGGCGGCGGGGGTTCGCTCGCTCCGTGACGAGTTCGACGCGGTGATCACCGACATCCGGCTGCCCGGCGCGGGGGGAAGCGAGATGGTCACGGCGGTCAAGTCACGCTGGCCGGACACGCAGGTCGTCGTGATCACCGGGCTTCAGGAGGCGCAGGTGGCGGTCGACGCGTTGAACGCCGGCGCCGACCGCTACCTCTTCAAGCCGTTCGGCATGCCCGAGCTGCGCGCGCACCTCCTCGACGCGCTCGCCCGCCGCGACCGTGCTCTGGCCGAGCGCGCCCATCGCCCCGCGCAGGACGCGGCGGCCGACCGGCGCGACGCCGAGGTGCGCGAGGCCGTGCTGCGTGGCGCCCACGCCCTGGTGCGGGCCGTCGAGGCACGGGACCCCCACACGGCGGGGCACTCCGTGCGGGTCGCGCGGTACGCGGGCATTCTCGCCGACGGCGTCGATGCCGACGGCACCCTCCTGGACCGGGAATCGTTGCGGCTCGCCTGTGAGCTGCACGACGTGGGCAAGATCGGCGTGCCCGACGTGGTGCTGAACAAGGAGTCCGACCTCACGGACGAAGAGTTCCAGGCCGTGAAGGCCCACCCGCGGGTCGGACGCCGCATTCTCGAGCCGCTCCTGGACGACCCGTTGATCCTGGCTGTGACGAGCTGGCACCACGAGTCGTGGGACGGTACTGGATACCCCGACGGACTCGCGGGCGAGACGATTCCGCTCGCAGCCCGCATCGTGGGTCTCGCCGACGCCCTGGACGCGATGACGAGCCCGCGCGCCTACCGCCCCGCGCGCGATTGGCACGAAGCGCTCGACCTCATCCGGGAGCGGGCCGACACACAGTTCGATCCGAGCGTGATCGCCGCGATGGAAGCGACGCTCGACCGGCTGGAGGCGGCGTTCATCGAAGAGCGGCGCCCCGCGATGGCGAACCCGGGGGCCTGATAAGCGCCGGGCTCACCGTT
>JBICID010000070.1:0-2824 GCA_043101615.1 Phycisphaerales bacterium JB040 | reverse complement strand
AGATGGTGTTGGTCTCGGGGTTGACGCCGCGTGCGCCGATCCCGCGCACGCGGCGTCAACCCCGAGACCAACACCATCTACCTGCCCTACGAGCGCGGGCGGACCCCGGCGATCCAGGTCGACGACGACCTGTTCCGCGGGGCCACCCTCGACGACATCCGCGTGAACATCAACCGCTGGATCGCCGGCGACACCGGGGGCGGCTCCCCGCGTGTCGGCGGCCCGGGCGAGCGTCTGGGCGACGGGGAGTTCGTGTTCTCCACCAACGACCAGCGCTACACGCCCAGCCCGTCCAACATCGACCGCCCGCAGGCGATCATCTTCTCCATCTCCCCCTACACCGGCGACGTGACGGAGGTCCGATGAACAGCGCCCGCCGGCGACAGCACGCCTTCTCCCTGATCGAGGTGCTCATCGCGGTCCTCGTGCTCGCGGTGGGTCTGCTCGGGCTGGGCGCGGTCTTCCCGGCGGTGATCGCGCAGCAGCGCGCCGCGACGGACGTGACCGAGGCCGCCCGGGCCGCGCTGTACGCCCGGGTGCAGCTGTTCGATTCCGGGCTGGTGGACTTCGACGGCATCATCGGCGACGGCTCGATCCCGCAGACCTACACCGGGGCGAACCAGCGGATGTACGCGTGGGACGCGGGCAACCCGAACGGCCAGAACGCGACGCGCTGGGACGAGGACACGGGCCTGCTGACGCTGCCGACCGCGGGCGCGATCTCCAGCGACGTGATCAACCAGCGGACGATCCCGGTTCGTGCCCGGATCTTCCCCGAGCTGTTCAGCGGCTCGCCGCCCCGCTACGTGTGGGACGCGGTGACGCACCGCTCGCGGGCGACCGACACGATCGAGGTCGCGCTGTTCATCCGGCGCATCGACGCCGGGATCCGGGTGCCCGACGGGTGGCAGCTCTCCAACATGCTCACGGGGGGCTCGCCGAGCGGGCGTCTCTCCGACCCGGTGCTGCCGATCGCGCTGGACGAGAGCCGCCCGGACCGGCTGGTGCGTCCGGACGGGACCGACGAGATCTACGCCTCGCCGCAGGTCGTGACGATCCGGGTGGCCAACCCGGAGGACGGGCGCGTGCCGGTGTCGGACCGCTTCACGGTCCGCGGGGGCTCCGGCCCGAACTCGGAGGACCTGGCCGAGCGGTACCTGGTGGTGGAGGGGCAGAGGCTGGTGGACGACTTCGGCGTGATCCGCACCGTGACCGGGTACGACCGGAACGCCGACGAGATCGTGGTGAGCCCGCCCTTCCGGGGCGCCGAGCTGGAGGCCGAGTCGGTTGTGTTCACGCCGGACATCCCGGTGCAGGTCCGCGTGATCGCGGTGGAGGGAGTCAACCGATGAACGCCCGCACGACCAACCTAGGGGCCCGCGTCGGGGCCGCCCGCGGCTTCACGCTGCTCGAGCTGCTGCTGGCCATCGGGGTGCTGACGTTCGTCTCGGTCGCCATCGCCGCGATCTTCGGCACGATCGGCGACACGCTGGACCGGGGCAAGCGGATCAGCGAGCTGAACCAGTTCGCCTCCCGGATCGAGAGCGTGATGCGCCAGGACTTCGCGAACATGAGCCGCGACGGCTTCCTGGTGATCCGGCACGAGTACGCCGCGGCCGGCCTGCCGACCGACGGGCTGATCCCGCTGTCGGAGGGGGACCCGAACCCGCGTCCGCGCCGTGTGGACCAGATCATGTTCTTCGCCACCGGCGAGTACACCTCGGCCCGCCCGGACATCTACGCGGGGCTGTCGGCGTCGAGCAACGAGGCCCGCATCTACTACGGGCACGGGCAGAAGCGCACGCCCGACTTCGATCCCGGCTCGCCCTACCTCGAGCCGGACCTGCGCGACGATTTGGTCGGCGAGCGGGACTTCCAGTTCCGCGACGCCGCGGCCCGGCTGGGCACGCCCTCCACCCCGGGCCTGCCCAACCCCAACGAGTTCGCCTCGGACTGGACGCTGCTGCGCCACGTGACGCTGCTCAAGCCGCCGGCGCCCCAGCTCGCCCAGCTGCTGCCCGACTACTCCGACGGCGGCCTGTACGGGTACACCGCCGACCGCGAGGCCGTGAACTTCTCGCCCACAGAGTCCGAGCCGGCGATCCAGCGCAAGGTCGTGACCGACCGCCCGTACCAGGTGGCGCTGCAGCCGGCGATCCCGTCGATCTTCTGGAACGCGCAGTCCTACCAGTTCGGCGGCAACCCCAACGACCTGGCGTACATCGAGTCGGTCGCCAACCCGGTGTGGGTGGGGTACGGCCCCGCGGAGCTGCGCGACGCCCGGTTCTCCTCGGGCCTGGTGGACATCGCGACCACCTCGCTGGCCGAGATCGAGTCGTACGTCACCTCCGCGCCGTTCCAGATCAACGCCGACGGGTTCAACATCACCAACCGGGCCCGCTTCTACCTGCTCCTGGGCATCAAGTTCCCGGAGGAGGCCAAGATCAACCCCAACGGCGGGCCGAGCATCCAGAACTACCCGAACCGCTACCCCTTCGCCTTCACCTCGCCCGCACAGCAGCGGGCCTGGATGATCAACGCCCTGCCGGTGCACCCGGGCGAGCCCTTCCGCGACATCTTCGGGAACGAGTACGAGATCAGCGACCGCTCCCGCGGCCCGAACTACACCGGGCCCACCAGCCCGCGAATCCGCTACGAGGAGCTCCCGCCCAACCTCGCCGGCACGCTGACCGACGCGGGCGGAAACCAGGGCAACGCCCGCGACCGGCTGGTGAACGCCTACCGCGCGGCGGACCAGGAGATGCTGACGCGGTCCATCTTCGTGCCGCGCTGCACCGAGTTCATCGTCGAGTGGACCTTCGGC
>JBICID010000069.1:0-90602 GCA_043101615.1 Phycisphaerales bacterium JB040 | reverse complement strand
CCCTGCCGCAGGCGCTTCATGAGCGACTCCCAGCGTGAGTCCTCGTGCAGCGGGTCCAGGTCCGGGTCGTCCCAGTCCGAGTCGTCGTCGGACTCGTCCTCGTCCGATTCGTCCTCGTCCGATTCGTCCGCGTCGTGGTCGTGCTCGTGCTCGTCGGGCGTGTCCGCCTTCTCGTGCCCGTCGCCCTGCCGCAGGCGCTTCATGAGCGACTCCCAGCGTGAGTCCTCGTGCAGCGGGTCCAGGTCCGGGTCGTCGGCGTACTGGCCGGGGCTGTCGAAGCCCGCCTCCACGGCCCTGTCCAGCCACTCGAACGCGCCGTCGGCGTCGCCCATCAGCGAGTAGGCGCACGCGGTGTTGTACGCCCCGAGGGTGCGCGTCCCGTTCTCGTACAGCGTCTTGAAGGCCCGGGCCGCCTCGGCGTACTCGCCCTGGCGGAGGTTGGCCCAGCCGAGCATCAGGTACCCGTCCCAGCCGGAGTGGTCGCCCGACTCGATCTTCTCGTTGGCCATCTGCTCGAGGTGGTTCCAGTCGGTCGCGTCGAACATCGCGAGTTCCTCGCGGAAGCGCTGGCGGTCCTTCGCGGCCTTGACGGAGGCGTGCTGCTCGAGCGTGGCCATGGCCTCGTCGTGGTCGTGCTCGACGTGGGCGCCCATCTCGATCGCGGCGGCGAGGTACTCGGCGCCCTCGTCCGCGTCGCCGGCCAGTGCGTGGTTGCGGGCGATGAGCACCATGGCGGAGTGCACGTCGTGACCGGAGGCCGCGCTCCGGATCGCCAGCTCGATCGCCTCGGCGTGGTTGCCGCTGTGCTCGTGCGCCCGGGCCATCATGTGCCTGGCGTGCGAGGAGCGCCAGTCGTCGGCGCCGACGAGCTCGATCAGGGCCTCGCTCTTCTCGAGCACCGCGTCCCAGTCGTCGAACTCGACCGCGAGCTCCATCTCTCGCTGCAGCCGCTGGGGCATCTGCGCCCGCGCGACCAGCTCCTCGAATCCCTCACGGTCGCGGATGCCGTCCAGGTCCGGGTCGGACTTCAGCAGCGAGTGCTGGCCGAACCCCGCCTCGATCGACCGCTCCAGCCAGGCCATCGCCTCGCGCCCGTTGCCCGACAGGCTCTCCAGGCAGGCGTAGTTGTACATCGCCGTCGCGACGGCGTGCTCCGTGTCGAGCTGCTTGTCCAGCCAGACTCGGGCGCTGTCCAGGTCGCGCGCCATGATCGCGCAGTACGACGCCATGTGCACGTACGTCCCCTCACTGGGCACCAGCTCCGCCAGCTTTGCGTAGGCGCGCAGGCCCTCGGACCAGTTCTCGTCGTCCACGGCCTCGTCCGCGATGGCGTCCAGCTCCTCGATCGCCGAGGCCAGCTCCGCGATCGTGGCGAACTCGTCCGTGCCGTGGATGCTCTCCAGGTCCGTGTCCGACGCCATGTGGTCCGCGTCGGCGTACCCGGCCCGCACCGCGCGCTCCAGGTACTCGAGCGCCAGCCGGTTCTTGCCGCCCAGGGCGGCGCAGCACGCGGCGTTGTACATCATGTCCGCGTCGCCGTCGGCCTCGAACGCCCTGACGAACGCCTCGGCCCCGCCCCGCCAGTCCTCGGCGTAGTAGCAGGCCAGGGCCAGGTCCTCGTGCAGGTTCTTCGCGCCCAGGCCGATCGCCTCGCGGTACAGCTCGATCGCCTCGTCCGGGCGGCCCGAGTCCGCCATCCGCTCGGCCTCGGCCGCCAGCAGGGCGCGGCGCACGACCGGACGCAGCTCGCGATCGAGCCGGTCCACCTGCACCGTCTCCGGCCCGCGCACCGTCAGCTCGCCGGCCACGCTGGGCGCGAGCATCATGACCAGCCCCAATCCCGCGGCCGCGATCGCCGGGGGAAGCCTTCTCGAACCTCGTCCTGTCATCACCATGGTGAGTCTCCTCGTGAAATCGTCGCGTGAGTGCTCCGCCACGCCGAACGCCAGCGCGGGGCCTCCCCCCGGATCCCCGATCCCGGACCGTCGCATCGCCGCGCTCACCAGCGCCTCGGCGTACGCACGCCGATCCGATGGCAGAGCCCAGCTGACCCACGCGTCGCACGCGAGCTCGGCGTATTCCCGAGCCCTGCGGTGCGAGATCCACACCAGCGGGTGCCACCAGAACAGTGTCAACGCCGCCAGCTCCAGCCAGGCCGACCAGTGGTCGCCCCGGCGCAGATGCGCCAACTCGTGCGCAATCATCCCGTCCACCCCCGAGCCCTCCAGCCCCACGCCCGACGGCCACACCAGCACCGGGCGACCCAGGCTCCACACCATCGGCCCGCTCACGCGGTCGCTCACGATCGCACGCGGCGTGCGGACGCCCAGACGCTCGGCGACCCGGGCCACGCGGCGCTCCAGCGCCGCGTTCCGCTCCGACGACACCTGCAGGCGGCGCATCGAACGCACACGTCGTGCCTGGCGCCGACCCGCGATGACCGCCCCCACCGCCCACGCGACCAGCAGCAGCACACCGAGAACCTGTGCCGCGAGCGACCACGAGACTCCCCACCCGCCGCCGCTCACACCCCGGACCTCGCCGGGCAGCGCCGGCACGCCGGCACGCTCGGGGTCGTCGACGCCGGGAGGAGTTGAAGCCGACCGCTCGGGGGCGATCGCCACGGCCGGGCCCTCCGAGCCGTCGTCGCCGATCTCGAAGTACGGCATGTCCACCTCGAGCCCGGCCCGCCCGGAGTCCTCGATCTGCCCGCCCTCGCCGGCGTCCGCCAGATGTACCGATTCCTGAGGCGCGGGCGTCGCGCCCGGCCAGACCACCGGCGGGGCCGCCCGCTCCGGCGATTCGGTCTCGCCGGCCTCGGACGGCGTGCCGACGCCCTCGGACGCCTCGGTCAGCGGACGCCACGCCTCGGAAACAGACCGGGCGGCCTCACCCCGGGCCTCCGGGTCGCTCATCGACTCGGTCACCTTGTACGCCTCCCCCCACGACGGCTGGCCCGAGTCCGCCGCCATCTCATCCGTGACCGGGCCGGGCCCGTCCGTCGGACCGAACCCGGGGCGGGGCGTCCGACGCTCCCTCGACGCCGGCTCGCCCTCGAACCACCCCGCCACCCAGCCCACGGGGGCGGTGACCACGTCCCGCACGCCGACCTGCCACAGACGCGGCAGCGGCGGCATCACCAGCAGGGCGATGACCAGCAGCCATCCGAAGTTGCCGACCGCGGGCCGGCGCTCCAGCCACTTCGAGCCCAGCAGCAGCACACCCGCGAGCACGCCCGCGATCACCGTGTTCTCAATCAGCCACGCCAGCATCGTTGTCCCCTTCGCGTGAACCCTTGGGGTCCTCAGCACGCTCCTCGAGCTCGTCCAGCAGCTCGCGGAACGAGTCGATCTCCTCACGTGTGAACCGGGCCGTCTTGGCCAGGTTCAGCACCAGCGGGCTGGAATCACCCTCGCAGACCCGGTCCGCGATCTCGCCCAGCTGCATCGCGACGAGCTCGTCGCGCGTCACGGCCGGGGTGTAGGCCAGGGCCCGCCCCGCTTTTTCCGCTTCCACGAAGCCCTTTTCCACGAGCCGGTTCAGCAGCGTCTGCACCGTGGTGTACGCCAGCTCACGCCCGGCGCCGGCCAGCACGTCGGTGATCTCGCGGACCGAGCTCGCCTCGGCACGGTCCCACAGCGCTTTGAGCACTTCCAGTTCGCTGTCCGGGATGGTGGCGGGCCGTCGCTGTCTCACTCGGAGCTCCTTCCGGGATCCCCCGATTCGCGAGGGACGCGGGCATGTTCCTACGAATTGTCGGAGAAGTCAACCCCAAACTCCGACATTTTGTAAGACTTTCTGAGCGATCGGGTATCTGGCCGATCCTCGCACGAAAAAGGCCGCCCGTATCGAGCGGCCCGTTCCGGGGTTTCGAATGGAAGATCTTGGGATCAGGCCGCGGAGCGACGGCGACGGCAGGCCAGCAGGCCACCGAGACCGAAGAGAGTGACGGTACCAGGCGTGGGGATCACGGCCCAGACGCTCGAGCCGTTCGGGCCGACGCTCTGGATGTGCATGCTGATCCGGAAGCCCTCGACCGGGTCGTTCAGAGCGCTGAACACGTCGCTGGCCGAGAGGCCTTCCCCGAGGTCGAAGATCACCGACACCTTCTCCCCCGGGCTCATCGCGGTGATGTTCGGCTGGGGCACGGTGGGCTCAAGCCCGAACAGCGTCCCGCGCCAGTCCCCGCCCTCGGTGTGCCTGATCGATCCGGCCGGGCTGCGCGGGGCGACTCGGTCACTCGTGTAGTGCACGCCGTTGAAGTTCTGGATCAGCGGGTCCGAGAGATTCTCCCTCGTGAACTCGGTCGACTCGAAATAGATCGACGTCACCCTGGACTCGATCTCGGAGTTGTTCGAGATCAGGAACTCCACCTGGGTGCCCAGGTCGGTCACCTCGAGCCCGATGCTCAGGCCCGAGACGTCCACGCCGTCGGAGTTCTCGAAGACCACGAACTGTGCCGACTGTGCACTCGCGAGCCCGGCCATCGCCGTGATCGCCACAGTTGCCGCACGTCGCTGCATTGTCATCGGAACCTCCGCCGTCGTTCAACCCGGCGGCCCGACGCGGCACCCACCGCGCTTCTCGGACCAGCCCTCACCCGGAACATGCACCGAGATCGGGGCCCTCGCCAGTGAAGTTCAGGCTGAGACGTTTGAATCGTTTAAAAGGCCGGATAGCCCCACCGTTTACCGATCAAGACGGCGGCTGTTCTCGCCCAAACGATCACCAACCCCGCAGAGAACCCGAACGCGAGCGACGGGGCGGCGCTCCGGATGCCAACAGGAGGCCCCGGTCATGCGGTGTGTCAGATCACATTCGAAGGCGAGGACCGGAGCGTTCAGCCGCCGGCATGCCCCGCGATCAGCGCGCTCAGCCCGCCCATCGCCCGCGCGATCCCGCGTTGCCCCGCCACCCGGTCCGTGTTCACCATGACCGCGATGGTCACACCGCCCGCGAGTTCGGGATAGTGACGCACCTCGCTCAGATAGCCGGGCATGATGCCGGAGTGCCCCATCGCGGTGCCCTGCGGGGTCGGGGTCAGGATGACGCCGAGCCCGTACTCGGCGCCCGGCCCAAGCTGCGGCGCCGAGACCCCCTCGAGCATCGACGCCCGGAGCCCCTCGGGCACGATGTCACCCGTGAAGACCGCGTGGGCGAATCGGGCGAGGTCTGTCGCAGTGCTGGTGACGCCGCCGCCGGTCTTCTCGAAGCTCGGGTTCATCGCGTACACCCCGTCCACGGCCGTCTCCTCGGGCCCGGGGAACATGCCGGTGAGTCGCGTGTACCCGCTCACCAGCCCGGGCAGGTCCGGCCCCTCGTTGGTCAGCGTGTCGTCGAGCCCGAGCGGCTCGAGCACGCGTGCCCGCAGCACGTCCTCGTACGCCTGGCCCGTGACCTCCTCGACCAGGGCCCCGAGCACCAGGTAGTTCGTGTCCGCGTACGACCACGCCTCGCCGACGTCGAACAGCGCCCCGGCCCCGTCCGAGATCGCCAGCAGCTCGTCGAACGTCCAGGACTTCTGCGGGTCGGCCGCGAGCGCGGCGTGAAAGCGGGGGTCCCACACGTGCTCGGGCACGCCCGAGGTGTGGTTCAGCAGCGACCGGACCGTGAGCGCCGGCGCGTTCGGAAACCCTGCGAACCAGGCGCGATCCTTCAGGCGCTCCGACACCAGCCCGTCGAGGGACAGCACGCCCTCGTCGATCAGTTGCAGCACCACCACGGCGCAGTAGAGCTTGCCGATGCTGCCCGAGAGCATCTTGGCCTCTGTCGGCATCGGCTGCTCGTGCGGGGCCGCGCGGGCGAGCCCGCCCGCGACCCGGACGGTCTCCCCGCCCTGGAAGACGACCGCGACGGACATCCCGGGCAGCTCGGGGTCGGCCACGCTCGCGTCCACGATCCGCTTGGCCTCCTGGGCGAAGCCCTGCGGGATGCCGCCCTGTCGTGCGAGGGCCGGCAGCACCCCCACGCAGACCGCCGCCACCGCCGCACACAGCACTCGAACAGGCATCACGCTCATCGCCGGGCCCTCCTGCCCCGGACGCGCACGACCGGGGACGCCCCCACTACCGGCGTGGAGTGTGGTGGTGGCATCCGTGCGCACAAACGCTTCGATGAGCCCCACCCCCCGCCGCGCACGCCCGACTCGGCTCACCCTGCGGCGTGCCTCAGCACCCGTTCAGGAACAGGTCCACGAAGCGGGCCAGATCGGCGATGTCGGGCACGAGGTCGTGCGTGAGGTCGGTGGTGAGCTGCTTCGCGGGGTCCGACGACAGGAAGGCGTCGATGAAGGCCGCGATGTCGTCGATCGCGAGCAGGCCGTCGCCGGTGTAGTCGGCCTCGAGGCAGGCCAGCTCGGGGCTGATGCGGAAGTCGTGGGTCGCGACGCCGGCGGTGGTGATCAGTGGTCGCCCGGGGACGGACGGGAAGGCGCTCACCGGCGGGCGCGTGGCCCAGTCGATGGTCGGGCCGGAGACGTGCGTGATGGGGGACGAGAACGTCTGCAGCAGGAACAGGTCTGAGAAGACACGCCCGTACACGACGTTCGCGGCGTAGTCGCCCGGGTCGAGCCGATCCGGCAGCGATTCCTGCGCCAGCGCCTCGGGGATGGAGAACTGCTCGATGCCCGGGCCGGGCGTGAGCGCCAGCGCCGGGTCGGAGGCGTACGTGTCACGCTGCAGGATCCGGGTGAACGCGCCGAACGGCGGGGCGAGGGCGCCAAGCTCGACCGCCACGGCGTCGGGCTCGGGCACGCCCGCGGGCTCGGTCCAGGTGATGTAGGGGAGCGACTCGCCGAGCGTGACGCGGCTGGCGCGCGGGGCCGCGAGCACGGGGGCGGGGGGGAGGTCGAACTCGAGCAGCGCGTCCTCGAGCACCGCCCGCAGGAAGTAGACCGAGGGCGGGCCGTCGGGCCAGGAGACGACGATGATCCAGAGACAGGTGGAGTCGGCGGGGTTGCCGGTGCAGTTCAGGGCGGTGCCGAGGCCCTCGACCATGTCGCCGAACTCACCGAACCGCTCGCCCGAGCCGGCACGCGGGAACTCGAGGCGGTACGCCCCGTCGCACGACGTGTCGATGCTCGCGTCCGGACGCCGGACGGTGATGCAGTCGGCCCCCTCGACGGAGACGGACTCGAAGCGCCGGAACTCGGACGACCCGCCGGGCGTGCGCTCGAAGCCGAACCAGAGCTGCCCGGCGGGCTGGGCCAGCGCCCCGAGCGGCGCGGCCACCAGGCCCGCGAGGGCGGGGAGGCAGGGAGGGACGGGTTGGGAAGGCATGCACGCCATCGCTCGCTCCGATACAAGGGTATCGGACGACGAATCGAACGCCAATGAAACTACGCGTCGAACAGTCTTTACAGCTCCGGCGCAAAGCCGCGACGCATGGTGTTCTCGCAGCTGGCCCGCGGCTCCACGAACTGCATCAGGTAGTCCGGCCCGCCGGCCTTGGAGCCGACGCCGCTCATGCCGAAGCCTCCGAACGGCTGGCGACCGACCAGGGCCCCGGTGATGCCGCGGTTGATGTAGAGGTTGCCGACGCGGAACTCGCGCTTGGTGCGCTCGATGTGGCTGGGCTTGCGGGTGAAGACGCCGCCGGTGAGCTTGTAGGGGTGGTCGTTGGCGAGGCGGAGGGCGGTCTCGAAGTCGGGGGCGTGGATGATCGCCAGGACCGGGCCGAAGATCTCCTCGCGGTAGATGGTGTGGTGGGGCTCGACACCGGTGAAGATGGTGGGCGCAACCAGGGCGGGGAACCGCTCGTGCAGGGCGTTGTAGGCCGGGAAGTCGCGCTCGCCGACGAGCTCGGTCAGGTCCTCGCCGCGTGCGGTCATGATGTAGCGCCGGATGTTCGCTGCGGCGTGCTCGTCGATGACGGGGGCGACGTCGGTCGAGGGGTCGATCGGGTCGCCCAGCACCAGGGTCTTGGTCGCCTCGGCCAGGCGCTCGGTGAACAGGCCGATGGCGGGGCCCTTCGGGCCCTCGGGGTCCACCACGATGCAGCGTGAGCAGGCCGAGCACTTCTGCCCGGCGAAGCCGAAGGCGGAGTAGCGTGCGCCGAGCACGGCCTCGTCGAGGTCGGCCGAGGAGTCGATGATGAGCGCGTTCTTGCCGCCCATCTCGCAGACGACGCGCTTGACGTGGGCCTGCGGGAAGGCCGAATCGGGGTAGACGCCGCGCGGGATCTGGCCGGTGGCACGGGCGCCCGGCTCGTATCGGATGTCGTCGGGGGTGGCGGGAACCTTGGCTGCGGCCTGGATGATGTCGAGGCCGACGGCCTTGGAGCCCGTGAAGGCGAGGACGGCGACGCGCGGGTCTCGCACGATGGCGGCGCCGGTGGTCTCGCCGGGGGCGGGGCAGAACTGCAGCACGTCGCGCGAGGCCCCCACCTCCGCGAGGGCCTCCCAGATCCGGTCCACCAGGCAGCGTGCGATGCCCGGGGACTGCTCGGCGGGCTTGAGAACGACGGTGTTGCCGGTGACGAGCGCCGCGGTGGTCATGCCGCAGCAGATGGCGAGGGGGAAGTTCCAGGGCGAGATGACGGCGGCGACGCCGCGCGGCTGGTACCAGAGCTCGTCGAGCTCGCCGATGAACCGCCCGAGCCGCTTGCGCTGGAACAGCCCGGGGGCGAGGCGGGCGTAGTACTCGCAGAAGTCGATGGCCTCGCAGACGTCGGCGTCGGCCTCGCGCCAGGTCTTGCGGGACTCCTTGATGACGATGCCGGCCAGCTCGTCGCGGCGCTGGCGCATCTTGGCCGCGAGCCGGACGAGCACGTCGGCCCGGACCTTCGGGTCGGTGTTGCGCCAGGCGGGGAAGGCGGCGTGTGCGGCCCCGATCATCTCCACCGCCTGCTCGGGGGTGCGGTCGTTGGTGACCGAGGGGACGGTCGCGCCCTGGATCTCGGCGCGGAAGCGGTCGCGGTGGTGCTCGTCGGCGAAGTCGCGCAGCGGCTCGGAGTAGAACGGTCGCCCGTCGCCGACGCCCTCGACCGCGGGCGAGAGCCTGTGTCGCTCGGCGGCGTCGTGGAACAGGTCCTGCCTCTGGCCACCCCCGACCACGCCGTTGGCGTGCCCGCCCGCGGAGTCGGAGGCGGGTGAGGGTTTCCTGGCCGGGGGTGCGAGCAGCGCGTCGGGGTCGGCGTTGTCGAGGAATCCGGCCTTGAGCCAGGACTCGTTGGAGGTGTTCTCGAGCAGGCGGCGCACGAGGTAGGCCATGCCGGGGATCATCTCGCCGACGGGGACGTACTCGCGCACGCGGATGCCCATCTCGGCGGCGGCGTGCTTGAGCTGGTCGGCCATGCCGTGCAGCATCTGCAGCTCGATGGCCTCGCGCGGGAGGCCGCGCCGCTCGAGGCCGGCGAGGGCGGCGGCGATGGAGCGGACGTTGTGAGATCCCAGCGCGAGCTTGGTGCCCCCCTGGCCGGGCCTGGTGGGGCAGGCGTCGAGCAGCACCTCGGTCATGTCCTCGAAGCACTTGTCGGTCTGCCACTTCTCGTTCCAGACCGGGCAGGGCCAGCCCTCCTGCTCGGCGTGGATGGTCTCGTAGTCCCAGTACGCGCCCTTGACCAGGCGGACGGTGACCTCGCGCCCGGTGCGCCTGGACCAGTCCGCGATGCGCCGCGCGTCCTCGACGCCGGACTTGAGGTAGGCCTGCATCGCGAGCCCGGCGTGGAAGTCGTACTTCTCGCACGCGCGACAGAACGCCTTGAGCGTGAGGTCCTTGAGCTCGTACTGCTCCATGTCGAAGTTGATCAGCACGCCGTTGCGCTTCGCGGCGACCAGGATCGGCTCCAGCCGGGCCAGCAGGTCGGCGATGGCCTTCTCCGGGTCGATCGGGTCGAACTGGGCGCACAGGGACGAGACCTTGACCGAGACGTTGACGCGCGGCACCACGCCGAGGTGGTCCTTCTCGAGCCGGTCGCTGCCGGGCCACTGCGAGGCCTCGCCGACCAGGTTCTCGACCAGGTCCAGGTACTTGCCCCGGTACATGTCCGCCTCGGCGCTCGAGACGCACGCCTCGCCCAGCAGGTCCACCGAGAAGGCGATGCCGTCCTTCCACAGGGAGCGGAGGCGCGGGAGCGCGTCCGCGGCGTCGGTGCCCGCGATGAAGTTGTGGGCCATGCTGGTGATCTGGCCCGACACGGTCTTGGTCATGAGGCTCTTGGCCATGCCGCCCGCCTTGAGCCCGGTCCCCAGGAACGGCGGGAGCTTGACGCCGGGCTGGGTGAGGTAGTCCACGAGGTGATCGTGGACCATCTCGGGCGTGGTGAGCGCGGGGAAGGCGTCCACGAAGCGGAAGAGCTGGACCTTGAAGTTGTGGTCCTTCATGGACCAGTCCATCAGCTTGTCCTGGTAGAACCTGGCAGAGAGCAGTCCCGCCTTGTGCGAGCGTGCGCGATCGAGCAGGTCGCGCCCGATGGCCTGGACGCGCGCCCCGTCGGGCGTGTCGGCGGGTGCGGTGCGGCTCGGGGACGGGGCGGGCTCGCTCCTGGAGCGATCCTTGCGGGAGAACAGCGGCATGCCTGGGTCCTTCGGTGAGAGGCGGGCGTCGCTCCCTCGCTCGGCCCGCGCGGGATGATACGGTTGGGGCGGGTGCGATCGCGGGAGAGTGCGGGGACCGCGGGCACGAAAGTGCATACCGTGGGGTCATGGGCGCGAGTTCTCAGTCCGAGCCGGGCGGCGTGGCGGTCTGCGTCGGGAATTTCGACGGCGTGCACGCGGGGCACGCGTCCCTGCTGCGCCGCGCACGCGAGTGCGTCGGTGCCGACGGGCGGGTGGTCGTGCTGAGCTTCGACCCGCACCCCGCCGGGGTGCTCCGGCCGGGGGAGGAGCCCGAGCGGCTCACCGCGTTCGGTCGCCGCGAGGCCCTGCTGCACGCCCTGGGGGCTGACGAGGTCGTGCGCCTGGAGCCCAGCGCCCGCCTGCTGGGGATGACCGCGAGGGACTTCGTGTCGTGGGTGGTCGAGCGGTACGAGCCCGGCGTGTTCGTGGAGGGGCCGGACTTCCGGTTCGGGAAGGGGCGCGCCGGCGACGTGGACCTGCTGCGCGAGCTGGGCGCCCGGCACGCCTTCGGGGTGGAGGTGGTCGAGCCCGTGGCGGTCGCCCTCCGAGACCAGAGCGTCGTGCGGGCCTCGAGCAGCATCGCTCGATGGCTGCTGGCACACGGGCGGGTCCGCGACGCCGCCGTCGTGCTGGGGCGGATGCACGCCGTGGAGGGGACCGTGGTCGCCGGCGACCGACGCGGGCGGACCATCGGCTTCCCGACGGCGAACATCGAGCCCGAGACCATGGCGCCCGGGCCCGGCGTGTACGGTGCGATCGCGACCGAGCTGGCGTCCGGCGAGGGCCGGTGCTGGGCGGCGGCGGTGAACGTGGGGACGCGCCCGACCTTCGAGGGCCGGGGCGTGCGGGTCGAGGCACACCTGATCGACGAGGACCGCTCCTACGCCGGCGACGAATCCCCGGGGGCGTGGGCCCCGGTGCCCGGGCTGCCGGAATACGGTTGGCCGGTCCGGCTGGAGCTCGTGACGCGCGTGCGGGACGAGGCACGGTTCGGATCGGTGGACGGGCTGGTCGGCCAGCTCCGGCGCGACGTCGCCTCGGTGCGGGACCGGGTCGGCCCCGTCGGGCCCCGGCGGGCGAGCGTTGTGGAGACGGCATGACGGCATCCGTGGAAGAGGCGTGGGCGACGAACACCTCGCTGGAGGAACTCGCGGCGTGGCTGCGCGATCAGCGGGCGGTGGTCCTGCTGACCCACCAGAAGCCCGACGGCGACGCCGTGGGCTCGACGCTCGCCATCGCCCGGGCGCTGAACCGCGCGAGCGGGACGAGCGGTGCGGCCTCGGTCGCGGAGTGCTGGTACCTGGGCCCGATGCCGGGGTGGGCCCAGCCGCTGTGCGCCCCGACCAAGACGCGCGTGATCGAGCCCGGCCAGAACGTGCCCGGGGCCCTGGACCCCAGCGCCGTGCTGGTCTGCGACACCGGGACGTGGAACCAGCTCGGGGACTACGCGGGCTGGGTCCGCGAACGACGGGCCATCACCGGCGTGCTGGACCACCACCTGCAGGGCGACGCGGACATGGGGACGCGCCGCCACCTGGCGACGGACGACGCGGCCGTGTGCCAGCCCGCGGCGGAGCTGTGCCGCCTGATCCTGGGGCTTGGCTCGGTGAGCGAACTGCCCACGGAGATCGCCGAGCCGCTGTACGTGGGGATCGCGACCGACACAGGGTGGTTCCGGCACAGCAACGTCTCGGCGGACGTGATGGAGACGGCCGGGCACCTGCTGCGCGCCGGCGTGGACCACGCCCGGCTGTTCGAGGCCGTGCAGTTCCGGGACAGGGCCCCGCGTCTGGGGCTGATGGCGCGGGCGCTGACGAGCCTGACGCTGGAGCGGGGCGAGACGGTCGCGGTGATGAGCCTGACCGCGAACGACTTCAAGCAGACGGGGGCGTCGCCGGGGGACAGCGGCGGGTTCGTGGACATCCCGCAGAGCGTGCCGAGCGTGCGCGTGGTCGCCCTGCTGACCGAGCAGGAGGACGGCGAGGGCGTGCTCACCAAGCTCAGCCTGCGGTCCAAGGCGGGCGAGTGGAACGGGCGCGCCCCGGTGGACGTGAACGAGGTGTGCCAGCGCCTGGGCGGGGGCGGGCACGCCCGGGCCGCGGGAGCGCGCGTGCGCCTGGGGCTGGCCGAGGCGCGCGAGAAGCTGCTCGAGACGCTTGAGGCCGTCGAGCGGGGCGGGGCGGACTCGTGAGCCGGGGCAAGGGCCAGGGCGGCGGCGGGCGGGGGCGAGACGACCTGGCGTCGCGGATCGCCCGGGCCGTGGACGAGACGCCGCCCGGATCGCAATCGTCGAAGAAACGCTCCGGGGCGGGCAAGCCCGGTCCCCGCGGCGGTCCGCGCCGTTCCGAGTCCGGCCCGGATCGCCCGGCGCTGGGCGTCATGACGACCACCCTGTGGGAGTACCCCAGCCAGCACTACGACGACTCCCTGGGTCGGCGGATGCAGGGCGACAAGGCGTACGTCGGGGCGACTCCCAGCTGGGTGATCTGGCAGGTGCTCACACGCTACTCCCGCAAGGGGGATCTCGTCGTCGACCCGATGTGCGGGAGCGGCACGACGCTGGACGTGGCGGACGATCTCGGGCGCAGGTCACGCGGCTTCGACCTGCGCCCGACCCGACCCGAGATCGAGCTGGCCGACGCACGCGAGCTCCCGATGGACCCGGGCGTGGCGGACGTGGCCTTCGTGGACCCGCCGTACTCGACGCACGTGGACTACTCCGACGACCCGCGCTGCATCGGGAAGCTGGAGGCGACGGGGCGGGCGTACTACGAGGCGATGGGGCGTGTGCTGGGCGAGCTCGAACGCGTGCTCAGGCCCGGCGGCGTGCTGGCGGTGTACGTCAGCGACTCGTGGGAGAAGCACAAGGGCAGGAAGTCGGGCACGCTCATGCCGATCGGGTTCGAGCTGTTCGGGCTGGCGCGACGCACGATGGAGCCGATCGACATCGTGTGCGTGGTGCGCCACAACCAGAAGCTGGGACGCGGGAACTGGCACAAGGCGGCCGAGGAGGGGAACTACTACCTCCGCGGGTTCAACTACCTGCTGCTGTTCCGCAAGCCGAAGCGTGCGCGGGGCGGCGGCCGGGGACGAGAGCGGGGAGGAGGCCGTTCCGGCGGTCGGGAGGGGGACCGCGGGGGAGCACGTGGTGGCGCACGGGGCGGGCGCAGAAGCACGCCCCGCTGAGTCGGGGCGTGGTGCGGGGCGGGGGTGTGCTGGTCGGGGCGCGGGGTGGCGATCAGGGGATGTAGGGCAGCACGTCGCCCAGCCCCTCCTCGATGGGACCGACGTACTTCTCGTAGCGGCGCCAGCGTTCCTTGGACTTGGTGTCGATCTTGCGGCCCATCTGGTCGGTCCGCAGGGTGGCGACGTTGCGCTGGTCCTTGTCGATGTCGACCACCGAGTCGTCCCAGGGCATGCCGATGTGGTCGAACAGCTGCTTGCCGTACGTGTGCGGATCGGAGACGAGGTTCTCGTAGGTGGAGTCCATGAAGATCTGCTCGCCCGCGGCCTCGTTGAGGGTCTCCTTCCAGTACTCGGACATGTGGAAGACCTCGCGGCAGTACTGCCCGCAGGTGTAGAGGTCGGTGGAGTACCCGTGCTCCTGCCGGAAGTTCCGGAAGTAGCAGGAGAAGCAGATGTCGCGCGGGTCGCGCCGGGAGAAGATGAACCGCGCGCCCGGGAGCAGGCTCGCGAGCATGCCGCAGTGCCAGATGTTGCCGGGCATCTTGTCGATAACACGCTCGTAGTCGGGCCCGGCGAGCTTCTCGATGTGATCGATGTAGATCTGGGCGGCGCGCTTGAGCTGCCCCGGGGTGAGCGAGTCGAAGGCCGTGGCGATGGTGTGCACCGAGGCGGAGCCCGCGAAGAGGTTCTGGATCTTCTCGGGGATGGCCCGGACCATACGCAGCTCGCCCGCGGGGTAGATCTTGTCGTGACGCCCGAGGACCTGCTCGGTGAGCGTGGTGCCCGAGCGGGGCATGCCCACGATGAGGACGGGGCGCTTGTCGGGGTCGCCGAACTCGCGGAGCCGCCTGATGCGGTCCGCGGTCCAGATCTTCATGGCGACGTCGCGCTTGTTGCGGGACTTGCGGATGTCGAACTTGGACTCGCGCAGGTTGTTGCCCTGGTTGTAGTACTTGAACGCCTTGTCGTAGTCGCCGATCTTGTCGTAGAGGTCACCCAGGGAGAAGCACGCACTCATGTGCCCCTGCGCGGTCTGCTTGGACTGCTCCAGCTCGCGCTCGATCCACTCGATCGCGTCGGACTCCTGATCGGACTTCATGGCGATGACGCCGAATGCCATGGCCAGGCGGATGGAGTTGAGCCCCTGCTCGTCGGCCTCGTACAGCAGCCTGCTGGCCTCCTCGTACTTGCGACGGCGCGCGAGGATGTCGCACAGCAGCGTGACGTTGCGGATGTCCTTGCGGTCGAGCTTGACCAGGTTCCGGGCGATCTGCTCGGCCTCATCGAGCCGGCCGATGTTCTGCAGGGCCGAGGCGTAGAACACGCCCACGTCCTTGTCCCAGGGCTGCTTCCTGTACGCCTCCTCCAGGATGGGGGTGGCCTCGCGCCCGTAGGCGGCGCCCCAGCGCGCCAGCCCGAGCCAGCGGACCAGCTCGTCGCGCCGCTTGCCCGTCGGGTTCTGCGCCCACAGCTCCTCGAAGTAGGCCAGGGCCTTCTCGTCCTCGCCCTTGCCCATCTCGATCAGCCCGAGCTCGAACATCGCGCGCCACCGCTCGCCCTCGGTCCGGGGCTTGGTGCGGTCGCCCTTCATCAGCTTGTACGTCTTGCCCCCGCCGGTGATCCCGTCCGGAGACTTCACCTGCTTCTGGGTCTGGAGGCCCCGCTGTTTTCTCATCTGGCTCATTGGTGGTCCCCGTGGTCGGAGCGGTCGTCGCGGAGGTGGTCGTCGGTCAGCTCGAGCTTGATCTCTTCCATCATGGCGATCAGGCGGGCACGGTCGTCCGAGTCGAGCCGGTCCGCCGCCTGCAGGATGCCCTCGGGCGTCAGCTTCTTGCGGAGCGAGCTCCCGTCGGGCATACGCCGGATCGCGGTGCCGGGATCGGCCGACAGGAAGTCCGGCTCGTCGTCGAGCAGGTCCGCCATCTTGCGGAGCATCGACGCCGCCGTCGACGCCGCCACACCGTGCGCCACACGCACACGGATGGGAACGTACGAGCGATCCACCGATTTCCGGCGCAGCACCGCACCGGACACGATGTGCCCGTCCCCGTCCGCGGCCTCGTCGCCCAGCTTCTCGTAGGTCTCGGCGTTCACGCCGGAAAGGAAGACAGCGACCTGCCGCTCGTTATTCGGACCCGGATCGGGCATGTGACCTCCGTGTTGATCCTACACGCGGGCTGCGGTGTTGCCAGCGGTGTGGTCGATCCAGCCGCCCGCCAGCACGCGGGCGTCGTTAAGACGGTCATAGACCACCAGCGCCTGCCCAGGCGTCACAGCCCGCTGCGGCTCGTGGAATCGGACCTCGATGTTCGGGCGCCCCCCGACGGCCTCACCCGACCGGGCGCGCACACGAGCGGGCACCGCAGGGGCGTTGTAGCGGTGCTGCACAAGGGCCTCGGACCAGTCGGCAGCGGGCTCGTCGTGCCAGGTCGTGTCGGTGGCGGTGCAGGCGTCGGACATCAGCAGCTCTTCGTCCCCCACGGTGATGGTGTTCGTCTCAGGGTCGCGCCCGACGACATAGATCGGGTACCCGAAGGCCACGCCCACGCCCCGACGCTGGCCGAGCGTGTAGCGGTGCTGCCCGGCGTGGGCGCCCACGGTGTTCCCCTCGGCGTCCCGGATCTCGCCGTCGCGGGCCAGCTCCGGACGCCGACGCTCGACCAGGCCGGCGTAGTCGTTGTCCGGCACGAAGCAGATCTCCTGCGAGTCGGGCTTGTCGAAGACCGGCAGGCCGAGCTCGCGCGCCAGCCGGCGCACCTCGGCCTTGGGCAGGTGCCCGACCGGCAGGATCATCTCGGCCAGCCGGTCGCGCGGCGCCCCGAACAGCACGTACGACTGGTCCTTGGACTGATCGACCCCCCGCAGCAGCCGGGGACGGCCCGGGTCCGAGCGGTCGATCCGGGCGTAGTGCCCGGAGGCGACGTACTCCGCCCCGATCCGGCCGGCGTACTCGTGCAGCCTGCCGAACTTCAGCCAGTCGTTGCAGCGCACGCACGGGTTGGGCGTCCGCCCACGGGCGTACTCGTCCACGAAGTAGTCGATGATGCGGTTGAAGTCCTTCTTGAAGTTGCACACGTAGAAGGGGATGCCCAGCCGGGCCGCGACCAGGCGCGCGTCCGCGGCGTCCCCCACCGAGCAGCAGCCCTGCTTGCCGATCCGGATCCGCTTCGGATCGCAGCCCGCGCCGTCGTCCCCGTCCGATCGGTGCAGCCCCTCCAGATCCTCCCCGGGCGAGCCCAGGCGCATGAAGCACCCGACCACGTCGAACCCGGCGCGCTGCAGGAGCGCCGCGGCGACCGACGAGTCCACGCCGCCGCTCATGGCCACGAGCACCTTGGCGCCCGGGCGGATGCCGGATGAATCGAACTCCGCTGGGTTCACGCGAGAGTGTAGGGGGATCACCGCCCGGGCGGAGGCCCGGGAGGTCCGGATCGGTCCGTGCCCGCCGGGCCCTCGGGGAGGTTGTCCAGCTCGTCATCGATGCCCGGAGGCTCTCGCGTCTCCTCCCGGTGGGGCTCCAGCGGGGGCGTGTCGGCCCGGACCGGGACGCCGAACTCGTCGTGGTGCGCCCGGTAGCGGACGCGGTCCCTGGTGATGCTCCGCTGGGTGTGGTGGATGGAGGGCGTCCGCGGGGCGAGGTGCGCCTCCCCGGGAGAGACCCCGTCCACGGGGATGCCGCGGTTGAGATCGTCGGGCGTCCAGGGGATCTCCTCCTTGACGAAGACCCGGTGGCAGGCGGGGCAGGTGCCCGACGAGCCCATGTTGGACAGGTCGAGCCCGCACCCGGAGCACCTGCCCGGAGCGGCCGGGTTCGCGTGCGGGACCGAACGCCCCTCGGAGCGGGCCGCCATGAATTCGTGGTGGGCGTTGTATTTCTCCAGCAGGCGCCGGTCGCGGGCCGCCAGCGAGCCGGAATTGATGATCGCCCACTGCGTCGTCAGGGTGAGCCTGAGGATCGCCAGCGCGATGGCGGCGACCGCCAGCGCGGTCATGATGATCCCGTAGACCGAGATCAGGTTGAAGAAACCCGCGAGCGGGTGGGGCACCAGCGCCCCCACGAAGGCGACCGCCCCGAGCGACCCGAGCACCACGATAATCCAGGCCGCCCCGCGGAGCTTGCCTCCGAGGCCCGAGTCGCCAGCCCAGTCCGCAAGGGAGGAGAGGTACACCGCGAGCGGGACGAGCGCGCCGGCGGTCCCCGCCAGCGCCAGCAGGGCGAGCGCGAACAGGGCCCACATGCCGACGGTGCCCGGCTTGGCGAAGTTCAGGCTCCAGAGCAGCAGCACCGCTGCGGGCGCGGCGAACTGGCAGAACAGCGCGCAGGCGCGGACCCGCCGGGATTCCAGGATGTAGTCACGGACCGTACGGTCCCCCAGCGGGCGCGCACGCGTCGCGAGCCAGACGCCGAAGACCCAGATCAAAGACACGCCCATGAACGTCGCGGCGATGTAGTGTTGGAAGTTGGCAATGGCGACCAGCGTGCCGGCCCGGGTGAACGCGTACACCACGCTGTAGACCATGGCGGCGACGCCGGCCCCGGACGCCAGCGTCATCAAAAGCAGCCCCAGCCGCAGCGTGCGGAGGTAGTGCGTCGGTGCGTCCGAGAGGTTGTCCGCGAACCGGACCGTGTACGACGAACGCGAGGGCGTGCCGCACTCCGGGCAGACCGAGCCGACCGGCAGACCGGTCAGCCGGTAGCCACAGCTCGAGCACTGCGCCGATTCGCCATGGTTGAGCTGGAAGGTCACGCTCTACAGCCTACCGGGGACCGGGCGCACGGTTGACACGCCCCGCCGTCAGGCGTGCAGGGCCGAGACGGCGTGGACCGCGTTGCGGAACATCGTCAGCCCGGGTGCCTCGCCGGAGGTGGTCGCGCCGTCCAGCCGTGTGAAGGCGGGGTGGCGGTTCCAGTCCAGGTACCGCTCGGGGTGGGGCATGAGCCCGAAGATCCGCCCCGTGGCGTCGCACAGCCCCGCGATGCGGTCGGCCGAGCCGTTGACGTCCTCGGCGTACCGCAGAGCGACGTGCCCGCCCGTGCGGAGCCGCTCCAGCGTCTCGGGAGAGGCGATCAGTCGGCCCTCCCCGTGCGCGATGGGCAGCGTGCGGACCCGGTCCGGCAGGCCCTCGAGGCCCCGGGTCCAGACACAGGGCGCGTCCGGGTCGGGGTCGACGGTGGCCCAGCGGTCCGTGAACCGCGCCGACGCGTTGTCGGCCAGCGCCACCGTCGGCGCGGGCGGCGTGTCGGGCCAGGACTCCCCGGACGCAGGACCAGGCAGCAGCCCCACCTGGACCAACACCTGGAATCCGTTGCAGGCGCCGATCATGCACACGCCACGCTCCGCGGCATCCCTCAGGGCCGGGTACAGGTGCTGGCGGACACGCGCCGCGAAGATGCGCCCGGAGGCGATGTCGTCGCCGTAGGAAAAGCCGCCGGGGAAGCCGATCAGCTCGTACCCAGAAAGCCGTTTCGGGCTCGCGCACAGGGCGTCGAGATGGACCAGATCCGTGCGGGCCCCGGCCAGCTCGAAGGCACGGACCATCTCCCGGTCGCAGTTGGTGCCGGCGGACCGGAGAACGATGGCGCGGGGTGCGTCGGTCATGGCGGGATGATAGTGCCGGGCGGTCCCGACAGCGCCCGGCCGGGAGGGCTGGAACGGGCGGAGGGCGGAGTGGACGCTGAGGGTGTAGGCTTGTGCGATGCCGCGCGGAGGGCGTGCGGAGGGAGTCTGTTCCAGCAGGTCGGAGGGCCCGATGCCTCACGTGTATCCGTTTCGAGCGTTGCAGTACCGGGGCGGGTCGGGCGACGTGTCCAAGCTGGTGTCCCCGCCGTACGACGTGCTGGACGCCTCGCAGAAGGCCGCCCTGCTGGCCGGCGACGCCGACAACATCGTGAGCGTGGACCTGCCGGTGGTGCCAGCCAAGGCCCTGGGGCCCGCGGAGGCGTACGAGGGCGCCGCGGACCGGCTCGCGAGCCTGATCGAGCAGGGCGTCGTCTCGCAGCGCGACACCCCCGCGATGTTCGCCTACCGGCAGTCGTTCGAGTTCCAGGGCGAGCGGTACCAACGGTGCGGCATGGCCTGCTGCGTCGAGCTGCTCGACTTCGGCCCCCGGGACGGCGGCGGCGTCCTCCCGCACGAGCACACCTTCGGCGGGCCCAAGGAGGACCGAAAGGCCCTGATGACCGCCACCGGCTGCCAGACCAGCCCGGTCTTCGGGCTGCACCCCGACGAGACGGGCGCCGGCACCACCCTGATCCGCTCGGTCATGGACGCGCGCGACCCGGACATGACCGCGGAACTCGCTCTGGGGGGGGGTGACGGCGTGACCCACGAGGTCTGGACCATCGAGGACGACGAGACCATCGCCAACTACACCCGGGCGCTCGACGGCGAGGACGTCTTCATCGCCGACGGCCACCACCGCTACAACACGCAGCTCAACTACCTCAAGGCGCTGGAGGAGGAGGGCCCGGTGCCCGCCGACCACCCCGCCCGACGCTGCATGATGGTGCTCGTGGGCATGAGCGACCCCGGCCTGGCGATCGGGCCGACGCACCGCGTGCTGGGCGGCATGCGTGACTACACCATGGACCGGTTCATCGACGCCAGCGCGGGGCTGCTCAACGTCGAGGCGATCGACAACGAGCCGCGCCGCTTCGAGCAGCAGATGGCCAGCCTCGCCGAGCGGGAGCGCACCAACGTCTTCGGGCTGTACGACTACGCCACGGGGCTCTGCTTCGCCTGCTGGCCCGCCACCAGCGACCCGCTCGAGCTGGAGTTCGGCGACAAGCCCGAGGCCTGGCGCAACCTGGACGTCGCCCTCGTGCAGCACCTGATCGTCGAGCAGATCTGCGAGCCCGAGCTCAACGCCGGCGAGCCCATCAAGTGGGCCTTCCCCCACTCCATCGACGAGATGCTGGCCATCGGGCGGGGCGAGGAGACCGGCAGCGCCATCTCGGGCGGCGGGCGACCGCAGCTCGCGGTGATCGTGCGTCCCACGCCCCTGGAGGCGGTCCGCGCGATCAGCCTCGCGGGCGAGGTGATGCCTCAGAAATCGACCTTCTTCTACCCGAAGCTGGCGACCGGGCTGTTCCTGCACCCGCTGCGGGCGACGGTGGCGGCGCCCTCGGGGCGTTGAGCCCCGCTCAGCCCTCGCCCGCGGGGGCGGTGTTGGACTCGAGCCAGGAGACGATCGCCGAGGCGGGCTGGGCCCCCTCCATCATCGAGACCACCTCCCCGTCGCGCAGCAGCACCAGCGTGGGGTACGCCCGGACGGGCAGACCGCGCATGTCGCGCTTGCCCTGCTCGGTCGTCTCCTCCAGCGTCACGCCGACCGTCCGCTCCCCGATCAGCGCCTGCACCCGCTCGTCGGCCAGCCCGTTGCGCTTCAGGCTCTGGCACGGCCCGCACCACGCCGCGGTCACGAACGCGAGCACCGGCTTGCCCGAGGCCTCGCCCTGCGCCGTCGCGTCGGCCAGCGTCAGGCCCGCGGTGGCCAGCACGCCGGGCGTCTCGGCCGGGCGGGACTGGAGCACCTTGGACCCGGCAATGACCACCAGAACCGCCACGACGACGAACCCGAACCACACGCCCGCGGGCCTGGCTTTCGATGCGACGGAACCGGTCTGCGAGTCGTTCGTCATGCGTGCGTGAACCCGGGGTTGTCGTCGGGTATTCCGGCCATGGCGGGGCGGTCAGCCGGAGAAGTCGGCCCCGGCCGGGTCGTAGTCCGGATCGAGCTGCTCGATCAGGCGTTCGATGTACCGCCACGCATTGAGGCGGGTCCGGATGGCGCCGAGCCGCTCGGGCGAGGGGTGCTCGCCCGCGGATTCGAACAGCTCGGCGACGTGCTCGATGTGCTCGCGGCGCCGCTCCTCGCCCCAGCCCTCCCACTTTTCCCGCTTGGCGTCCGCGTCCGGTCCGGCGAGGTCCGCCTCGATCTGCTGGCGGGTGGACATGATCTCCATGAGGAAACCGTCGGGCAGGGCCGTCCGCGCGGACGGATCGCCGGGCCCGTCTCCCCCAAGGCGTGCCAGCAGGGCGCGGGCGCGCGACTCGGGATCGAGCAGGGTGGCCTTGGCCTCGTTCAGGGCGGAGGAGTGCAGCGCCGCGTCCTCGTCACCCGCCAGATCCGGGTGGAGCGACGCGGCACGCTTGAGATAGGCCGACTCGATCTGGGCGGGTGTGAGCCCGAACACGCCGGGCAGGGCGAGGGCGTCGAAGGGGTCCTGTTGGGGTCGGTCCTGCTCGTGCATGGGTGATGGTATGTGGAGGGCCGGGGGAGAGCATTCGGCGGGCGTGCGGGATCCCAGAATCATCTTGACCGAAGCTTCAAAATCGGTCAGGATGGTGCTGAGCAGAGAGGGAGCCAGGGAGGGCCGGCATGAGTCAGCACATCGGGATTGCTGCGGTCAGTCCGGAGGGCGGCTCGCTGTGCTACCGCCAGGTGCTGCGTCACGCCCAGCGCCTGATGGATCCCTCCACACACCCCACCATCACGCTGCACAACATCCGCTTCGGCGACTATCTCAAAGCGGTCGTGGACGAGAACTGGCACGAGGTCGGGCGCCTGCTGCGCCGCTCGAGCGAGGTGCTCGCGGAGGCCGGCGCGGACTTCTGCATCTGCCCGGACAACGCGGTGCTGCACGCCGTGCACCTCGCGGCCCACGTCAGCAGGGTGCCCTGGATCTGCGTGACGGACTGCGTGGCGGACGCGGTGGAGCGGGACGGGCGCCGGTCGGTGGGGCTGATCGGCTCGCGCGCGGTGACGCGCGGCGCGGCCTACCAGACCAAGCTCGGGATGCGGGGCATCAAGGCGGTCGCCCCCCCGGACGAGGAGGCACGCGCCCTCGACGAGATCATCTACCGAGAGCTCGCGACCGGCAAGGTCCTGCCCGAGAGCCTGGACCTCATGGCCCGGGTGGTGCGCGACTACCGCGACCGCGGGTGCGACGGCGTGGTGCTGGCCTACAGCGAGTCGGCCCTGATCGATACCAGCGCCCTCACCGGGCTGCCCGTCTACGACGCCGCGGACATCCTCGCCGAGTGCGCCGTGGTGCGAGCGGCGGGCCCGAATGCGCAGCTGTCCGACGAGACCAGCGTCGTGGTCCGCCCGGGATTCGGACGCGGGGCCAGCCAGGCCGCGGGCTGACGAGTCGCCCCCCCGGACGCGTCCGAGCACGAAAAATCACGAATAACGGGGCCTCCCGCGGCGTTGTGCCCGGTAGCACCAAGCGACGGCATCGCGGTGCGTGTGCGCACTCTTATACGAACACGCCTTCCCGAGATCACTATTGGAGTCCACCTTGACCACGTCCGGATACGCACGAATCGGCGCGATTCTGGGGGCCTGCCTGCCGGCCGCGGCGAACGCCCAGCCGGGCTTCGGGCAGCAGATCGACCCGTCCTCGGCGCGCCTGATCAGCGGGACCGAGGCTTTGGTGGCGGGCGAGGTGAACACCCTGGGCCTGGCCTTCGAGCTCGAGCCGGGTTGGCACCTCTACTTCGACGGGCAGAACGACACGGGCTTCGCCCCCGACCCCGGCATCGAGTGGCCCGAGGGCTGGGAGCTGGTCGCGATCGAGCAGCCCGTACCGGTGCGCTACGTCGCGGCGGGCGACCTGCTCGACCACGTGCTCGAGGGCGAGCCGGTCCTGCTGCTTCGGGTCCGGGTGCCCGAGGACGAGGCCGGTCGGACCGTCCGCCTGCGGGGAGACAGCTCCTGGCTGGTGTGCAAGGAGGCGTGCCTGATGGACGACGAGTCGGTCGAGCTCGAGATCCCCGTCGTGGCGTCCGGATCCGAACCCGGCCCCGGCCCGCAGGCGGGCGTCATCGAAGCGGGCGAGCGCGCCAGCGCCGGGCCCGAGCCCGACCCGGCACGCGGACGCGTCGTGCCGGACTGGCTCGAGGCGTCGTGGGAGGGCGAGTCGGTCTCGGTGCGGGCCTCGGGCGAGGCTCGCCAGCGATGGGTCGAGGGGTGGCGGATCGAGTTCTACCCGGGAGCCGGCTCGGTCTTTCTCGAGAATTTACTCCGGACCGGATCATCCGGAAACGGGGCCCTCTCGCTGCGCCCGGAGGCCGATCCGGGTGGGGAGAATCCCTCTGTCCGGGGTGTGGTGGCGATACGATCACCGGAGGGTGTTCGGTACGTATCCTGGATTCAGCTGAACCGGGAGGAACCGGGACCGTAAAATTGAGATGTCACGTTGGAGTGAACTCTCACGTTGGAATCTGAATCGGGGCCCTGTCGGGCCCGTCGGCCGAGTCGAGGCTGCACGCCGGCCGATCCACGAACTTCGCAGCAATGCACGAGGAGTTTGACCATGACAACGCTGACCAAAACGAGAATCGCCGGGATGTTCGCCGCGGTCGTCGCGGGCGTCGGTCTGATGGCCGCCGGGACGGCCCAGGACCCGCAGGCCGAGCTGAACAAGGAAGCGCCGGACTTCACCATCACGGACGTGACTGGCAAGGAGCACACCCTCAGCTCGTACACCGAGGCGGGCAAGGTGGTGGTGCTGGAGTGGTTCAACCCGGACTGCCCGGTGGTGAAGGCCCGCTACGAGAACTTCGAGGGCGACGTGCCCCCGACCATCCAGCTCGAGAAGGACCACGCCGACAAGGTCGTCTGGCTCCGCATCAACTCGGGCGCCGAGGGCAAGCAGGGCGCCGGCGTCGAACGCAACAAGAAGGCGATGACCGACTTCGGCATCGAGACCCCGATCCTGCTGGACATGTCCGGCAAGGTCGGCAAGGCGTACGGCGCCAAGGTCACCCCCGAGATGTACGTCATCGACGGCGAGGGCGTCCTCCGCTACCACGGCGCCATCGACAGCAACCAGGGCAAGCGCGACCTGGGCGACGACTTCTACCTGAAGTCAGCCCTCCAGTCCGTCCTGGCCGGCGAGACCGTCGCCACGCAGGAGACCCGCGCCCAGGGGTGCGGCATCAAGTACGGCTCGTGAGCCCGATTCACGCCTGATTCGTGCTTGGTAGAGAATGATGAGCGGAGGGCTCGGTCTGGTGGCCGGGCCCTCTTTTTTTCCGCCCGCCCGGGGTGTCCGCGCCGTGCCCGGGGGACCGATACCCCGGGGGGACGCCCGGGGTCGGCCCCCCGGCCCTCGCTAGGATGGACGCATGAACGGACTCGTCGAGACCCTGGGGACGCTGGGGGACCTGCTGCTGGTGGTGTTCGGCTTCGGGCTGATCGTGTTCGTGCACGAGCTCGGGCACTTCGTCGCCGCCCGCTGGGCCGGGATCCGCGTGCTCGCCTTCGCGGTGGGCTTCGGGCCCGCGTTCCTGAGCTGGCGGAAGGGGATGGGCCTGCAGCGTGGGAGCAGCGAGCCCGAGTATCTGGCGCGCGTGCAGAAGAACCCAGACACCGTGGGCAACCTCGGCGCGACCGAGTACCGCCTCAACGTCCTGCCGCTGGGCGGGTACGTCAAGATGCTCGGGCAGGAGGACATGGACCCGACGGCGACGTCGGACGCGCCCGACAGCTACCAGAACTGCACGCCCTGGAAGCGGATGGTGGTGATCTCCGCCGGCGTGGTGATGAACATGATCACCGCCGCGGCCCTGTTCGTGCTGGTGTTAATGGTCGGCCTGCGGGTCGAGCCGCCGGTCATCGGCTCGGTGATGCCCGGCGGGCCCGCGGCGACCGCCGAGCCGGTGAACGCGGGCGAGGTCGTGAGCGCCGGGCCGGTCGGGCCCGGGCTCGAGCCGGGCGACGAGGTCGTCTCCATCGACGGGCACACCCCCCGCCACTTCTCGGATCTGTCGGTCGCGGCCGCGATCGGGGAACGGGGCGTGCCGGTCCGCGTCGCGGTGGAGCGCGCAGGCGTGGCGGGCACGCTCGAGTTCGACGTGATCGCCGAGGAGAGCGAGGCGACCGGTCTGCTCGACTTCGGCATCGGGCCGGCGGGCTCGCTGACGGTGATCGAGGCGAGCGGCGAGGCGGACCGCGCCCTGCTGCTCGAATCCTTCGAGCGCCTCGGGCTCGCCGGGGTCGAGCCCGGCATGGAGCTGGTGCGGATCGGCGACGACACCGACGTGCGACAGCCCTTCGAGCTGATCCCGGCGTTCGACGCCAGCGGGGGCGAGCCGGTGGAGCTGGAGTTCCGGGGCGAGTCCGGGGGCGTGGTGATAAGGGCCGAGCCGGTGGCCGAGTTCGAGCAGACCCCGGTCCCCTCCGACGACGGCGCGATCACGCACCGTCACCTGCTGGGCCTGTCCGGCGTGCTGATGGTCTCGCGCGAGGCGACACAGGAGGAGACCAGGCAGGGGCTGCGACCCGGCGACGTGTTCGCACGCTTGGGTGAGGTGGCCTACCCGAGCTACGCGGCCGGGATCGCCGCCATCCAGTCCAGCAGCGGCGAGTCCATGGACATCGTCGTGCTGCGCGACGGTGAGCGCGTCCCCCTCACCGTCGAGGTCGGACGCGACGGACGCATCGGCTTCCGCCCGGACACGACCGAGGAGACCTCGACCCTGCTCTCGGGCGTGGTGCTGGGGCTGCGCGACGGCAAGCCCTCGGCGGCGGAATCCCTGGACCCCCTGCCCGGCTCGCGCGTGGTGTCGGTCGCGGGCGTGCCCGTCAATGACTTCCGCGAGATCCGGGCCCGCCTGCGAGCGGTCACCGCGGACGTGCTGGACAGCCAGGACGCGACCCACGCCACGGTCCCCGTCGTACTCGAGCGGGCCGGCCCCGTGCAGCCCGACGGCTCGCGACCGCGCGAGCAGCGGGCCTGGCGCATCGACCGGGCCGAGCTGGAACGCCTGCACGAGCTCGGCTGGGCCTCCCCTGTGCCCCAGGCCCTGTTCGAGCCGCTCCGGTTCGTGGACAAGGCCGCGAACCCGGTCGCGGCGGTCGGGCTCGGGCTGAGCCACACTCGGCGTGTGATGCTGCAGACCTACCTGACCTTCGCACGTCTCTTCCAGGGCTCGGTGAAGGTGCAGCACCTGCAGGGGCCGGTGGGGATCGCCCACCTCGGAACGCGACTGGCCGACCGCGGCATCATCTGGCTGCTGTTCTTCATGGCGCTCATCAGCGTGAACCTGGCGGTGATCAACTTCCTGCCCCTGCCGATCGTGGACGGCGGGCAGTTCCTGATGCTGGTGTACGAGCAGGTCCGCGGTCGACCGGTGCCGATCCCGGTGCAGAACGTGGTGACGCTGGCGGGGCTGGTGCTGATCGGGAGCCTGTTCCTGATCGTGACCTTCAACGACGTGACCCGTCTGCTGGGGTTCTGACGGCTTGGACCGGCTGCTGCACGAGCTCGTCGGCCTGTGGCCGCTGCTGGCGCTGGGGGGGGCGCTGTACTGGCTGGGGCTGGTGGCGTTCACGACGTGGCTGATCACGCACCCGCCGCGCCGGACGTACTCGTGGGCGGTGGCACGCGGGCTGCCGGGAGATCCCGGGGAGCTGGACGACCCGCTGTCGTTCGAGGAGCTGGAGCCGGCGACCTCGTTCGGTCCGGTGAGGGCGTGGCGGATCACCGGCGCGCGTGCCGACGGCCCGGTGGTGATCCTGAGCCCGGGGTGGAGCGACAGCCGCGTGGGGGCGCTCACGCGGGTCGGTGCGTACGCGTCCGGGGCGAGCGCGGTCGTCGCGTGGGACCCGCCGGGCCTGGGTGAGAGCGGTGGGTGGTGCTCGCTGGGCGCACGCGAGGGCCGGATGCTGGCCGAGCTCGCGCGCGAGCTGTGCGCGGGCAGGCCCGTCGTGCTGGCGGGGTGGAGCCTGGGGGCCGGCGCCTCGCTCGACGCGGCCGTGCGTCTCGAGAGCGAGCAACAGGTCGAGGTCGCGGGCGTGGTGGCGGAGGTGCCGTACCGACACGTGCAGACCCCCGCGTCGGCGGTGATGCGGATGCAGCGGATGCCGTGGCGATTGAACCTGTGGCCGGCGCTCTGGGTGGTCGGCTTGCTGGGCGGGATCGGGGCGCGCTGGCGGGGGTTCGACCGGGCGGGGCTCGCTTCGAGGCTCCGCTGCCCGCTGCTGGTGCTGCACGGCACGCTGGATCCCGTCTCGCCCTTCGAGGACGGGCAGGCCATCGCCGACGCCGCGCCGGATTCCGAGTTGGTCGTGACCGAAGAGGGCAGCCACAACGACCTGTGGGTGGACGAGGAGTTCCGCCCGGTGCAGGAGCGGGCGGTGACGCGGTTCCTGCAGCGGTTGGGCAAAGCCACATCGGGTTGAAATCTGCGCGGGAGGGGGGGTGGCATGGAGACGCCGCGGGCTTCTCCATGGTTCGTGTCCGCACTCCCGTTCCTGCGGGGCCGCGTGCTTACGCCCGCGGCTCGGATCTATGGAACCTAGTATCCGGCCATGACTTCCGTGCGTGAGAACGGTGTGCTGGGGCCCGCGTCGCCGACGGTGGACGGGGTGATGGTCGAGCACCGGTGCGCGAAGATCGCGACCCGCTCGATCAAGAAGGAGTCCAAGCACGCGGCCCTGAGACTCGCCATCTCCATGGTGGACCTCACCACGCTGGAGGGGGCGGACACGCCGGAGAAGGTCCGCAGCCTGTGCCGCAAGGGCGTGCGTCCGTACGAGCGTGACGAGCAGGTGCTCGGCGAGCGCCTGCCGCACGTGGGGGCGATCTGCGTGTACCCGAGCATGGTCGCGACCGCGCGCGAGGAGCTCAACAAGCTGGGGGCGACGGGCAAGGTCAAGGTCGCCAGCGTCGCGACCGGCTTCCCGAGCGGGCAGTACCCGCTGCACGTCCGCGTGGAGGACACCGAGCGCGCGATCGAGGCCGGGGCCGACGAGATCGACATGGTGATCAACCGGGGCGCCTTCCTGGCAGGACGCTACGAGGAGGTCGCACGCGAGATCCGCGAGATCTCCGACGTGTGCGCCGGCACCGGCGACGGGGCCCACCTGAAGGTGATCCTGGAGACGGGCGAGCTGAGCACGTACGACCACGTCCGGCGCGCGAGCGACCTGGCGCTGGCCAACATCCGTCCGGGCGACTTCATCAAGACCAGCACCGGCAAGGTGAGCCCCGCCGCGACGATGCCGGTGACGCTGGTCATGCTCGAGGCGATCCGGGACGCGTACCTGCGGACCGGCACCGTCTACGGCATGAAGCCCGCGGGCGGCATCCGCACGGGCAAACAGGCGTGGCACTACCTGTGCCTCGTGAAGGAGACGCTCGGCAACGCCTGGCTCGACCCGGACCGGTTCCGCTTCGGCGCGAGCTCGCTGCTGAACGACCTGCTGCGGAGCCTGGTGAAGCTGAAGACGGGGACGTACCAGGCGGCGCACGACTTCAGCGATGCCTGATCAACGTCAGAGACCGGTGTGGCGGAGTGTGCTGCGTCACACCCTGGTCTCGCTGGTGCTGGGAGTCGTTCTCACGGTGCTGGTGGCGTGGGGCTGCTCGTGGTGGTCGCTCGGCGAGCGGTCCGGGGCCCACTTCGGCTTCTCGGGTGACCCCTGGATCCGCGACGTGCCCGAGGACTGGCCCGACTCCAACGGCCTGACCATGCTGGTGCCGCGGATCGTCGCACCGGCGGGCGGCGGGATCGGCGTGCGCGGCGGACGCATCCGCGAGCGCCAGGGAATGCACCACGGGATCATGATGGGGGGCGGTGCGGGTGGGCACTCGTTCGTGAACGACGACCCGACCTATGCCGTGGACGTGGTCGAGGCGGGCTGGCCCTGGAAGACGATGTCACACGTCGGGCCGACGGACACCAGGCCCGGCCTGGGCGCCGTGGACCGGGGCATCCCGGTGCCCGGGGTCGAGGTGCTGTGGCTGAAGGAGGGGCGTCGCCTCCCGCTGGTGCCGCTGGGGATGGCGTTCGCGTGGTCGGTGCTGGCGTGGGGCGGGGCGGCCTGGCTGGTGTGGCAGGGGTGGCGGACGCCTCGTCGAGTCAGGCGATGGAAACGCCTCCGCACGGGCCGGTGCCTGGCGTGCGGGTACGAGCTGGCCGGGTTGGAGCGCTGCCCGGAGTGCGACACGCCGTCGGAGTCGGCCGGATCTTGACATCGCTGAGTACCAGCCGCGAACGCGAGTGAGCGGGCTCTGCGTTCACGCAAAGAACCCCCTCGCTTGCGATCGGGGCTCGTACTTCGAATCTGATGTCGTTTGCTTACGCCGCCCTGACCGACAGGTCGTACTGCGTGCGGAGCTGCGGGTCCTTGAGGACGTGGTAGGCGGCGGTGAGGGCCTTGAACTGTTGTGCCGCGTCGGGGGCCTTGTTCACGTCCGGGTGCAGCTTCTTGGCGAGACGTCGATACGCCTCGTGAATCTGCTGGTCGGTCGCGCTCCGGGAGACGCCGAGCACCTGGTAGTGCGTCGGGACCTCGACGCGGACGCTGGCCTGCTCGGACGAGTGGCGTGCGCTGCTCGCGGTGCTGCGTGGCATCTTGGGCGCGACCGCGGGGTCGATGACGCCGTGCATCGCGAAGGCCTCGATCGCTTTCATGAGTTCCGGGCGGAGCGCGTTGAAGTGGATGCCTGCCTGGTACTCCTTGGAGAAGAGCGAGCTCCTCTTGACCCAGACCACCTGTCCGGGCAGGCGGACGGTCTGGGCGTTGGCGGAGACGAGGAAGTCGCGGTTGTCGCCGACCCGGAAGTCGGGCTTGCCCTCGAACCGGATCCGCATGCCGGTGGCCGAGAGGTCCGCCAGGCAGCCCTCGCGACAGGTGAAGCCCTCGGTGTTGAACCGCGTGGCCGCGCGGAGATGGTGGTATTTTTCGTCGCGGCTCTTGAACATGAGCGGCTCATCGGGTCGCGGGAGGGGGGCGGCGAGCCGGATCGTGGATCGGGACGCGTGTGCGGACCCGCTCAGGCCGCATATCCGGCACGGGACGCACCGTATACTTGGGCGTGACCACGCTGAACCCCTCCGACACCAGGGCCCCCGACGCCGACAGAGCCCCGACCGAGGGGCCCGGGGCCCCGCCCCGTCTCGATTTCTCGGGCGGGATCTTCGAGTACGCACCCGCGCCCGAGAGCGTCCGACCGGCCATCGCAGACTCCTACGGGCTGTACATCGGCGGCGCGTTCTCGGACGCGACGGGCGGGGCGACCTTTGAGACCGTGAACCCCGCGACCGAGCGGACGCTCAGCCGCGTGGCCGAGGCCGGCGAGGCGGACGTGGACCGGGCCGTCGCCGCCGCCCGCGCCGCCCTGCCGGGCTGGAGCGGGCTGCCCGGGATCGAGCGGGGCAAGTACCTGTACCGCATCGCACGCCGGATCCAGGAGCGGGCCCGCGAGCTGGCGGTCCTCGAGACCATGGACGGCGGAAAGCCGATCCGGGAGTCGCGCGACGTGGACATCCCCCTCGCCGCGGCCCATTTCTTCTACCACGCCGGCTGGGCCGACAAGCTCGGGCACGCCTTCCCCGGGCGCACGCCGAGGCCGGTGGGCGTGTGCGGGCAGATCATCCCGTGGAACTTCCCCCTGCTGATGGCGGCGTGGAAGCTGGCCCCCGCGCTGGCATGCGGGAACACCTGCGTGCTCAAGCCCGCCGAGACCACCCCGCTCACCGCGCTGCGTCTGGCCGAGATCTTCGAGGAGGTCGGGCTGCCCGGGGGCGTGGTGAACATCGTGACGGGCGCCGGCCCGACCGGCGCGGCGCTGGTGAACCACCCCGGCGTGGACAAGATCGCCTTCACCGGCTCGACCGAGGTGGGCAAAAAGATCGCCGCCGCGGTCGCGCCGACCAGGAAGCGCCTCACGCTGGAACTCGGCGGCAAGAGCCCCAACATCGTCTTCGCCGACGCCTCCATCGACCAGGCGGTCGAGGGCATCGTGGAGGGGATCTACTTCAACCAGGGGCACGTGTGCTGCGCGGGCTCGCGCCTGCTGGTGCAGGAGCCGGTGCTGGACGAGGTGATCGCCAAGCTGACCACGCGCCTGGCCAGCCTGCGCGTCGGCGACCCGCTCGACAAGAACACCGACGTGGGCGCGATCAACTCCAGCGCCCAGCTCGCCACCATCCGCGACTACCTGCAGGCGGGCGCCTCGGACGGCGCCACCCTGCACGAGGTGAACGGGAGCCCGCTGCCCGACTCGGGCTACTGGTGCCGCCCGTGCTTCTTCAGCGGGGTGCAGCCGTCCAGCGTGATCGCGCGCGAGGAGATCTTCGGCCCGGTGCTGGCGGTGATGAGCTTCCGCACGCCCGAGGAGGCCATCGGCCGCGCCAACGACTCGCCCTACGGGCTCGCGGCGGGCGTCTGGACCGACAAGGGCTCCAAGATCTTCGAGGTCGCCAGCCGCCTCAAGGCCGGCGTGGTCTGGCTCAACACCTACAACAAGTTTGACCCGACGAGCCCGTTCGGCGGGGTCAAGGAGAGCGGATTCGGGCGAGAGGGCGGGCGACACGGGCTGGGGGCCTACCTGGCGGACTGACGGCGGGGGAATACCGAGTGCGGCGTGAGCCGGCTGGAGACGCGATGACCGAGACCACTGCAGAACAATCGACCTTCATGGTGAGACCCCTGCGCGAGGACGACCACTCCTGGGTGCAGGGCGTGCTGCTGCGCTACTGGGCCTCCACCACGCAGGTCTCGCGCGGACGCCTGCACCACGCCGACCGGCTCCCCGGCTTCGCGGCCTTCCGGGGCGACGAGGAGGTCGGCCTGATCACCTACCACATCGAGGGGGACGAGTGCGAGATCGTGACGCACAACTCGATGGACGGCGAGGGGGGCATCGGCTCCTGCCTGCTCGCCGAGGTGCGCACGCTGGCCCGGTCCGAGGAGTGCCGGCGGCTCTGGCTCGTCACGACCAACGACAACACGCCGGCGATGCGGTTCTACCAGCGCCGCGAGTTCGAGATGGTCGCGCTGCACCGCGACGCGATCCAGGGGTACCGCACGCTCAAGCCCGAGATCCCGTCGGTCGGGCTGGACGGCATCCGGATCAAGCACGAGATCGAGATGGAGTACCTCCTGTGACCCCCCCCACGTCTGTCCAACGGCTCACGCACGCGAGGGCGCACCGGCACCCGGGAGGCGCCTCGTGACTGAACGCCTGAGCGTGACCAAGACGTACAAGCTGTTCATCGGCGGCAAGTTCCCGCGGACCGAGTCCGGGCGGAGCACCCCGGTGCGCGACGCCCAGCGGGGCCTGAACGCGCACGTCTGCCACGCCAGCCGCAAGGACCTGCGCGCCGCGGTCGAGGCGGCGGTGAAGGGGCAGGAGGCCTGGGGATCGGGCACCGCGTACCTGCGTGGGCAGGTGCTGTACCGGCTGGCGGAGATGCTCGAGAGCCGCGCTAGCGAGTTCGAGGAGGCGCTCGGGGGCGGAGAGGGCGCGCGGCGCGAGGTCCGGGCCTCGATCGACCGCAGCGTGCACTACGCCGGCTGGACGGACAAGTTCTCGCAGGTGCTGGGCGGGGCCAACCCGGTCGCGGGGCCGTACCACAACTTCTCGATCCCCGGCCCGATGGGTGTGGTGGGCGTGCTGGCCCCCGACGAGCCGGCCCTGCTCGGGCTGCTCTCGCTGACGCTGCCGGCGCTGGCGGGCGGGAACTCGGTGATCGCGCTGGCCGGCGAGACCAACCCCATCCCCGCGATGCTGCTGGCCGAGGCGGTCGCGACCAGCGACGTCCCCGCCGGCGCCATCAACGTGCTGACCGGCTTCCGGGAGGAGCTGGCCCCCCACTTCGCCTCGCACCGCGAGATCATCGCGCTGCACGCCTCCGGAGTGTCCGACGAGCAGCGCACCACGCTGCGGGCCGGGGCCGCGGAGAACCTCAAGCGGGTCGTGGTGCGCGAGGTCGAGGACTGGCACGCCGAGTCGGCCCAGGGGGCGGGCTGGATCGAGGCGTTCACCGACGCGAAGACGATCTGGCACCCCAGCGCAACGTAGCACGACCCGGGCGACGAGCGGCGCCGGGCGCCCGGACGCTCAGGAGGCCGCCGGCTCCGCCTTCGGGCCGGCGTCGTCGGTCTCCGGCTTGTTCGAGCCGTCCGTGTCCGTGCCCAGCGCCTCCGGGGTGGTCTTCTCGAAGGCGCGGATGACGAAGTGCCCGCCGACGGAGGCGATCACCAGCAGCACGAGCCCCCCGAACAGGGACGCGATCAGGCGGGCCACGCCCAGCCCGGTGTCCACCGGGCCGACCACGGCCGAGGCCCCGCCGTAGCCGAACAGCCACACGCTCAGGCCCAGCACCGGGACGAGCAGGAGCAGGCCGGTCCGCAGCGGTCTGAGCGAGGCGGGGTTGCGCGCCAGCACGCCGGCTCCGGCCAGCGCCACGCCCAGCATCGCCAGCCCGAGACGGGCCAGCACGGTCAGCCGGATGACGCGCAGCGCGATCTCAGGGGTGTCCCCGGCGAGCACCGCGGGGCGGAGGTTCGGGGACGCGGCCAGCTCGAGCCCGAACACCCCGGTGACCGCGGCGGTGCCGGCGACGCAGAGGGCAGCGAGCCCGAAGCCCGAGCGGAACCGTCCCAGCCCGATCGCCAGGGCCACGCCGGCGCCGGCCAGGGCGAGGGCCTCGAAGCCCAGCGTGATGCCGATCCAGAGCTGGAACTCCGGCGGGGCGATCAGCGCGACCCAGAGGCCCGCCAGCACGCTCGCGCCGAGCCCCAGCGCGATCGCGACCATCGCGATTCGCACGGTCCTGGGCACACTCGGGAGTTCGGGGTGGGGGGTGTGGTCGGTCACGTGATGGTCCGTCTCGGAGGATGGTCCCCGTCGGGGGGACACTGTACGGGCCTATCGGGCCTGCGGGCGGGACGGTCGAGCCCGAATCGATCGTCCCGGGGCAATCGAGGGGGGTCCGGAGGCCGGGAGCGGGAGGGGCGATCTGGGGCGTGATCTGCGCGGGAAGTCATCTTCTGCGCCGCGGAGCGCAGAGTTCGCGCCGGCTCGCCGGATTCGGGCGGATCGGGGTCAAGGGGGCGGGGTTTTCGGGCCGACGATGACTGCGAGTGTCTGTCACCGGAGCACCCATGCCGAGCCAGAGCGTGCTGGAATCGAGCGCGAACAACGCGGAGGCGACGGCCCGTCGCATGTTCTGCGCCGTGCTGGAACGGTGGGCGTGCGACTGCCTGGAGCTCCGGGCACGCGGCTACGACGTCCCCGGCGTCCGCCTCGGCGACGGGCACGGCCCGAGGCGGGCGACGCGCGTGCGCGCCGTCGGGACCGGCCCCGGCACCCAGCGCGTCACGCCCCGGTGGGCGGGGTGAGGGCGGAGGCACCATGAGCGGCATCACGTCAACCGGGCTGTTCAGCGGCATCGACGCCAACCAGCTCATCGAGCAGCTGATCCAGGTGGAGTCGCGCCCGAAGGTCTTCGCCCAGCGACGGCTCCTCCAGCTCCAGCAGCAGCAGGCCAGCTACCTCGAGCTCAACGGCCTCTTGAACAACCTCAAGAGCGCCGCCTCCCAGTTCCGCACGCAGCGGAGCTTCCAGGCCAAGAAGGCCACCACCTCGGACGACAGCGTGCTCACGGTCTCGGCCAGCACCCGCGCCCAGCCCGGCACCTACCGCTTCGTCGTCGACCGGCTCGTCTCCTCCCAGCAGGTCCTCAGCCGCGGGTTCTCCGACCGCGACCAGTCCGCCATCGGGCTCGAGTCGCTGACGATCGAGAACGCCGCGGCCCGCCTGGACCGCGAGACCGAGCTCGCCGACCTGAACGACGGGCAGGGCATCGACCGCGGGAAGCTCTCGATCAACGGCGTGGAGATCGACCTCTCCCGCGCCGGCACCGTCAACGACGTGCTGAACGCGATCAACAACGCCGACGGGCTGACCGGCGTCACCGCGAGCGTCCGCGACGGCGGGCTCGTCATCGAGGGCGTGACCAGCGTCGCGAACGTCGCCGGGGACCAGACCGCCGACTCGCTCGGCCTCACCACCGCCGGAGGCGGCTCGCTCGTCGGCTCCACGCTCACCGGGGCGACCCTGTTCGGCCTGAACGGGTTCACCGCCCTGTCGTCGTTGAACGACGGGCGGGGCGTCTCGATCAACCCCGTCAAGGGCAGCGAGACCACCGCCGACTTCACCGTCACCGTCGGCGGCACCGAGGCACGCGTCCGCATCGGCGAGATCGTCGAGTTCCAGACCGACGACGAGGGCAACGACGTGCTCGAGACCGTCGCCGGCCCGGCCTCCAACGTCTCGACCGTCGTCGCCCGCATCGAGGACGCCCTGGAAGAGGCCGGCCTGACCGACGTCACGGTCAGCCTGGACACCGCCAACGGACGCTTCCAGATCGTGGACGCCCTCGGGCGCGACATCGACATCGCCTCGGTCAACTCCCAGACCGCCGAGGACCTTGGCATCGCGGGCAGCTACACCGGCGGCACCGCGACCGGGTCGCGCGTGCTCGCGGGCATGAACACCACGCTCATCAGCAGCCTCAACGGCGGCGCGGGCCTCGACGGTGACGGCCTTGTCTCCTTCGACACCGCCGACGGCTCCTCCTTCACGGTGGACGTCTCCAACGCCACCACGCTCGAGGAGCTCGTCACCCTGATCAACGAGGACGCGGGCAACGCCGGGGCCGTGACGGTCTCGCTCAATTCCGCCGGCAACGGCCTGAGCGTGCTGGACAACACCGCCGGTGGGGGCGACCTGGTCATCTCCGGCACCGGGGGCTCGGACACCGCTACGAGCCTGGGCCTGGCCGGGACCTACACCGACGGCGTGGCGAACGGCTCGAACATGCAGCTCGCGTGGGTCTCGCTGGCGACCCGACTGGACACCATCGCCGACGGGCAGGGCGTGGGCGAGGGCACCTTCCGCATCACCGACAGCTTCGGCAACACCCAGGAGTTCAGCGTCGACGACGACGACCTGACGCTCAACGCCATCGTCAGCCGCATCAACTCCAGCGACACCATCAACGTGATCGCCCGCATCAACGACACGGGCGACGGGCTGGTGATCGAGGAGGACACGGGCGCCGGCACCGGGGCCGCGGGCATCCGGATCGAGGACGTCGAGGGCGTCGTCGCGACGCGCCTGAAGATCGCGGGCGAGGCGGGGGGCACCGGGGCGGACAACTTCATCGACGGCTCGTTCGAGACCACCATCGAGTTCGACGCCTCCGACACGCTCAACGACATCGTCAACAAGATCAACAACGAGGACCCCTCCGCCACCGTGGTGGTGGTCAACGACGGCTCCGGCTCGGCCCCGTTCCGGCTGAGCTTCGGCGCAGGCCGCTCGGGCAGCGAGGGCCGCTTCATCCTCGACACCGGCGGCTTCGATCTCGGCCTGCAGACGCTCGACCAGGGCAACGACGCACGCGTCTTCTACGGCGCCAGCGACCCCGCCGACGGCATCCTGCTCACCGGCTCGGACAACACCCTCGACCGCGTCATCTCGGGCGTCACCATCGACCTCACCGGCACCTCCGACGGCGTCGTCGAGGTCAACGTCACACAGACCCTCGAGGAGGTCGAGTCGCAGATCACCGCCCTGCTCGACTCGTACAACGAGGTCGTCACCCGCATCGACACGCTCACTCGCTTCGACCCCGAGACCAAGGCCCGCGGGGCCCTGCTGGGCGACGGCACCGCCCTGAACCTCCGCAACTCGCTGGCCCGGATCGCCCTCGGACGCAACCAGGGATTCAACAGCACCATCGATACCCTCGCCGAGGTCGGCATCACCGTCGGCTCGGGCGGGCAGCTCGAGTTCGACCAGGAACGGTTCCGCGAGGCCTGGGACAACGACCCCGAGGCCGTCGAGGACCTGTTCACACGGCGTGACATCGACCCGGACTCGGGCGTGCAGGACCTGGGCAACGGCATCACCGCGCGCGATCCCCTGGCCCGGACCGAGTTCACCGCCCTGGGCATCGTCAGCCAGCTCGAGCAGTTCGCCGACGACTACATCACCTCGATCGGGGGGGTGCTCACCGAGCGGAACAACGCCGTCAGCAGGCAGATCCGGCTGCAGGAGCAGCGCATCGCGGATTTCGACGTCCGCCTGGAGTCCAAGCGCCAGACACTCGCGGCCCAGTTCCTCGCGATGGAGCAGGCCATCGCCCAGTTCCAGTCGCAGGGCTCCACCCTGTCGCTGCTCGGGTAATCCCGGATCGGGGTGAAGCGGGGGCTCCCGAAGCCCGATAGAAACGCCCGATGAACGACCCCAAGCACGCCAACGCGTACCTCCAGACCAAGGTCATGAGCGCCACACCCGAGGAGCTCAGGCTCATGCTGCTCGACGGGGCGATCAAGTTCGCGATCCAGGGTCGCGACGGACTCGCGGCCCGGGACTTCGAGCAGGCCTACCTCGGCTTCAGCCAGTGCCGCCCGATCGTGCTCGAGCTGCTCAACACCATCCGGGACGACCAGGACCCCGACCTGGCCGGACGCGTGCGGGGCGTCTACACCTTCATCCTGTCCGAGCTGATCCAGGGGGCCCACGAGAAGGACGTCCCCAGGATCAACAAGGTCATCGAGCTGCTCGAGTACGAGCGCGAGACCTGGGTGCTGCTCATGCGGAAGCTCGCCACCGAGAAGAAGCCCGGACAGAGCGCCCCGGCCCGGTCGCCCGAGCCGAGCGGCGAGCCCAAGTCTCGCCCGGCCTTCAGCGTGCAGGGCTGACCCCCCCCACTTACGCTGCGACCATCCCGTAGTCGGCACGCACCGACAGCTCCGGATGTCTTTGTGCCGGGAGGGCGAAGCAGTGATTACGCCGGTTGCGGGGCCCGCGCCAGGTCGGACGCCAGGCCCTCGAGCACGAACCCCGCCTGCACCTGGCGCGAGAACAGGTAGTCGGCCCGGTCGAGCGCCTCGATCGCGCCCAGGGCCCAGTCCCGCGTCGCGTCGTGCGTCAGCCTCCCGCGCGCGTGGTGGGCGATCAGGGCGCCCATGCGTCGGAACGCGAGCCGGTTCGCCACGTTCTTGGACCGCTGCTCCAGGCCCTTCTCGCCTCCCTTGGCCCACTCGGCGGACCAGGCGTCCACCAGCTCGGTCATCGTCGCGCCCAGCGAGACCGCCGCGCCCCCGCTCGCCAGCCGGTCCAGCATCGGCTCGATCCGCTCCCACCAGTCGTGCAGCCCGTCCTCGTGCGCGCCTGCGAGCTGCCCCGGCGAGCCCGAGGCGAACTCCAGCAGCCAGTCGCGCCGGGGGGGGTCGAGCTCGATCGCCCGCTCGCGGCACCACGCGTCCAGCCAGCGGCGCATGTCCTCCTCACCCAGCGGGGTGAAGCCGACACGCTGGCAGCGCGAGCGGATGGTCGGCAGCAGCCGGTCCTCGGACGACGTCACCAGGATCAGCACGGTCCCCTCGGGCGGCTCCTCCAGCGTCTTGAGGATCGCGTTCTGCGACTGCGTGTTGAGCAGCTCCGCCTCGTCCACCACGAAGACCTTGGAGGCCAGCCCGCCGGGCATCGCCGCGGTCCGGGTCGCGGGCTCGATCAGGAAGTGTCGCGTGACCTGCACCGAGATGAACTGCTGCTTGGACTCGCGCACGGACGTGTCCGGGTGGAACGACGCCAGCTCCTTGCGGATGACGTGCAGCTCCGGGTGGGCCCCCTCGCGGCAGAGCCTGCCCACGCGCGAGCCCGGGTCGGACTCGAACGCCCCGGTGAGCCCCGGACCGGCCTCGGGGTCGAGCAGCGTCGACGCGAGCGCCAGGGCCGCGGTGCACTTGCCCACGCCCGGGGGCCCGTGGAACAGCCAGGCGTGGTGCACCCGCCCGGAGGCGAGCGCCCGCTCGATCACGGACATCGCCCGGGGCTGGCCCAGCACCCCGCCCAGCGGGATCACGCGCGGGACGGGCAGCCTGGGCAGCGTGGTGACGTCCGCCTCGCCGGCGGCGCCGCCCCCCCGCCTGCCGGCGCCGGGCTTCCTCGCGGTCTTCTTGGCGGTCTTCTTCGCCATGGGGTCAGCGTAGCATGGTGGCGAGCCCCCCGAGTTTCTGCCTGAGGAGCCCCGCGTGCCTTCATCCGCCTCGACCGGTACTGACGTCTCCGCCGCCGCCGTCCGGCGTCGGTTCATCTCGTTCTTCGAGTCGCGCGGGCACACCGTGGTGCCCAGCTCCACGACCGTGCCGACCAACGACCCCTCGCTGCGCGACACCTTCGCCAACGCCGGCATGAACCAGTTCAAGCCCTGCTTCCTGGGCCAGGTGCCCCCGGGCAGCTACCTGGAGGGGCTCACCCGCGCCACCAACTCGCAGAAGTGCATCCGCGCCGGCGGCAAGCACAACGACCTCGACGACGTCGGCAAGGACACCTACCACCACACCTTCTTCGAGATGCTCGGCAACTGGTCCATCGGCGACTACTTCAAGGACCAGACCATCGCCTGGGCCTGGGAGTTCTTCACCGAGGAGCTCGGGCTCGACCCCACGCGCCTGTACGCCACCTACTTCGGCGGCGACGAGGAGTCCGGCCTGCAGCCCGACCACGAGGCGCGCGACTTCTGGCTCCGCCACCTGCCGCCCGAGCGCGTCCTGCCCTTCGGCATGGGCGACAACTTCTGGGAGATGGGCGACACCGGCCCCTGCGGGCCCTGCTCCGAGATCCACTACGACCGCGTCGGCGGGCGCGACGCCGCGAGCCTGGTCAACATGGACGACCCGGACGTGCTCGAGCTGTGGAACCTGGTGTTCATCCAGTTCGAGCGGATGCCCGGCGGGAAGCTCCGCTCGCTGCCGGCCAAGCACGTGGACACGGGCATGGGGCTCGAGCGGATCACCTCGGTGCTGCAGGACAAGCGGTCCAACTACGACACGGACCTGTTCACCCCGATCTTCGACGCCGTGCGGACCGCGACCGGCGCCCGCGCCTACTCGGGCAAGGTCGGCAAGGACGACGCCGACGGGATCGACGAGGCGTACCGCGTGATCGCGGACCACGCCCGCTGCCTGACCGTGGCGATCACCGACGGCGGCGTGCCCTCCAACGAGGGGCGCGGGTACGTGCTGCGCCGGATCCTGCGCCGCGCGGTCCGCTACGGGCGTCAGAAGCTGGGCGCGAGCGAGGGCTTCCTCGCCGACCTGGTGCCGGTGGTGGTGACCATCCTGGGCGACGCCTTCCCGGAACTCGGGGAGCACCCCCGTCGTGTCGCGGACATCATCCGCGAGGAGGAGGAGAGCTTCGGCAAGACGCTTGAGAAGGGCATCGGGCTGTTCGAGGAGTTCGCGCAGCAGGCCGAGGGCACGATCTCGGGCGCCGACGCCTTCAAGCTGTACGACACCTACGGCTTCCCGGTGGACCTCACGCAGATCATGGCCGCCGAGCGCGGGCTGTCGGTCGACCTGGCGGGCTACGAGGCGGCGATGCAGGAGCAGAAGGAGCGCAGCCGCGCCGGCGGTCGCACCGACGAGCGCGACCGGCTGGCACTCGGGCCAGAGGAGCTCGCCCGCCTGCGCAACCTCAAGATCAACGCGACCGACGACTCGAACAAGTACCACGGGCGCGAGATCCGGGCCAAGGTGCGGGCGATCTGGAACGGGCACAACTTCGACGAGCACGCCCGGCTGACCTCGTCCAGCGCCGGGCCGGTGCTGGTCATCCTCGACAAGACCAACTTCTACGCCGAGATGGGCGGGCAGGTCGCCGACCACGGGCGGATGCGGGTGCTGCGCGAGCAGCGCGGCGCCCACGACCCCCACGACGGGGGAGAGTTCGAGGTGACCGACGTCCGCGCGTTCGGGGAGTTCATCGGGCACGTCGGGCACATGACCCGGGGCGAGATCCGCGTCCACGACGACGTGGTGCTGCACGTGCGGGCCCAGCACCGCTCGCAGGTCGCCGCCAACCACACCGCCACGCACCTGCTCAACCACAAGCTCCGCACGGTCGTCGGCGGCGACTGCGACCAGCGCGGCTCGCTGGTCGCACCGGACCGGCTCCGCTTCGACTTCACCGCCTCCGGCCCAGTCGAGCCCGGGCAGCTCGCCGAGGTCGAGGCCCTCGTCCGGGCCGACATCGAGGCCGACCTGCCCGTCTTCGCCGAGCTCGCGCCGCTGAAGACCGCCAGGAGCATCCACGGCCTGCGGGCCGTCTTCGACGAGACCTACCCGGACCCCGTCCGCGTCGTCTCCGTCGGGGTGCCCGTGCGCGAGCTGCTGGCCAGCCCGCAGGACGAGGCGTGGGAGGGCGTCTCGGTCGAGTTCTGCGGCGGCACCCACCTGCAACGCACCGGAGAGGCCGGCGCGTTCGCCCTGGTCAGCGAGGAGGGCATCGCCAAGGGCATCCGCCGCATCACCGCCCTGACCGGCGTGCCCGCGCAGGCCGCCATCGCAGCCGCGGACGGGCTCGACGCCGAGCTCGACCGCGCCGAGCGGGCCTCCGACGCGGCGCTGCCCGAACTGGTCAAGGACCTCTCCGAGCAGATGGACCACCTCACGCTCCCGTCGTCGCGCAAGCAGGCGCAGCGCGACCGGCTCGCGGCCCTGGTCGAGCGGGTCAAGAAGGCCCAGAAGGCCGCCTCCGCAAACCGGGCCGCCGAGGCGCAGCGCCTCGCCCAGCAGCTCGCCAACAACGCCCGCAGCTCGCAGGACCAGGTCGTCATCAACGCCGTCGAGCTGGGGACCGACCGCAAAGCCCTGGACGCGGCCCTGTCCACCATCGAGAGCGCCTGCCCCACCCAAGCGGTCATGCTGCTCTCGACCGACCCCGAGACCGGCAAGGTCGCGGTGATGGCCTGCGTGCCCAAGCCGCTGCTCGACCGTGGGCTCAGGGCCGGGGACTGGATCAAGGAGACCACCGCGGCCCTGGGCGGCAAGGGCGGCGGACGCCCAGAGCGGGCCCAGGGCGGGGCCGACTCGGGGGCCAACCTTAAGGACGCCATCGCGGTCGCCCGACGATTCGCCCACACCAAGATCATGTGAACGAGCCGCCCCGAAGGCTCGCTGGGAGCCCGGCATGGGTGATCCGGACCGCAAGAACGACTACTCCAACCAGGCCAAGGCGTGGGTGATCGCCCTGAACGTGGTGTACGGCACCATCGGGTTCGGGATGATGGGGTTCGCGGTGGACTACTTCGCCGGGACCACGCCCCGATGGCTGCTGATCGGGTGCGGGACGGGGCTGTTCGTGGGCACGTACCGGTTCATCCGGGAGGCGCTGGAGCTGAACAAATCGTCCGGGGGTGACTCGAACCGGACCGGCGCCTCGGATCGGGGCCCCGGGGGGAAAAAGCGGGGATAAAGGGCGGTGGGATCGCTCGCCGCGGGGTTTGGAGGACGCTATTCTTCCCGCCCCGAACACCGTTGCGGCCCGGCCGCACCCGATCCGGTGTGACGGGAAACTCGCCCCCCCTGTCATCGCCCCGAGAGACCCCGGCACGCATGTCCACCCACAACCCCCCAACGCTGATCCCGATCCCCACGGTGAGGCTGACGGCGGCGGTGTGCGGCGCGACCATCGTGTTCGCCGGCCTGGGCGCACTGGCGTGCTGGCTGGCGGGGGTTCAGCCCGCCTCGACCGGCCCGATGGGCCTGCTGTGCGCAATCGCGGGCTCCATGGCGGGCATGGCCCCCTGGCTCATGAAACGAGAGGTCGCCCCGCTGACCGCGGCGATGCAGCAGGTGTTCGCCGCGAGCGTGCGGATGCTCGTCGGCCTGGGGGCCGCGCTGGCGCTGGCGCTGGCGACGAACGCGGACCGCCCGTGGCTGTTCGGCGTCTTCCTGGCGGGCGCACTGGCGGCTCTGATCGCCGAGATGATGGTGGTGACGCCCCTGCTGCGCGGGGCCTCGATCAAGGACGCTGAACCGACCGGCGCACTGACGCCGACCACGGAGGTTGCCGGATGAACCCCCTGCTGACGATGCCGAAGCTGCCCCTGCTGGGCGCGGCCAACCCGGTCGAGCACGTGATCAACCACAAGCTGATCGCGAACGAGGACGGCTTCTGGGTGTGGTCGGCGATCCAGACCAACATGGTGCTCGTCGCGGCGCTGCTGATCGTGCTGGGCCTCTGGGTCGGCAACCAGGTCAAGACCGGCGACGAGGGCCAGGGGCACGACCGCTACATCACTCGCAACCCGCTGGCCCACATGGTCGAGGTGATCTGCGAGTACCTGATGAAGAACACGATCGAGCCCCTGCTGCACGGGCGGACCCGGGCCTACGCCCCGTTCCTGCTCTCGATCTTCTTCTTCATCCTGCTCAACAACCTGCTCGGGCTGGTGCCACTTCTCGACCTCAACCACTTCCTCGTCCCTGAGATGAAGAAGGCCCACACCGCCTTCATCGGCGGCACCGCGACCCAGTCGATCTGGGTCACCGGCGTGCTGGCCGCCATCGCCGGCGTGGTCATCAACCTCGCGGGCGTCAAGGAGCTGGGCGTCGGCGGGTACGTCAAGCACCTTACGGCCGGGGCCCCCATCTTCGTCTGGCCGCTGATGATCCCGATCGAGATCCTCGGCACCTTCATCAAGCCCATCGCGCTGGCCATCCGACTGTTCGCGAACATGACCGCGGGCCACATCCTGGTCGCGGTGCTGATCGGCTTCGTGCCGATGTCGCTCAGCAAGGGCCTCGCGGTAGGCGTGCCGGTGTCGGTGGTGAGCGTCATCGGCGCGGTCGCGATCTACTTTCTTGAGATCTTCGTCGCCTTCCTGCAGGCGTTCGTGTTCATGTTCCTCACGACGGTCTTCATCAGCCTTCTCAGCCACCACGGGCACGAAGAGGATCACGACACCCACCACGGGTACGACGAGACGGTTGACAAGGTGGCCGGAGCCGCGAGCGCCGGCCTCGCCTGAGACATGTGATTGGTTCGGCCTCGGGCCCCGCGGGGAGGCACGCAGGCCGGTTTGAGCCGGATTCCCGACTTTTCCCGGCAGAGTCCTCCCCGACAGACCCAACGCCCCGACAGTGGGCCACACGCATCGAAGGGACAGATCCCATGAAGAGCATCGTCATGAAGTCCGTGGTCGCCCTCGCGGCCCTCGCCGTTCTCTCCGACCCCGCCCTGGCGCAGACCCCCGCCCCCGCGATCGAGGGCATCGGCAAGGGCCTCGGCGCCGTCGGCGCCGGCCTCGCCATCATCGGCGGCGGCCTGGGCATCGGCATGGTCGGCCGCGGCGCCGTGGAGGGCATCGCCCGCCAGCCCGAGGCCGGCGGCCCGATCGGCACCAACATGATCCTCGCCGCGGCCCTGATCGAGGGCGCGACCCTCTTCGCGGTCGTCGTCGGCCTGCTGGTCGCCCTCGGCTGATCGATCTTCTTTACGCGTGTGCGGGCCCAGCGGCCCGCACACGCTTTCCACCCGACCCCCAGCACGGGAGCCACCGATGCACACTGTCCGCCACCTCGTGAACCGTTCGACCATGGCGCTGGCGATGGCGCTGCCGACCCTCGCGATGGCCGCCGATGAGGAAGCCGCGTCCCCCATCGCCGACGCCAAGCAGGGCGTCGCCTCAGCGATCACGGCCCTGATCACCTTCACCATCGTGTTCGTCTTCCTGTGGCTGTTCGTCTGGCCCAAGATCACCGACGGCCTCGACGCCCGCGCCGCCAAGATCCGCGAGGATCTCGCCGCCGCCGAGTCCGAGCGCCAGCAGGCCAAGGACGCCCTGGACCAGTACGAGAAGAACCTGGCCGAGGCCCGGGCCGAGAGCCAGCGGATGATCGAGGAGACCAGGTCCCAGCAGGCCGAGCTCGCCAGGCAGCTCAAGGCCAAGGCCGACGCCGAGCTGACCGAGATGCGCGCCAAGGCCAAGTCCGAGATCGAGACGGCCAAGAAGGCCGCGATCGCCGAGATCTACGCCGAGTCGGTCAACCTCGCGACCACCATGGCCGGCAAGATCCTGACGCGTGAGATCTCAGCCGCGGACCAGAAGAAGCTGGTGGACGAGTCGCTGGCGGAGCTCCAGGCCAAGGCCTGACCCCCCACCCCCCACTCCCCGCCTCTCGATCCAGCACCCACGCCCGACTCGACCGGAGCCCGCCATGCCCCTGACCGACTCCCAGCCCGACGCCCTCGCTCGCGTGTACGCGTCCAGCCTGTTCGAGCTGACCGACGGGGCCGCGCAGGCCGAGGAGATCCTGGGCGAGCTGGAGGACATCCTGGAGGTCGCGCGCCACGACAAGACCTTCGGCGAGTTCCTCGCCTCGCGCGTGATCGACGCCAAGCGGCGCGACGCCTCGCTCGTGTCCATCTTCGAGGGTCGCTGCTCCCCGCTCACCCTCAAGTTCCTGCGCCTGGTCAACCAGAAGGGGCGCCTGGCCCATCTGCCCGCGATCGCCGCGGCCTTCGACCAGATCGTGCAGGACAGCTACGGGCGCGTCGAGGTCGACGTCTTCACCGCCGCCCCCATGGACGCCTCGGCCGTGGCGGACGTCAAGGCCCGCCTGTCGGCCGCCATCGGCAAGGACGCGATCGTCCACCCCTACACCGACGCCAGCATGATCGGGGGCATCAAGCTCCGCATGGGCGACCGGCTGATCGACGGCTCCGTCCGCTCGCAGCTCCGCCAGATCAAGGACCGCCTGACGCGCGAGGGCGCGGCCAGCATGCGTTCCCGCTTCGACCGCATCCTCGAGCAGGGCCCCGGCGAGACCCCCGAGTAAGCCCGGCGCCGCGCCGCACACCGCGCGACCTGACACAGCACAGGGGGACTCGGGCGACGGGTCCTCCGACAAGGAGTGAGCCCGATGGCCAAGAAGACGATCGACGCCGTGGACGTGTCCGGCCTCACCGTGCTGATCCGCGTGGACTTCAACGTCCCGCTCAAGGGCGGCCCCGAGGGCAGGCAGATCACCGACGACCGTCGCATCCAGGCCGCGCTGCCCACCATCCGGTCCGTGATCGACCGGGGCGGGCGGGCCGTGCTGATGAGCCACCTGGGTCGCCCGGAGGGCACCGGCTACGAGGCGGAGCACTCGCTCGAGCCCGTCGCGACGCGCCTGGGCGAGCTGCTGGGCACCCCGGTCGCCTTCCCCTCGCACGACTGCGTGGACGGGGACGCGAAGAAGGCCATCGCCGGCATGCGCGACGGCGACGTGCTGCTGCTCGAGAACCTGCGGTTCCACAAGGCCGAGACCAAGGGCGACCCGGACTTCGGCGCCAGGCTGGCCGAGGGAGCCGACGCCTACGTCAACGACGCCTTCGGCACCTGCCACCGCCCCCACGCCTCGATGGTCGCCGCGCCGCGCGCGATGGACGGCAAGCCCCGCGTCAGCGGCTTCCTCGTCGAGAAGGAGATCCGCTTCCTCAGCGACGCCCTGCGCGACCCGCACCGCCCCTTCGTCGTCATCCTCGGCGGGGCCAAGGTCTCCGACAAGCTGCCAGCGATCGAGAACCTGCTGCCCAAGGCCGACACGATCCTGATCGGCGGCGCGATGGCCTACACCTTCCTGCAGGCGCTGGGCAAGCCCGTGGGCACCTCGCGCGTCGAGAGCGACCAGCTCAACACCGCCCGCACCATCATCGACCAGGCCGCACGCGAGAAGACCGACCTGCACCTCCCCACAGACCACGTCTGCTCGACCCAGTTCGCCGAGCAGTCCGGCGACATCGAGGTCTTCGACGAGGAGATCAGGGACGGCTTCATGGGCCTGGACATCGGGCCCAAGACCCAGGCCCACTACGCCCGCATCGTGCAGGGCGCCAAGACCGTGATCTGGAACGGGCCCATGGGCGTCTTCGAGTGGAAGCCCTTCATGGTCGGCACCATGGCGGTCGCCAAGGCCTGCGCCCGGTGCACCGAGGCGGGCGGCACGACCATCGTCGGCGGGGGCGACTCGGCCGCCGCCGCCGAGAAGTTCGGCGTCGCCGACGCGCTCACCCACGTGTCGACCGGGGGCGGGGCCTCGCTCGAGATGCTCGAGGGCAAGGCCTTCGAGGCCGTCGAGCTGCTCGACGACGCCTGAGCCGGTACCGTGAGGACCCGTGCGGTGGATCCAGCGACATCCCGTGCCCGCGGTCCTGGCCGCCTTCGCCCTGGCGTACCTCGTCGGCCTCGACACCCACGACGTGACCAACTGGCAGGAGGGCATCCGCCTCCTGACCGCGATGGACATGAGCGACCGGGGCGACTGGATCGTGCCCACGATCCACGGCGAGCCCTACCTCGCCAAGCCCCCACTCATCTACTGGGCCACGCTGGTCGCCGCCGAGGCCCGCTCCCGGCTCGCCGGGCCCCCGAGCCCCACCCTCTTTGACCTCCGCCTCGTCGCCGCCCTGTCGGGCCTGCTCGGCATCGCGGCCACCTACTGGGCCGGGCGTGTGCTCTGGTTCGATCGCGACGAGCAGCCCGACCAGGGAAGCACGCACCCGCGCGAGCTCGCGCACAGGATGGCCCTCTGGAGCGCCGCCCTGGCCGGCACCGGCGTCCTCTTCGTCCGCTCCTCACGCATCGGCGAGCTCGACGTGCTTCTCATCCCCACCGTCGCCGGCACCGTCGCCTCCTGCGGGCACGCCCTGCTCGGGCGCAGCGTCGGCGAACGCCTCGCCGGCGTGGCCCTCGCCCTGGCCTGCAGCGCCCTCGCGGCCCTGGCCAAGGGGCCCGCGGGCCTGCTCGTCATCGGGTGCGCCGTGCCCGTCGGGATCTCCGTCGGGGCGTTCTTCTCAGACGACCCGGTCGCCCGCCGGGCCCGGCGCGTCGCCCTCGCCTGGGGCCTGACGCTCGCGTGCGCCGGCGCCGGGCTCGGCGCGGTCTGGCTCTGGTCGCGCGCCGTCGCGGCCCGCATCGGGCCCGACGCAGTCGCCGCAGCGGTCTCGACCGAGTCCGGCGAGAACCTCCGCCTGCTCGTCCCCGACGCGTGGCTCAAGTACCTCGAGGGGATGAGCTACGGCGCCGGCCTGGCCTCCCTGCTGACGCTGCTCGCCCTCTGGCGCCTGGTCACCCAGCGCCCGCCGGGCCGCCGGCGCCTCGGCTGGGGCGGCTGGATCGTGCTGGCCTGGGTGCTGGCCTCCTTCGTGGCCTTTAGCCTGACCACCAAGGGCGTGGTGCGCTACCTCACCCCCGTCTGGCCCGCGCTCGGGCTGCTGGGCGGGTGGTGGCTGGTGCAGCGGATCGACGAGACCCGCGACCGCCCCAGGGAGAAGCCGCGCGAGTTCTGCCTCGTCGTGATCGTGATGCTCGCCGTCGCCCAGGCGGTGTGGTACTCCTACGGGCGCGAGTGGGGCTCGTCAGACCGCTCCTTCCGTGCCATGGCGCGCGAGCTGCTCACGATACGAGAGGCCGACGCACCCCTCGTACGCCCCGGCCTCGTCGGCTCGTACGACCTGTGGCAGCCGGGCATGGAGATCGCCCTGGGCGTGCCCGTCACCCCCTGGGCCGGGCCCGCCAACACCTCCGACACCCCGCACACCACGCCCGAGCCGATCGAGACGCTCGCCGAGGGCCTGCGGAGCGGCGAATACCACCGCTACCTGCTGCTGGTCCGCGACGGCGTGGAGCCCGGACGCCCCGAGGCCGGGCTGGCGATCGACCAGCTCGAGGCCCTCGGGCTCGAGGTCACACGCGTCGAGACCGAGGCCGCGTGGACCATCGACAACGGCAAGACCAGCGTCGTCCCGGTGGTGCTCAGCGCCCCCCACTCCAACTGACTCACTCACCACCCGCCTTGTCGCACGGCTGTTTGAAACCCAATGTGGGGGGGTTAGCGCCGGTCGAAGAGTTTTTCGAGTTCGGGGATGGTGAGGCGGACGGTGGTCGGGCGCCCGTGCGGGCAGCTGCCGCTGCGTTCCACACGCTCCCGCATCGCGACGATCTCGGCCATCTCGTCCGGGCTCAGGGTGTCGCCCGCCTTGACCGCGGCCTTGCAGGCCATCATGTCGAGCACCTCGTGCAGGGCCTCCTCGCTCTCGGGCGCGAAGCCGTGCTCCAGGCGCTCGAACAGCTCGCCCACGAAGGCCTCGGGCTCGACCCTGCGCGAGTACAGCAGGCTCGGGAAGCTGCGGACGCCGACGGTGGTCGGCCCGAGCAGGTCCAGCTCGATGCCCAGCCGCTCCAGCAGCGGGCCCCGCGCGCCGGCCCGGTCGGCCTGCTCGCGCGAGACTGGCACGACCGCGGGGGTCAGCAGCTGCTGGCTCTCCAGGCGCTCGTGGGCCTCGACCCGGGCCAGCAGCTTCTCGAACATCACACGCTCGTGCAGGGCGTGCTGGTCCATGATCACCAGCCCCCGCTCGTCCTGCGTGACCAGGTAGCTGCGATGGATCTGCATGACCCGCTCGACCGCGCGCACGCCGGGCATGGACGCGAGCTCGTGACCGATCGACACCCGCTCGCCCGGCTTGGCCTCGACCTGCGCGCCCGGCTCGGGGCGGGACGGGACGGGGACCACGCCCTCGCCCCGCTCGTCGCGGGCCCGCAGCTCCGCGTTGACCGGGTCCAGGGCCTCGCGCAGCTTCTCGAAGTTCAGCCGGTCGCCGGCGCCCGGGAGCACGCGCCTGAAGTGCTCGGCGAACTCCTCGGGCGAGACCTCCCGCAGCGCGCGGCGCTCGCCGTCGTCGCGCGCGGGCCCCGGCAGTATCCCGCTCCCGAGACCGGAGCGGGCGAAGCCGGGCAGCCGGTCGAGCGCGCTGGGGGTCAGGTCGGCCCCGCGCAGCGCCTCGCGGACGCTCCGCAGCACCGCCGAGTGCACCATCGACTGGTCACGGAATCGCACCTCCAGCTTGGCGGGGTGCACGTTCACGTCCACGGCCCCTGGCGGGACCTCCAGCATGAGCACCGCGGTGGGGTACCGCCCCGGCTCGATCAGCCCGCGGTACGCCTCGCGCAGGGCGTGCTGCACGGTCTTGTCGCGCAGCACGCGCCCGTTCAGGAACACGTGCTGGGCCCGGGCGGTGGCGCGCGCGATGCTGGGCAGCCCCACGAGCCCCCAGATCGTGATCCCGCGATTGTCGAACTGCCCGTCGTGGTGCACCTCGAGCAGCTGCTCCTCCAGCTCGGACCCGATCAGGGCCAGGGCCCGCTCGCGCGGGGACTGGTTCGGCGGCACGTCCAGCCTGGCGGTCCCGTCCGCGGTCACGCGGAACCCGACCGCGGGGTGGGCCATCGCCAGGTCGCGGACCCAGTCCAGGCAGCGCCCCTGCTCGGTCTGCGTGGTCCGCAGGAACTTGCGCCGGGCCGGCGTGTTGAAGAACAGATTGCGGCACTCGACCGTCGTGCCCACCGGGCTCGACGCCGGTCGCACCGGGCCCGTCTCGTCGCCCGCGGCCTCGATCTCCGCACCCGCGTCCACCCCGCGGGCACGCGAGCGGATCCGCAGCCGGCTCACGCTCGCGATCGACGCGACCGCCTCCCCGCGGAAGCCCATCGTCGCGATGCGGTCCAGGTCCTCGGCGATGCTGATCTTGCTCGTGGCGTGCGGGGCCAGCGCCAGCGGGAGCTCCTCGGCGTGGATGCCCTTGCCGTCGTCGGACACCCGCACCAGCTCGACCCCGCCCCCCTCCAGGTCCACCTGGATGCGGGTGGCCTCGGCGTCCAGGGCGTTCTCGACCAGCTCCTTCACCACGCTCGCGGGTCGCTCGATGACCTCGCCCGCGGCGATCTGGTTCACCAGCAGGGCCGACAGGCGCTGGATCGTGCCCGGGGCGGCGTGCGTGAGCCCGTCCGTGGCGGTCCGAGTTCGGCTGGATCCTCCGGCCATGGGGCCATCCTACGCCGCGCCCGCCCCAGGGGCTGAGGGGCCCGGCCCGCCCGGATACCATGGCGCATGAGCGATTCCATCTTCAGCAAGATCATCCGGGGGGAGATCCCGGCCCACAAGATCTACGAGGACGAGCACTGCATCGCGATCCTCGATATCAACCCCCTCTCCGAGGGGCACGCCCTGGTGATCCCCAAGGAGCCGGCGGAGACGCTGCACGAGCTGTCCGACGACGCCGCCGCCGGCGTCGGGCGGGTGCTCCCACGCGTCTGTCGCGCCCTCAAGAAGGTCACCGGGTGCCCGGCGTACAACGTGCTGCAGAACAACGGGTCCGAGGCGGGGCAGGCGGTCATGCACGTGCACTTCCACGTCATCCCGCGCTTCCCGGGGCGCGGCACGCCCGTGCGGGGCAAGCCCGACAAGGACAACGGGCCCGGCCTCGAGTTCTCGTGGAACCCCGGCACCCTGACGCCGGAGGAGGCCAAGGAGATCGGCATGCACATCAAACGCCTCCTCTGACCCCCCCACCACCCCCCTCACTGAGGCCCATCGGTCCCCGCCCGGGGCCCGGGATCAGTTGATCAGTCGCTCGCCCAGTTCGAGCTCGAGCGCGGCCTGGTCCATCGCGCGCACACGCGAGCACTCCGCGAGCAGGCGCTGCGCGACCGCGATCCGGGAGGCCCCCGACCCGAGCTGGGCCAGCGAGACCGCGCGGCCGTCCAGGTCCGGGGGCCAGTCGCCCCGGGTGTGACGCACGTTGACCCCGATCCCGATGAGCGTGACCGGGCCGGAGGCCAGCGTGCGACGCTCCACCAGGATGCCCGCGACCTTGGCGCGCGAGCCGTCCGGACGCAGCAGCACCACGTCGTTGGGGCGCTTGACCCGCAGCGAGCGCGCCACGCCGGGCTCCAGCAGCCCGGCGCACGCCCGGTACACGCCCAGGCCCACGCTCAGGCTGAGCCACTCGGGCGGGTCATCGGCCCCCGGCAGCGCCATCGTCAGCGCCAGCCCCATCGGCCCGCTCGACCAGCCCCGACCGTGCGTGCCGCGCCCGGCGTACTGAGAGCCCGCGACCACCAGCAGCCCGGGCTCGCCGGGCGTGAGGTCGCCCGCCATCCGGGCCGCGGCCTCCTGCGTTGAGGCCGTCTGCGCGACCACGACGATCCGCCCGACGACGGGCGACGCCAGCGAGCGGCGGACCTCCTCCAGCCGATCGGCCCAGGTCGTCAGGTCCTCCGCGGTCGGGTCGTCGGCGTGCACGACCGCGGGCGGACAGGGCGTCAGCGGGCGGGGAGCGGGCGCCGCCTCGCCTGCGGGCGGCGCGGGCTGAGATGAAGTCCCGGGCTGGCCCGTTGTCCCCGTGCTCATGCGTCGAGCCCGACGTCGAGGCTCACGGCCCGGTGCGTCAGCCCGCCCACGCTGATGCGGTCCACCCCGGTCCGCGCGACCGCCCCGACGGTGTCCAGCGTGATCCCGCCGGAGGCCTCCAGCAGGATCCGGGAGCCGGACCCGTCGCGCCGGGCAACCGCGGACGCGAGCTGGGCGGGCGTGAAGTTGTCCAGCAGCACGAAGTCGATCAGGCCGGGCTCGATGGCGAGCGTCCGCTCGAACTGCTCGGGGGTGTCCACCTCGACCTCGACGAACCGCGAGCGCCCGGCCTCACGCTCGCCCGCGCCGCGTCGGCAGGCCTCCGCGATTCTGGACTGGAACCCGTCGAGGTCGAGCCCCGCGACGTGGTTGTCCTTGATCAGCACCGCGTCGTAGAGCCCCAGGCGGTGGCACAGCCCCCCGCCGCAGCGCACGGCGTACTTCTCCAGCACGCGCAGGCCCGGCGTGGTCTTGCGGGTGTCGAGGACGCGGGCCGGGGTGTCCTCGATCGCGTGCACGAAGGCCGCGGTGCGGGTGGCCACCCCGGAGAGCCGCCCGACGAGGTTCAGGAGCGTGCGTTCGATCGTGACGACCGCGCGCGCGGGCCCCGCTAGCGTGGCGACGGTCGCCCCGGCGGGCGTGTGGTCGCCGTCGTCGGCCGCGGGCTCGAAGCGGACGGATTCACCGAGTGTGTCGGCGAAGACCTCGCACAAGAGGGGCCCGAGGGCGAGCCCGGCGACGACGCCCGGCTCGCGCACGACCAGCCGGGCCGCGAGCGGGGAGGCGTCGCCCGAGGCGACGCGCGCGGTGGCGTCGCCGCGGAGTTCGCCCGGGCCGAGGTCCTCGTCGCGGGCCAGCTCGAGCAGGCGGCGCACCAGCCCGGTCGCGGCAAGCTCGCCCCACAGATCGGGGAGTGACAGGTCGTTGAGGTCGGCGAGCGCGGGCATCGGAAGAGTCTACGCCCTACCATCCCCTTCACCCCGCACCGAACACCTCGGAGACGCGATCCATGGCTCAGCTCCTCGAAGGCAAGACCGGCCTCGTCGTCGGCGTGGCCAACAACCGCTCCTACGCCTGGCACATCGCCAAGGCCCTGACCGACCACGGCGCCACCTGCGCCTACGGGCACCTGCCCGGCGAGAAGAACGAGCGCCGCACCCGCAAGGCGGTCGAGGAGATCACCCCGGACGCGAAGCTCTACCCCTGCGACGCCGGCTCGGACACGGAGCTCGACAAGATGTTCGAGGCCTACGGGGCCGACCACGGGAACAGGATGGACTTCCTGATCCACTCCATCGCCTTCGCCGACCGGGAGTGGCTGCAGGAGGGCAAGTTCGTGGAGACCCCGCGCGAGGCGTACCTGTCCGCGATCGACGTCTCGGCGTACACCCTCTCGGCGATGGCCAAGCGGGCCACGCCCATGATGAGCACCGATCAGGGAGGGGGGGGCGGCTCCATCCTGGCGATGAGCTACTACGGGGCCGAGAAGGTCATCCCGGGCTACAACGTCATGGGCGTCGCCAAGGCGGCCCTGGAGTGCACCGGGCGGTACCTGGCCAGCGAGCTGGGCCAGCACGGCATCCGGGTGAACCTGATCTCGGGGGGCTATCTGAAAACCCTGGCCGCGAGCGCCGTGGGCGGCACCGACAAGATGGGCGAGGAGGCCCGCAAGCGGGCCCCGCTGCGTCGCACCGTGGAAGGGTCGGACGTGGGCGGGACGGCGGTCTGGCTGTGCTCGGACCTGGGCGCCGGCGTGACCGGCGAGACGATCTACGTGGACTGCGGGATCAACATCCTGGGCGCATAAATCGTTGCACTGCAAAGAGATCGGGACGCGAGCCAGGGCACGCCGGGGGAGTTTGTGTTCTCGGACGTCTCGATTCTGCACCATGTGGTGTGAATCCCTTGTGAAGATATAGCGTTTTTGCTATTCTTCTTGGTGACGAGAGCGGTCCGGCGGATCGATCGCCGGGCCATCGCACCAGACGCTTGAGGGAGAACACCATGAAGAGCAGACTCTGCACGCTCGGACTCACCGCGCTGCTTGGCACGGGCACGACCGCGACGGCGCAGCCCACGGTCCTGGTCGATTTCGGCAACGACAGCAGCTACCGCGGGGCGAGCGTGCCCGCGGGTCCGGACGCCAACGGCAACCACTGGAACTCGGTGTGGAGCGGGGCGTACTACGCCGACATGGTGGACACCGGCGGCAACGCCACCACCATCGACCTGGGCTTCTCCGACGCGCCGGGGACGGACTCGTACAACGGCCCGGCCGGCCCGACCGACGTGGTGCAGGACCCGTCGCTGAGCGACTACGACGCGGGGGCGCTGGGCAACCTGGGCGTGGACGAGGCGGTCTTCGACTACTACGTGAGCTCGACCTTCGAGATCCAGGGGCTGGACGCCTCCAAGACCTACGACCTGACGTTCTACGGCTCGTTCAAGTTCGGCAACGACGCGGTGACCCGGTACGCGGTGTACTCCGACAACACCTACTCGACGCTGGTGGCGTCGGCGGACCTGGAGATCTTCGACGCCGCGTCGCCCTGGCTGCACAACCGGGACACCACGGCGACGATCTCGGGTGTGTCGCCACAGGAGTTCGACATCCTGTACGTGAAGTTCTTCGGGGCTGGCGGGGGCTCGGGGATCCTCAACGCGATGTCGATCACCGAGGTGCCGACGCCCGCGTCCGCGCTGCTGCTCGGGCTGGGCGGGCTGGTCTCGGCCCGTCGTCGTCGCTGAGTCCGGATCCGATCTTCGATCACAGAACCCCCGCCCCGCGCTCGTGGGGCGGGGGTTTTTCGTAGCCGCCGGACCGGATCGGGGTGTGGGGTGTTCGGGCTTTGCGGGCCACCCACGACATGTAGGGGCTTCGGGCGCGGTTATGGGGCCTTCGCCCACTATTGGTTGGAGACGGACGCGATCCATCGCCGATGAACAGGGCGTGACCGGCGCGATCCCCAACTTCCAGGCCAGCGTCTCGGGGAGCCCGCTGCAGGCGGCCAGGCAGAAGGAGCGCGCCCGCAAGGCGGCCCAGGCGAAGGCCAACCCCCGCAGCGCGGACGACTCGTTCGAGCTCACCGAGCAGGTCGAGCACGTGGACGCCGTCCGCGAGACCGAGCACGCGACCAGCGAGGAGACGCGTGAGGATCACCAGGAGCACGCGGCGGGGTACGACGCGGCGGGCGGATCGAAGAAGCGGGCGGCGCCTCGGATCGATCTGGAGGGGTGAGGGAGAGCGTCATCGGTCGCAGAACCGATCGACCGTTGTGATTCCAGGGCGGGGGGCCGCGTGCTTAGGCCCGCGGCTCGGAGAGTCCCGTCGCGTGCGTTCCGTGCTCGTTTCAAGACGCGGGTGGCCTTCGGGTTACTTGCCTCGGAAGAACTTGGTGATGGCGTGTACGGTCACGGCCCGTCCCATGGCGCCGATGGACTCGGTGAGCGGGATCTCCTTGGGGCAGACCTTGACGCAGTTCTGGGCGTTGCCGCAGTCGTTGATGCCCCCCGGGCCCATGAGGGCGTCGAGGCGCTCCTTCTTCTTGCGTTTGCCGGTCTCGTGCTCGTTGAAGAGGCGGGCCTGTGAGATGGCGTGCGCGCCGATGAAGGCGGAGTTCCACTTGTTCTCGTCGGGCTCGAGGTTGTACTGGGGGCAGGCCTCGAGGCAGCAGCCGCAGGACATGCACTCGGAGAGCTTGTAGCGGGTCTGCTGGGACTCGGGCGACTCGGTGGGGCCGGCGCCGAGGTTGTAGGTGCCGTCGATGGGGACCCAGGCGTGGACGCGCTTGAGGGCGTGGAAGAGGCGTGCCCGGTCGACCCAGAGGTCTCGCACGACGGGGTACTTGCTCATGGGCTCGAGGGTGATCTCGTCGCCGTCCTCGGGGGCGTACTCGTCGATGAGGCAGGAGCAGGACTGGCGGACCTTGCCGTTGATGACCATGGTGCAGGCGCCGCAGACCTCCTCGAGGCAGCCCGCGTCCCAGGCGACGGGGGAGGTTGCCTTGCCCTCGGCGGTGACCGGGTTGGCGGCGATCTGGCGGAGGCAGGAGATGACGTTGGCGTTGGGCTCGACCTCGACCTTGAAGCGTTCCCAGCGCGAGGGCTTGCCGGGGCCGTCGCAGCGTTTGATGGCGAAGACGACCGTGCGACCGGCCTTGGCCCGCTGGCGGTTGGCTTTTCGTTCCGTGAGGGTGGGAGCGCTGACCATCGTGGGTGACTCCTTGGAGGTCGTCGGGTCGGGGAGGCTCAGGCGGAGGCGGCGGCCTCGGTCTTCTTCGCGTTGCTGGAGGGCTCGGTCTTGCCGTAGGTGCGGGCCCGCAGCTCGACGAGGCCGGCGCGGACGGGCATGAACTCGATGTCGGAGTTGCCGGTGTCGGGGTTGTACTTGGCGACGGAGGTCTTCCAGAAGCGGTCGTCGTCGCGGTCGGGGAAGTCGGTGCGGTAGTGCGAGCCGCGCGACTCCTCGCGGAGCAGCCCGGCCCTGGCGATGGCCTCTGCGAGGATGAGCATGTCGCCCACGGCGCGTGAGAAGCTGAGGGTCTGGTTGGTCCAGGCGGCGTCGTCGCCGAGGCGGACCTTCGCGTAGCGGTCTCGCAGCTCGGCGATCCTGTCCAGGCACTTCTGGAGCCTGGGGCCCGTCTTGACGACGGTGGAGGCGGCGGTCATCTCCTCGCCCATCTCCTTGGCGATCTGGTAGGGGTTGAGGGCGGGGTCGTTCTCGCCCGACTCGGCGGTGGAGAGCAGCTCGTCGGCCCTGGCCTGCTCGGTCTTCACGGCGTTGTCGTAGCGGGACTGCTGGATGGACTCGGCGGGGGTCTCGTCGGAGTCGTTGACGTAGTTGACGACGGAGACGCCGGAGAAGAGGCCGTCGAAGATGCAGGAGAGCAGGGCGTTGGCGCCGAGGCGGGTGGCGCCGTGGAAGGCGAAGTTGACCTCGCCGAAGGCGTAGAGGCCCCGGATGGAGGTCATCATGTTGACGGGTGCGCCGTAGGCCATCCCGCGTCCGACCTCGGTGTCGACCGGGATGCGGTTGCCGGGCTTGTGGGCGGGCATGGGCTCGTCCGGCTGGTAGGAGCCGGCCTTGTAGGTGGTCCAGAGTCCGCCCATGGTGTAGTGGACGGCGGGGAAGATCTTCATGGGCGCGTAGCGGGGGTCCTCGCCGGCGAACTTCTCGTAGATGTCCATGATGCCGCCGAGCTTGCGTGTGAGGTAGTCGGGGTCCTTGTGGGTGAGGTCGAGGTAGACCATGTTGCCGCCGCCGATGCCCATCCCCTCGTTGACGCAGACGTCGAAGATCTCGCGGGTGGCGATGTCGCGCGGGACGAGGTTGCCGTAGTCGGGGTAGCGCTCCTCGAGGAAGTACCAGCGGTCCGAGTCGGGGATGTCGGCGGGCTTGCGCGTGTCGTCTTTGTTCCTGGGGACCCAGACGCGTCCGCCCTCGCCCCGGGCGGACTCGGACATGAGGCGGCACTTGTCGGCCCCCGGGATGGCGGTCGGGTGGACCTGGATCATCTCGGGGTTAGCGTACCAGGCGCCGTGCTGGTAGCAGCGGGACGCGGCGCCGCCGGTGCAGATGACCGAGTTGGTGCTCTGGCCGAAGATCAGGCCGTTGCCGCCGGTGGCCATGACCACGGCGTCGGCCCGGAAGGAGCGTATCTGCATGGTCCGCATGTCCTGGGCGACGATGCCGACGCAGCGTTTGTCCTCGCCCTCGCCCTCGGTGACGGGGGCGAGGAACTCCCAGTACTCGTACTTGTTGACCTTGCCCTCGGCCTCGTAGCGCCGGGTCTGCTCGTCGAGGGCGTAGAGGAGCTGCTGGCCGGTGGTGGCGCCGGCGAAGTGGGTGCGTTTGAAGAGGGAGCCGCCGAAGAGGCGGAGGTCGCGCCGGCCCTCGTCGGTGCGGTTGAAGGGGACGCCCATGCGGTCGAGCAGGTCGATGACCTTGGGGGCCCAGTTGGCCATCTCGAGCACCGGGCCCTGGTCGGCGAGGAAGTCGCCGCCGTAGATCGTCTCGTCGAAGTGCTGGTACTCGGAATAGCCCTGCTGTCGTGCGACCTCGTTGCAGGCGTTGATGCCGCCCTGGGCGCACACGGAGTGCGAGCGTTTGACGGGGATCATGCTGAACAGGTCGACCGGGACGCCCGCTTCGGCGATGCGGACCGAGGCCGCGAGGCCCGCGAGGCCGCCTCCCACCACGATGACACGGCGGTCAGCCATCAGGGATTCCTTCCCGCCCGGCGGTCTGAGTACCGGGCTGTGCGGTTCCGACGATTCCGGCTGGCAGGCTCGGGAATCATCAGGAGTTGCCCTCGGACGGGTTCGTCGGCTCGGGCGAATCGGTTGCAGCTTCGGCCTGCGTGGGGTTCGCGGCCTGCGAGTCCCCCGCCCGGAGCTCCTCGGGGTCGGCGGGGGGGACGTTGTACTCGCCCATGTACTCGAGGAGCTTGGCCTCGCCGTGCTCGTCGAGGATGATCTCGCGTTCGACGCGGAAGGCGTCGTCGGGCTTGAGCATGACGGCGGCGCCGAGGGCGGCCCAGGCGGCGAGCATCAGGCCCGCGCCGAGGGCGAAGCAGACGTGCCCCCAGCGTTTCTGGGCGGAGGCGGACACGGTGAGGCCCCAGGTGATCGCCGCGGTCCAGAGCCCGTTGGCGAAGTGGAAGACGAGCAGGGTGATGCCGACGAAGTAGCCGAGCGAGACGGCGATGCCGGCGGGGGTGACGGCGTCCCAGGAGCCCCTGAGGGAGGCGGCGAGCGTGGAGGAGGAGAAGTGGTGGCTCCAGCGTGTGCCGTCCGGGACGAGGAAGGTCCAGCCCCAGCGGAGCGTGGCGACGTGGTAGAAGATGAAGAGGATGCCGACGTAGCCGCTCCAGCGCTGCAGGGTGTAGCGCCAGTTGTCCTGGTAGGCGTAGCGGGCGGTGTTGGACTTGCCCGTCATGGCGAAGTAGACGCCGAAGACGATGTGGAAGGCCAGCGCCGCCCAGAGCGTGATCTCGATGAGCAAGAGGTGCGGGACCTGGGTGTTGATCCACTCGACCTCGTGCTGGAAATAGGCGGCCCCGCCCTGCTGCACGGAGTAGTCCGCGCCCTCGCCTCGCAGGGCGTACTTGCCCCAGGCCAGCGAGGAGTTGGTGACCAGGTGTGCGATGAGGAAGACGCCGATGGGGACGATGCCCGTCAGCGAGTGCAGGCGACGGATGATGAAGTAGTTCCGCTCGAACAGTCCTTCGTTGGGCACGGGCCGTCTCCAGGTTCCTTGGCGGGTCGGGCGCGGGTCGGCCCGCTCCCTGGTCTCAGAGCATATCCCCGCCCGGGGCGGGGATGTTCCCTCACGCGAGCGGCGAGGGCCCGGCGCCGGGGGCGTTGCCGGGGGCGTCGCCGGGCGGCATGCCCATCTCGTCGAGCTTGCCCTCCTTGCGGGCCTGCTCGATGACCTTCATGATCTCGACGAACTGCATCCGCAACTCGTTGAGGGTGCCGGTCATCATGGCCTTCTCGTCCTCGGTGAGGTTGCCCCGGGTCTTCTCCTCGATGACGCCGAGCATGTCGATGTGCAGCTTGGCGTACTCGGGGGCGAGGATGGCCTTGCCGGACTGGGGGTCGGGGATGGCGCCCAGGTACATCAGGGCCTGGGTGGCCATCATCTTGACGAGGTCCTCGATGCCGAGCTTGTCGCCGAACGGGCTCTGGCCGCCCTCGCTCATGGGCTTGGATTTGGCCTTTTCCGCCTCGCCCTGCTGCTTCAGGCGCTCCTTCTCGGCCTGGGCTTGCGATTTCCAGTCGTCATCGATGATAATCTTGGGCTGTTCACCGTCGGCCATGGGAGTCTCCTTGAGGGCATCCTAGCGGCGGGAATCCCGGGGGCGAGCCGGAGGCCCGCCCGTGTCCAACCAGGAAGGGCCGCCATGACACGCCGAGATCGCAACGGAATCATCCTCGCCGGCACGCTCGCGTCGCTGGCGCTGGCGGGCGGGTGCCGCTCGGGCGTGTCGCTCGACGGCGGCGCTCGCCTCGGGCCGTCGGACTTCCGGGCCGGGCCGTCGTCGGAGGCGGTGCGCCTGACCGATCCCGTCGGGACGCCGATCGAGGTCGAGCGCGAGGGGACGCCCGGCGGTCGATCGACGCCCCCCGCTCCACGCGCGTCCGCCCCCCCGTCCCGGCTGACGATCGGGGCCGCGGGCGGGCCGGAGGGATCGCGCGCCACGCCCGGGCCTGAGCTGTTCGCCTCGCCGCTGGTGGCGACCGACGACGAGGCGAGGCGGTTCCTGAACTCGCCGGGTGCGCCCGCGCCCGACCCCGGTGCGGCGCCCGCGACGGAGGCGACGCTGATCGACGCGAAGGTGGGCGACATCAACGGACGCCCGATCTACGCCGACGAGTTCTTCGAGCCGCTGGAGGCGTACTTCGTCGCGGAGCGCGCCCGCCGGACGCGCGAGAGCTGGCTGGCGATGGTCCGCAACGAGATCACGTCTCGGGTGCGGGGGATCGTGACCGACGAGCTGCTGCGGGCCGAGGCGCTGCAGCGCCTGACGCCCGAGCAGCAGCAGGGGCTGCGCGCGTTCCTGGAGCAGTCGCGCCAGAACTTCATCGGGGAGAACCGGGGCAGCGTGGAGCGGGCCGAGCAGCAGGCACGCCTGGAGCGTGGCAAGTCGCTCAACCAGCTGCTGCAGGAGGAGAAGGAGTCGGTGCTGATCGGCATCGAGATCCGCGAGTCGATCAACCGGCGGGTGAACGTGTCGTGGCGCGACATCCGTCAGCGGTACCTGCGCGACTACAGCGAGTACAACCGGGACCCGGTCGCGACCTTCCGCGTGATCCGCGTGCCGGCGAGCGACGCGGAGGGCGTGCGCGAGGTCACCGACCGCCTCGCCGCGGGCGAGGCGTTCGAGGAGATCGCGTCTGGCGAGCCGAACGGGTACAACCCGGACCGGGGCGGCCTCGAGACGTTCTCGTTCTCTGGGGACTTCGAGGACGCCTCGTTCTTCAGCGCCGGGCTGAACGACGCGGCGACATCGCTTCAGATCGGAGAGACGGTCGGGCCGGTCGAGCTGGGCACGCTGGTGTTCTGGGTGCGGCTCGAGTCGATCGTGGGGCGGAGCGTGTCGCTGTACGACGCGCAGCTGGCGATCGAGAACGAGCTGCTCGAGGAGCGCCGGCGCGAGGAGCTGAAGCGCTACATCGACCGGCTGGTGGAGCGGGCGCGGGTCAACAACGCCAACGAGATCGCGGAGCGGCTGTACGAGATCGCCGTGGACCGCTACGGGCCGAGCGAGGGCTGAGGTGCGGCTGGGCGCCCGGCTGGCGGGGCTGCTGGGGAGCCGGCGCGGCACCAGGGACGTGGGGCGTCGGGGCGAGCGGGTCGCGGCACGCCACCTCCGCGGGCTGGGTTACCGCGTGGTGGAGCGGAACGTGGAGCTGGGCCGGGGCGAGCTCGACCTGGTCTGCCTGGCGCCCGACGGCGAGACGATCGTGGTCGTGGAGGTGAAGGCCCGCCTGCTCGTGGCCGGTGGCGGGGCGTTCCGACCGGAGAACGCGATCACCGGGCACAAGCGAGCAAAGCTGCGGTCGCTGACGCAGTCGCTGCGTCGGGCCCGGGGCTGGCTGGAGCGCCCGATCCGGATCGACGTGGTGGCGGTGGAGTTCCGCGACGGGGCACGCCCGGTGGTGCGCCACTACCCCGGGGCGGTCTGACCCTCGACCCCGCCCCTGGGGCCTCCCCCGCTCGGATCGCTGCCGGTGTCCGTCGCATCGTCCGGCTCGTGCGACCCGGGGTCGTCGGCGGGGCCGGTCGCATCGGACACGATCACCGTGTCCTGGAGGACGCCCCCGCCCAGCTCCTCACCCTTGGCCAGCGCCCCGCGGAAGCGGGACTCCAGCGCGGTGGTCTCGGCCTCCACGGGCTCGAGCCGGATGGGGAGGATGACGCAGAACATCGCCCCGTGCCCGGGCTCGCTGACGAGCTGCACCTCGCCCTGGAGCACCTTGGTGAGCTCGCTGACGATGGCGAGCCCGAGCCCGGCCCCGCTGTGCCCGCGCGTGTGCCCGGCCTCGCCCTGCTCGAAGCTCTCGAAGATGCGCGACTGGTCCGCCTCGTCGATGCCCGGGCCGTTGTCCAGCACGCTCACGCGGACGCGCTCGCCCTCGCGCCCGGACTCGCCCGCGGGCAGACGCTCTGCCCGCAGGGTGATCTCGCCCGGCCGGTCGACGCCCTCGGTGAACTTCACCGCGTTGGAGAGCAGGTTGAAGACCACCTGCTGGAACTTCTTCACGTCCGTGTAGATCGTCGGGGCGTCGCGGGCGACGTCCAGGCTCACCTTGATGCCCTTGCGGTGGGCCAGCGGGTAGATCAGGCCGACCAGGGCCTGGCAGCTCTCGGCCAGGTCCATCGGCTCGACGCGCACGTCCACCCGCCCTGCCTCGAGCTTGGCCATCTCGAGCAGGCTCTCGATGAGCTCGAGCAGCGTCCGCCCGGCGGTGACGATGTTGGCCAGGTACCGCCCCCGCTTCTCGAGGGCCGCGAGCTCGGTCTCGTTGGCCTCGACCTTCTTGGCGCTCTCGGCTGACTCCTTCTTGGCGATCTCGAGCAGGAGCTCGGCGAAGCCGATGATGGAGTTGAGCGGGGTGCGGAGCTCGTGGCTGACGCGCGCCAGGAAGTCGCCCTTCAGGCGTGCCGCCTCGTACAGGGCGACGTTGGCCTCGGTCAGCTCGGACAGCTTGACGTCCATCGCCTTGTTGATGGCGCGGAGCTGTCGCTGCTGGCTCTCCAGCTCGGAGAGCATCAGGTTGAAAGTGTCGGCCAGCTCCTCGTACTCGTCCCCGGTGTGGATCTCGCTGCGGGTGTCGAGCCTTCCCTCGCGGACACGCTCGGCGGTCTCCTTCAGGCTCTCGACCGGGGCCAGGATCAGGCGGTTGGTAATGATCGCGAACACGATCAGGGCCACCGCGAGCACGACCGAGCCCGCCACCGTCACGAACAGCAGGTTGACCACGAGCTGGGCGCCCGCGTCGTCGGAGATGCGGTTGAAGACGAACACCGACTCGATGGTGCCGTCGGCGGTGCGGGCGGCCCGGGCGGCGTCGTAGGTGTGGGCCCAGCCCTCCCAGCGCCCGCCCAGCACCTCGACACGCTCCGGGTCGCGCTCCAGGCGTCGGGCGGCCCTCCGGACGAAGCGGTCCTCGTCCTCGAGGGCGGCCTCGAGCGAGAGGCGCCGCACCGTGGTGGTGCCGATCTGTCGCGCGTCGCCGTTCTCCAGGGGCGGGTCGAGCGAGCGGACCCAGGCCGCGACCTCGCGCGACACGGTCGCCTGCCCGGCCCCGACCAGGGCGTTCATGCGGAAGAGGGGCAGGAGCAGGGCCAGGGCGGTGATGGCGGCGGCGGCGACGCCGAACAGCACCAGGCACTTGCTGGCGAGGGGCAGCCTGCGGAACCGTTCTCGGACATCGTCCTGATTCATCCGCCCTGAGTCTACCCCGGCCCGGGGTGCGCCCCGCGCTACCATCCCGCCATGCCGGGCAACGCCGGAAAAACCGTGTACCTCGAGACCTTCGGGTGCCAGATGAACGAGCTCGACTCGGAGCTGGTCACCGGGCACCTGACCAGCCTGGGGTACACCTTCACCGCCGACGCCGACCGGGCGGACGTGGTGCTGTACAACACCTGCTCGGTCCGGGAGCGGGCCGAGCAGAAGGTCTGGAGCCGGCTGGGCGAGGTCAGCAAGTCCAAGGCGAGCAGGCCCGCCCTGGTGGTCGGCGTGCTGGGGTGCATGGCCGAGCGGGACGGGGTCGCCCTCATGGACCGCATGCCGGTGGTGGACCTGATGTGCGGCCCGGCGGAGCTGGACAAGCTGCCCGAGCTGCTGGACAACGCGGTGCGGACACGCGCCAGCCTGGTCGCCGACGAGCCCGGGCGGGCCGCCCGGCGCAGCGCCCGGGCCGCGGCGTTGCAGGGGTCCGCCTCGCGCCGCTCCTCGACCCTGAGCGCCGCGGAGGACTCGCTGGAGCTGCTGGACCTGTCGCGGGCGGTCTCGCCCATCGAGGCGACCAGCCGCAAGAGCGCGTACGTCCGCATCACCCGCGGGTGCAACAAGTTCTGCACCTACTGCGTGGTGCCGCACACGCGCGGGGCCGAGATCCACCGCCCGCCGGACCACATCGTGGACGAGTGCAAACGCCTGGCCGACGCGGGCGTGATCGAGGTCACCCTGCTCGGGCAGACGGTGAACCACTACCGTTTCGAGCACGGAGCCGCGGTCTCGCTCAACGGCGTCACGCAGCCGCAGAAGGGCCGGACGTACAAGGGATCCCACCACCGCGACGCCTTCGCGGGCGAGCAGACGACCACCTTCGCCGACCTGCTGGCCCGCATCCACGACGAGGCGCCGGGCATCGAGCGTCTGCGGTTCGTGACCAGCTACCCGCGCGACTTCGGGGACGACGTGCTGGAGGTCATCCGCGACCACCCGCGCCTGTGCCGCTACCTGCACGTCCCGGCCCAGAGCGGGTCGGACCGCATCCTGGCCAAAATGAACCGCGGGTACACCGTGGGCGAGTACCACGAGTTCCTCGACCGCGCCCGCCACTTCCTCGACCAGCCCGAGCTCGGGCGTCCGCTGATGCTGTCGGGCGACATCATCGTCGGCTTCCCGACCGAGACCGAGGAAGACTTCGAGGCGACCAGGGATCTGCTGGTCCGCAGCCGCTGCAAGAACCAATTCATCTTCAAGTACTCGCCGCGCCCGGGCACCGTGGCCTACGACCGGATCCCCGACGACGTCCCCGAGGCTGACAAGCGTCGGCGGAACAACGAGCTGCTCGCCCTGCAGGCCGAGATCTCCGACTCGATCGCCCGCGAGCAGATCGGGCGGACCTTCCCGGTCTTCGTCGAGGGGCTCAGCCGGGCCGAGAAGAAGAAGCACGGGCTCGACGTCCGACCCGGCACGGGCATGATCGACATCACCGTCGGCGGGCGGGGCGTCAAGGCAGGGGCCGCGGCCCTGGCCGACGTGACCGACCTCGGCCCGAGCGTGCAGCTCTCGGGGCGGACCGATTCGGACCTGATCGTCTTCTTCGACGTGCCCAGCGAGCAGTCGCCCGAGTCGCTGGTCGGCTCGATCGTGGACGTGCGGATCACCGACGCGTCGCGCCTGAGCCTGCTGGGCGAGCGTTTGTAGTACACAAATGCACGGGCCAGGGGACGCCGAACCTGATCGCAGCGAAGGTTCGGATCGTGGACGCTCTCATCCGACGCTCCGCGGCGCCCAGCGTCGTCTCCCGGTCTCAGTCGGCGTCGGGCTCACTCCTGCTCCTTGAACCGCTCGCGGGCGCGACGCTTCGCTGCGAGCAGCCCGCTCTCACCACCGGCGCTCTCGCCCTCGGGCGGTTTCGATGGGCGGTCGCCGGCGGACGGCTCTCCCGGGTCGGTGTCCGGCGCCTTGGCCCGTCGCTCCTCGCGTTTTCGCGCCGCCTCCTGCAGCCTCGACTCCGCGCGGGCCCTTCGGGTCTCGCGTTCGGTCTGCTCGACCATGTCCTCGCTGGACCCGCCGACGCTCCCCGCACGCAGCCGGCTCGCCAGGCTCTGGCCCTCCTCGCGCCCGGCCCGGAGCCCCCCCACCGTCGCGGTCGCCGTCGCGCCGCGGCTCGCGACCGCCTCGCGTGCCCGGCGCGCCAGCCCCATGCCGAACTCGCTGCTGATCGCGCGGTCCCACGCCACCTTGCGAGTGCCGACGTCGAGCACGAAGACCGCGATCGCCCACGCGACCAGCGCCGGCCAGACGGTCTGCACGTCGATGCGCGGCACGATGGTCGCCCGGTCGTACAACGCCGCCCCGTCGGGGTCGTCCAGGCTGAGCACGCGCCCGCCGGTGGCGTCGGCGATGGCCCGCAGGAGTCCCTCGTCGGACTCCAGGGCCGCGAGCTCGCCCCCGCCGCGCACGGTGGCGCCGCCGAACGCCGGCGCCAGGGCCCGCTCGCCGTCGGTGGCGGAGGCGACCGCGATCCAGGCCCCCTCGCTCGGGACGACGACCTCGGCCGCGTACTCGCCGGGGCCCCGCTGCACGAGCGTGGCGTCGGCCCTGGCCCCGCTGGGGCCGTACAGGCGGGCGGTGGGCGACAGCCGGTCGACCGGCACGCCCTCCGCGGTGCGCGCCCGGTAGGTGAGGCGGACGACCCGTCCGTCCGACTCCACGTCGAGCTCACCCCCGCCGCGTTCGTCCGCGCGTGAGACCGTCCGGACCAGCTGGGCCCAGAACTGCGCGTACACCGGCGAACGAGCCCATTCGTCCGCCCAGCGCCCCGTGTCGCTCGTAAACGCGACGACCCGCCCGAGCTCGACCGGCCAGTCGGCCAGCACCGGCTCGCCCTGTGGCGTGACGAGGGCGGTGGAGATGGTCGGAAGCCGACGCCGCGACGTGAGCGACAGGCCTCCCAGCTCCGGAAGACCCTCGAAGCCGGCGATCAGCGGGGAAGTGGAGTCCGCGACCAATGGCGTAAAGGGCTCTTCCCGCACCAGCGGCGTCCGCTCCACCCGGACCGCCTTCACCAGCACCTGCGGCAGGGCCTCGGGGCGGCTGACGCGATAGAACGCCCCACCCCCCGCCTCGGCCATCTGACGCAGCAGGTCCGTGTCGGCGTCGTCTCCGATCGCGATGGTGGTGAGGCGGATCTGCCTGCCCGGCAGCCCGGTTGCGATCGGGAGCAGCTGCTCGCTGTTCTCGCTCTGGCCGTCGGTCAGCACCACGATCTGGCGGTCCCTGGCGTCGGCCGCCTCGAGGCGCTGCACCGCGAGTCGCAGCGCCGGGGGCAGGTTGGTCGCCCCGCCGGCCATGATGGAGCGGACGGCGCCGGAGGTGCGATCGGGCTCGTCGTTGCGACCCAGCTCCACGATCTCGCGCTCGCGGTCGCTGAACGCGATCACGCCGACGAGGTCGGTCTCGTCGAGCACGTCGATCGCGAGCACGGTCGCCTCGTTGGCGATCTCCTGCTGGGTGCGCCGCGAGCCCAGCACGCGATGCCCCATCGAGCCGGACTTGTCGATCACGAACACGACGGCGGTGCTGGGGCGGACCTCACGCACGGGCAGCTCCAGCTCGACGGGGAGCAGTTCGGCGAGGCGTGAGTCACGCCACCCGCCGCTGCCGAACGCGTCGGGCCCGCCGATGACGACCAGCCCGCCTCCGAAGCGTCGGACCCACTCGCCCAGCAGGGAGAGCTGCTCGTCGAGGACGTCCTCCACCGCGGCGTTCTCGAGCAGGACCGCGTCGTAGCCCTGGAGCTCGAGCATCTCGACGGGCAGGCCGGTGACCGGTGCCTCGTCCACCTCGATGCCCACCCCACGCAGGGCCCCGGCCAGCACGTCGCGCGTCTCGGTCGAGCTCGCCAGCAGCACCCGCCCCCGCCCCGGGGTGATGGTGAACGACTCGCCCCGGTTGTTGGCCAGGCTGGTGTCGGTCGGGTCGCCCCGCCCGTCCGGATAGGGCTCGAAGACCGCCTCGAAGCGGTGCACCCGCCCGGGGCCCAGCGTGACGGGCACGCGCACGACCGTCCGCCCGGGCTCGAGGGCCACGGCGCGGGCGAAGCCGGCGTCCGCCCCGTTGGCGTCCACGGGGTCGCCGCCCAGCAGCACGGAGAGCTCGCCGGACGCCCGCCCGGTGGACCGCAGGACGACGCGCAGCGTGACGGTGGACTCCTCGCCCGCCAGGGGCGGGGCCTCGACCGACTCGACCGCGACCTCGCGCCCCACGCGGTACGTCAGCGGGACCACGTCCACACGCACGCCGGGCCCCCCGCCCGAGCCCATCTCGCGCACCGCCGCGAGGGCGTCGCCGGTGGTCTGGTTGCCGTCGCTGAACAGCACGACGCGGGGGGTGGAGCCCCGGGGGGCGACGGCGCCGGCCAGGCGCAGCCCGGAGGCCAGGTCCGTGCCGTCAGACCCGGTGCCGACCAGCCCGCGCCCGGTTGGGTCGTTGGTGGTGGGCAGCGCGACCGCCGCGGCGTCGCCGTCCACGACGATCAGGCCCATGGTGTCGTCGGTGGCGCGCTCCCGGAACACTCGCGACAGGTACGAGCCGACCGCCTGCTCCACGGGCACGCCGCCCTCGACGTGCGCGAAGCGACGGACGCTCTCGGAGACGTCCACCACCCCGATCACCGAGACGGTGTCCACCCGCTGCGACCAGCTCAGCCCCGCCACGGCGCCCGCGAGCAGGGCCAGCAGCACGGCGCGCAGCACGACCGCGCTGACCCGGCGCATGCGGCTCATGCTCGTGAACCACCGCCAGGCCAGCACGCCCATCGGCAGCGTCAGCAGCCACACCCCGAGCCAGAGCGGCTCGCTCCAGACCCAGCTCATGCCCCCCCCTCGCGCTCAGAACCACCGGAGCCCGGCAACGGGGCGTCCTCGCCCAGCGGGGCGACCGAGTCGGTCGCGGGCTCGCCGGCCCGCTCCTGCCAGCGACGGAAGACCTTGCGCACCAGGTCCCGATGCCGGCTCGGGACACGCTGCTGCTCGACCGCTCGCTCGGCGCTGCCCGCGGCCCGCCGGATCTCCTCGCGCGCCTCCGGCGGCAGCTCGCCCTCCTGCCCCTCGCCCAGCCATTCGGAGATCACGCGTCCGCCCTCGCCCCGCGGATCGTCGGGGCGTGCGTCCACCGGGACGGTCTCCCGGAAGGGATCGCCGCTGGGCTCGCGCGTGAGGCCCTCACTCTCGCCCCGCCCGCCCTGACCGGTCTCGTCCTCCGGCGGACGGGGATCGCCCTCGTCCTGTCCCTCGGGCGTGCGATCGTCGGGATCGCCCAGCAGACGCTCGGCCTCGCGGCGCAGCGATTCCGACTCGCGACGGGCCCGACGGCCGCGCTCCTCGCTCTCCGCGGCCTCGCGCAGCACCTCTTCGAGCGAACGCTGCCCCTCGCCCTGACCCTCCTGAGGCTGCTGTTGCTCGGTGTCACCGGGCTGGGTGTTGGGTTGCTGACCCTGCGGGCGCCCGTCCTGAGGCTGGCCCTCACGTTCCTGGCCCTGCCGGGGCTGATCCTGAGTTTGCTGGTCCTGGCCCTGCTGCTCTGGGTCTGCCTGTTCCTGATCGGTCTGGTCCTGACCCTGCTGTTCCAGATCCCGCTGTTCCTGTTCCGTCGGTTCCTGACCTTGCTGCGCTTGGCCCTCTTGCTCTTGGCCCTGTTGCTCCTGGCCTGTCTGCTCCTGGCCCTGTTGCTCTTGGCCCTGCTGGTCCTGCCCGGACTGCTCCTGACCGGACTGCTCCTGACCGGTCTGTTCTTGACCGGTCTGTTCTTGGCCGGTCAGTTCTTGGCCTTGCTGCTCCTGCCCGGTCTGGTCCTGCCCGGTCTGGTCCTGGCTCTGCCGCTCCTGCCCTTGCTGCTCCTGACCCGTCTGCTCCTGACCCGTCTGCTCCTGGCCCGTCTGCTCCTGGCCCGTCTGGTCCTGGCCTGTTTGGTCCTGGCCTGTTTGGTCCTGGCCCTGCTGCTCCTGGCCCTGGCGGCCCGGATCGGTCCGTTGATCGGGTTGCTGTTCCGGGGGCTGCTGGGAGGGCGGGGTCTCCCGCAACCGCTCGGCCTCGCGCTGCAGCGCCTCGCGGAGCTGATCGTCCACCTCGCGCGTCTGCTCGGGCTGATCGCGGGAGTCACGTTCCTGCTGGTCCGGCGTCGGGGGCTCCGCCGCGGGCTGTTCGTCTGTGTTCGGAGACCGGCCCGCATCGGGGGTCCCGCTCGGAGCGTTCACCTGCACGCCCGCATCATCTGGCTCGCGCATGCGTTCGGCCAGACGCTCCAGCTCCTCGGCCAGTCGCTCACGCTCCTCGGGCGTCATCCGCTCGGCCTGATCCAGCAGGTCGCGCGCGGTCTCGCTTGCGCCGTCCAGATCCCGGTCACGCAGGCGGTCCGCGAGCTCGCGGGCCCGGTCGAACTCGCCCGGGTCGATCCCGTCCAGCCGCTCATCCAGCTCGCGCGAGGCACGCTCGGCCTCTTCTGCGCTCCGCTCGCGCGCTTCCGCCTCGCGCTCCAGCTCGGCCGCGGCCTCGGCGAGGGCCTCGTCCGGTTCCTTCTCGCCCTCCGCGAGGGCTCGCTCGAGCTCCTCGAAGGCACGCAGCGTGCCCTCATCGGTCTGGGCGGGCCCGTCCGCGTCTTCGGAGGCCGGCTCCTCGATCAGCGACGCCTCCATCGACGCCCTGGCCTCGCGCAGCCGGTCCGCCGCGAGCTCGCGTGCCCGCTGCGCCTCGGCCCGCTGGGCCGCGATCACGCCCGCCCGGTCGGGCAGCCCGAGCCCCAGCCCCGCGGTGAGGATCACGAGCGCCCCCCCGATGCGCCAGCCTCGTCCCATGCGGATCGGCACCGCCCGGCTGGCCCGCGCCCCGCCAGAGGCTCGCTCCGCGTCGGCCATGGCGAGCCTCACGAACCCGCTCCCCCCCACAGACGACCCCGTGCTTCCTTTCACACTGCCCAGCGCACCGCCCCGCGTGTGCGCGAAGGCCACCGCCGAGCTCAGGCGGTCCGAGAGCCCCAGCGACTCGTCCAGCACGCCCGCGGCCCGGACCGAGGCGATCCGCGTCCCGAGCGCCACCAGCACGCCGGCCAGCACGCCGATCGCCACGACCGCGCTGGGCACCAGCCACCACGCCCACGCCCAGACCCCCAGGGCCCACCACCACGACGCGAGCAGGGCCAGCATCCCCAGGACGCCCAGCACCGGCAGGACGCGCCCGGTCGTCGCGACGCCGGCGCGACGGCGCAGACGCGCTTGCGCCTCTCGCACGACCCGGAGGGTGGTCGGGATGCCCCCCCCGGTGAGTGCCCCGTCGCTGTGGCGTCCGTCGCTCATCGCGGTTCCTTCCCGCACATCCTATCGGTGTACCGTCGGCGCCCGGTCCCGGTTCGTGCCCGCCGCGTCTCGGACGCCGCTACCCTCCCCGCGTGAGCACGAAAGACCCCATCCACGAGACGCTGGCCGACCTGGTCGGCGGGCATCCGATGCCCGCACCTGAGGCCTTCGAGACGATGCGCCGCCTGCTGGAGGGCGAGCTGGACGACGCCCAGATCGGGGCGTTGCTGGCCCTGCTAGCGGCGCGGGACCCCGATCCGGACGAGCTGGTCGGGGCGGCGACGGCGATGCGTCAGCGGGTCACGCCGGTGCCCTACGAGCCGGAGCCGGGCGAGTCGCTGATCGACACGTGCGGGACGGGCGGGGCCCCCAAGACGTTCAACGTGTCGACCGCCGCCGCGATCGTCGCCGCATCGGTGACGCCACCGCCGGAGTCCGAGGTCGCGCGCGTGGTGGTGGCCAAGCACGGGAATCGGTCTCGCACGGGGCGGGGCTCGGCGGAGGTGCTGCAGGCGCTCGGGGTGAACCTGGACGCCACGCCCGAGCAGCAGGCGGCGTGCCTGCGGGAGGCGGGCGTGTGCTTCTGCTTCGCTGTGAACCATCACCCGGCGATGCGACACGCGATCGGCCCTCGGCGCGCCCTGGCCTTCCCCACCATCTTCAACCTGCTGGGGCCGATCACGAACCCCGCGGGCGCGACCCGCCAGCTCATCGGCGTCTCGCAACAGCGTCACGTCGCGCTGCTGGCGATCACGCTGGCGCGCCTGGGCACCCCCCACGCGCGGGTCGCCCACGCACGCAACGGGCTGGACGAGATCACGACCACCGCCCCGGTCGACGTCGCGGTGGTGCGCGGCTCCAACGTGCACCACGAGCTGATCGACCCGGGCGAGCTGGGGCTCGAGACCGCGGACATCGAGGCCATCCGGGTCGAGGGGGTCGAGCAGTCCGCCGAGCTGCTCCGCTCGATCTTCCGGGGCGAGCCGGGGCCCGCGTCCGACACGGTCGCGCTCTCCGCCGCGGCGGCCCTGGTGGTGGCGGACGTCGCGTCCACCATGCAGGAGGGCCTCACGCTGGCGCGCGAGGCCCTCGGTTCGGGCGGGGCGTTGTCCACGCTGGAGCGCCTGGCGGAGGTCTCGCACGCGTCCGCCTGAGACGACGCTCAGAGCCCGGGCTCGCTGAGGTCCTCGACCAGCCGGCGCACCTCCGCCTCGCTGGAGGCGTCGGCACGCGACACGCCGTCGGAGTCGATCAGCACCAGCTCGACGGCGCCGGGCTCTCCGGCGACCGGGGCCAGCCACAGCACCGCGTCGAAGTCGGCGTCCGGCCACGCGAGCGTGGCGGCGAGGCGCGAGCCGAGATCGTCCGAGTCCAGTGGGACCGCGCCGCGCTGGGCCCGCACGCGTGCGATGCGGTCCACCAGGGCGCCGTCGGTCTCGTCCACGCTGGTCACGAACTCGCCGGTGAAGCGGGCTCCGGCCGAGCTCAGCCCGCCCAGGACGCGCTCGAGACGGGCCCTGGCGTCGGGGTCCAGGGGCGAGGCCAGGTCGCTGAGCACCAGCACCCGCTCGCTGAGCTCCGGGAAGTCGCGCTCGGAGGCGAGGCCGTCGGTCTCCCACTTCTCCGGCGACCAGACCTCGGCGGACCAGTCCTTGTCGTCGGGCACCACGATGTCGTACGACGAGCGGCTGCTCTGCTTGGTCCACAGCAGCGCGCCCACCACCACCGCGAACGCCAGGAACAGCGACAGGGCCAGGAACAGCCCGAACACCAGCCCCGCCAGCCCGCCGGCCGACTGCTTGCGCCGCGGACGCCGGTGCACGGCGTGGCGCCGGTTCGTGGCGCGCTGGCGCGCATCGGCGCGACGCCGACGCACGCGATCGCGGGCGTTCCTGAGCTGCTCCTCGGCGCTCAGGCGCTGACCCACGGGGACCGCGGGCGTGCGGCGGGCCTCGACGGACTCCGGCGCCCTCACCCCCGCCTGCTGGAGCTTCTCCTGGGCGGCGCCCCAGGCCGTCCTGAGCTTCTCCCCGGCCTGATCGAACGCCGACTCGGCGGGGGCCACGCCGGCCTCGGTGGTGTAGCGTCCCGACCACCAGTCCGAAACCCGCAGCTTCGGGCGACCGCGACGGGGCGTGGCGTGCCCCGCGCCCATCCCGACGCCGACGCCCGCGCCGGCATAGGCACCCGCGGGGGGGAAGGGCGAGCGCGCAGGCTCGGGGTTCGGGGCCTGCGCGACCGGGTCGGGCGTGAGCTCCGGGGCGTCCTGCACCGGGGGCTCGCCGCCCCGCATGCTGGGCAGGTCCACCGGCTTGAGGGCGAACGGGTCGCGCGCCTCGATCACCGCCTGCAGGTCGGCCCGCATCTCGGCGGCCGAGGCGTAGCGGCGCTGGTAGTCGGCCATGGAGCGCCGGACGATCCACTTGAGCGCCTCCGGGCATCGCTTGGAGATCTGGCTGAGCCCGCCGTGCGCGGGGAATGAGTTCTCGACGACGCTGTAGAGGACGGCACCGGCGGAGTAGACGTCGAACTTGGCACCGTCGATCTCGTGCACCTTCACGCCCCGGAGTGCCTGGCGGACGAGCTCGGGGTCGCGGAAGTACTCGGTGCCGTGCGTGGTGAGGGTCATCGCGGACCGCATGGGCGTGACGAGTCCGAAGTCGACGAGGTGGGCCCTGTCGTCGGCGCGGTCGATGATGATGTTGTCGGGCTTGACGTCCTTGTGCCACAGCCCGCCCCGGTGGTAGACGTGCAGGGAATCCACCAGGTCGGCGATGTAGGACAGGGCCATGCGGAGGTGGCGGGCGTCGAGCCCGGCGCTGGGGCTCTGGGCGTGCAGTCGCTGGGTGATCACGCCCAGCGAGTCGCCGGGCACGTACCGCATGACGTAGTAGAAGCGGTCCGGCTCCGAGGCGTGCTCGAGGACGAGCCCGAGCTCCTTGGCGGCCTCGAGGGCGCGGCTCTCTCGGACGATCTGGTCCAGCGTGCTGCCGTCGGACTGGCTGAAGGCCTTGATGACGACGCGTCGGACGTCGTCCATCCCCCGACGGTCGAACCCGGCCCGCTTGATCGGGTCGGGCTCGGCGATGTACAGCCTGGCTCCGGAGCCGCCGCCGGGCAGGCTGCCGACGATGGTGTACCCCTCGAACTTGCCGCCCGAGGCGCGCCGGGGCTTGTCCCGCCCGGGGGCCTCGGCCATCGCCTGGGGGAGGCGCTGCTCGACGCCCTCGAGGGCCCCGCCCAGCCCGAGCAGCCGGGCCGGGTTGCCCACCACCAGCCGGTACACGCACGCCCCGAACGAGGAGCACTCCGCCCCGACGCTCCGCCCGAAGTGGGCCGCGGCGCTCCACCGCCCGATGATCACGTTCAGCAGCACCAGCAGCGAGAAGATCGGGATGACGATGACGGTGCCGACGAGGCGGACGGCGTCCTTGACCTCGTTGCCGATGAAGGTGAACAGGTTCCCGAGGATCCTGAAGATGAGCCCGAAGAGCTTGTAGACCAGGTAGACCGCGATGGGCAGCCCGATCGCCGCCGCCATCACCGCCACGATCACCATTCCGAATTCCATGGCCCGCTCCTATCCGGGGCTCACCCCGGCAGCGGCTCGGCTACCCGAGCGACTCGTCCCGGGCACGCAGTTCCATCTGCCGGTGGTAGATCTCGGCGATGGCGTCGTCGAACATCCCGTCCGTCGACTTGTCGTGCCCCTCGCCATCCCTATTGGGACCCAGCGGGAGTCCGTTTCGCTCCGCCTCCTCCAATTCCTCTTTCGTGAATGAATACGTCGCGATCACCTCCCCCAGGCGGGTCCGCAGCTCGTCCCGGACCTTCGCCAGGCGACGGCTGACCGTCGGCTCGCTCACCCCCACAGCCTCGGCGACGTCCTTGCCGCTCTGCCCGTCCAGCACCCGCATCCGGTAGATCTCGAAGTCCGTGAAGTCGCAGTGGCGCTCCACCATGCGGATCGCGGCCTCGACCTTGGCCCGGAAGACGGCGGCCTCGTACTGCTCGTCCACCCCCATCTCCTTGGAGGCGGCCATCCAGGACTCCTCCAGCGAGGCCGCGGTCTTGCCGCCGCCCCGCTTGAGGGCCATGCGCCGGTCGATCTCGTCCCCGAGCACGTGCTTGGCGATGGCGAGCAGCCAGGTGCTGAAGCGGGCCCCCTTGGACGGGTCGTAGCGGTCGATCGAGTTGGACAGGGCCGTGAGCGTCTCCTGGGAGAGGTCGCGGACGGTCTCGACGCCGATGCGTCCCTTGCCCCACTTGGTGAGCTGTGCCCGCAGGACTGGCCCGAAGGTCTCCCAGAGCTCAAACCACGCCGCCTCGTCGTTGGCACGCAGCCTCGCCACGAACGAGGTGGTCAGATTCGTCAGCATGCGGCTCCCTTCGCGCGGACCGGTCCCGCCCGTCTGTACCGAGCCCGGCACGGCGCGTTTCACAACCGGACGGGTCCCAAAAGACTACGCGCCGGAGCCCCGCCCGGCCCTGCCGGGGGCCCGCGCCCCGCATTTTCCGGTTTTTTGTCGCACCCTGAAAACCGCGACCGCGGGTTCCCAATCACTCTTTGACCCCGAGCGGCACGGGCCGCCGGGGCTCACACGAACCAAACCGCGGCGGACCGCCGCGCACGAGCCAAGGGGGCACGAGCCCCGCAATGACGAGGAGGTCATCATGGGCTGCAGCATCGGGAAAACAGTCGTTCGAGCCGGCGTGATCGCGCTGCTCGTCGGCGGCACGGCCGCCGTCATCGCCGGGCCTCAGCGCGTCGGCGCGGTGTTCCACCAGACCCAGAGCAAGATCCACAAGGTCATCGACGACCACATCGACGACCCGATCGCGCTCCGGGAGCAGATCAAGCGTCTGGAGGCCGAGTACCCCAAGAAGATCGCCCAGGTCCGCGCCGACCTGGCGGAGGTCCAGCAGCAGACGGCCGAGCTCGACCGCGAGCTGAAGGTCGCGACCCGCGTCGTGGCCCTGGCCTCGGCCGACCTGGAGCAGTACGACGCCATCCTGGCCCAGGCCCGCACCACGCAGGCCAACAACCCGGGCGCCATCGTCCGCGTCTCGTTCGACAGCTCGAACAAGGCGATGGGCATGCAGGACGCGTACACCAAGCGAACCCGCATCGACGAGACGGTCCAGCTCTACACCAACCGGGCGTCGGAGCTCAGCACCGAGCTGGGCTTCCTGTCCGAGCAGGAGCAGCAGCTGGCCGACCTGCTCACCACCCTGGAGACCGAACGGGCCGAGTTCCAGTCCAAGCTGTTCCAGCTTGACGCCCAGATCGACTCGATCGCCCGCAACGAGCGCCTGATCGAGCAGATGGAGAACCGCCAGGCGACCATCGACCGGCTCTCACGGTACGAGTCGCACTCGCTCGAGCAGCTCTCCAAGAAGCTGGACACCATCCGCACCGAGCAGCGCTCCCGCATCGAGTCGATCGGGAAGACCAAGCAGGTGCAGGACTACGAGGCGATGGCGGAGTTCGAGATCGACTCCGAGGGCGTCTCCGCCCCGAAGGCGGCCCCCACCTACCACCTGCAGCCCGAGTCGATCAACGTCGGCCCGGAGGACGCCGCGGTAGACAGCCTGGCCTCCAACTGAGCCCGCGCAATAACCGAGCGGACTTCAGAAACCGTCCACACACGCCCCGGGCCCCACGCCCGGGGCGTTTTTCGTCGCCCCCCCGGACCGACGGGGAGGCGTATCTTCGGCTATTGTTTTCCCTTGCGTCACTGACCCTTCCTGCACCCTCCGCCGGAGACCCCCCACCCCGTGTGGCTCGAACGATTCATCGGACCCCTCAGCGTGGACATGGGCATCGACCTGGGCACCTGCAACACCCTCGTCGCCGTCCGCGGCCAGGGCATCGTGCTCAACGAGCCCTCCGTGGTCGCGGTGCGCAAGGGCACCAACGAGGTCCTCAAGGGCGGGCAGGCCGTCGGCTGGGTCGCCAAGGAGATGCTCGGCAAGACCCCCGGCTCCATCACCGCCATCCGACCGCTCAAGGACGGCGTGATCTCGGACTTCCAGATCACCGAGGCGATGCTGAACTACTTCATCAACAAGGTGACCAAGGGCATCCGCTTCATCGGCCCGCGCGTGGTCATCTCGATCCCCTCGGGCATCACCGCGGTCGAGAAGCGGGCCGTGTTCGACTCCGCCGCACGCGCCGGGGCACGAAGGACCTACCTGATCGAGGAGCCGATCGCCGCGGCCATCGGCGCCGGCCTGCCCTTCGTCGAGCCGACCGCCTCCATGATCGTGGACATCGGCGGCGGCACCACCGAGGTCGCCATCATGTCGCTGTGCGATATCGCGACCTGCGAGTCCGTCCGCGTCGCCGGCGACGACATGGACGAGGCGATCATCAGCCACATGAAGCGGACCTACTCGCTCATGATCGGCGAGCAGACCGCCGAGCGGATCAAGATCCAGATCGGCTCCGCCGCGCCCGTCGGCGACGAGACCTCGATGGAGGTCCGCGGGCGCGACATGGTGAGCGGCCTGCCCCGCAAGGCGGTCATCACCTCCGAGGAGATCCGCGAGGCGCTGCAGGAGCCCATCGGCGCCATCATCGAGACCGTCACACGCACGCTCGAGCGGGCCGAGCCCGAGCTCGCGGCCGACCTGGTTGAGAACGGCATCGTCCTCGCCGGCGGCGGCGCCCTGCTCCGGGGCCTGCCCGCCATGCTGCAGAAGGCCACCGGGCTGGAGTGCACCCTCGCGGACGACCCGCTCACCTGCGTCGCACGCGGCACGGCGATCTACCTCGAGAACATCGAAGACTGGAAGTCCACCCTCGAGAACGACATGGAAATCTGATCGACCCCATGTCCCGAGCCGCGCACAACACCACCGCTCCCTGGCTCCTCCCGATCGCCGTCACCGTCCTCGTCGTCACCGCCCTGCTCCCCCACCGCTATTCGACGCCGTGGGTCAGGCCCGTGGGCGAGCAGACGCAGCTCGTGCTCGCGCCGATCTCGCAGCTCTTCACCGGGCTGGGACGCCTGTTCACGCCGCCGCGCCACGACCCCGCCGACATCGACCCCGACGACGCCCGCGACTACATCGACGAGCTGGAGCGGCGCAACCGCCAGCTCGAGATGCGGGTGGAGGAGCTCGCCAGCGAGAACGAGATCCTGGCCTCCGGCTCCTCGCTGCTGCCCCCGGTCGAGGTCCGCACCCTCCGGCGTCCGGTGGTCGCCCCGGGCGGGCGGCTGATGCGGATCCGCGGCGGCTCGGGCGACGGCATCACCCGCTCGACCATCGCCATCGCGGGTCGCGAGCAACTCGTGGGACGCGTCGAGACCGTCGAGAGCCGGACCTCGATCGTTCAGCCAATCACCGCCCCCGACGCCCCGAAGCTGCGGGCCCGCGTGCTGATGACCGCCGCGCGTGACCCCGGCGTCACCTGCCTGCTGACCCCGGTCGGCGACGGCACGCTGCTCGGCCCGACCGAGGTGCTGCCCGACGGCTTCGCGCTCGCGGTGGGCCAGACCGTGGTGCTCGACGATCCGGAGGCCTGGCCGGCGCACGCGCAGATGTACGTCGTCGGGCTGGTCGAGCAGGTCGAGGACTTCCCGACCTCGGCGACCCGCAAGATCATCACCGTCCGCCCCACCGTGCAGGTGCGCCGCGTGGCCGAGGTCTACCTCCGCATCCCGATCGACACCGGCCTCGACGTCGGGGGTGGCGGGTGAACTGGTTGCTCTTCGCCATCGTCGCGTGGGTGCTCTTCGGGCTCGACTTCGGGCTCGCGCCGCAGCTCGCGCCCGGCATGGGGCAGGTGCGACCGTCGTTCGTGATCCCGCTGCTGGTGTACGTCGCGATGCACGCACCGCCCCGCACCGCCCTGTGGGCCGCGCTCATCCTGGGCGTGCTGACCGACCTGGCCAACCTGACCGTCACCCACGCGACCAACACGGGAGACACGCTCACCGTGCTCGGGCCGTCCGCCATCGGCTACCTGCTCGCGGCCCAGCTCGTCGTGGCGCTCCGGTCGGTCGTGCTCGCCAGGAACGTGCTGACGCCGATCATCCTGAACCTGCTCGCGGCCGCGTCGATCGGCATCGTCGTCGTCGCGATCTTCACGCTCCGCTCGTTCTACCCGGACCCGATCCAGTGGAGCCCCGCGCCGCGCCTGCTGGCCGCGGGCGGGACGGCGCTGTACACCGCGGCGCTGGCGATCCCGATCACGATCCTGCTGCACCTGCTCAGCCCGTGGTTCCACTTCACCACCGCCCAGCACCAGCAGCCCGTCTCGCACGCGCGAGCGTTCAAACGCTAAACGAGCCCCCGACGTGAGTCGGGGGACCCGGTCCGCACAACGACCGCGCATTGCCACATATCTCGTATCCCCGACGGGCCCGGTTCCCCTCACTCACGCGAGGGGCTCGTACTGAATGCCGAGCCCGGACGAGCCCCCGACGTGAGTCGGGGGACCCGGTCCGCACCACGGCCGCACATTGCCACATATCTCGTATCCCCGACGCGCCCGGTTCCCCTCACTTACGTGAGGGGCTCGTCTGTTCACCCGAGCAGGTCCTCGACACCGATCTCCGCGATCCGTTCGAACACCCGCTCCGCGCCCGCGAGCCGATCCGACCCGCACGTGTGCCCCACCGCGATGGTGCGCACGCCCGCCCCGGTCGCGGCCGCGATGCCGTGATCGGTGTCCTCGATCGCGACGCACTCCTCCGGGGCCAGCCCCAGGCGCTCGCACGTCAGCGCGTAGCTCTCCGGGTGCGGCTTGGCGTTCGCGACCTGGTCCGCCCCCACCAGCGCGCTCAGGAGGCTCAGCACGCCGAACCGGTCCAGCGTCGGCTCGATGGTCTGCGTTCGCGAGCCGGAGCAGACCGCGATCGGGCCCCTTTGTGCGCACGAACGCACCAACTCCAGCGCCCCCTCGAACGCCTTGACCCGACCCTCCGCGAGCATCTCCAGGTACAGCACCCGCTTGGCCTCGACCAGCCCGTCGAGGCGCCCCTCGGTGACCGCTTCCCCGGCCCGCTCGCCCAGATCGCGGAAGCAGAACCGGTCGCTGGTCCCGATGTACCGCTCGAACAGCCCGGGCTCGTCGGTCCACCAGCCCAGCGGCTCGACGACCGCCCGGATGGCCTCCTCGTGCACCGGCTCGGAGTTGGCCAGGGTGCCGTCGAAGTCGAAGATCACCGCCCGTGTGCTCGCCATCCCTGCCTCGCTCTCGACCGAACCGCGCTCCGCTACACTCGCTGGGACATGACCACCTCGCCGCGCCCAGCCATCCTCTTCGACGACGCCAAGGGTATCCTCGCCCCCCTCACGGACCTGCGACCGGCCTTCCACGTGCGCACCGGGGCCCTCACCACCGCCGAGCGGATGATCCGGATGCTCGACCTCGAGATCGTCGCGGTCATGGTCCCGGCCCCCTTGGTCGAGCTGGCGACCGAGCAGCACAGCGTCCCGGTCAACCAGCCCCCCACCGACGCCGTGGCCCGCCCGATCCTGCTGCTCAACGGGCGCCTCCCCCTCCCGATCGACGAGCTGGACCACCTCAAGCCCGGCCAGGTGATCGCCGAGGAGTCCACCGGCGACATGATCGCCGCCCTGCTGACCCCCGGTGACTGCACGTCCCTGCTCACTGGCGGAAACCCGCCCATGGAGCACACCCTGATCGACCGCCCCGTGCTGCTCGACCGCCCGTGGTCGTGGCGTGCCTTCCGGGACGAGGCGATCGAGCTCGATCTGGAACTGCTCGAGGACGACGCCCCGGACGTGTCCTCCAAGCCGCCGCACGCGGTAACGGTGCTGGGCGACCACGCCGTGCGTATCCACGGCTCCGCCCACGTCTCCCCCACCGCGGTGCTGGACGCCTCGCAGGGCCCGATCTTCATCGACGAGAACGCCACGGTCCGCCCGCTCGCGATCATCCGGGGCCCCGCGTACATCGGCCCCGGCTCGACCGTGCTCGAGCAGTCGCTGATCAAGGAGTCCACCGCCATCGGCCCGGTGTGCAAGGTCGCGGGCGAGGTCGGTGGCACCATCTTCCAGGGCTACTCCAACAAGGCCCACGCCGGGCACCTGGGCGACGCCTGGGTCGGCGAGTGGGTGAACCTCGGGGCCGACACCACCAACTCCAACCTGCTCAACACCTACACCCCGCTGAAGCTCAAGCCCTCGCCGGACGCCCGCCACGAGGACACCGGCCAGACCTTCCTCGGCCCGACGATCGGCGACCACGTCAAGACCGCCATCGGGACGCGCATCGGGGCCGGCACGATCTTCCACACCGGCGCGATGTACGCGGCCAGCGCTATGACAGCAGGGCACGTCGAGCCCTTCGCCTGGGTCACCGACGACAAGACGCACCCGTACCGCCTCGGCAAGTTCGTCGAGGTCGCGATGACCGTTATGGCCCGACGCGGCGTGAACCAATCGCAGCCCTACGCCCGACGCCTGACCGTGCTGCACGAGACCGCGACGGGCGAGGCCGCGTTCGACTGGCCGGGCAAGGACACGAGCCACCTGAAACAGTCCTGACCCATCATCCCCGAGCCCGGTGCCCGATCCCTGATGCCGACCCAGAACCTCTACCTCATCGACGGCTACGCCCAGTTCTTCCGGGCCTACCACGCCATCCGCACGCCCATGACCTCGCCCGTCACCGGCGAGCCGACCAACATGACGTTCGGCTTCGTCGGCATGCTGCTCAAGACGCTCAAGCACGACGCAGAGCAGTTGAAGGGCGACGGTGCGCCGACACACCTGGCGGTAGCGCTCGACATCTCCGGAGACCGCGGGACGTTCCGTTCGCAGCTCTTCGAGGACTACAAGGCCAACCGCGACGCCCCGCCCGAGGACCTCAAGCCGCAGGTGGAGCGGTGCCTGGCGATGCTGGAGGCCATCGGCGTGCCGTGCGTGGGGTCGGAGGGCTATGAGGCGGACGACGTGATCGCGGCCATCGCGAGCAAGTTCAGCGAGCAGCACCCCGAGACTCGCATCCGCATCATCTCCAAGGACAAGGACCTCAAGCAGCTCCTCGGCGCGGGCTCGCCGCCCACCGAGCTGTACGACGTGCACACCGACCAGCTCATCACCGTCGAGACGCTCAAGGAAGAAACCGGCCTCACGCCCGATCAGGTCGTGGACATGCTCGCGCTGATGGGCGACACCGCCGACAACGTGCCCGGCGTGCCCGGCATCGGGGCCAAGACCGCGGCCCAGCTCCTCGCCGAGTTCGGCACGCTCGAGGCGATCATGGATGAGGCCACCGCCGACAAGCCCAAAAAGGACTGGGTCATCAAGGGCAAGCGGCGCGAGAACCTGGCCGCGAGCGTGGAGGTGGTGAAGCTGTCGAAGCAGCTCGTCACCCTGCGGCGCGACACGCCCATCGACTTCGACCTGCACGCGGCTGAGATCGGGTCGCTCAAGCTCGACGCCCTGATGCCGATCCTCAAGGAGCTCGGCTTCAACCGGTATCAGGACGAGTTGAAGGCGATGCTGGCCCCCCCCACGTCTGAGAGCGATCAAGCCGATCCGAGCGCACAGAAGCCCAAGTCCAAGTCCGCCGACCACGGCGACTTCGGCGGTCTCTTTGCCCAAACCGAGACCGCCCTCCCCGAGCCCGAGGGCGACTACCACACCGTCACCACCAAGAAGGACCTCACGGCCCTCATCAAACGCCTGAAGTCCGCCAAGCTCGTCGCGATCGACACCGAGACCACGGCCCTCAACCCGCGCCGCGCCAAGCTCGCGGGCGTCTCCTGCTCCATCCAGCCCGGTGAGGCGTACTACATCCCGACCCGCGCCCCCGAGGGCGAGAAGCACCTCGACGAGGCCGACGTGCTCGACGCGCTCCGGCCCGTGCTGGAGGACGCCTCCATCCCCAAGGTCGGGCACAACATCAAGTACGACCTGATCGTCCTGCGATGCGCCGGCGTCACGCTCCGCGGTCTTGTGCCGCCCGAGGGCGTCGGGGCGGGGGACACCATGATCGCTTCCTACCTGCTCGACGCTTCGCGGTCGTCACACTCCATGGACGCCCTCGCCCTGGCCGAACTCGGGCGCGAGAACATCTCCATCAAGGACCTCATCGGCACCGGCAAGAGCCAGAAGACCTTCGACCAGGTCCCGCTCGCGCAGGCCGGGCCCTACGCGGCCGAGGACGCCGACGTCACGCTCCAGCTCGCGCAGAAACTCCTGCCGCGCCTCACTGAAGAAAATCTCGACGAGCTGTACCGCACGCTGGAGGCCCCGCTGGTCGAGGTCCTCGCCGACCTCGAGTACAACGGCATCCTCGTCGATCCCGACGAGCTCGACACCCAGCGCGAGAAGCTCCAGCAGCAGATCGACGAGCTGATCAAGCAGCTCGACGACGAGGCGCACAACGCCACCGGACGCGGGTTCGACGCCAACTCGACGAAACAGCTCGGCGGCGTCCTGTTCAACACGCCCGACCACGAGGAGCCCGGGCTCGGCCTCAAGCCCATCAAACGCACCAAGACCGGCTTCTCCACCGACGCCGAGGTGCTGGAGAAACTCTCGCAGGACCCCGACGTCTCCACCCCCATCCCGGGCCTGATGCTCGAGTACCGCCAGCTCACCAAGCTCGTCAACACCTACCTCGTCAGCCTCAAGGACGAGATCAACCCCGAGACGAAGCGCATCCACGCAAGCTTCAACCAGACGGTCGCCGCGACCGGGCGGCTGAGCTCGTCCGATCCCAACCTGCAGAACATCCCGATCCGGACCGACCTCGGGCGCGAGATCCGCAAGGCCTTCATCGCCCCCCCCGGGCGCGTCCTCATCACGGCGGACTACTCGCAGATCGAGCTTCGCCTGCTTGCGCACCTGTCCAAGGACCCCGCTCTCACCGAGGCCTTCCACGCCGGCGAGGACATCCACGCCGCGGTCGCCGCCCAGATCCACGGCGTGCCGCTCGAAGACGTTACCCGCGAGCAGCGGTCCGGCGCGAAGATGGTCAACTTCGGCATCGTGTACGGCGTCACGCCCTTCGGCCTCGCGCGGCGCCTCGGCGTCTCCAACACCGAGGCCGGCGAGATCATCGACGGCTACAAGGCCCGCTTCGCCGGCATCACCACCTTCCTGCAGGAGTGCATCGACCACGCCCAGCAGCACGGCCATGTCGCCACCATGCTCGGACGACGCCGCCCCATCCACGAGATCGACTCCAAGAACCCCGCGCGCCGCTCGCTGGCCGAACGCATGGCCATCAACTCCGTCGTGCAGGGCTCCGCCGCGGACCTGATCAAGCTGGCGATGGTGGACCTGCACCGGCGGCTGATGGCGAGTAACGGGCTTGCCCAAGAATCCTCCCCCGTCACCGACGGGGGAGGTGCCCGCGAAGCGGGCGGAGGGGGTCAGTTGGCCTCAGCCTCACTCAAAAACGTCCTCATGCTCCTCCAGATCCACGACGAACTCGTCTTCGAGGCCCCGGAGACCACCGCCGAGGCCGCGAAGGACCTCATCGTGGAACGCATGGAGGCCGCGATGGACCTCACGGTGCCTCTCAAGGCCGACGCGGGGATCTCGGGCAACTGGTTTGACGCGAAGTAGCGGCCGCTAGCGGAGTGCAAATGGGGATTCACACAATCATCAAGCACTCAATCTGGGCCGCGATCATCGCGCCATTCCTCTGCCTCGCCGTTTCCTGGGCACTCGTGATCGCCATAAATCGCGGAATCAACATTGAGAACGCCGAGCTAGGCGTTTACCGCAGTCTGACACCTGAGAACGAGATCTTTCACGGAACAGAAATGTCAACGAGGCACGTCACGAGTCTCGCATTACAGAAGTTGACAGGGGACGCACAAAGCGTGAATTCAGATCGGCCACAGTTCCCTGACAGCCAAGCTTGGAATCTTGCTCTCGAACAGCACAAGAGGATTTCTGAGAACCCGAATACCAAACCCTTCAATTCACTCAAACTCATCGCCGCAGGTTGGCCGCTTGAGTCACTGGCGAGATTCAGCACCGCCACAGGTGGGCTGGAGGATGACTATTTTGCTTTCAAATCTCCAATTCTCGATATTACTGGCAGCCGGATCAAACTCCCTCTCCGCCCCCTCCCCCTCGGCTTCGCCATCAACACCCTCTTCTACGCCGCCCTGATCCTCATCCCCTGGGAACTCGCCGGCTGGGGCGTCCGCGCCCGGCGTCGCCGACGCGCCCTGTGCCCCCGCTGCGCCCACTCTCTCGCAGGCCTCCCCGCCCACGCCCCCTGTCCCGAGTGCGGCACGGCACCAAAGGGTGGCGTGGAGACGCCGCAGGCTTCTCCACGATCGGAGACCGATCCCAACGAGCCGCAAGACGAGCCCCCGACGTGAGTCGGGGGAATCGGTACGGGATACAACCGCACGATGCCGTCCGGATCCGATTCCCCTACACACCCGGGTCCCCTCACTCACGTGAGGGGCTCGTCCTGACACTCGGTACACTCCGCGCATGGCGGTTCGGCGGACAACACGGCGGGTGCTCCGGCGGGCACTCTGGTCGCTCGCGATCGGGCTCGTGCTCACGCCGCTGGTCGCGTGGGTCATCGCCCTCTCGGTGCCGACCCAGAAGGTTCCCGGGGCCGAGGTCTTCCTCGATTGGATGTACCTGGACGGGGCACGCCAGGAGATCGTCGGTGACAACGACTACGGGGCGCAGCGCGCGCCATTCCGCTCGCCCAACACGTGGCAAGCCCTGCCCGACGCGTACGCCGCGTCCCGCTGGCGGGTCGCGTACGACGACGACGGCGGCACGCTGCTGGCAACGCTGTGGGCCCGCCCGCGCTGGGGGTCGCACGTAGCGCTGCGGTCGGTCGATCCGCACACGCCCCCGCTGCTCGAGTACGGCGTGACCGCGGACGGTCAGCGCGTGGTGGACCGCTTCGCGATGCCCGAGGACACCACGCCGACGCCCGAAACCCGGATCGACGTGACCCGGATCGCCCCGAAGGTCAACAAAAGCTGGATGTTCGCGGGCGACGGGCAACCGTCCGACGCCGCGCCCGGCTGGCTGCCGGCCCCAACGCGTGACCTTCCCGCCCCCGGCGAGCCCATCGACCCGTCCACGTGGCCGGACTACGTCTCGTACCACGCCGCGTTCGGCTGGCCGTGGCCCGCGATGCGACTTTCGGCCCGCCAGCCGTGGGCGCAGCAACCCGGCGAATCGCTCGAGTCGTTCTCCTTCCGCCTCGCCCACGTCCCGCTCGACCACGCGGCTTTCACACTGTCCGAGCCCGACTTCGGGCACACCTTCTTTCTTCCCATCACCAACAACGTCCGCCCGCCGATCCCCCTGGGGCCGGCCCCGCTCGGGTGCGCGCTCAATACGCTCACCTACGCCGCGATGATCCTGATCCCGTGGGAACTCGCGGGCTGGCACGTGCGCCGACGGCGCCGGCGGAACAACCGCTGCCCGTTCTGCGCCCATTCGCTCGCAGGCCTCCCCGCCCACGCCCCCTGCCCCGAGTGCGGCACGGCACCAAAGAGTGGCGTGGAGACGCCGCAGGCTTCTCCGCGATCGGAGACCGATCCGAACGAGCCCTCGGCGCAAGCCGTGGGGCCTGGTGTTCCCCGATCGGACGTAGATGCCTGAACCAGGCCCCTCCGCTCGCGCGGAGGGCTCGTATGAACGCCGAGCCCCAACGAGCCCCCGACGTGAGTCGGGGGAACCGATTCGGCACGCGATCGCACGATATCACCCATGTCCAATCCCCCGTCGCGCCCGGGCCCCCTCACTCACGTGAGGGGCTCGTCTTTCCAATTGCATCACATTCGAGAATCGAGCCCTCGGCGCAAGCCGAGGGGCCTGGTGATCCCCGATACGACGGCGAGACCTAAACCAGGCCCCTCCGCTCGCGCGGAGGGCTCGTTCAAAATGCCAAGCCGACACGAGCCCTCGACGTGAGTCGGGGGAACCGGTTCGGGACATGCCCGCAAGATGCCGTCCGGTTCCGATTCCCCGACACACCCGGGTCCCCTCACTCACGTGAGGGGCTCGTTTCATGGCCACACCCCGGCCCCTCCGCCGTACACTCCACCTATGACCACACTCACCGCCCTCTGCGCCTCCGCGTTCCTCTGCGCCTCCGCGTTCTCCCCGGCACTCGCCCACCAACCCGCCCCCCCCACAACCCCCCCCACACCCCACACCCCCCACACACACACCACCACACCCACCGCCATCTACCACAACGCCACCGTGTACACCGCGCGTGACGACGCCCCCACTGCCCAGGCCATCGCCATCTCGGGCGACACCATCACCGCGGTCGGCACGTCCGAAGAGCTGTTCGCGCTCGCGGGCGACGGCACCCAGATCGTCAATCTCGCCGGACGCACCGTTGTCCCCGGTCTCATCGACGCGCACGGCCACCTCGCCGGCCTCGGCTCGCTCCAGCTCGGCGTCGTCGACCTCTCCGGCACGACCACCTACCAGCAGGTCATCGACCTCGTCCGGGCCGTGGCCGACCGCACCCCCGCCGGCGACTGGATCATCGGACGCGGGTGGGACAACGAGTCCTGGCCCGACAAGGCCCTCCCCGCCCACGACGAACTCTCCGAGGCCGTCCCGGACCACCCCGTCGCGCTCTCACGCGTGGACGGGCACGCCCTGCTGGCCAACCGGGCCGCGATGGACGCGGCGGACGTCTCGCCCGAGACCGCCAACCCGCCCGGGGGCGAGGTGCTGCGGGACGAGGCCGGCAACATCACCGGCGTCTTCGTGGACAACGCCGAGAGCCTGGTCTGGCGGGCCGTGCCCGAGACCACCTTCGCCGACACCGCCGCGGTTCTCCTCGCGGCCCAGGAGGCCTGCTTCAGCGCCGGCCTCACCGGCGTGCACGACATGGGCGTCTCCCCCGCCGACCTGAAGGTGTACCAGCGACTCGCCGACTCGGGCGACCTGAAACTCCGCACCTACGCCGTGGTCAGCGGGGCCTACGCCAAGGACTACTTCGAAGAGCACGGCATCACCGTCGGCGACACGCTGACCGTCCGCGCGACGAAGCTGTACGCCGACGGCGCGATGGGCTCACGCGGCGCATGGCTGCTCGAACCCTACGAAGACCGCCCGACCGACAGCGAGGGCAACCCGTACACGGGGCTCGCGGTGACCGACATCGACAACATCACCAACATCGCCGCCCACGCGATCCGCCACGGCTACCAGGTCTGCACGCACGCGATCGGCGACCGGGCCAACCGTGAGGTGCTCGACGCCTTCCAGCGAGGCGAGATGATGGGTGTCAACGGCCTGCGGCCTGTCGATGCCCCGGAGCCGGCCATGCTGCGGGACGCCCGCTTCCGCGTCGAGCATGCCCAGCTGCTGTCACTCTCCGACATCCCCCGCTTCGCCGCGCACGGCGTCATCCCCTCCATGCAGCCCCGGCACGCGACCAGCGACATGCGCTGGGTCGTCGCCCGCGTCGGGCAGGACCGCGCTAAGGGCGCGTATGCGTGGCAGTCGCTGACCGAATCGGGCGCTCCCATCGCGGCGGGGTCGGACTTCCCGGTCGAGCCGCACGAGCCGCTGCTGGGCTTCTACGCCGCGGTGACCCGCCAGAACGCCGACGGCGTGCCCGAGGGCGGATGGATGCCGGACGAGCGTCTGTCGCGTCAGCAGGCGTTGCGAGCCTTCACGATCAACGCCGCGTACGCGGCGTTCGAGGAGGACCGCAAGGGCACGCTCGAACCCGGCAAGCTCGCCGATTTCGTGGTCCTCGACACCGACATCATGACCTGCGAGCCCCCCGAGATCCTCGAGGCCAGCGTCCTCACCACCGTCCTCGGCGGCGAGGTGGTGTACCAGAAGGACTGACGAGCCCCCGACGTCAGTCGGGGGACCCGGTTCGGCACGCAACCGCACGACGCCGCCCAACACCAAACCCTCCACGCGCCCGGTTCCCCTCACTCACGTGAGGGGCTCGTCTTGCCCCCGTTCAGACACCCCGCCCCTCCCGCTACACTCACCCCTCATGACCACCGCCCCGCCATCCTCCTGGACGACCAGGTCCCTCCTCGACTGGATCGCGGGCGCGCTCGACTCGCGCAACGTCGAGTCCCCGCGTCGCATGGCCGAGCTGCTCCTCGCACACGTGCTCGACTGCAACCGCCTCAGCCTCTACATGGAGACCGAGCGTCCCGCCACCGAGGACGAGCGGGCCAGGCTCCGCGACCTGGTCAAGCGGGCCATGGCCCACGAGCCGATCCAGTACCTCGTCGGGCGCGAGACCTTCTACGGCCTCGAGTTCGCCACCGACCGGCGTGCCCTCATCCCCCGCCCGTCCTCGGCGACCATCCTCGACGAACTCCTCCGCGTCTTCCCCCCGCCGAAGCGGCGCTCGCTGCTCGACGAGATCGACCCCTCCGAGACGGAAGACGGCGAGACGTCCGAGCGGACCGACTCCGCCCCCCCGCTCCTGCTCGCCGACATCGGCACCGGCACCGGCTGTCTTGCCATCACCGCCGCCTCGAGGCTCCCGCACGCGACGGTGTACGCGACGGACCTCTCCGCCGACGCGCTCGACCTCGCCAAGGCCAACGCCGAAACGCACGCCGTGACTGATCGCGTCGCATTCCACCAGGGCGACCTGCTCGACGCACTCCCCGCCGATGCCGGCCCGTTCAATGCCATCCTCTCCAACCCCCCCTACATCCCCGACCACGAATGGGACGCGGTCGAGCCCAACGTCAAGGACCACGAGCCGCACTCCGCGCTCCGCGCCGGCCCCGACGGCCTGCGGTTCGTCGCCCCGCTCATCGACAAGGCACCGGAGCGGCTCCGCTCGAGGGGGCTGATCCTCATCGAACTCGCGGCCTGCACCGCCGACGAGTGCCTCGCGCGAGCCGAGCAACACCCGCTCCTCACCGACGCCCGCATCCTCAAGGACTCCGACACCCTCCCCCGAGTCCTCAGCGCCCGCCGAATCTGATGACTTTGGTGTTGCTGACGAGCCCCCGACGTGAGTCGGGGGACCCGGTTCGGCACACGCCCGCGCGTGACCACCAATGTGCCATCCCCAACACACCCGGGTCCCCTCACTCACGTGAGGGGCTCGTCTCTCCCATCACATCGCAGTCGAAAACTAGCCCTCCGCGAAAGCGGAGGGCTCGGTGTCTTCCCGATCCCAACACGAAACCGAGCCCCTCGGCTCACGCCGAGGGCTCGTTCTTGCTGCCCAACGAGCCCTCGGCGCAAGCCGAGGGGC
>JBICID010000068.1:0-30038 GCA_043101615.1 Phycisphaerales bacterium JB040 | reverse complement strand
GGGCCTCGACCTCCGGGGCCGGGTAGCCGAGCCGGGTGCGCATGAAGAAGCGGTCGAGCTGGTTCTCGGGCAGCAGGTACGTGCCCTCGAACTCGTAGGGGTTCTGGGTGGCGATCACCATGAACGGGGGGCCCAGACGGTGCACCGTCCCGTCCACCGACACGCTCGCCTCGCTCATCGCCTCGAGCAGAGCCGACTGGGTGCGCGGCGTGGTCCGGTTGATCTCGTCGGCCAGCAGCAGGTTGGTGAAGACCGGGCCGGGCCGGAACTCGAACCCGTGTGTGTCGCGGTTGTACACGCTCACGCCCAGGATGTCCGCCGGCAGCATGTCGGGGGTGAGCTGGATGCGCCGGAACTCGGAGTCGATGCTCCGGGCCAGGGCCGAGGCCAGCACGGTCTTGCCCACGCCGGGCACGTCCTCGATCAGCGCGTGCCCGCGCGCCAGCAGGCAGCAGATCAGCCGCTCGATCGGCCCCCCGTCACCGAGATGGACGCGCCCGATGTTCTCACGCAGCCGATCGATCAGTTCGCGCATCCGGTGTGACATCCCTTCCAAACGCTGACCCGCGCACGCGCCGTGCGACACGGTCGCGGAGTATAGAGGCCATTCTCTGCCCCTTTCGCCGGCGCGAGGCGACCGGATCGTGCTATCTTCACGTTGTTGTCCGCTTCCCACCCCCACACCCCACCGCCCGACGGACCGGCGCAGCGCGCCGACGCACGGATCGCGCGCGACCTCACCGGCGATCTCTACTGCATCCGGTGCGGCTACAACCTCAAGGGGCTCTCCATCACCGAGCCCTGCCCGGAGTGCGCCGTCCCGGTCAAGGCCACCGTGCTCGCCGTCGTCGATCCCCTGGCCGAGGAGCTCACCCCCCTCTCCACCCCGCGCCTCACCGCCGCCGGGCTGCTGCTGTGGCCCACCGGGGCGTTTCTCGCGGCGATCGCCGTCTGGCTCCTCCGGGCTGTCGAGCTCACGCCCCTGGGCGTCTGGATGCGTCTCCCGCGGTTCTGGATCCCGATGGCGTGTCTCCTGCTCGTCCTGTCCGGGCTCGGCCTGCTGCCCATGATCAGGCCGCACCGGGCCACGGGCCTGGCTGCGTCGCTTCGGGTCGCGGTCGCGTTCCTGCTGTACGTCCCCCTGGTCTGGGGTTTCTGGAGACTCCACGCACACCTCGACGCCATCAACCCGGCCCCCTACGCCAGCCTCACCGATCCCGACACCACGCGCCACGCCTACAGGCTGGCCATCGTCCTGCTCGCGGCGGGCATCCTCACGCTGGTGCGTCACACCGCGCGCGGGCTCGCCGCACGATCCGTCATCGTGCGCGAGGGACGCGTGGACCGCCAGCCCATCCTCGCGCTGATCGGGGCGTTCCTGCTGACGGGCTGCGGGGATGCGTTCCATCTCCTCGCCGCGAGCACGCAATGGGTCTCCGAGGACATCGTGCAGCCCATCACCGTGATCCTGATCGCGCTGGGCTCGGTGCTGGTCACGCTCGGGCTGTTCGGGCTGACGCGTGACGGGTTCCGGGTCTTCCCCGTCGTCGCCTTCCAGCCGCTGGGGCTGTCCCACATCCTGGGCCGGTCCGGGGAGACCGACGCGTGACCCACGATGAGCGAGACCGCTTCGACCGGCTCTTCGACGGCGTGCTCACGACCCTTCCCGGTCAGGCCCGCGAGGTGATCGAACGCGTCCCCGTGATCCTGGAGGATCGCCCCGGGCCGGAGGTGCTCCGCGAGTTCGGGATCGATCCCGACGAGCCCGAGGCCCACCTCGAGCTCTGCGGCCTGCACACCGGGGTTATGGACACCGAACTCCAGATCGAGATGGACGGGGTGCTCCCCTCCCAGATCCACCTCTTCCGCGAGGCCATCGTCTGCCATGCCGGCGGGTGGGATGACCCGGAGGAGATCCGACGGCAGATCGCCATCACGCTGCTGCACGAGATCGGGCACCAGATCGGCCTGGACGAGGACGATCTGGACGCGCTGGGCTACGGATGACCCAGCTTCACACCCCGAAACCCGGCACGCCCCTTGCCGATAGAACACACCAGGTGCGCCGCGAACCCCAGGGGTGTCGGAGCGTACTCTTCCCGAACGCGGCCCAGCCGCCCGCACCCGAAGGAGCCCAAGGATGACCAACCTCCGCACCCTCGCCGGCACCATCGCCTCCGCCCTGGCCCTGCCGGGGATGGCCTCCGCACCGCTGCCGGTCGTGCAGGCCGACTCCGCGAGCGTCGCGGTGTTCGAGATCGAGGGAACGCCCGCCGAGATGTCCGCCGGGACCGACTGGTTCGGTTCCTCGACGCAGACCCTGTTCAACCTGGTCGAGAACCTGAACACGGTCGCGTACGACTCGGAGTTCGCCGGCGTGGTGATCCGCCTGCGGGACGCCGCCCTGACGACCACCCAGGTCGAGGAGCTCTCCGCGGCCATCGCCAACGTGCGTTCCAACGGCAAGAAGGTGCACGTGTACTCGGATGTCTACGGGGCCTCGGACATTCAGCTCGCCGCGGCCTCCGACGGTGCCATCCTGCAGGCGGGCGGCATGGTCTCGCTGCCGGGCATCTACATGGAGGAGATGTACCTCGCCGACGCCCTGCAGTGGGCCGGCGTCAACGCCCAGCTCATCCAGGTGGGCGACTACAAGGGCGCCAACGAGCAGATGACCCGATCCGAGCCCAGCCCGGAGTGGGATCAGAACATCTCGGGCCTGCTGGACTCGCTCTACGAGAACCAGCGCGCCGCCCTGGCCTCCGGCTTCGGCTTCACACAGGACCAGCTCGACAGCGCCTACGAGCGGGCCTGGTGGGCCGACGGCGACACCGGCATCAGCACCGGGCTCATCGCCGCCGAGGTGGACCTGCCCGAGATCAGGCCCTGGCTGGCCGAGACGTACGGCGTCGAGTCCGTCGAGTGGGTGACCGACCCCTACACCGTCTCGCAGCAGACGCTCAACACCGCCAACCCGCTGGCGCTGTTCTCCCAGCTCATGGCCCCGCCCGCCTCCCGGCGCGCCACCGAGCCCACCGTCGCGGTGCTGCACATCAACGGGACCATCGTCGACGGGGACTCCACGCCCGGAGGCGGGCTTCTCGGGGCCGGGCAGACCACCGGCAGCCGCACCGTCCGCAACGCGATCGAGGAGATCATCAAGGACGACTACATCGAGGGTGTCGTGGTCCGCATCGACTCGCCGGGCGGCTCTGCCATGGCCTCCGAGGTCATGTGGCGGGGCCTGCAGCGCCTCAAGGAGCACAAGCCCGTGTGGGTGTCCGTCGGCTCCATGGCGGCCTCGGGCGGCTATTACACCCTGGTCGCGGGCGACAAGGTCTACGTCAACCCCTCTTCCATCGTGGGCTCCATCGGCGTGGTGGGCGGCAAGTACTCCACCGATGCGCTCTACGACAAGCTGAAGATCAACACCGTCGCCCGCGCACGCGGGCCGCGGGCCGACCTGATGTCCTCGTCCCCCTGGGACGAGTCGCAGCAGGCCCTGATCCGGAGCAAGATGACCGAGACCTACGACCTGTTCGCCTCTCGCGTCGCGCAGGGCCGGCCCGAGGCCGACCTGTCCCGAGTCGCCGAGGGACGCCTGTTCACCGGCTCGGACGCCATCGAGCTGCACATGGCCGACGCGATCGGCGGGCTCGAGGTCGCCATCACCGACATGGCCGCGGGCCTGGGCATCGCACCCGATGCGGTGATCCACTACCCCGCGCCCCCCTCGTTCGAGGAGATGCTCGAGAATCTGTTCGGCGGCATGGTGCGGGCCCCGGGCACGACTGTCGCTGCCCCGATGCTCGCCCCCGTGCGCGAGATCATGGGGCCCGAGCGGTTCGACGCCCTCGCGAGCCAGCTCAACGCCCTCACGCTGCTCCGAGACGAGCCCGTGCTGCTGGTCTCCCCGCGGGCGATCCATATCCGCTGACCGCATCGACACGGCCTGTGCGCACAATCAAGCCCCTCGGCGCACCGGGGGGCTTTGTCATTGACCCGGGCACTCCCATCCGGCCTGATCGCAAGGCCTGGTGAATAGGGGGGTGGGGGGGTGGGGGGGGTCAGACTTCCTGGACTTCCTTGGCCTTGGCCTCCGCGAGATCGTTGATCTGCGACTCGTACTTTTTGAGCAGCTCCTGGATCTCGTCGTGCAGGGTCTTGATCTCGTCCTCGGGCAGCCCGTCGAGCGAGTCGGCGTGCTTGTTCGCGTCGCGCCGTGCGTTGCGGAGCACGACCTTCTGCTCCTCGCCGAGCTTCTTGACGCGGGCCACGAGTTCCTTGCGTCGGTCGGCGGACATCGGCGGGATATTGATCCGGAGGGCCTTGTCCTCGACCTGCGGGTTCAGCCCGAGGTTGGCGTCCTCGATGCCCTTCTTGATCGCGTGCAGCGTGCTCGGGTCGAAGGGCTTGACCAGGAGCTGGGTCGGCTCGGGCACGTTCACGGCCGCGATCGACTTGAGGTCTGTCGGCGAGCCGTACACCTCGCACTTGACGTGCTCGACCAGGCCCGGCGAGGCACGCCCGGCGCGGATGCCCCGGAACTCGTGCCTCAGGTGATCGATCGCCTTGCTCATCTGATCTTCGGCTTCAAGCAGAATGGTGTCGGGGTCGCTGCTCATGGGTCGAACTCCAAACGCCGCGTGCGCGGCCAAACCGGTCGTGTGGCGATCATAGACCCCGTCCCGACAACCGACCCCCCTGGTCGCTGCCTCAGCCGCCCAGCAGCGTGCCGATGCCGGGCTCGCCCTCGACCACGCGCCGGATGTTGCCGGGCTGCCAGAAGTCGAAGACGAGCACCGGCAGCCCGCGCTCCTCGCACATCGCCAGCGCGGTGAGGTCCATGAACCGCAGGCGACCGTTGATCGCCTCGCGGTAGCTCAGCCGCTCGTACTTGGTGGCGCCGGGGTCCTTCTTCGGGTCCGCGGTGTAGACACCGTCGACCGTGGTGGCCTTTATGAGGATGTCGCAGTCGAGCTCGCGTGCCCGCAGCGCGGCGCAGGTGTCGGTGGTGAAGAACGGGTTGCCGGTGCCCGCCGCGAGGATGACCACGCGCCCCTTCTCCAGGTGTCGGATGGCCCGCCCTCGGATGAACGGCTCGGCGACGGCGCGTATCTCGATCGCGCTCATCAGGCGGCTCTGCACCCCGATGGTCTCGAGCTTCTCCTTGAGCGCGACCCCGTTGATGACGGTGCCCAGCATGCCCATGTAGTCGGCGCTGGCCTGCTGGATGTCGCCTGCCCTGGCCAGCTCGGCCCCCCGGATGATGTTCCCCCCGCCGACCACCACCGCGATCTGGGCGCCGGCGCTCAGGGCCCCCTTGATCTCGCCCGCGATGAGCGCCAGGGACTCTGGGTCGATCCCGAACCCGCCCGGGGCGCAGAACGCCTCGCCGCTCAGCTTCAGCAGCACGCGTTCCAGCTTCGCCGTCGTCTTCGCCTCGCTCGCAGTCGCCATCCAGCCTCCACGCCTCCCGGGCGGTATCCTGTCATTCAGAGCCGACAACACGCTTTTCGCCGGCCTCGGGCAACCCATCGCGACCGGAGCCGAATCGGAAAGCCAGAGCACGATCCCGGCGGGCGGTCGGGGGGACCCGCGGACCAAACGATACTACCGCATCCGAATGACCAGCGACGACACCACCACCATCCCGGGAGAGAGCGAGCGGACGGACCTGGCCACCCGGATCCGCATCTGGCTCGCGCGCGCCACCGTCTCGGGCGTGCTCATCTCGCTGTTCATCCACCTGCTGATCATCCTGGTGACCCGCTTCATCGACGTCTCCTATTCCCGGGCCGACGCCGGCGGCGGGCCCGCCGAGACCGTTAGCTTCGAGATCGTCACCGAGGCCGAGGCGCCCGCCTCGACCGAGCAGCTCACGGTCACCCTCCCGACCTCGTCGGACCTCAACTCGCCCGCGGTTGACCAGCTCGACCCCGTCGAGGACCTCACCACCGCCGCCGAGGCCATCGACCCCGTCGGCGAGCTCGACCAGGGCTTCGACCAGCCCTCGGGGGCCGCCGGCGCGGCCTCGGACATCGCCGCGGGCGCGGGGGCCGCGGGCTCCGGCGCCGGGGCCAGCTTCTTCGGGCTCGAGGCCGTGGGTCGCCGGTTCTGCTACATCATCGACGTCTCGGGCTCGATGCGTCAGGGGCCCGAGGAGGCCCGACGCATCGATATCGTCAAGCAGGAGCTCACCCGCTCGCTGCAGGCCCTGATCGAGTCCTCCGAGTTCGCGGTCGTCCTCTACGCCGGACGCTCCGGGTGGCTGTTCACCGAGCGTCAGTGGCTCGACTCCACCCAGCGCAACAAGCTCGTGGCCCGAGCACGCATCGCGGGCATCGAGCTGGAGTACTCGCGTACCGCCGGCGTCGGGCGCTACGGCGTGACCGAGGACGGCACCTACCCGTCCTCCGCCATCGAGAAGGCCATGTCGCTCAACCCCAGGCCCGACGCCATCTACCTGCTCACCGACGGCGAGTTCCAGGAGAGCGGCGTCCCGGAGTTCACCCGAAACCTCAACCGCACCGCCCTGATCCCCATCCACTGTCTGTTCATCACCGACGACAACGGCGGGGGGGCCCAGGTCCAGAACACGCTGCGCACCATCGCCAGCGAGTCAGGCGGCTCGTTCAGGAACATCACGCCGTGAGCCGTCTTGCGCCCGCACTCGTGGCCGGCCTGCTCTGCGTTCGTGCGTCGCTCGCGCAGGACCTGCCAACCTCGTCGCTGGAGACCTGGCCGGGCGTCGCGCTGCCCGAGGGGGCCGTCACCGGGGCCGACGAACAATCCGTCACCGTGCGTCCGCACGACCCCGCCGAGCCGATCCTGGCGTTGGGGTGGCACCAGATCCGGTCGATCCCGCCAACTCTCGCCGACGATCATCGGCCCAGCGCCGAGGCGGGACGTGCGATCTGGCGGGCCGGCGTCCGGCTGGACCGGGGCGATCACGCCGGTGCGCTCGCCCTGCTCGAGCCGCTCGAGGACCGGTACCGGGGACGCCCCGGCCCGACCTCCGTCGCCTACTTTCGGGCTCTGCTCCGCGCCAGGCTCGCACGGCTCGACCGGCCGTCCGCATCCCGGGCCTGGCTCGAGCTCCGCGCGGTCTCCGAGACGGACCCCGGCCCCGAACCCCAGCTCGTGCCGCTCTACGCGAGCGGGCCCGTGCCGGCACGCGCACCCGGCGCACCGGAGGACGACCCGATCGCCGAGGCCCACGCCATCGCGGGGCTGGTCGACCACGCCACACAGGCCGGGCTCGCCCCGCGGGCCGACGCCCTGTTCGCACGCGTGAGCGCGGACGATCCGTTCGAGCGGCTCCACGCGGCCGTCGTCGGCGCGGACCTGGGATCGCCCGATGTCCGGGTCGACGCTCGCGACGAGCTGGCGGACCTCGCGGTCTCGGACAACACCTACCGCGGGACCTGGGCGCGTCTCGCGACCGCGCGGTCGCTCTCGCGCGAGGCCGACGACCTCAGCCGGCGTCTGGCCATCGCCGCCTTCGTCGAGGTGTCGATCCGCGACCAGGGCGTCGCGCCGATCCTTGCCGGGTTCGCACTGGCCGAGGCCGCCGTCGCCGCCCAGCGCAACGCCGACCCGTCCTCCGCCCAGACGCTCGCGGCCGAGTTCCGCGAGCGGTTCCCCTGCCACCCCGCCAACCTCACCCTGCCGGGGGCCCTCGAGGCCGCCCGCCAGAGCACGCCCAGCGAGAACGACGCATGACCCAGCTCTCTCTGCTCGCCGCCGCCACACCACCCCCCCCCTCCGCCGAAGCGCCCAGCCGTTCGTTGTTCGACTACGTCGCGGCGGGTGGTGAGGTCGGTTTCATCATCATCATCCTGTCGCTGATCGCCGTCGCGCTCGTGATCACGCAGCTGATCACCATCCGTCGCTCCAAGCTGGCGCCCGAGCCCTTCGTCAAGGCGCTCGCGGTGCATCTGCAGGACCGCGACGCCGAGGCCGCCGCCGAGCTGTGCACCACGCCTGGGCAGGACAGCTTCATCGCTCGGGTGGTGGGCTCCGCGCTGGTCCGCTGCAACCGCTCGGCGTTCGGCTTTCTCGAACTCCGGTCCTCGCTGGAGGAGGCCCAGGAGCGGGAGGTGGCCCGGCTCGAGCGCGCGACCGACGTGATCGGGCTGATCGCCTCGGTCGCGCCCATGCTCGGGCTGCTGGGCACGGTCGTGGGTATGGTCGGAGCGTTCGACGCCCTGACCCTCTCCGAGGGGCCGGCCAAGCCCGACCAGCTCGCTGGCAATATCTCGCAGGCCCTCGTGACCACGGTGCTGGGGCTGATCGTCGCCATCCCGGCCACCGCGATGTACACCTACCTCCGCAACCGCATCGAGTCGCTGGCGACCGAGATCGGGATCACCATCGAGGAGCTCACCGCGCACCTCGAGGTCACGCCGGCCGGCTCGGGGTCCAAGCCCTCGTCGCCGCCGACCGCCCCCAGGCCGACCCCCGCAGGAGACGCCGGCGCGTGAAGAAACGTCGCAGGAAAACCCACCGGGCCGTGCCCCCGTTCGACCTCACCCCCATGATCGACGTGGTGCTGCAGCTCATCATCTTCTTCCTGTTCACGTCGCAGTTCGGGGAACTGGTCCGCACCGAGATCGACCTGCCCGAGGAGCCCGGCGAGACCACGCCGGCCGAGGAGAGCCCGGATCTGACCATCGACATCGACTCGTCCGGGCGATACCTCATCGCCTCCGAGGCGCTCACGCTCACCGAGGTCGAGGCCCTGGCCCGGTCCGAGATCGCCTCGGCGGGCGACGCCGCGACCGTGGACGTCCTGATCCGCCCGGACCGCAACATCCCGGCCCGCCACCTGAACGAGCTCACGCAGTCATTGGCCGGGCTGGGCATCCGCCAGGCCGCCATCGGCACCGTCGCGCCGGCGGCGCCCGCCGGCGGGGGGGTGGACTGATGCGCATCCCGAGCGGACGCCCGAAGCGTCTCGGCGCCCTGCCGATGACCAGCATGATCGATGTCGTGTTCCTGCTGCTGATCTTCTTCCTGCTGACCTCGAACTTCGCGGCGCCCGAGAACCGCGTGGACACCGCCCTGCGCGCCGAGGGACGGTCCAACCAGGCCGAGGAACTCCAGCCGCAGATCGTCGAGGTCCGGCTGGCCCCCTCCGGGAACCCGTCGTTCACGATCGGCGAGAACACGGTCGGCTCTCGCGCGGCGCTCACGCAACTGCTGCGTCAGCTCCCCGCGGAAGGGGGCGTCATCGTGCGGGGGTCCGATTCCGTGCCGGTGCAGGCCGTCGCCGACGCGATGCAGGCCGCCCTCGACGCCGGGTTCGACCGGCGCAGCTACTCGCCCGGATCGCCTTGACATGCTCGCACGCGTCGCCGCCATCTCGGTGCTGGTTCTGAGCGTCTCGCCCGCGAACGCTCAGCGCTCGCGCACTCCGGAGCCCGAGCCAGACCCGTGGCCGGTCCAGACCGAGCGGGAACTCCGGCGTCTGGGTCTCGACGCCCCGCTGGCCGCACGCCTGGAGGCTCGCTTCGACGCACTCCCGCAGGCCGCCGACGAGCAGCGGGTTGAGGTCGCCGAGCAACTGGCCGAGGTGTACATCCGCCTGCTGTCGCAGGACGCCCCGCCGATCCCGAAGGACGAGCTCCGCTCCAAGGCCCAGCGACTGATCATCGCCGTCCCGGGCGAGGCCACGGTCGGGCTGAGACTCACCCTCGCGGTGGCCCGGTACGCCTCCATCGAGACCGACGCCGAGCGGGAGCGGTTCAACCGGCTCGCCCCGGAGCGTGCCCGCGAGGTCGCCGACCAGCTCCGGGCCCTGCGGGGCGAGTTCGCCTCCACCGCGCGCGACCTGGACACCAGGGTCGAACGCCTCGAACGCCTCCGTCGCGGGCGGGCCCGCTCGGGGCGTGAGTTCGACCCCGGCCCGCTCGACGAGGCCACCCGCTACCGCTCGCTCTCGAGCTACTACGCGGCGTGGTGCGGGTATTACCTCAGCCGGCTCGACGACGAGCCGGAGCTCGCCTCGATGGCGATCGAGGACTTCGGGCGACTGCTCGATTCGCCCGACGAGACGCCGACCCTGGACCGCCTGCCGATCGTGCTGCTCCGCTACGACCCGGTGGCACGCTCCGCGCTGGGCGTGGCGATGTGCTACGCCGTGCTCGACAACACCGACCTGGCCCTCTCCTGGATCCGGACGCTGCGCGAGGCCTCCTCGTTCCCGGACCACCTGGAGTCCGAGCTGGACACCCGCACGGCGCAGATCCTGCTCGAGACGCAGCGCTGGACCGAGCTGCGCGACTTCCTGGAGCGCCTCGACCCGAAATCCAACCTCTCCGTCGCGGAGTGGCGATTGGTGGTGGACACCGCCCTGTACGCCCTCGAGTCGCGCACGCTCTCGGGCAACCGCGCGACCGCGGCCGAGAGCCTCTCGGGCGCCGCGCTGCGCTACCTGCTCACCTCCGACAACCTCCCCGTCGTGCTCGACATCGCCCGGGCTCACCCCAACCTCCCGCTGGACGGCACCGGCTTCGCCATCAAGTACGTCAAGGGCGTGGAGGCCTTCCAGACCGCGCAGCGTGCCCACGAGCAGCGAGGGGAGGAGCTCTCCGAGCCCACCGCCCACCCGCAGGTCGCCACCCTGTACCGCGGGGCCGCCCGCCAGCTCACCGCCGCGCTGCAGGCCGCCGACGCGCCCGGCTTCGAGAGCGAGCAGGCGGCCTGCGCCCACCTTGCTGGCCAGGCCCAGTTCGCCGCGGGCGATCTCGAGGAGGCCGCCGAGACGCTCGAGCGGGCCTACGCGTTGGCCACCAGCCCCGCCGACGCCGAGGGCCCCCTCTGGCTCGCCATCGCGGTGCTCGACCGCCTCGACGCCGAGGGGGACGCCTCCGCCGGGCGAAAACGCAACGAGCTGGCCCAGACCTACCTCGAGCGGTACGACAACACCGAGCGGGCCGGCCTGCTGCTGCGCCTGGTCGGCCAGGACATCGTGGATCCGGATAGGGCGATCGAGATCCTCGGGGAGATCCCGCCAGGGGCCACCTACGCCGACGCCGCCGCCCAGTACCGCGCCTCGCTCACCTACACCGAGTGGAAGAACGCCCCGCCCGCCGACAGGGCCCGGCTCGCCCGCATCTACCTCCCGCTCGCCTCCGCCCTGATCGACCGTGACGCCGAGTCGCTCCGCTCGCCCGACCCCGACGACGACGGCCCGGGTCGGACCGCGCGCCGCGTGCTGCTCACCGCCCGCCGGGCCCTGGATGTTGCGCTGTCGTCCGACCCGCCCGAGCTCGACAGCGCCGAGGCCACCCTGCGCAAGGTGGAGAGTCTCGAACGCGACCGCCTCATCGATCCCTCCGCGGACGCGCCAGAGTTCGGCTTCCGGCGCGTCCAGATCGCCCTGGCCTCCGACCGGCTCGGGGACGCGGACGACCAGCTCGAACTGCTGCGCATCCTCACCGGCCCCTTCGCCGACGCCGCCGAGCGCCTGGTCTACACGGACGCGCTCGACCGGCTCGATCTCCGCCCCGGCGACCCGGGTGCGCTGGCACGCGTCGTCGCCTCGGGACGGCGGGTCCTGTCGCAGCTCGAGCGCCCCGGCGCCGCGGGCGCCGCATCGAGGGCGGGCGTCATGAACAGCATCGCCGACGCCGCCTATGCGCTGTGGACCCGGGAGCGCGACGAGAGCATGCGCGACCTCGCGCTGCGTCTCGACACCGAGGCCTTCAACGCCGACATCGCCGCCGGCCCCGCCGTGCTGCGCCTGGCCGCCCTCGCCGAGCAGACCCTCGACCTCGACCTCGCCTCACGGGCCTGGCTGCGTCTGATGGCGACCTCGCGCCCGCCGGACCCGCAGTGGTTCACCGCGCGGGCCAACTCCATCCGGCTGCTGGCCGAGATCGACCCCGATCGGGCCATCGCCGCCATCCGCCAGCACCGCGTGCTCTACCCGACGCTGGGCCCCGAGCGCGACGCCGAGATGATCCTCGAGGCCGCGCGCGCCCTCGAGGCCACCACCGACCACACCTGCGATCCGCCCCGCCCCGCGCCCGACGCTTCCGGATCCAACACCCAGAACACGCCCGGGGGTGACGGATGAGCCAGCCCGACCCGCTCGAGACGTTCTTCAAGCTCCCCCCCGAGTCGCCCCCCTCGGTGATCCTCGGCCTGCGTCGCCCCAACCTCTCCGACGCCGACGTGCTCGCCGCCCGGGGACGCAAGCTCGAGGCGATCGACGCACACCCGCTCGCCTCCACCCCGGACGCCGACGAGGCCAGGCTCGCGGTGCACGCCGCCGCGGCCCAACTGCTGCGCATCCCCGAGCACACACGGACGACGCCCCCCCGGTCCTCGTCGCCCCTCCCGTCCCCCAAGCCGCGCCTCGGGCTCACCAGGGCCGCCGCGGCGCTCGAGCGGGACACGCTGCTGCTGGTCGGCATGGCCGGGGGCTGGACGCCGCGCGTGCTCACCCGCCTCGCGGCGCTGGCCATCACGCGCGGCCTCTCGCCCGCCGACGCCGTTGCCGCTGCGAGGCGACTCGCCGGCAGCCGTTCAAGTTCCAGCGCCCGTCCGAAGGCTCCCGCGCCCGCTCGCAGCAAGCCCGCCGCAGCGACCCGCCCGACGGGGACGCGTGCCGGCGCGCCCTCGCAGCCCGCCATGCGGGTCATGAGCGACGAGGTCATCTTCGAGAACTGGCTGAAGAACGCGCTGGTGATCGGGGGCGCCGCCGGGCTCGCCCTGGCGGTGATCATCCTCGGCGCGCTCTGGGCCCTCAGCCTGCTCAGCGATCCGGAACCCGCGGAGGACCCGTCCACGCCCGCCCCGGCGGTGGCGCAGGGGAACGCCGAGGGTTCCGACCCAGCGCCCCGCATCGCGCCGGCGCGCGACACCGTCAACAACGCCGATCTGGTCCTGCTGGAGCTCTCGTCCGCACGATCGCTCGCCCAGACCAACCGGCACGCCGAGGCCGCCGAGCGTGTCAACGCCGCTCTCGAGCACTGGCTGGGACGGTGGCCCACGCACGACACCCGCGCCTGGCGTGAGGTGCTGCTCGACGCCGGCCCGGTCATCGATCTGGTCACGGGAGAGCGCGCGGGCGACGACGCGCTCGCGCGACGTCTCGCCCGGCACATCCCCGACACCGACCGCCCCCTGGACGCCTCCGGCGTGACACGCCTGCCCGCGCTCGCGGCCCTGCACGCGTCGCTCCAGACTCGGTCCGGCACCGCCTTCACCGGCGAGCTCGACGCCCTGTGGCGATCGCTCGGGCTCTCCACCCCGACCTCGCCCATCCCCGCCGCCAACGGCGCGCTCCGGGCCGGTGCACGCGGACGCCTCGCCCCCACGCCCGAGACCTACACCGCCTTCGCCGACGCAGCGGAGCACCTCGCCCGGATCGCCGCCACCGACGCCACGCCCCTGCTGACCGAGGCCGCGTCCGACATCCTGGCGCGTGTGGACCCGCCCACGCCGGGCGAACGCGAGGCGATCGGCGCGATCGTCGCACGCCTCGATTGGCGGTCTGGCTCCACCGCCCGGGCCTGGCTGCTGGCCCGTCTCAACGACCGCGCGGTCCACCCCGCGCGCGCCTCGCAGGCCATCGAGACCCTCGCCAGGTCTACCAGCGCGCCCGGCATCGCCACCGAGACCCGGCTCGCTCCCGACGCCTCCTGGCAGGACCGGCTCCAGCTCTCCCAGAACCTCGCCGCCACGTGGAACCTGCAACTCGACATCAAGCAGGACCTGTTCACCATCGACTGGCTCGCCACCTCCGACGAGCTCCTCGCACACCCCGTCCCTACGGACACCCGGTCGGCCATCGAGCACCTCGCACGCCTCGCCACGCTGAACAACGCGGCCCTGCTCACGCTCTCGGGCGCCGACGGGCCCGCGGTCACCGCCGTGGCCCGCGCCGCCAACCCGGCGCCCGAGCCCGACCGGCCGGGCGACGACCTCGCGGCCCTCCTCTCGGAGGCCCCGTCCTCGGACATCACCGTCCTGGAGGCGATGAACAACGACGACCTACTGCTCGAGGAGGTCAACCGGGTGGACAACAACCCCTCGCGGATCAACACCGCCGACGCGGGCACGCTCGTCGGGCTCGCCTTCCGGGCCCGCTCGGAGAATCTCAGGCAGGCCGCCGCGGACGCCATCCAGCCGATCGCCACCTCCCCCGTGATCATCATGGCCGCGCTCAAGGCCTCACCCGCCATCCCGGACAACCCCGAGAACCAGGACCTGCTCGCCTCCATCGCCTCGGACACCGTCCGCCCGGCCCCCGGCGAGACCTTCCAGCAGGCCGCCCACCGCACGCTCGCGAGCGCACTGCTCGCGCGCACGGACGCCCCCTCGGTCGCGATCGACGCGGCCGCGAACCCGCTGCACGACGCCTACCGCAACGCGCGCCACATCACGCCGGTCGGGCGGAATCCGTCGCTGCTCAGGAGCGTGCGGGCGCTCACCAACGCCCGCCTGGCCTCGGTGCCGCCCGCGCTGCGGGCCTTCACCACGCCCGAGACCATCGTCGCCCAGCGGGACACGCGCCTGCGTGTCTCCTCCGGCCCCGTGCAGCCCTTCGCGATCGAGCAGCACGCTCTGGCCTCCGCCTCCGCCCTCGCCGCCGTCGCCGCCTTCCCGGACACCGCGCGCCCCGTCGAGACGCTCTGGGAGCGGTACAACGCCGCCCGCAACGAGGCGGCTTCGGCGCTCGCCCAGGCCGTGCTGACCGAGCGGTTCCACACCAGGGTGCTCTCGCTGATCATGAGCCGCGTCTCGCCCGAGGACGCCCGGCGCGCCGCCCCGCGCACCTACGAGCGAGCCCTCCCGACCCCGCCGCGCGTCACCCTCCCGCCCGACGACCCCACGCTCACGCTGGACCAGCGGCTGCAACAGCTCCGCCCGGACAACCCCGCGGGCTATCTCATGGCGGGCGAGGAGCTGCTGGGCGTCGGGCGAGAACGATCGGGCGAGCACGCGCTCGTGCTCGCGCTCACCATCGGCGCCGCCCAGGGCGACCACCACACCGCCGCCTCCGCGGCCCTGGCCCTGCGTGCACGCACGGACAACCCCGAGCAGCGACAGCTTCTCCGCGCCCTCGCCGACACCCTCTCGCCCGACCTGGTCGCGCACGCCTGGCTCACCGACGGCCCCGAGGAACAGTCCTCGCCCGAGACCGCACGCCGAGGGGCTCGCCTCCTGCTCGACATCCGTCGCGGGCGGGGCGACGCGGCGCTGGAGGCACTCCGCGACGTGCCCACGCGCGAGCTGCTGACCCGGCAGCCCGAACTCGTCGGCGTCGCGAACCGCGCGAGCACCACCGTCCCCGAGTACCTGGCCGCGCTGGCGCGGGCCTGGCCCTGCCCGGAATGCGACAACGAGCGCACCGTCCGCGAGCGGGGCGTGGCCAGGCCCGAGCTCTGCCCCAACTGCCACGCGGACCCGGGCCCCCGGCTTTCGAACCAGGAGCAGGCCGCCTGGCTCACCGTCGAGACACGCCTGCTCGCCGTCGACCCGGTCTGGTCCGACATCGCCGCCTTTCCCGAGCTGAACGAGCCGGTCGTGCAGCCCTCGGTCGAGGCCGTCCCGCGACTGTTCGGCGTGGACGTCACACGCACGCACTACCGCAACAGCGACTGGACCCGCCCCTAGAGTCCGCCCCCGTCATCGCACACAGGGAGCCCCCCATGACCCAGACCGCCGAGGCCAAGCCCACCATCACCTTCGACGACTTCGTCAAGCTGGACCTGCGCGTCGCCACCGTCACGCACGCCGAGCCCCACCCCAACGCCGACAAGCTCCTCAAGCTGCAGGTGGACGACGGCAGCGGGACGCCCAGGCAGATCTGCGCCGGCATCCGGGCCCACTACCGGCCCGAGGATCTCGTCGGCAAGCAGATCATCATCTGTGCGAACCTCGCCCCGCGCGAGCTGCGGGGTGAGGAGTCACGCGGCATGCTGCTCGCGGCCTCCGACGCAGAGAAGGGCGCCCAGGAACGGGCCGTCGTCCTCGCCACGCCCATGAGCCCCATCGCCCCGGGCGCCGTCGTCTCCTGATCGGACTTCCCCGCCTCAGCCGCCGCTGGGCGTGGACGTCGGCTGCGGCTTGGGCTCGCCCGCGGGCGGGCGTCCCTCGCCCCGCCGGTGCGTCTTGCCCTCGCCGCGACGCACCGCACGCTCCGTGATCCGGTCCGCCAGTGCGGAGACGGTCGCGTCGTCGGTGGAGACCGTCAGCAGGCTGCGGCTCTCGAGCTCGGCCACCTGCTCGCGCAGGCGGGCCAGCTCCAGGTTTGCCAGCTCCGTCTTGGCACGCAGCTGAATCGCGATCGCACGCTCCAGCTCCGGGCGGAGCCGGCGGGCGGCTTCGTCGCCCTCGTTCTCGATCGCCGTCCGGATCCGGTGCACCACGTCCAGCACGCCCCAGCTCGCGCGCAGCTCGTTCAGGCGGGCGGTGCCGAGCTCGTCGTCTGCCATCTTCTCGCGCACCGCGTCCAGCAGCAGGCCGCCCATCCGGGCCAGCATCTCGTCCGCCGCCTCGGGACGCTCGGCCCGCAACTCCGCCAGCCGCTCGTGCAGGCCGGGCACGTGCTCCTGCAGCAGCGCCATGAACCGTGCGCGATCGCGATCCGTGATCCGATCTCGCATCTCGGCCCGTTCCGGCTCGCCCTCGGGCAGGCCCTCGCGCGACACCCGCACGGCCTCGCTGACCGAGCCGCCGCGGTCCAGCACGCCCAGGGCCAGCTCCATCCGGCGCTCCTGCTCACGCACGAACTCCAGCCGGCGCTCCAGCCGTGCCCGAAGCTCGCTCGGCTCCAGGCTCTCCAGATCGAACCGGTCCCGATCGCGACGGTCCGAATCGTCGCGCGACCGGTCGAACCCGTCGCGACCCACGGGGCCCGGCGGACGCTGACGCTGCTCGTCGGAACGCTCGGCGCTCCCCCGGCCCGCCTCGGCGGGCGGGGGCGGGGGGGTCAGCCCCCTCGACCCGAGGCACCCGAGCACGCACACCGTCGCCAGCACGCCGCACCGCATCAGATCGCCCCTTCCTCGAGCGACTCGACCCACGAGTCCAGTGACCCCCACCCCGAATCCAGCTCGCTGTCCACACGCAGCAGGTCAAGCGCCAGGTCGTCCATCGCCGCGTCGAACTCGCCGACGCCCACCCCCACGTCTCGCTCGGCGACCAGCATCCCAACGTCGGACTCCACCAGCTCCCACAGCAGGTCCAGGTCCCGCTCGATCACCTCCGCCGAGGTCCGCTCGATCGCGACCGTACCCTCGACGCCCTCGAGCTCGGGTCCCGTCGCGCGCAGGCCCGCCCACGTCAGCACGCCGACCGACCCGGCCAGCAGCAGGCCCGCCGCCAGCCGGATCCGCACAACGCGCGAGCCGATGCCCGCAGTACGGTTCCCGTGGGCGATCGGGATCGGCCCCGGCGCCATCGCCGCCCCGACCGTATCCATCAGCCGCCCCTCGAACCCCTCGTCTACGCCCGAACGCTCTTGGGCGCCCAGGCGGTCCATCGCCTCGCACACCGCGTCCACGCCGCGCACAGAGGCGAGCACACGCGACTCGAAGCCCTCGCCCGCCTCCGACCGCTCGACTTCCCCGAGCCGGTCCAGCATCCGGACCAGCACAAGGTCACCGCTCTCGGCTTGCCGATTCGGGTGGTGCGGGTTCGGGTTGTGCGCCTGCTCGTCGTTCATCGGTCGTCCTTGTCTTGCGTCCCCGCGTAGCCGTCCAGCAGACCCCGCAGCTTCTTCAGTGCCCGGTGGTGCCGGGCCAGCAGCGTGCCCATCGGCTCGTCGAGCACCTCCGCCATCTCCTTGAAGCTCATCTGCCCGTGATGCCTCAACTCGACCACCTCGCGATCCGAATCGCTCAGCTCACTCAGCGCCCGCCGGAGCAGGCCCAGCTCCCCCTCCCCGTCCGGCTCGGCCCGCCCGGACGCGCCCGACGCCCGAGCCCCGTCCCCGATCCCCACCAGGCTCGACGGATCCGTCGGCGTCGCATTGCGTCGCTGGCGACGGATCTCGTCCCGCACACGGTTCATCGCGATCCGAAACAGCCACGCCTCGAAACGCCCCGTGTCGCGGTACTGCCCGCCCCGCAGCTTCACCGCCACCGTCGCGAACACCGACTGGGCGATCTCCTCCGCGAGTTCCGGGCTCCGCACGCGGCTCTTGGCCAGGGCGAACACGCGTCGCCCGTACACACCGATCAACTCCTCCCACGCGCGCTCCTCGCCCGCGCGGGCCCGCTCCACCAAGTCGCCAAGCCCCGGGTCCTGCGAGAGGTCCTCCCGGGCGAGCCCCGACCCGATCCCGGTGCGGGGCGCTCCCTCCGTCACAGACTCGGACTCTCGCTCGATCGTCAATGCAGCGCCCATCCGAAACGCTCAACGCCACCCGGGCGATGCCCATTGCAACGCCGCCGCGGGAATCGATCCGATACGCTCTCACAAACGTACCACACCCGAACCACCCCCGCCCCCGACCGGCCCCTACCCCGAATGACCAGACAAATACCGTACTAGTCGCGTGCCAGACCACCCAGCCAATGCGAACGAGCGGACCGACGAGCAGCTCGTCACCGACTTCATGGACGGCGACGACGGCGCCTTCCGCACGCTGATCCAGCGCTACCACGCCGACCTGCTCCGCTTCCTCACCCGGCTCACCGGCGACCAGGCCCTCGCCGAGGACCTCTTCCAGGACACCTTCCTGCAGGTCCACCAGTCCGCGGCCTCCTTCGACACTTCCCGGACCTTTCGGCCCTGGCTTTTTACGATCGCGGCGAACAAAGCCCGGGACGAGCTCCGTAAGAGATCACGCCGCAGGACCCTCGAACTCTCCGCACCGGTCGGAGGCTCCGAGTCCGACGGCGCCACGTTCGTGGACCTGATGCAGATCGACATCCCGTCCCCCGAGGAGATCACCGACACCGCCGAACGAGACCAGATGGTGCAGCGGGCCCTCAACGCCCTCTCTCCCACCCTCCGCGAGATTCTCCTGCTCGCCTACTTCCAGCGCCTCAGCTACCAGCAGATCGCCGACGACCTGGGCATCCCGCTCGGCACCGTCAAGTCCCGGCTTCACGCCGCCGTCGCCGCCTTCGCCAGACGATGGCACGCCGTCAACCGAGACCCGAGAGAGACCCCCGCCTCCGACGACACCACATGACCAGCCACAGCAACCAGCCTGAGTTCCCCGATGAGTCGCTGTCGCTCGACCCCGCCTCCGCGGCCGCTGTCGACGCCCTTTTCGAGCACGGCCTGGCCCCCGGCGCCGATCACCCCCCGCCCATCGGCCCGCTGCTCGCCGCCCTGGGCACCCCCCTCGCCGCCGAGGACCCCGCGCTCATCGACCTGACCAACCTGCGCGCCAGGCGCCGTCCGGCCCCCGTGCGCGACGACCTCCGCGAGCTGTCCCCCGCGGACCAGGAGGCCCTCGAGGCCCTCGCACGCGAGCACTTCGAGCCCGGCCGTGTCCCGCGTTCCCTCCGAGCGCGGGCAGAGAAACACCTCGCACTCGCCTCCGTCGCGACCACGCCCGTTCCCGGCGAGGACGCCACTGACCTGGTCTCTCGCACCCTTCGTCGGATCGACCAGGAGCTCGACGCCCGGGCCACGCGCTTCCAGATCGAGACGCACCGGCGTCCCGGCGGGCTGCGTCTGGCCGACATCGTGTCGGTCGCCGCGGTCGTGCTGATCGCCTCCTCGATCGTCGTCCCGGTCTTCAGCGCGATGCGTTTCCAGTCCACCCGGGCCGGGTGCGACGCCAACATGCTCGCTACCGCCTCGGCCATGGGCCTCTACGCGGGCTCATACAACGGCGCCCTGCCGGCCCAGACCGCCGGATTCGGCGGGGCCGGGGGCGCGGGGGGGTCCTGGATGAACGTGGGCAACCCCAAGCACTCCAACTCCGCCAACCTGTACACCCTGGTGACCACCAACCACGCACGCCTGGACGAGCTCGCCTGCCCCGGCAATCGGGCGGCGCCCACCGTCCGCACCGACCCCGAGGCACGCGACTGGCAGGACCTCGAGGAGATCTCGTACTCCTACCAGATCGTCACCGGCTTCCACCCCACCTGGAAGTCCACCCCCGACGGGCGGACCCCCGTCATCCTGGCCGACCGGTCCCCGGTGATCCCGAGGGCCGCCGCGGGCGAACTGATCAACCCCTGGGAGAACTCGCCCAACCACCACCGCCGGGGCCAGCACGTGCTGCGGACCGACGGCTCCAGCGACTGGAACACCGAGGCCTGGCCCACGGGCGAGGACAACATCTGGCTCCCACGCCACATCGAGGCAGCGATCGGCGAGCTCCGCCAGCGCCACGGGCTGATCCAGGGCAACGAGCTCCCCGAGGATCCGACCGACACCTTCCTCGCCCCCTGACCCCCCCCCACATGGGCCGTGGGGTCAGTGGATGCGAATGGGGAGGCACGGCGATGGCTGACCGGAGTTCGGGCCCTGACTCCCCCCAAATCCACACCCGCAACCTCTTGCTGAGCCCGCGACTCGGGCCTACCCTTCCCGTCCCGATCGGGCCAGCCCGGTCACGGTCTGCATCCACACGGCAAAGGGACTGTCATGCCCAAGAACAAGAGCCACAAGGGACTCGCCAAGCGCGTCCGCATCTCCAAGTCAGGCAAGGTCCGCCACCGCTCGGCCTACCACAAGCACCTGTCGTCCCACAAGTCCGGCAAGCGACTGCGCCAGCTCCGCAAGGACCCCTACGTCTCGTCCTCGGAGGCCAAGCGGTTCGAGAAGCTGCTCTTCCGTCGCCTGCGTGGACGCAACCAGCCGCTGTCGGCCTTCAAGCGGTCCCCCTCCCCCGAGGAGAGCCGCGCGATCAAGGAAGCCCGCAAGCAGGAAGCCGCCGGCTCCTGACCAGCCCCGTCTGATTCACCCCGGCGGGTCATCGTGACCCGCCCGGCCCCTCCAGCCCGTCCGCCGGGTCCGAAGCCGGCACCCGCCGCCCCGAGTCGGACAAAGGAACCACGCCATGCCCCGCACACGCAAAGGCTCCGCACGCACCAAGGCCCGCAAGCGCCTCCTCAAGCAGGCACGCGGCTACTTCGGCGCGAACCACAAGTCCCCCTACCGCGCCAAGGACGCCATCATCCGCGCCGGCGTGTACGCCTTCCGCGACCGGCGCCAGCGCAAGCGCGACTTCCGGCGTCTCTGGAACACCCGCATCAACGCCGCGTGCCGCATGCGCGGCACCCGCTACTCGGTCTTCATCAACGGGCTGAAGCAGGCCGGCATCCTGCTGAACCGCAAGATGCTGTCGCAGATCGCGATCGAGGACCCCAAGCTGTTCGATCAGCTCGTCAAGACCGCCACCGAGGCGACCACCGTCAAGAACTGACAGGCGGGACAGGCGTCCCGCCTGTCTGCCCAATGGTTCAGCTCAACGCCCCGCTCCCGCAGCGGGGCGTTGTCGTGTGGGCCCGAACCCCTCGGGCCCGATACCATCGCCCCATGCAGTGGTGGGTCCATTCCGTGTATCAGAACGCCGGCGTGGTCGCGCTGGTGTCCTGGATCGTCTGGGTGATCGGCTCGATCTGCCTGCACGAGCTGGGGCACGGGCTCGCCGCGATCCGGCTGGGCGACAAGACGCCGCGCGAGACCGGGCACATGACCTGGAACCCCCTGGTCCACATGGGGCCCAACTCGCTGCTGGCGTTCGCCCTGATCGGCATCGCGTGGGGCGCCATGCCGGTGGATCCCTCGCGCCTGCGCGGGCGACACGCCGAGGCCCTTGTCGCCCTCGCCGGGCCCGCGGTCAACCTCGTCCTCGCCGCGGTCTGCCTCGTCGCCCTGCCGGTCTGGACCGCCGCCGCCGGGCCGGAGCTCTGGCCCGGCCTGACCGCCTCGGACGCCCTCTACCAGAACCTGCAGCAGTTCCTGTACGCCGGGGCGTTCCTGAACCTCATCCTGTTCGTCTTCAACCTCGTGCCGGTGATGCCGCTCGACGGCGGGCGCATCGCGGCCCACTACTCGTGGCGGTACCGCGAGTTCGCCGAATCGGAGAACGGACGCTGGATCCTGCTCGGGGCCTTCATCCTGATCTTCTTCACCGCGTGGCGGTTCATCGTCCCGGCCGCACGCTGGGTCGCGGACACCGTGGACTCGGCCATCTACACCCTGATCACCTGAATCCGGCCCCCCGTCTACGCTCCCCGCGATGAAGTACGCCATCGTCATCCCGGACGGCGGGGCCGACAAGCCCCTCCCCGAGCTCGACGGGCTCACGCCGCTCCAGAGCGCGGACACACCAAACCTCGACGCGCTGGCCCGTCGAGGTCGCATCGGCACCGTCGCGACCACGCCCGAGGGCTTCGGCGCCGGCTCGGACGTGTGCACCATGGACCTGCTCGGCTACGACCCCGGCGTGTACCACACCGGGCGGGCCCCGCTCGAGGGCGCGGCCCTTGGGCTCATGCCGCCCCCGCCGGCGACGATCTTCCGGCTGAATCTGGTGACGGTGGGGGAGTCGGGCGACGACGAGGGGCGGATGCTGGACCACTCCGCCGGGGCGATCACCGACGACGAGGCACGCGTGCTGCTGGGGGACCTGCTGGAGCACTGGCGAAAGGTCGAACCTGACCTGGCCGCGTCGCTCACGCTCACGCCGGGCGAGTCCTACCGATCGGTCCTGATCGACACCGCCGAGCTGGGCTACGACGCCTTGGAGACCACCCCGCCCCACGAGATCCCCGGCCTGCCCTGGGCCAACCACCTGCCCGCGGGCTCCAAGCCCGCGGCCGAGAAGCTCACCGCCCTCATCGAGTCATCCGCCGATGTATTGAGCGAGCACGAGGTGAACAAGGCACGGCGCGATTCCGGCCTGCGTCCGGCCAACCTCGCCTGGATCTGGGGACAGGGCACCACGCCGCTGCTTCCGAGCTTCGAGAGCCGATTCGGCCTCAGGGGGGCCATGCTGACCTCGGTGGACCTCCTCCGCGGCATCGCCCGCCTCATCGGCTGGGACGTGCTCGACTGCCCGGGCCTCACCAGCTACCACGACACCGACTACGACGCCCAGGCCCGCACCACCATCGCGGCGCTCGACGACTACGACCTCGTGGTCTGCCATGTCGAGGCCCCCGACGAGGCCTCGCACCAGGCCGACTTCACCACCAAAATCGCCTCGCTCGAAGCCATCGACCGCAGGATCCTCGCCCCGCTCGTCGAGCACCTCGAAGCCACGTACGGCGACCCCGAGGAGAACGACGACGCCGAGGGCTGGCGCCTGCTCGTGCTGCCGGACCACTACACGCTCTGCTCGACCCGCAAGCACGACCCGACCCCGGTGCCCTTCGCGATCGCGGGTGCGTGGGTGCGTTCGGTCGTCGAGCGTCCCTTCACCGAGGCCGCGGCGGATGAGTCCGATCTCCACATCGAACACGGGCACGACCTGATGGAGTACTTCCTGCGGGCCGGACTCCGCGGGTAATCCCCTTTCCCGACGAGTCTGATCCGAGCTGCGGGCGTGAGCACGCGGCCCCGCGAGTGCGTGAGAAGTCACGACCCTCGCACGACCCTCGCTGCGCGAAGATCGTGGCACCCGCTCACGGGCATCACTCGTTGACGACTACGACGTCAGCGACCGCCAGGTACGCCGCTTCAAACCGGGCGAACGTCGGCTCCGCAACCCGATCGAAGTGATCGCGTGCTTTCTCGACACCCCAGCCGCGTTCGCCGGACTCCTCGATCGCCACGCGCCGGGACCATCGGACGTGCTCGCCCGCCTCGACGAAGACCCGCACGTCCAGATGGCCCGCGACCGTCTCGTGCAGCGCGTGGATGCCCTCCAGCACGACCAGCCGCTCGGCCGGCCCGATGACCTTGGTCCCCACGCGTGCGTGGGCGTGGAAGCTCCACTCGGGCACCTCGACCGCCTCGCCCCGTTGCAGCGCGACAAGGTGCCCGGCCAATTCCTCCAGGTGCGAGTGCTCCGGCAGGTCCACGTCCTCGATCGGCAGGCCCTCGTAGTCGGGCAGGTAGTCGTCGGTGGTGTGGACGAGCCCGCCGCCCGACGAGGCGATCCGGCGGGCGAGCGTGCTCTTGCCCGCGCTGACGCGCCCCGTCACACCCACCACGGGGATGCCGCGCGATTCCCGCGCCCGGACCAGCCGCAGCACGGCCTCCACGGCGTCGTCCCATCCGACCAGGATCGGTCCTCGCTCGCTCATCGCCGGAGGGTAGTACGAGATATCTCATGTGCACCTGCTCCCGGGGAGGAGAAAAGGGGCACAGGCCCCGCTCGCCCCTGTCCTGTACCATCGCCCCCCATGCATCCCACCGGCTTTCTCGGCGTCGTTCTGCTCATCCTGCTCGCCTGGCTGATGTCCGAGCACCGGTCGCGGCTTCCGTTCCGCCTGATCCTCGGCGCCGTCTCGCTCCAGCTCGTGCTCGCCGTGGTGCTCATCAAGGTGCCGGTCGTCGTGGACGCCTTCGACTGGCTCGCGGGGCTGGTCAATCTTGTCATCGGGGCCGCGGACGAGGGCATCGCGTTCGTGTTCGGTTCGCTGGGCGATCCCGGGGGGGCCTGGGGCTTCATCTTCGCCGTCCGTGCTCTCTCGATCGTGGTGTTCTTCGCCTCGCTGATGGCGCTGCTGTTCCACCTCGGCGTGATGCAGCGGATCATCGCCGCGCTGGCCTGGCTGCTGCGGGCCTCGCTTGGGGTCACCGGGTCCGAGGCGCTGGCGATGGCCGCGAACGTGTTCGTGGGCCAGACCGAGGCCCCCCTGTGCGTCGCCCCGTTCATCGAGAAGATGACCCGCTCGCAGATCATGACGCTGATGGTGGGGGGGTTCGCCACCATCGCAGGCTCGGTGCTGGCCGCGTACGTCGGGATCCTCGGCGGGGGCAACGACGAGACGGAGCAGACGTTCATCCGTCACCTGCTCACGGCCTCGGTGATGTCCGCCCCGGCCGCGTTCGTGATGGCCAAGGTCGTCGTCCCAGAGACCGAGGAGCCCGTGGACGAGGGGCTCAAGCAGGCCAGCATCGAGTCGCCCCACGTCAACGCGCTCGACGCCGCCGCCGCGGGCGCGTCCGACGGGGTGAAACTCGCCCTCAACATCGGGGGCATGCTCATCGCGTTCGTGTCGCTGGTCGCGGTCGTGAACCTGCCGCTGGCGTGGCTGGGCGCCCAGCTCGACGGCAACCTGGACGACGGCACCGGCTGGCAGACGCTCTCGCTGGAGACGATCTTCGGCTACGTCTTCACGCCGCTCGCCTGGGCCATGGGCGTGGCGTGGGAGGACTGCCAGACCTTCGGCACGCTGCTGGGCGAGAAGATCTGCGTCACCGAGTTCATCGCGTACATGCACCTGGGCGAGATCGCCAACCCCGTGGCGCTCGAGGACGGCACCGTACCCGAGCCGGGCATGTCCACCCGCTCGGTCGCGATCGCGACCTACGCCCTCTGCGGCTTCGCCAACTTCGCCTCCATCGCCATCCAGATCGGAGGCCTGTCCACCATCGCCCCCGGGCAGCGGAAGGCGTTCGTCACGCTCGGCGTGAAGGCGATGCTGGCGGGGGCGTTCGCGAGCTGGATGACGGCGTCGATCGCGGGGATCTTCCTGTAACCAAGGAACGCAATCCTTGACTGATGGGTCGCGCTCCTTGGTCTGCATTCATCGGTGTCGATCACACCCCCAGCCGCTCCGCCTCACCCCTGATCGCGTCGATGCACCGCTGGATGTGCGCCGTCTGATCAAACTCCCCGTCCACCCCCTCCATCAGCGGCGTCAGCTCCTCGATCCCGACCCGGATGTCGTCCCGGCTCACGGCGGCGGCGAAGGCCTTGTCCTTCAGCTTCTTCTTCACGCTCTTGGGGGCCAGCGTGGCGATACCTTCCGGGCGGACCTTGGCGCACGCCACGATGAAGCCGGAAAGCTCGTCCACCGCGAACAGGGCCCTTGCCATGGGCGAGACACGCGCCACGCCGGAGTAGTCGGCGTGGCCCAGGATGGCCGTGCGGATCTCCTCGTCCACGCCGATCGACTCGAGGTGGCGTACGCCGACGAACGGGTGCTCCTCGGCGCTGGGGTGCTTCTCGTAGTCGAAATCGTGCAGCAGGCCGCACACGACCCAGCGGTCCTTCTGGTCGGGCTCCAACACGTCGGCATACGCCCCCATGCTGGCGGCGACACACTCCATGTGGACACGGAGCGCGGGCGACTCGGTCCACTCTTCCATGAGGGCTCTGGCTTGGTCGGTGTTCATGGGGGGAGTGTACGACGAGATTGTCCGGGGTCGTGAGATTCAGTACGCGGAGGCGCGGAGGACCGCAGAGGCGCAGAGTGAAAACAGCCATCTCTGGTATAGGTGAAGTTCCAGTATGCCTAGCTGTTCCCTCGCTCTGATTCACGAGACTTTGATTCAGTGGCTTTCTCCGCGTCCTCCGCGGTCCTCCGCGCCTCCGCGTACCTGCTTTCCCTTCCGGTAAACTTCCTCCCATGACCCCCTTCCCCCTGCCAGAACGTGCCCTGATCGGCATGGTCCACGTCGGCCCCTTCCCCGGCACGCCCTTCCACGCCGATGAGACGATCGACCTGCTCGCGGCCCGGGCCCTGGACGACGCCCGCACGCGCGCCAACGCCGGCTTCGACGCGATCATCATCGAGAACATGCACGACCGCCCGTACGTGCACGCCGACCGGCTTGGTCCAGAGACCACCGCCCTGATGACCCGGCTCGCATCCGAGGTGCTCGCCGAGGTCGACCTGCCCGCGGGCATCCAGATCCTGTCTGGCGGCAACCGCCAGGCCCTGGCGGTGGCGCTCGCGACCGGTGCGGGCTTCATCCGGTGCGAGAACTTCGTGTACGCCCACGTCGCCGACGAGGGCCTGCTGGGCGAGGCCGAGGCGGGCCCGCTGCTGCGGTACCGCAAGTCGATCGGGGCGGGGCACGTCCGGCTGTTGTGCGATATCAAGAAGAAGCACGCCTCGCAGGCGCTCACCGCGGATCTGTCGATCGCGGAGGTCGCGGAGGGGGCCGCGTTCTTCGGGGCCGATGCGTTGGTGGTCACCGGCAGCGCCACGGGCCACCCGACCGACCCTTCGGACGTGGAGTCCGCCGCGAAAGCCTCGGGGCTGCCGGTCTTCGTGGGCTCGGGCGTCAACCCCTCGGACGCCCGTTCGCTGCTGCGTCACGCGGCGGGGCTTATTGTGGGCTCCAACGTCAAGCGCGGCGGCGTCTGGACCAACCAGGTCGATCCAGAACGCGCCGCCGCGCTCGTGAAGGCGGCACGGGGCTGAGGGAGGGGCCCCGTGCCACCAGAGGAGACTCCCGGTCATTCGCGATGCCGGAGGGAGACGGCGACGCGAATCTCGACCGGGAATCGTGCAGCACAAGCTGCTGCCGGACGCCTCTCAGCGCCCCGAACGCGCCGCCCGCGATTCGCACGCGAGCGGCACACAGACAGAAGCGGTGACGGCTCAGGCGCTGGCCGCCATCCTCCCGCCGCCCGCGTCGTGCAGGATCTCGCGTCTGGCCGGGCGGAGGCGCTTCACATCACGCCCGGGCAGGCCGACCCGGTCCTCGAGGGCGTACTCCACGCCCCGATCGCGGGCGAACAGGCGTGCCTTGCGCCGCCCGATGCCTGCGCCGCGCAGGCTCGCGCTGAGCGTGACCGGGAGGCCGAAGGTCTCGCCAAGGAACAGGGCCGTGAGCGCCCCGGCCTCGTCGCCCAGGTGCGTGGCGCGGGAGAGGTCGTCCACGCCCACGCCGGCGGGGACCACGATCACGTCGTGCTCTTCCAGCAATGCGGCGTAGGCCCGCACGCTGGCGTGGCGTGGCTGTGCGTCCAGCGGATGGCCGCGGGTCACCGGGGCCGTCAGCCTCGCGTCCACCCTGGCCACGCGCAGCCCGCGGTCGGCCAGCGTGCCCGCCAGCCGCTCGGCGGTGTCGATGGCGCCGGACCCGATCAGCATGGCCCTGGCGTGCCCGTCCGCGGCGCTGCCGAGACGCTCGGAGGCCTGCACGTCGCGTTCGCCCCGCCAGGCCGGCGCGTTGACGACCGCGATGACCTTCTGGCCCGCCATGACCCGTCGCTGCACGCACGACGCCAGCGGGCTCAGCCCGCCGGAATCGAGGCCCTGGGGCGTGCCCAGTTCTATCACAACGCTGTTTTCGAGGCTCATGACGTCTCCTTCGAGGATCCGGCGTGTTCCGACACGCCACGCTTTGGAAATCCATCAACGAAAAAAGCCGCAGACTTGTCTGCGGCTCGAAAAAGGTCTCTTTCGGGGGTGTTTCAGATCATCGTCTGAACCCCGACCTTTCCGAGCCGCGCCGAAGCGGGAGAACCGCAACGGTGACGACGGCGCAACGGCAGTCCCAACCCATGATTTGGGTGAGAGCCAGTTTCGCCATGGAAAGAATCGAGGTCACGTTCGTCAAACTCCGGACACGCGGCGGATATTGCCGCGACAGACAGTACCTGTTTCGGAAAACCTGTCAACCCGGTTTCATACACTTCCGCAGACTTTTCCGAATCCGAACACACCGAACCGCCTCCCGCACGCTTCAAACGCCGCTCCACCAGTGCCCGAACCGCCCACCACAACGCCCGATCACCCCGACCTGAAGCGCCTGGAGGACCGCCTCCGGGAGGCGTGGCCCGCCGACCGCCCACGCCTCCGGGCCCGCCTCCGGGGTCTCTCGCGACCCCGCCCCGGCGGTGGCAAGCGCCGGCGACGCCGGACCAGCCCCGACGCCCCCGCCGGCAAAGCCGCCCCGGACCCGCGCGTCCTGACACAGATCGAGCGTGATCTGGAGCAGTCGGCCGAGCGCTGGCAGCGCCGCAAGGCCCTGCTCCCGGAGACCATCCGCTACCCCGAGGACCTCCCCGTCTCCGCGGCCCGGGACGACATCGCGCACGCGATCCGCACCAACCAGGTCGTCGTCCTGTGCGGCGAGACCGGTTCCGGCAAGACCACCCAGCTCCCCAAGATCTGCCTCGAGCTCGGGTACGGCGTCGACCGACGCATCGCCCACACCCAGCCCAGGCGCCTCGCCGCCACCTCGGTCGCGCGCCGCGTGGCCGAGGAGCTCGGCGTCCCGTACGGGCAGCAGGTCGGGGCTAAGGTCCGCTTCGACGACAAGACGTCCGACGACACGCTCGTCAAGCTGCTCACCGACGGCATGCTGCTCGCCGAGACGCAGACCGACCGCAACCTCAACCAGTACGACTGCGTCATCATCGACGAGGCCCACGAGCGGTCGCTGAACATCGATTTCCTGCTCGGGTACCTGAAGCAGCTGCTCCCGAAGCGCCCCGATCTCAAGGTCATCATCACCTCGGCCACGATCGACCCGGACCGGTTCGCCGAGCACTTCGGCTCGTACAACCGCGAGGCGGGGCACGAGATCCCGGCCCCGATCATCATGGTGCCCGGGCGGGCCTACCCGGTCGAGACACGCTACCGCCCGCTGCTGGACGAGGACCGCTCGATGGACGCGCGGCGCGAGGCGGAGGCGTTGGGCGACGCGGTGCTGACCGCCCTGGCCGAGATCGCCCACGAGCACCCGCAGGGCGACGTGCTCGTCTTCATGCCCGGCGAGCGTGAGATCCGGCAGACCGCCAAGTTCCTGCGCGAGAACCTGGCGCCGACCGACAGCACCGAGATCCTGCCGCTGTACGCCCGGCTGTCCCCGCAGGAGCAGGAACGCGTGTTCAGGACCGCGCCGCACCGGCGCGTCGTCATCGCCACCAACGTGGCGGAGACCTCGCTGACCGTGCCGGGCATCCGGGGCGTGATCGACCCCGGGACCGCCCGCATCTCGCGTTACTCGCCCCGGTCCAAGGTGCAGGGGCTGCCGACCGAGCCGATCAGCCGCGCCTCGGCCGACCAGCGCAAGGGACGCTGCGGGCGTGTCGGGCCGGGAACGTGCATCCGCCTGTATTCCGAGGAGGACCTGGCGAACCGCGACGAGTTCACCCCGCCGGAGATCCTCCGCACCAACCTGGCCTCGGTGGTGCTCCAGATGGAGGCCCTGCGCCTGGGCTCGCCCGAGGAGTTCCCCTTCAT
>JBICID010000067.1:0-18944 GCA_043101615.1 Phycisphaerales bacterium JB040 | reverse complement strand
AACCCGTGGCACCCACGTGAGGGGGGCGGGGGGCGGGGGCGGGGGGGGGTTGTGACAAACCCGGTACAGCCGCGTGACGAGTGTGAAGGTATGTTCAGGGTGAACCACGGCGCGAGCGGGCCGGGCGGACCGGCGCACGCGCGGACGAGAAACGGAGGCTTGCGATGCTGACCGGGAACGGGCGGAACGGTGTGGTGCGCGCACACGGCGCGGCGGCGGGTGTGCTGATGCTCGGGTTGAGTGCGGGCGGGATGCTCGCGCAGGAGAACAGCGCCCGGTCGCTGCCGATCACGGAGGTCACCGCGTTCAAGGACGGGCACGCGCTGGTGGTTCGGTCCGGGACGGTCAAGACGGACGGGGCGGGGGACGTGTTGCTGGACGAGCTGCCGCGTCCGCTGCTGGGGACGTTCTGGGCGTCGGATCTGGAGGACCGGGCCGTGCTGCGGGCGGTCACGGCGAAGGTCGTTGAAGAGACCGAGACGGTGGAGCCGTCGAACGTGCCGGACCTGCTGACGCACAACGTGGGGGCGGAGATCGAGTTTCTGGACGTGACCAACGGGCTCCGGCGCGGCGTGCTGCGGCGCGTGCTGCAGGAGAACGGGCAGCGGCTCGCCCTGATCGAAGAGACCGTCGCGGGCGACGAGAACGAGTACACGCGGACCGCGGCGGTGCCGGTCGAGCAGATCCGCGACCTGCGCTTCGTGGGGGACACGCCGACGACCACGATGGAGCGGGCCGTGCAGCGCCCGCGCCTGTCGATGGACCTGGAGTGGGAGGGCGCCCCCGCGGAAGAAGCGGGTGTGTCGCTGATGGGGGTGGAGCACGGGCTGCGGTGGATCCCGGCGTACCGGGTGACGATCCTGGACGGCGGGCGGGTGCGGATCGAGCTGGAGGCGACGCTGGTGAACGACCTAGCGGACCTAGCCGACGCGCGGGTGCACCTGGCGGTGGGCGTGCCGAGCTTCGCGTTCGCGGGCCAGACGGACCCGATGGCGCTGGTGGAGCAGCTCGCCCCGCTGGGGCAGGCGTACGAGCCGGGCAGGCGGGCGGGCCGGGAGATGTCGGCGGGTCAGATGCTGAGCAACTCGATCATGACGCAGGCGGCGTACGGGTACGACGACGGGGCGGAGATGTCCGGGGCCGGGGGCACCTCGCCCGAGGTGGGCGGGGGCGAGCGGGCGGAGGACCTGTACGTGTTCACGGTCGAGCACCTGAGCCTGGAGCGGGGGGCGCGGATGGTGCTGCCGCTGGCGTCGTACGAGGCGCCGTTCGAGACGGTGTACACGCTGGACCTGATCGCGAGCCCGCCGGTGCAGGCGCTGCAGAGCTTCAGCACGCAGATGCAGCGTGAGCTGGCGATGAGCCTGGACCGGCCGATGGCGCGGCACGTGCTTCGGATCACGAACGACAACGAGCGTGGCATGCCGATCACAACCGCCCCGGCGCTGGTGGTCAAGGACGGTCGGACGCTGGCGCAGGGGCTGCTGCGGTACGCGGCGCCGGGGGCCCGGGCGGACCTGGAGGTCGGCGCGGCGGTGGACCTGAGCGTGACGAGCGAGGAGACCGAGACGGGGCGCGAGCCGAACGCGCTGACGTGGGGCAGCAACCGCTTCGGGCGGATCGACATCGGGTTCCTGGGGTGCGTGACGAACCGCAAGGGCCACGGCGTGACGGTCGAGGTGAGCAAGCTGGCGCTCGGGCTGAGCGACGGCGTGGGCGCCGGGGGCGAGGCGAGCGCGGTGAACCTGCTGAGCGAGACGGCGTTCTGGACGCGGTCGAGCTGGTGGCAGGGGTACTCGTGGCCGTGGTGGTGGCACGGGGTGAACGGGGCGACCCGGTACACCTGGACGCTGGAGATCGGGCCGGGCGAGCGCGCCGAGTTCGACGCGTCGTGGCACTACTTCTGGAGCTGACCCCCCCCACCCCCCCACCCCCTCCCACTGCGAGCCCCCGGCGCGAGCCGAGGGAACCGGGGAGCGTGGCGATCACGATCATGCGCGGCAATGCGCTGGCAGACGCAGACTCACCCGCCCTGTGCCGCCCTGAGGGTTGGCGGATGGTTCCGGGTCCGCGGGCGCACCGGTTCACGGGTCCCTCGGCTGGCGCCGAGGGCTCGTCTGGGTCGGCACGCGCTGCGGGTCCGCTTCCGGGGTCAGTCGATCTTGAGGGCCCGGCGGGACTGGCCGTCGGGGAGGCTCATGCGGAGGCCCATGATCACGCCGTCGCGGTACTGGAAGCTGCCGGTGATCCAGGCGGCTGGGAAGTAGAAGGAGTTGTCCTCGAGGACGACGACCTCGAGCTCGGGCTGGCCGGCGCCGAGGATGGCGGTGACGGTCTGGCCGTCCCAGTCGAGGACCATGGTGCCGCCGGTGGCGCGGTCGCGGTAGGTGCCGACGATGTCGGCGAGCGTGAGGTCGCCCGCGGGGGCGGCGCGTTCGGCCGGTGAGAAGGCGACGCGTGCGTTGCCCAGGTCGAAGGTGGTCTTGTAGTTCCGGAAGACGAGCGAGCCGAGGGCGCCGGTCTGGTTGGGGAAGGGGCCCTGGAAGCCCTCGGGGTCCTGGAACAGGGCGGGCAGCCTGCCGAAGCGGTCGCCGGAGAGCCCGAGCGACTCGACGAAGCCGAGGTGTGCCTCGGCCCGCCCGCCGATGCCGATGTTGGACCACTCGCGCAGGTCCGGGCGTCCCTCGAGCAGGTTGTGCTCGATGACGGCGTCGCGCGAGAACTCGACGGCGAAGCCGAGGCCGGTGTCGAGCACGAAGGTGCCGGGGTTGCCCTCGTAGGTGGCCTCGATGACGGGCGAGTTGTTGTCGAACTCGACGGTGTGCCACTCGAGCCCCTCGCCGTCGAAGTCGGCGACGGGGTGGATGGTGGCCATGGGGGTGAGGTAGTCCAGCTCGATGACGATCTGGGAGAGGGTGGAGGCGCCGACGACGCCGATGACGGGCTGGCCGATCATGGTGGCGATGGGCAGCATGTCCACGCCGACCACGCGCGGCTGGCGGATGGTGGTGTTGCCGATGGTGATGGTGAGGTCGTCGAGCACCGGGGAGGTCTGCTCGAGGCCCTGGAAGTCGCGCGTGACGAGCGAGCCCGCGGGCTCGAGGCCGAGCTCCTTGGCGGCCCGCACGTCGATGACGTTGTCCGACGAGCCGGTGTCGAGCATCAGCCAGCCCAGGTCGCGCCCGTTGACCAGCGCCGGGAAGAGGATGTGCCCGGTGTGGGAGCGCGCGATGTTGACGGTGTTGGGCTTGTCCGGGTCGACCGTGACGGTCGGGATCAGGTCCGCCGGGTCGGCGGGCGCGCCGGGGTCGGCGGCGACCGGGATCTGCTCCTGGTTGACGGGCTCGGCGTCCTGGGCCAGCCCGTGACAGGCGGCGCCGGCGAGGAGAACGAGTGCGGAGAGCGGGCGGGTGATCATGGGTGTGGTTCCGGGGTGATTGGCGTGCGGCGAGCGCCGGCCTTGAGGTTGATGAGCTCGACGGCGAGCGCGAAGCCCATGGCGAAATATACGTAGCCTCGGGGGAAGTGTTCGCCGAGGCCGTCGGCGACCAGCAGGACGCCGATGAGCACGAGGAAGGCCAACGCCAGCGTCTTCATGGACGGGTGGCGGGCGACGAACCGGCCGATCGGGCCGGCGAAGGCGATCATGACGATGACCGCCAGGATGACCGCGGTGGCCATGACGGCGTAGTTGTCGGTCATGCCCACGGCGGTGATGACCGAGTCGATGGAGAAGACCAGGTCCAGCAGGAGGACCTGGGTGAGGATGGAGGCGACGGTGGCGCCGGCCCTCGCGGCCTTGGCGCCGGCGCCCTCCGGGAGCTCGCCGGCGTGGGCGGACTCGTCGTGGGGCCCCTCCATGAGGTGGTGGATTTCCCAGGTCGCCTTCGCGATCAAGAACAGACCTCCGAGGAGCAGGAGCAGCGCCTTGCCTGAGAGTTCGACGCCCCACAGCGTGGCGAAGGGCTTGGTCAGCTGCACGATCCAGAAGCCCAACGCCAATAGTGCGAGTCGCATTGCACCGGCCGCGATGAGACCGATGGATCTGACCCTGGCCTGACGCTCCTCGGGCAGTTTCTGGGTCAGGATGGCGATGAAGACGACGTTATCGATCCCGAGGACGATCTCGAGGGCCGCGAGGGTGGCCAGGGCCGAGAGCCCGGCCAGGGAGAAGAACTCGACGTGCCTGGGCCCGTCGGCGGCGGCATCGGCGGCGAGGGGGAGCAGGTCGGGCAGGGTCAGGGCGAGGTCGAGCATGGCGGGGGGAAGCCTAGCATGGGCGATGCGACGGCTCAGCATCGGGCACAACACGGGTGTCGAGTCCATGGCCGGGCGTGCGGACCGCGACGACGCGTCCGACGAGGCGATCCGGCGGCTGCTGCTCCGGTTCGGGGGGGTCGGGGGGTTCGTGCTGCTCACCGCCTGGGTCGCGGTGCTCGGGGAGATCCGCATCCCCCCCTACGGCATCCCGGTCAGCCTGCAGTCCCTCGCTGTGGTGCTCTCGGCCCTGACGCTCGGGCCCCGGTTCGGCACGCTCGCGATGCTCGCCTACTACCTGATCGGTCTGCTGGGCTACGGGGTCTTCTACGAGGGCAACGCCGGGCTGGCCTACGTCATGGGGACGACGGGGGGCTACCTGTTGGGCTTCATCGCCTGCCAGCCGGTGATCGCGCGCGGCGTGAAGCGGCGGGACGGGCGGGTGCGGGGCTGGCTCGGGTTCTTCCTCGGCGTGCTGGCGGGGCACCTGGTGATCTTCGTCGTCGGGGTGCCCTGGCTGTACGTCGCGGTCCGGTTCGGCGCCGGCGACGAGACCATGACCGTCTGGAGCGCGGTCTACGAGGGGTTCGTGAAGTTCATCCCGCTGATGCTGCTCAAGTGCGCGGCGGCGGTGATGCTCGGGCGCGTCGCGGCCCCGTGGGCGATGTCGCGCGTCTGGTGACCCCCCCGCGGGCCCCGGGAACGCGCGAGGCCGGCCACGGTCCGGGTTGTGTCGGATGCGCGACCGGTGTCTGGGGTTTGCACCCCCACTTGGGTGTTCCGGGTCCGAAACCGTTCCGATGATGTGAGAGCGATGGTGCGATCCTTCGGGTCACATCCCGGGCTCGGCGTTCGGACCGACGGCGTGTGGCGCGGTTCTCGGGCGTCGCTGCGCCGCGGGTTCTCGCTCATCGAGCTGGTGGTCGTGGTGGTGATCATCGGGATCATCGGGTCGATCGCGATCCCTCGGATGAGCGACTTCGTGACGACCTCCGAGAACAACTCGGTGATCATGGACCTGGCCCGGGTGCAGTCGGCGATCGACCGATACGAGGCCGAGCACGGGGCCCCGGTGTCCGACGGGGGCGTGGGGGTGGCGGTGGTGGCGGGGCGGCTGCTGGGGCGCACGGACTCCGACGGCACGGTGAACGCGACGGGCCGGTTCGGTCCCTACCTGCGCGACGTGCCCAGGAACAGCATCAACAACCTCGCGACGATGCGTCTGGACGGGGCCGCGGCGGGGGCCGGCACGCACGGGTGGCGCCTGCACACGCCCAGCGGGCTGATCCAGAGCGACCACCTGCGGGGCGACGTGAAGCGGACCAAGGTGGACCAGGAGCTGATGCGGATCGTGGACGACAAGGTGATCAACTTCGGCGGCTGAGGTGGCGGGGTCATTCCCTGACGTGCGCCGTGGCGATGGTCAGCTCGCCCGTGATGGTGCGGTGCACCGGGCAGCGGTCGGCGATCTCGGCCAGGCGTTCGAGCTGCTCGTCGCTGAGGTCCCCCTCGAACTGGATCTCGATCTCGATCCGCTCGGGCGCTCGCCCCGGGGGCCCGTCGCGATGGTGCGTCAGTGCGAGGTGGACGCCCTCGAGGGGCCACTGCTTGCGCCGGGCGTACATGGTGCAGGTGATGGCCTTGCAGGTCCCGAGTGAGGCCAGCAGGAGGGGGTAGGGGCCGGCGCCCTGGTCCTGCCCGCCGAGGTCCTCCGGCTCGTCGGCGACGAACTCGTGCCCGCCTGCGGAGACGGTGCAGGTGTACGGGGTGGTCCCGATGGAGACCAGGACCGGCGGCTCGGGCGGGTGGGTGCTCATGGCTGAGGGTACCTGTGGGAATGTGGACCGGCACGGCGTGGCGGGTCGATGGGAACGGTACTTACTCACGGAGGATTCCAATGGGCGTGCTCAGCGGGCTGGGACGGGTGTGGAAGCGTGGAACGCGTCGGTCGGGGGCGCCAGTGGATCCTGATCCGACCGGGACGGGGGCGGTGGCCAGCGGCGCCGGGGAGCCGAACGCGATCCTGGAGATCAAGCCGGACGACCGTCCCGAGGTGCAGGCGATGCGCCGCGAGATCGTGGAGGAGCTGCGGCGCAACTACGGGGAGGTGCTGGGGCTGGTGCGGAAGGTGGACGAGCACCTGGACCGGCAGGAGGCGCGCGGTCACGAGCTGATGGCGCTGGCGGAGCGGAGCGAGCGGGCCCTGGAGGCCCTGCCGCGTATCGCGGAGCACACCGGCGAGGTCAGCGAGACCTCCCGGGCGTTCGCGGAGGCGGTGGGCGAGCACCAGCTCGCGATGAACGACTCGGTGGAGCGTCAGGCGGGGGCGATCGAGTCGCACACGCTGGCGCTGTCCGAGTTCGGGCGGTCGGTGCGGGAGAGCCTGGGCGGGATGAGCGACTCGACACGCGAGCTGGGGGACGCGATCCTGCGGATGCGGGAGACCGACCGCCAGCGGGAGCGGGAGCTGGCGCGTCTGGTCGAGCAGACCCAGCGGAGCCAGCTCGCGATCGTGGTGGGCGGGGTGGTGCTGGCGGCGGCGACGGTGCTGACGGTCATCCTGGTCGGGGTGCTCTAGACTACCCGGATCCCGGGGGAGCGCCCCGGGCGATCAGGGAGACGAGCGATGACGCACAGTTCTGGGCGAGGCTTCGGGATCCGCACGCTGGCGGCGGGGGCGGTGGTGTTCGGGCTGCTGAGCGGGTGCCACGCGGCCGGGCCGGTGCGGGTGGACGGGGACACCTCGGAGTGGTCCGGCTCCGAGTACGCACGCGTGGACGCGGAGTGGGTGTACCTGCGCCTGGCGCCCGACGGCCCCCCCGCCACGCTGCAGGGCTCGGAGCTCGAGACCCGGATCTGGTTCGACACCGACTCGGACCCCGCGACGGGCCTGGAGACCGAGGCGGGCGGGGAGACGCTGGGGGCGGAGTTCGGGGTGGTGCTGAGCCCGCGCCGCGAGAACGGTGAGGCGGGGTACGGCACGAGCGTGCTGGCGTACGGCGGGGCGGGGCGCGCGCGTGAGATCGGGCACGCGGGGCTGGGGCTGCACTTCTCGCCGACCTACGCCAGCCCGGAGTACGAGGTGCGGGTGAGCCGCGAGAAGCTCGGGCTGGGCGAGGGGGACGAGCTGACGGTGGTGATGGCCCGGGGGGACTGGTCGCGACGGGTGCGTGTGGTCGGGACGGAGCCTGGGGGCGAGGGCGCGGGGTGGGCCGGCGGGGCGGACGCCTCGTGGCTGGACGAGCGTGCCGGCTGGGTGCGTGTGATGAGCTGGAACGTGGAGCGGGGCGGTCCGGAGGCGAACCCGATGCCGTTCTCGCGTGTGCTGCGCGCGCTGGAGCCCGAGGTGGTGCTGGTGCAGGAGTGGTGGGACGCGGACGGGGCGACGATCGAGCGTTGGCTGAAGCGGTACGGTGCGATCGAGAACAGCCGCTGGGAGGCGGTGGCCTACGCCGACGGGGGCGTGAGCGTGCTGACGCGACTGCCGATCGTGCTGCGCCTGGACGAGCCGGTGGGCCTGCCCGGCGAGCGTGACGTGCGGTTCGTGGGGGCGGTGGTGGAGTCCGGCAGCGGCCCGATGCTGGTGGGGTCGGTGCACCTCAAGTGCTGCGGGAGCCTCGGGAGCGAGGAGGACCTGCGCCGTGTGCGCGAGGCCGAGGCGATCGCGGCGTACATCGTGAGCGTGATCGACCGCGTGGGGGTGCGGACGGTGGTGATCGGGGGCGACTTCAACCTGGTGGGCTCGCGCCCGCCGCTGGAGACGCTGATGACCGGGCTGGACGTGGACGGGAGCGACCTGGCGCTGGCGGACCCTGGGCACCTGCGCGACCACGCGGTGTACACGTGGCGTGACGGGAACAGCGACTTCAGCCCCGGGCACCTGGACTACGTGCTGGTGGGCGACGCGGAGAGCGCGATCCGGCGGGCCTTCGTGCTGGACACCACGACGCTGGACGCGCCGACGCTGGAGCGGTACGGGCTGGAGGCGTCGGACAGCACGGCGAGCGACCACCTGGCGGTCGTCGTGGACGTCGAGGTGTGCCCGGGCGGGTGCGAGTGAGGCGTACCGGGCCTACTTGGCGCTGAGTTCCTCGCCCTCGCCGTTCTCGGCGAGCCGGTAGCGCCCCGAGTCGGTCCGGACGACGAGGCTGAGCTCCTTGAGGGCGTTGAGGGCGGCCTGCTGCTCGGCCTGCTTCTTGGAGTTGCCCCAGGAGGGCTCGAACTGGCGGTCGCCGATCTCGACGCGGACCTGGAAGGATTTGGCGTGGTCCGGGCCCTTCTCGTCGATGACGCGGTACTGGGGCGGGGTGGCGAGCACCTGCTGGGCGTGCTGCTGGAGGACGGACTTGAAGTTGCGCTGGTGGCCCGAGTCGTTGGCGTCGGTGATGACGGGGTCGATCAGCGGGAGCAGGAAGCGCTTGACGGTTTCGAGCCCGGCGTCGAGGTAGAGGGCGCCGATGAGGGCCTCGACGATCGCCGCGGCGAGGGAGCGCGGGAGCGGGCCGGTGTTCTGCATGCCCTTGCCCACGAAGATGAGGTCGGTGAGCTCCAGGTCGGACGCGATGTCGGCGCAGGTGCGCCTGGAGACCGCGGCGGACTTGATCTTGGTCATCTCGCCCTCGAGGTGCTCGGGGAAGCGCTCGTAGATGCGTTCGCAGACGATGCAGCCCAGCACGGCGTCGCCGAGGAACTCGAGGCGTTCGTTGGAGTCGAAGCGGGAGTCGGAGAGGGAGGAGTGGGTGAGCGCGAGCTGGAGGAGGGTCTTGTCGCGGAAGGTGTGCCCGAGGATGGCCTCGGCGCGCGACAACGCGATCTCCTGCTGCTGCAACGGCTCGGGTTGGGGGGTGGCCATGCCGCGGTCTCGTGGGCGGCCCCGATTCGGAGGCGTCCCGGGTGCGTGCCGGTCTCTCCCCGGGTGGGAGGCCGACGGATCCGTGAACCGGACCGCGTGCACTCTTCGTCCGTCAGGCAACGGCTGAGGAGGGAGCGCGGTCGTCCCTGCTACCGGGGAGTATCGGGAATCGGGGGGGCAAAAGCCAGCGTCGTTCGGGAGATTGGTGGGCGGAATCGGGGGTGTGCGGGGTTTCGGGGGCGTGAGCGGGGTTTGACTGCTGGACGCCCGCCGGGCGGGGGCCTAGAGTCGGGGCCACTCTGGACGCCGGGCGAGGGGCCCGGCCAGCGAATCGGAAGGCGCCCACCATGGCCATGCACTACCCGCGTCGGACCAGCAAGATCAAGCGCGTGCGCAAGTTCGGGTTCCGCGCCCGGATGAAGACCAAGAGCGGGCGGAAGCTCCTGAACCGGCGTCGCTCGATCGGTCGCACCCTCAAGACCGTCTGACCCCCCCTGTATCCCCCCCACGCTTGCACTCGCGCGGTGCGGGCGGAACCGGAAGTTGCTGCGGGCCCGCTGGTGCGGGCCCGTTTTCTTTGCGCGCCGGGCATGGCCGAGAAGATCGCTCGAGAACGGCTTTCTGGACGGTTGGGTGGGTTCTTTCCGGGGTTTGCTGGCATTCGGGAGGGCGTGGGTCATGTTTTTCCTCGACGGGCGGTCGGAATCCGCCCGTGTGAGGAGAAGACAGGATGCGCCATCACCTCGCTCCGGCGATCGGTGGCCTGCTGGCGTGCGTCGGCACCGCCGCGGCCCAGGTCAACCCCGTCAACCCGTGGCACTCGTTGCCGAGCACTTCCGCGCGTGAGGTCTCGCTGTCGGAAACGAACAGCTCGCTGTCGCTGGACGGTCTGGTCGTGAACCGGCTGCAGGGCGACGCGACGAACCCGCTGCTGAGCTTCTCGCTGGCGCCGGGCGAGCGGATCGTGGGGCTGGACTGGTCGCTGCTGCTGGAGTCCTCGGGCTCGGGCGTGCTGAGCGATCTTCGCCTGGCGCTGTACGGCGTTGGGGCCAACGGCTCGGTCGGCGACGGCGTGGTCATCAGGCCCGCCGGCGGGATCAACTTCAGCGGCAGCTTCCGCGTGCAGGACGAGTGGCTGGGCCTGTCGGGCACGGACGGCGTGCTGGACCTGGACGACCTGGGCCTCGATTTCACCGCCGGCAACGACGGATGGGTGTACGTCGAGCTGTACAGCGTGTACCAGAACGCCAACATCCGGCTGGGCGGCAACTCGACGATCCGCGTGCTGACGGATGCCGTGCCGACACCCGGCGTGGGCGTGGCGCTGGGCGCGTTCGGCCTGCTGAGCACCCGCCGCCGCCGTCGCTGACCCCCCCACCCCCCCCACTCTTACCCATCGTTCACGCGGTCCTGATCCGGCCTCACACACGCTGTCCTGATCCGGCCTCACAATCCATCGAACAGCGAGGGCCCTGAGTCGGGCCCTTGTTTCTTTGGTGGGTGCCCTTCGGCCTCTTCGGGTGGCGTGACCGGGTCGAGCAGGGTGGGGTCGTCGTGCGAGACGGCGTTGACGCGGGTGGAGACCGGGACGACCGCCAGCGTGGGCGTGGGCGCGTCGAGCAGCAGGGCGGCGTGCTCCTCGGGGGCTCGCTCGCCCAGCCAGTCGTGGTGCAGGCGATCGTCGAGGATGACCGGCATCCGGTGGTGGACCTCGGCGATGGGGCCCCGGGCGGGGCGGGTCAGCACCGCGACCGACTCGAGCGGGGGGGCGTCCGGGTGGTCGGGGTCGCGCCAGGTGGACCAGAGGCCCGCGAAGACCATGGGCTGGGTGTCGCCGGACTCGCTGAGGCGTGTGATGCGGTACGGCTGCTTGGGCACGCCCTTCTTCGAGGGGCCGGGTTTCCACTCGTAGAAGCCGGAGGCGGGGACGAGGCAGCGCCGGGCCTTGAAGGCGTCTCGGAAGGTGGGCTTGCTCGCGGCGGTCTCGGAGCGGGCGTTGAAGGTGGTGTAGGGGTTGTGGCCCGGTTTGGCCCAGTGCGGGATGAGCCCCCAGCGCATGGGGACGAGCTCGTGCCCGTCACCGGAATTCGAGCGCAGGGCGATGATGTCGTGGGTGGGGGCGATGTTGTAGCGTGGGGCGAGGTCGGCGTGCCCGAGGGCGGCGGCGGAGACCCGGAAGTGGAAGAGCCCGACGAGCTGGTCTTCGGTGAGGTCGACGAAGAAGCGCCCGCACATGGGTGTGCCTTCCGCGGGGGGCGAGCGGGTCAGCGCGAGGTTGTGAGGCCGACGGGCTGGGGGCTGGTCGAGTGGGTGGGCTGGACGGCGATGCCGAGGGGGATGCGTCGCCCGTCGGGGCCCTTGGGGGGATGCCGTCCTCGTCGATGATGCGCTGGATGGCCATGACGCCCTCGATGAGCATCTCGGGGCGGGGCGGGCAGCCGGGGACGTAGACGTCGACGGGGATGAACTGGTCGCAGCCCTGGACGCAGGCGTAGGTGTCGAAGACGCCGCCGGTGGAGGCGCAGGCGCCCATGGAGATGACCCACTTGGGCTCGGTCATCTGCTCGTAGATGCGCTGCAGGACGGGGAGCATCTTGACGCCGATGCGTCCGGCGACGATGAGCAGGTCGGACTGGCGGGGGCTGAAGCGCATGACCTCGGCCCCGAAGCGGGCCAGGTCGTAGCGGCTGGAGGCGGTGGCCATCAGCTCGATGCCGCAGCAGGCGGTCGCGAAGGGCATGGGCCACAGCGAGGAGCGACGCGACCAGTTCACGATGCGCTTGAGCTGGGTGGTGGCGGCGATGTCGGCGGGGAGTGCGGCTTCGATGCCCATGTCGTCTCCGGAACGAAAGATGCGTGCGCGGGGATGGTAGCGCCGGAGTGTTCGGCGTGCGGGGCTCGGGGGATGCGTCGGGCGGTGGGTCGTGCCCTCCACGGATCTCGGCGCGGGGCGGGGCGTCCGATCCGGGGGGGTCAGGCGGCGGTTTCGCCGGACTGGGGCTGCGGGGCGGGCAGGTCGAGCGACTCGATGACCTTGAGGGCGGCCTCGGTGTCGTCGAAACGCATGACGACGCGTGCCGGCTCGGGCCCCGCGGCGGGGGCGAGGTAGCAGTAGCGGACGTTGATGCGGTTGTCGGCCATGGCGACGGCGATGTCGCGGACGGCGCCGGGGCGGTGCTCGACGGCCATGGCGATGACGTCGGCCTCGACGACGGGCCCGACGCCGGACTCGACGAGGTGCTCGCAGACGTTGCGGAGCTTGTCGACGGGGTGGCCCAGGACGCGCACGACGCCGCGCTCGTTGTGCTCGGAGGTGACGATGGAGTCCACGTCGACTCCGGCGGCCCTGCAGGCCTCGAGCAGGCCGGCGAGTTCGCCGGGTCGCTGGTCGAGGTAGATGGAGAATTCGGTGAGTCGTGACGTGTTCATGGGGGTCTGGAGGGTAGGCCGCAGACGCGTGTTTCTCGCGTGTTTGGTGGCGGAATCGGGTCGATTTCGGGGCGTCCCGCGGCGCCCGTCTATCCCGCTGGGGGGTCGAGGTTTGCGTCGTCCGGCGCGGGCCCGGAAACCGGGCCTGTGGAGGCCGTGGGGGCGGGTGTGGCATCGGACCGCTTTGCGAGCAGGTCCGCGAGGGTGAGGTTTTCCAGGGCGCCGACGCGAGCGGCGACGAGGCGGTCGAGCACCTCGGGACGGTCGTCGCCCCGGACCTCTCGCACGAGCGTGCTGGCGGCCTCGAGGACGCTGACGGCGGTGAGGCGGTCGGGCGTGGTGGCGAGGGTGTACCCCTCCTTGTTGTTGCGTTCGACGAGGTGGAGCAGGCCGCGTTGCTCGAGGGCCTCGAGGATGGTGGCGGCGACCTCGTCGGTGAGGCCGCAGCCGTCGGCGACGGACTCTCGGGTGGCGAGCTGTCCCTTCTGGAAGCGTGCGGCGACGGAGGCGGCGATGGCGAGGGTGGCGGCGGGGTCGATCAGGCGGAGCTGGTCGTCGTCCTCGTCGTCGTCCCACTGCTTGAAGGTCTGGAGGGTGTAGGCGACCTGGAGGCCGAACAGGACGACGACCCAGGTGACGTAGACCCAGAGCAGGAAGAGGGGGAGCAGGGCGAGCGAGCCGTAGAAGCGGGCGTATCCGACCGAGTACTGGATGTATGAGCCGAAGCCCCACTTGCCGAGCTCCCAGATGACCGCTGCGACGCCGGCGCCGGCCAGGGCGGATCGCCAGCGGACGCGGGTGTTGGGCATGGTGGTGTAGGAGGTGAAGAAGAGGAGTGTGGTGATGGCGACGGTGACGAAGAAGCCGGCGATGGCGGCGAGGAAGCCGGTGGAGCCTGCCAGCGAGATGGCGTAGGCCTTCATGAGCTCGCCGACGTAGAACGTGGCGACGATGAGGCCCGAGCCGAGGGTGAGGGCGGTCCAGTACAGGAAGAACCGCTTGACCCACTTGCGCCCGAACGGGGCGTGGTAGATCTGGTTGTAGGCCCGTTCGATCTCGACGAGCATGGAGATCGCGGCGTAGGTGAGCAGCAGCAGCGAGAAGATGGCGATGCCGGTGTTGGGGATGTTCTTGATCGATTCTCCGACGCGCTGCACGAGGTCTGCGACGAGCTGGTCGAGACGCTCGGCGCCGGCGGTGGCGTCGACCGGGGCGGGAGGGCCCATGATGCCCTCCGGGAGGGGCTTGAGCTCGACGCGCTGGGGGTCGACGACGATCTGGTCGAGCTGGAAGAACTCGAGGGCCTGCTGCACGCCGGTGCGGAGCTGGCTGTCGTTGAGCAGGGCGCCGAAGATGATCAGCGAGATGGCCATGACGGGGATGAGGCCGAAGAGGGTGCGGTAGGCCAGGGCCGCGGCCATGCGGGGGATCTGGGTGCGGTAGAGCTTGAGCGCGGCGACCTTGGAGACCTCGAGAACGTGGTTGACGTCCTGGGCGGAGATGCGTGGCTCTCGGTCGAGGGACCGGCGCTCGGCGTCGGGCGCCGGCGGTGCTGGATCCGCGTCCGGTGCGGGGTTGTCGTGTTGCTGGGACAGAGGGGGCTCCCGGTCGGCTCAGCCGCGGGAGGGTCCGCCTTGGGGTCGGTCTCTGCCGGCGCGGTTGAGGGCGTTCTTCATGGTGCGGCGCTTGATGTTGGGTGCGCCGGCGTCGGAGTCTACCTGCCCGCTTTTCGGCGCGCGAGACTGGAACTTGTTGCGTGATTTGGCGTTGTGTGGGTTTTTGTCCCGGTCGGTGGGCGCCGAGGCGGCCCGTCGCAGGGAGCGGACCTCCGAGGCGGTGAGCTCGCGCCAGTGCCCTCGTGCGACGCCCTTGAGGCGGAGGGGGCCCATGGCGACGCGCTCGAGCTTGAGCACGGGGTAGCCGACGGCGGCGAGCATGCGCCGGACCTGTCGGTTTCGCCCCTCGCGGAGGGTGAGCTCGATGTGGGTGGCGTCGTGGTCCTGCCGGACGACCTGGATCTCGACGTGGGCGGTGCGGGAGGCGCCCACGGTCTCGCCGGCCTTGCGGTCGGCGAGGTAGATGCCCTCCTCGATCTGCTTGGCGGCGTCCTGTGAGAGGACGCCCTTGATCTTGACGCGGTAGGTCTTGGGCACGCCGTAGCGTGGGTGGGTGAGCCGGTTGGCGAGGTCGCCGTCGTTTGTGAGGAGGATGAGGCCGAGCGTGTCGTAGTCGAGGCGTCCCACGGGGAAGAGGCGGGGGGCGCTGGGGTGGTCGACGAGGTCGAGGACGGTGCGCCGCTCGGCGCCGGGCTCGTCCTCGACGGTGGAGAGGGTGCGTGCGGGCTTGTTGAGCAGGACGTAGACGTTGCGCGGCTTGGCCTTGGGGATGGGGCGCCCGTTGACCAGGATGCGGTCGGACTCGGGGTTGACCCAGATGGGCAGCTCGGTGACGACGGCGCCGTTGACCTCGACGGCGCCGGAGGTGATGAGATCCTCGGCGGCGCGTCGTGAGGCGACGCCGGCATCTGCAAGCACTTTCTGGATTCGCTCGCCGTGGGACTTGTCCTTGAGCGCCGGATCGGGATGTGGGGTGTGATGTGTCACGCCGAAGGGTAGATCGGGGTCAAGGGCCAAGCGACACCCCGCATCAGGTGATTGCAACTCGCGGAAAAAGCCGTTTCTGGCGGGATACAGCGGTTCGGGCCGACGAGCCGATGTTAGTGCGTTCAACCCCCCCACTCGGGCCGGCACCCCGGCAGGACCTCTTTAGACGCCCTGAGCCCACGCTGTGGGCCTCTTGGCACCCCTCGAGTCAGCACCCGCCCGTTGGGCACAGCATCGGAGACGCGATGAGCAGAGCAGGCACGGCACCGTCGGAGGCGGACTCGGTTGTTCGGGAGGTGTTCTTGACGCCGCGCGTGATCGATGAGAACGCTTTCGGGCGGTACAGCGCCGCGCTGTCGGAGCTGATCCTGGAGGGGCGCCGGATGAGCGAGCGCCTGCGGGCCGAGCGGGAGCGGGCCGAACTGGTGTTCGAGCGCGGGGCTGGGGGGGTGGAGACGGGCGAGGACAGCGCGTCAGCGACCCGGATCGCACGCCTGGAGGCGACGGTGGCGGAGCTGGCGGGGCGGCTGGAGCAGGCGGAGGCCAAGGCGGACGAGGCGAGGCGTGAGGCGCGGGCCGCGGGTGGGCGTGAGCGTGCGCACAAAGAGGATGACTACGAGGGCACGAGCGCTGGGAGCGAGCTGCCGATCGAGCTGGACGAGGCGCTGGCTCGGGCGAAGCACGCCGAGGCTCGGCTGGGGGAGTTGGTGGAGCGGGCGGAGCACGCGGGGGAGGAGCTGAACTCGAAGATCGGGGACGTGATCCAGAAGGCCGCGGCTCAGGGGAGCGAGTTGACGGCGATGGTGATGATGCTGGCCGAGCAGTGCGAGCGGGCGGAGGCGCTCAAGGGGCTGGAAGAGCTGAGCGACGAGAGCCTGAAGTCGCTGGTGGACGTGATCGAGCGTGCCCGCGGCGCGGTGAGCGCGGCGGACGAGCAGGTGGAACGGCTGCAGTTGACGTGCGCTCAGGCGGACGAGAGCGGGGAGGCGCTGCTGAAGGCCGTTCGTTCGGCGACGGAGGGGGCGGTGAGCGCCGAGCGGGTCGCGGCTCGCTTGGGCGAGTTGCTGGAGCGGGGGCGCGGGGTGGAACGGGCGGGGAGGCCCAGCGTGCCGATGAACGGGACGGGGAGCGGGAGCCGCGCGGGTGGGCCAGCGGGGTTCGATCGCCCGTCGCCGCTGGCGCCGGAGCTTGACGGGTTCCGGCTGCAGAAGCCTGTGTCGCCGATCGATGGGGAGGACTTTTCTGGGATGGGGCCGGTGATCCGGCGGCTGGACGAGGGCGGGGGGCCTGGGAGCTTCGGGCCGTCGATCTGAGGAAGGGCTGCTCGGGACTCAGAGGATCCGCTTCGACCGCGGGTAGCTGCCGAGGACGTGGAGTTCCTTGCAGTGGGCCTGGGCGCGGCTGAGGGCGGCGGAGACGTCGGGGTCGTCGCGGTGGCCGTCGATATCGATGAAGAAGGCGTAGGACCAGTTCTGTCGGCCGCTGGGTCGCTTGTCGAGGTGGGACAGGTTGATGCCCGCGGCCTGGAAGACGCCGAGGACCTCGACCAGGGCGCCGGGCTTGTGCTCGGTGGCGAAGAGGATGGAGGTCTTGTCGTCGCCGGTCTTCTTGGCTTTCTGCCTGGAGATGACGCAGAAGCGGGTGATGTTGTTGGGGTTGTCCTCGATGCGGGGGAAGAGGACCTTGAGGCCGTACAGCTCGCCGGCGAGTGCGGTGCCGATCGCGGCCGAGCCGGGTGTTGCGCCGATCTCGATGGCCTTGTTGTCGTCCTCGGCGGCGGTCTGGGCGGCGCGGCTGGAGGAGGCGGCGGGGATGAGCTCGGCGCCGGGGTACTGGGTGGCGAGCCAGTGGCGGCACTGTGCGAAGACCTCGGGCTTGGAGTGGATGCGCCGGATGTCCTTGGGCTTGCAGTTGGCGAGGAGGGCGTGGTGGATGTTGATCTGGACCTCGGCGTAGACGGTGACCTCGTGGGCGTGGGCCATGAAGGCGTCGAGGGTCTCGGTGATGCCGCCGCCGGTGGAGTTCTCGATGGGGACGAGGCCGTAGTCGACGTGCCCGCGGATGACCTCGGTGAAGACGCCCGAGATCTGGTGGAGGTCCTCGAACTCGACCGACGAGCCGAAGTGCTTGACGGCGGAGGCGTGGGAGTGGGAGCCGGGTGGGCCGAGGTAGCCGATGCGGAGGGGCTGCTCGAGGGCGAAGGAGCCGGACATGAGCTCTCGGTAGACGCCCTCGATGGTGCGGTCGGGCAGGGGGCCCTTGTTGGCGCCCAGGGCGCGTGCGAGGACCTGGGCCTCGCGGTGGGGCGCGTAGATGGGGGTGTTGGAGTCGCGTTTGACCTTGCCGACCTGGACGACGAGGGCGGCGCGGTCGTTGAGGAGCTTGACGAGCCTTTTGTCGAGCGAGTCGATCTGCTTGCGGAGGGCCTCGAGGGCCTTGGAGTCGGCGGCGGACTCCTTGGCGGAGTTGGTGACGCGGGCGCCGGCGGGCGGTTTCTTCGGGCCGGCCGCCTTCTTTGAGGGGGTGGGCTTGGCGGCGGCGGTCTTTTTGGATTGGTTTTTGGAGGTGGTCCGCTTCGCGCCGGGCTTGCGCGTGGAGGGTGTGCGTGGGGTGTCGCCGGCGTTCTTCTCGGACGCTCGTGCGGCGGGCTTCTTGCTGGAGGTCTTGCGCTTGGCCATGGGGGGTCGCGGGGAAGGGTATCGCCTCATAGGATCGTGTGGTTGAGTGCGCCCAGGGATCGGGCGCAAAGAATGGGCGAGGGGCGGACGGAGCCGCGGAATCCTGACGGGCCGAGGCCCAAGAAGGGAAGACGTGGACGATCAGCTTGTGCCAGTGCTGCTGCCGATTGCGCAGTCCCCTCCGGAGGGGGCCTGGGTGCCGATGCTGGGCGCGTTCGCGGCGGGGCTGGTGCTGTGGATCCTTGGGTCCAAGGTGCTGAGGCCGGCATTCGCGATCCTGGGCGGGGCGCTGGGTGGGTTTGCGGGGCTGGTGATCACGCCGCTGACGGGGCTGCCCGCGTTCGACGTGGGGAGCCTGACGGTGCAGCCGCAGGTGCTTGGGATGCTGGTGGGCGGTCTGATCGGCGTGCTGGTGGCGGTGGCGCTGTTCAAGTTCATCGTGACGATCGGGAGCTCGCTGGTGTTCGCGGCGGCCGGTGTGCTGGCGGGGCTGATCTACATCGGGGTGGCGGGTGCGCCCGCGGAGGGGGCGAACAGCGAGGGGTCGGAGGTCGCGGCGGTGGCGGCGGACGAGACGCGGGACGCGTACGAGGGCGTGCGCGAGGAGCTGCGCCGGATCGGCGAGGGGCTGGCGACGGACGGGGTGGTGGAGGCCGGGGGCGATCAGGCCGCGGAGTTGGGGGGCGAGGAGGCTCGCGCGGAGGCGGAGGAGCGTCTGCGTGACGCGGCCGAGGCGAGCAAGGAGTTCGTGCGTGCGGTGTGGGACAGCGCGAAGGCGGAGTGGGAGCGTCGCACGCCGAAGGAGCGGGCGATCATCTTCGGGGGCGGGGCCGGGGGCTTCCTGCTGGGGCTGATCGCGGGGGCGCTGTTCACACGCCGGGCGACGGCGGTGATCACGGCGCTGGCGGGGTCGGCGATCTGGCTGAGCTCGGGCGTGGCGCTGCTGCGGGGGCCGGTTGGCATGGGTGCGGATTGGTTGCCCCTGAGCCCGAACACGTGGGCCGTGGTGTGGGGCGGCCTGGCGTTCATCGGGCTGGTGATCCAGCTCGGGGTGGTGAACAAGAAGCGGGAGACGGCCAGGGGCGGGGATGACGATGATGATGAATAGGTGTCGGAGGTACCAGG
>JBICID010000066.1:0-11529 GCA_043101615.1 Phycisphaerales bacterium JB040 | reverse complement strand
GGTGACCTGTCCGGCGGCGACGTCGATGGGCGAGCCGGAGATGGGGTAGGGGGCCGAGGCGATGAAGGCTCCGGCGCCGTTGTTGATCAGGACGTAGAGCTCGCCGGCCTGCGAGCAAGCGACGGCGAGGTCGGGCCTGGTGTCGGCGTTGAAGTGGCCGGAGACGATGCCGGAGGCTCCGGCGCCGACCGGGACGGGGACGCCGGGGGTGAAGGTGCCGTCGCCGTCGTTGAGGTAGACGGTGACGGTGCTGGGGGTGGCGGGGCTGCCGTCCTCGTCGCAGACCGCGATGTCGAGGAAGCCGTCGAGGTTGAAGTCGGCGATGGCGGCGTCCCGCCCGCGGTCGTTGAGCGGGTAGTTGTCTGGCGGGGTGGCGAAGCCGGTGAACTGGGCTGCGGCGGTCCCGGCGGCGGCGAGCAGCGCGAGCAGGGCGCTGACGCGTGGTGCGACGGTGTGCTTCATGGTGGTCCCCTCGGTGAACGGTTCGTGGTGGAGCGCACGCGCGGCGGCGCACGGCGCGGGCAGGGGGCCCGCTGGAGAGTCCGGTGGGGGAGCGAGCGTCGGAGCGCGGGCTCACGGGGGTTTGGGGAAAATGTGGGGCGCTCCCGTCGCGGTGCGACGGGATCTCCCTTCTTCGTGCGCTTCACGGAGAAGCGGCTGGGTGCCGGGGTGCCCTGAGCTTGGCGCAGCCAAGGTCGGGCGTGTGAGGCTCAACGCCCGATGACGGCTGCGCCGTCATCGGGGCACCCGAGTGCGAGACCAGCCGACTGCGTGAGCGACCGGGGGGTGCGTTTGCGTGGTGGGCATGCGACCTCCCCGCGTGCTCGCGCACGCGGCTGGTTCAGGGGTTATGGCGGTTTACTCCGCCTTGCGGAGCCACTCCGCCTCGAGCTCGTCCAGCTCGCCCCTGACGCCGTCGCGGCGGTCGGTGATCGCGTTGGCCTTCTCGTGGTCCGCCCACACGTCCGGGTCGGCGAGCTGCCGGTCCAGCTCGGCGAGCTGCTCCTCGAAGTACGCGATCCTCTCCTCGAGCTGCTCGACCCGCATCCAGCTGAACTTGCTCTTGGACTTCTCCTTCGGTCCGGAGGTCGCCAGCGCGGCCTTGCCGGATCCCCTCGGCGCTGCGGAGCCCGGGGCCCCGCCGGCGGACTTCCTGTCCTTCTCGGCGTCGCTCCGCGGTCCCTCCGCGCTTCCGCGTTCCTGTCTTGCGCTCGGGGTCGGGCGGGGCGAGCCGCCGGCCTTCATCGCGCGGCCCTCGGCCCACTCGCTCCAGGTGCCGAGGAAGACCTCCGCGCCGCCGTGCCCGTCGAGCACGAGCAGGTGGTCGCAGGTGGCGTCGATGAGTGCGCGGTCGTGGCTGATGAGGATCAGTGTGCCGTCGAAGGCTCCGCCCGTCTTCTCGCCGGTCTTGGGGTCCTCACGCGGGGCGGCGAGCGCGTCCTCCAGTCGCTCGGCGGAGGAGATGTCCAGGTGGTTGGTCGGCTCGTCGAGCACCAGCACGTTCTTGGCGCTCGACAGCAGGCCGGCCATGATCGCCCGTGCCCGCTCGCCGCCGGAGAGCAGGCGGACCTCCTTTTCCTGCTCGTCGCCGGAGAAGAGGAACGCGCCGCAGAGGTTGCGTGCCTCCTGCTCGCTGAGCGAGACCCTGCCGTCGGTCTCCTTCTTCACGCGGTCCTGCACGAAGCGGTAGACGTTCAGGTCCAGGCGCAGGCCGTCGGGCACCTGTCGGAAGTAGCCGACGTCGACCTTGGCCCCGAGCGAGCGGGTGCCTGCGTCGGGCTCGAGCTCGCCGAGCAGGCACCTGACCAGCGTGGTCTTGCCTGCGCCGTTGGGTCCGACGATGCCCCATCGCTCGCCCCGGCCGATGGTGAGGCTGAGGTCGTGGAACAGGACCTTGTCGGAGCCGTCGTCGTTGCGGTACTTCTTGGCGAGCTCGCGCGCCACGACGACGAGGTCGCCCGTGCGTTCGGGCCTCGGCAGGCTCAGGCGCAGCTCTGCCAGCTCGATGGGGCGTTCGATCGCCTCGCTCTTGGCCCGCTCCAGCCGGCTCTCGCGCCCGCGGGCCTGCTTGGCCCGCTGCCCGGCCTTGAACTTGCGGATGAAGGCCTCCTCCTTGCGGAACTGGTCCTGCTCGTTGGCCCAGGCGCGGTGCTGCGCCTCGCGCCGCTCGGCCCGCAGGCGCCGGAAGGCCTCGTAGTTGCCGGGGTAGTCGATGAGCCGCCCGCGCTCGACCTCGGCGATGCGGCTGACGACGCCGTTGAGCATGGCGCGGTCGTGGCTGATCATGACGACCGCGCCGGGGTACTCGCCGGCCAGGAACGCCTCCAGCCAGAGGCGTCCGTCCAGGTCGAGGTGGTTGGTCGGCTCGTCGAGCAGCAGCACGCCGGGCTGACTGAGCAGGAGCTGGGCGAGCGACAGCCGGGCCCGCTGCCCGCCCGAGAGCCCGCTGACCGGGACCTTGAACTGCGCGTCGGTGAACCCCAGCCCGTGCAGGATCTCGTCGATCTTGTGGTCGATCGCGTACCCGCCCGCGGCCTCGATCCTGCGCTCCAGCTCGGCCTGCTGCTTGAGGAGCTTGTCGAGGGCCTCGCCCCCGGCCCCGGCCATCGACTCGAACAGTGCGTCCAGCTCGCGGTGCAGGGCGCTGAGCTCGGCGAACCCGTGCTCCGCTGCCTGGCGGAGGGTCTGCCCCTTGTCGAACTCCGGGTCCTGCCGGAGATAGCCCAGTCGCTCGCCCCGCTGCAGGACGACCTGGCCCTCGTCGGGGGTGAGCTCGCCGGCGAGGATCTTGATCAGGGTGCTCTTGCCGCCGCCGTTTCGTCCGACGATGCCGACGCGCTCGCCGGGCTCGATGGAGAGGGTGACCCCCTCGAGGATGATGTCGTCGCCGTAGGCGTGCTTGACGTTGGTGCAGGTGAGGATGGGCACGGGGGCGATGCTATGCGGGCCGCGGTGCCGGCCGGTTCTGTGCTGGGGTGGGGTGGAGAGGGCGGATTCCCGCGCAGCGAGGGGCTTGCGTGTGGATGATTGTTCAGGCTGGGCCGCGTGCGTACACCCGCGGCTCGGACAGGACGAGACCCTCCTCGGTTGCGTTTGGGGCTGGTCGGCGTTGTGCCTTTGCCGTCGGAGGGCGACGGGAGCCACCGCGTCCGTCCGCAGCGCGGACACGTTGTCACCCGGCGGGGGAGAGGGGGCGGGGCGGGTCGCGGGCCGCCCGGCTCACGCCGGGTGCCCGTGGTGGGACTTCAGGGGAGGGCCTTGACGGCGGCGAGGACTTCCTCGGCGTGGTTGGGGATGTCGACCTTGTCCCATCGCTGGGCGACGTTGCCGTCGGCGTCGATGAGGTAGGTAGTGCGCTGGATGCCCATGTATGCCTTGCCGTACATGGACTTCTCGACCCAGACGCCGTACATCTGCGCGACCTCTGGGTCTGGCTTCTTGCCTTCGTCGACGCGGTCGTCGGCGAGGAGGGGGTAGGTGAGGCCCTCCTTCTCGGCGAACTTGAGCTTGGACCTTGAGTTCAGGATCGAGATGGCGAGGACGCGGGCCCTGGATCGTTTGAACTTGGGGAGCAGGTTCTGGAACTGGCAGGCCTCGTCGGTGCAGCCCGAGGTCATGTCCTTGGGGTAGAAGAAGAGGACGACGGGTCGCCCTGCGTAGTCCGAGAGCGTGTGTGGGCGTGCGTGCTGGTCGCTGAGCGTGAAGTCCGGGGCCTTGCGGCCCGGCCTGATGAGGGGCATGAAAAAACCTCCGTGACGCGCCGACTGTAGCCGGGGCCCCGGAGGTTCGTCTCACTCCACTCCCGAGACAGAGAGATCCGTGAGGGTCTGATTCACGCGAGGGCGAAGAAGGCGAAGGCCCCCATGACGAGGGCGGTGACGATGACGACGGCGTAGAGGGGGACGCCGGGGTGCTCGGCCCGGTCCTTTGCGAAGGGGTTGGCGAGCTGGACGAGCTTGGTCTCGGTCATGGGGCCGAGGGGCTCGCGTCCGGCGGCGATCTCGGCGCCGACGATGGCGAGGATGTTGATGGCGGCGTGGCGTGAGAGGCCCATGGCGGTGGCGCGGTGGAGGGCGGACTCGCGTGCGTCGCCGCCGAAGCAGCAGTTCTGGGGGCGGACGAGGAACTGGGCCGCGTACACGGCGAAGACCCATCGCGGGTCGAAGGGCTGGAGGATCTGGGGGCCGTGTGCGTGGTGGCGTGCGGCGTGCTCCCAGGCGACCTCGCGCCCGACCAGCTTGAGTTCGTTCGTGTTTGATATTGCGGTGTTCATGGCAAATGAATCATGCCACGAATCTTGAGCTGTGGGTGACGTGCGCGGCGGATCGGGTACGATCCGTCCCGGAGCGAGGAGCGCAGGCGGCACAGATGTCCCAGGTTGACGGCGAGCACGGGTCCGAGAGCGCGGGCGGGGGCCCGAGAAAGTGGCGCGTGCGCACGCCGATGCCCGGCGAGCGTGTGCTCGAGGAGGCACGATCGATGTCGCGGCGCGGGAAGCTGCCCGGGTTCGTCGAGGGTGGGGACGAGGGGCGGGCCGGGGAGCTGTTCCGGTGCGCGGCGTTCGGGAGGCCGTTCGACTCGGAGCTGGTGGTGCGGGCCGAGGACTCGCCGGGGGGCGGGTGTGCGCTGACGGGCGAGGTCCGCCTGAAGCCGGCGCTGCCCTGGGTGTTCGGGGTGGTGACGGCGCTGACGGTGTGGCCGGGTGTGGTGCTGATGGACTCGCTGATGAACTCGTGGTTCCGGTGGTATCCCGTGGAGACGTGGGTGACGTACGCGTGGTACGTGCCGCTGACGGTGCTGCCGCTGCCCTGGGTGGTGCGGCGGGTGGTGCGGCAGTCTCGTGAGAGCGCGTGGGGGCATGCGCTGGAGACGCGTGAGAAGATCGCGAAGCGGGTGGGGGAGGTTGGGTGAAGGGAAGTGGAGGGGGCAGTCCATCACCGATCGGGGTGAACGCATCGCGGCAGTTCTCCCTCGGCTCGCGCCGAGGGCTTGCGGCGGGGCGGGTCAGCGCACATAGCGACCGGGCTTGGGAGGACCGTCCCGTCGTTTGCGCGCCGGGCTCGTTCCTTTGGGCTCGTTATTTGGACTCGGTTTTTTGGACTGGGGGCGGGGGGCGGGGGGGGGTGATGGCGCATGAAAAGGCCCCCGGCGGGTGCCGGGGGCCTTGGGGGTTGCTGAGGGGAGACCGGCGGGACGCCGGTCCCACGGGTTTACTCGACGTCCTTGCCCTCGACGACGTCGGTGACGGGCGGGGCCTCGTGGGGCGGGTCGCCGCCGGCGTCCATCTTCTTGAAGTAGGCGTGGTAGGCCTTCATGGCCTGAGCGCCGAAGATGAGCATGATGGGGATGTTGGCGACGAGCATGACGCCCAGGCCGAGGGTGGTCCACATGTCGAGCTCGGCGTCGGTGCCGATGAGTGCCTTCTTGGAGCCGTCTGCCTGGGTGATGAGGGGCATGGCGGCGACGGTGGTGAGCAGGATGAGGGCGCAGTAGATCAGCTTGTAGAGGAAGACGATGGAGGCGGTGCTCTTGGCGCCGAAGTTGCCGAAGAGGTAGTAGACGCCCTGCTCGCCGTAGTAGGACCACGAGATCATGGTGGAGAGGGCGAAGAGCCAGGCGGCGATGGAGACGAGCCACATGCCCAGGCCGGGTGTGACGCGGTCGAAGGCGTGGGCGGTGAGGGAGGCGCCGGCGTAGTCGGAGTAGATGCCGCTGTCCGGCGTGCCGTCTTCTCGAGTTCGGAAGGTGGGCTCGGTCTCGGAGACGAGGGGGGTCCAGTTGACGGAGTAGGTGCGTCGGTCGGTCTCGGTCTCGGGGAGTTTGACGGAGACGGTGCCTGAGATGCGCCGGAGGTCGCGTCCTGTGTTGGGGTCCTCGTCGGCCTGGACGACGACGAAGACGGTCTCGCCGTCGCGCCAGCCTGACTGGCCCTCCGGGGTGCGGAGGATGCGCCGGGCCTCGGTGGACTTCATGGGGAGGTTGCCGGACTCGATGGTCCAGTTGTTGTCGATGGGCTGGCCGTCGGCGTCGGTGGCCTGGACGATGGAGACGGCGCCCTGTGCGGGGAAGGCCTCTGCGGGGCGGTTGTAGGCGCCCGAGGAGAGGATCACGAGTGCGGTGAGGGTGCAGACGACGATGGTGTCGATGAAGGGCTCGAGGCCTGCGACGACGCCCTCGCGGACGGGCTCGTCGGTCTTGGCGGCGGAGTGGGCGATGGGGCTGGAGCCCTGTCCGGCCTCGGAGGAGAAGAGGGCGCGCTTGACGCCCCACATGGCGGCGTAGCCGAAGGTGCCGCCGAGGAAGGCGCCGGTGGCCTCGGGGTTGCCGCCGGGGAGGCCTGACTTGACGATGAGGGCGAGCATGGCGGGGATGTCGCCGATGTTCATGAAGATGACGTAGAGGGCTGCGGCGACGTAGAGCAGGCACATGACGGGGACGATCTTGCCGGCGACGGAGCCGATGCGTTTGATGCCTCCGATGATGACGAGGCCGACGGCGATGGCGAGGATGACGCCGGTGACGTAGTGCGGGACCTCGAAGTAGGTGAAGGTGATGTCTGCGACGTTCCAGGCCTGGAACATGTTGCCGCCGGTGAGCGCGGAGATGAGCAGCGTGACGACGAAGATGCCGCCGATGGCTGCGCCGATGGGGCCGAGGCCCCACTTTGCGAAGCCCTTCTTGACGACGAACATGGGCCCGCCGTGCGGGTTCTCGGGGTCGTCGGTGTTTCGGTAGAGCATGGACTGTGTGACCTCGGTCATTTTGAGTGCCATGCCGAGGAGGCCGATGAGCCACATCCAGAGGACGGCGCCGGGACCGCCGAGGGCGACGGCGAGGGCGACGCCGCCGATGTTTCCGAGGCCGACGGTGGCGGAGAGTGCGGCGGAGAGGGCCTGGAAGTGGTTGATGGCGCCGGGGTCGTCGTGGTCGTCGTACTTGCCCCGGACGACGGCGACGCCGTGCGTGAGGGCGCGGTACTGGCCGAAGCCGGACCAGACGGTGAAGAGGACGCCCACGGCGAGCAGCGCGTAGACGGTGTAGTCGGAGAAGAGATACCCGTTGAGCGTCCCGATGAAGTCGTTGAGTCCCTGCATGTGAATGGCTCCGTGGGCGTGGAGGGCCCCGCCCGGGGGCGTTGAAACGAGTGGTTGGTGTCGGACACTATCGCGTGTGGGGGCCAGAATTGCAACGTGGGGGGCTCCGGCGGTGGGCGGGTGGTAGGATGCGGTCGTGTGGAACCACGACGAGGTGCTGGACACGGCGGTCCGGGCGCTGGCGGCGCAGGAGGGGCTGTACGCCGCGGAGCAGGCGGTGTACGGGCTGGATTCGCTGGAGGAGGTGGGGCTGCATCCCGTGCTGGCGTCGGGGTTTGAGGGCGGCGGGTTCGGTGTGCTGCGTGAGCGTGTGTACCCGGGTGAGGTGGAGCGTCGGAGCAGGAAGAGCGCCCGGGAGCGGTGCGATCTGGTGCTGCTGGAGGAGGCGGGCTCGCGTCTGATGGACCCGGTGGAGGAGCTGCTGTCGCTGGACGCGGCGAGCGGGACGCTGTTCGCGCCGGTGGCGGAGTCGATGGTCCCTGTCGAGGGTGTGGTCGAGGTGGGCGAGGCGTACTGGCTGGAGGTGAAGTGCGTGGGGCAGTTCGGGGTGGGGCGCGGGGCGGCGGGGCCGAACCGGCAGTACGCGAGCCTGCTGACGGGGGGGCCGGCCAGGGACGTTGTGAAGATCGCACGCGAGCCGATGATCAACACCGGGGGCGTGCTGGTGGTGCTGTTCGGCGAGGACGAGGCGACGGTGGAGCACGACCTGGTGCGGATGTGGGAGTCGATGCTGGGGGCGGACCTGCCGGTGGGCGCGCTTCGGATGGGGTCGACGCGGATCCAGGACCGGGTGGGTCACTCGGTGGCGGGGGTGGGGCTGACGCCGGTGCGGCTGTGAGGATCGGTGGCGGGGCCGGACCTGGTGTCGAGGGGGTGTGCGTCGAGGGCTCGCTCGATGATGTCGGCGCAGCCTCGCGCGGCGGAGGTGCCCCGGAAGCGCTGTGAGACGGCGCGGAGGTTCTCGCGCTGTCGCTGGGCGAGCTCGGGCTGCTCGATGAGCTCGAGTGCACGCTCGGCGATGGGCTCCGGCCCGTCGAAGTGCGGGACGAGTTCGGGGACGATGCGTGCGCCGGCGACGAGGTTGGGGAGGGTGAGGTAGGGCGTGGTGAGCAGGTAGCGCCCGAGGATGGAGTGCATGAGCTTGGACCAGGCGTAGACGACGACCATGGGCCTGGCCTGTCGCGCGATCTGGAGGGTGACGGTGCCGGAGACGACCAGGCAGAGGTCGGCCCATCGGATGACGGCGTCGGTGGCGTGTGTCTCGACGCGGATGGCGTCGGGCCAGGGCTCGCCGGCCTGGGCCGCCAGCTCGCGGAGGTGGGGCTCGAGGTCGGGGCGTGCGGCTGCGACGACGGCGCAGGCGCCCGGGTGGCGCTCGCGGACGCGGTTGAAGGCGCCGAGGATGAGGGGGAAGTTCTTGCGGATCTCGGCGGGCCTGGAGCCCGGCATGAGGGCGATGCGCGGGGCGTCGGGGGCGGGCCAGCCCGCGATGGCCTCGTCGAGGGCGCGGGTGTTCAGCCGGTGGTCGTAGAGGGGGTGGCCGACGAAGGTGGCGGGGACGTGTCGCTGTCGGAACCAGGGCTCCTCGAAGGGGAGGAGGCAGCAGACGTGGTCGGTGAGGCGGCGGAGCTTGTTGACGCGCCACTTGCCCCAGGCCCAGACCTGTGGGGCGACGAGGTGGACGACGCGGGCGCCGCGCGCCTTGGCGAGCTTGCAGATCGGGAAGTTGGCGGCGGGGGAGTCGACGGGGACGTGGACTCTGGGCCGGTTGTCGTCGAGCCAGGCGGCGATGCGTTTGTTGATCCTGCGGTGCTCCTGGATCTTGGCCAGGCCGGGGAGGCCCATGACGGCGGACTCGCCGGTGCGTTCGACGATGCGGGCGCCGGCGGCCTCCATGTTGGGCCCGCCCCAGGCTGCGATGTTGAGGCCCGGGCGGCGCGACTTGAGCTCGGCGATGACGGCGGCGGCGTGGTCGTCCCCGGATGGCTCGAAGCCGGTGAAGAGGATGTCGGGGCGGGGGGGCACGCGTGAGTGTAGAGGGGGGCGGTCGCTCAGAACCCGGCGGCGTCGAGCCACTGGCTGGGCGTGCGCCCGAGTGCGTGGGCGATGGCCAGGAGGCTCTCGATGCTGGGCAGGTGGGTGCCGCGTTCGATGGAGGAGAGCTGTGAGACGGAGACGGTGGAGACCTCGGAGAGTTCCTTGAGTGTCCAGCCTCGCTCGGTTCGGGCGAGGCGGATCTGTCTTCCGAGGGCGGCGCGGAGTCGGTCCTGCGGCTTCTGGCCGAGGCCGAACTCGTGGGCGGCCTGCGCGAGGACGCGGTTGAGCTCGGCGGTGGAGAAGGGCTTGGCGAGGTAGTCGTAGACCTGCTGCTTGAAGGTCTGTCGCATGGTGTCCATGGAGGGGTGGCCGGTGACGACGATGACGCAGAGGCGGTTCCATCGTTTGCGTATCTCGTCGAGGACGTCGGCGCCGTCGTGGTCGCCCATGTTCATGTCGAGCAGCGCGACGTCTGGGAGGCGTTCCTCGCAGGCGTGGAAGAACCGCTCGGGTGATGCGGCGGTGCGGAGGACGTGCCCTGCGTCCTCGAGGACGGTGTGGAGGTACTCGCGGAAGTCGGCGTCGTCGTCGAGGGCGACGATGTCGAGGTGGGGCGGGGCGATGGGGGTGTCTTCGGCGTGCTCGGGCATGGGCTGTCAGGGTACCGTCGGATCGGGTTCCGGTGGCGAGGGGGCGGCGAACTGGGGGAGCACGACCTCGAAGAGGGCCCCGGCGCGGTCGGGGCGGTTTCGGGCGATGATGGCGCCGTCGTGCTCCCGGACGATGCCGTCGGCGACGGCGAGGCCCAGGCCGGTGCCGCGTGCGTCCAGGCGGGTCGAGACGAAGGGCTCGAAGAGGGTGGGGAGGACCTCCGGGTCGATGCCGGGGCCGGTGTCTGTGACGGTGAGCTGGACCCACGGCTGCCCGTCGCGGAGCGTGGTGCGTGCGTCGAGAGTGACGACGCCGCGTTCGGCGCCGGCGCCGCGGATGGCGTTGACGGCGTTGCGGACGAGATTGACGAGTACCTGGATGATGCGGTCGGGCTCGCACTCGAGTGTGAGTGTGTCTGGGACGGTGTTGACGACGCGGATGCCGTCGCCCTGTGGCATGGTGTTGCGGTCGAGGCGGACGAGGGTGGCGGCCTCCTCGGCGAGCTCGCGCAGGGGGGCGGGCCTGGGCTCGAGCGAGCGTGCGCGGGCGAAGTCGAGCAGGGAGTCGGAGAGGGACTCGAGGCGTGTGATGACGCGAGCGAGCAGGGCTGACTCGCTGTGCGAGAGGGCCCGCCCGGTGTTGAGTTTCTCCACGAGGCCCTTGGCGACCGAGAGTGGGGTGTTGAGCTCGTGGGCGATGCCGGCTGACATCATGCCCAGCGAGCGGAGGCGGTCGGCGCCCTCGAGGTTCTTGCGTGCGTTCTCGAGCAGGTGGTTCTTTCGTTTGAGGTCGGTGGCGACGTCCTCGAGGCGGTCGAGGGTGTCTGCGAGGCGTGCCTCGCCGGCGCGGAGGGCTCGGACGGACTCGTTGCGTGAGCGGAGGATGGCGCCGAGCTCGTCGGCGGGGATCATCTCGGAGGGGATGAGCTCTCCGGCGCGGTCGCCGGCGCGGACGGCCTCGTCGGCGACGATGGCGGCGCGCAGGGGGGCGTAGACGTGGCGCGGGAGGACGAAGAGCTCGAGGGAGGCGGCGACGAGGGCGTAGACGCCGAGCACGGCGAGGATGATGAGCAGGTTGACGTATCGGAGTGCCCGTCGTGCGTCGCCGGATCGGAGGGTGGCGGTGAGGACGGGGCCGTCGGGGTCGGGGCGGTGTGCCACGGAGATGGTGTCGAGGTCCCGGGCGGTGATCTGCGGGGCGTCGAGGGGGATGGTCTGCCCCGGGGGCGGGGCGGTAGTGAGGGAGATGCCTGCGGGCTCGAGGGCGGCGGCGTCGGGGAGCTCGCCGGTGTCGGCGGCGAGCATGAGGAGGTCGGTGAGGCGCTGCGTCTGTGCGTCGAGGACGATGTCGGAGATGGCGGGGCGTAGGACGGAGACGAGGATGAGGGCGAGGGCGATGGAGAAGAGGGTGTGGAGGAACATGAGCTTGCGCCGGATGCGCATGCCGGCGAGCAGGCCGCGCGGGGCGGCGGGTCGCCTGGGGGGCGGGAGCGCGTGCGGTCTCTCGGGGGGGCCGGCGGGGTCGGTCCTGGGCGTGGCATCGCGCTGTGCGCCTGGAGAAGTCGGGGGCATGGAGTCGTCCGGGAGTCGGGTTCGGTCTAGCGTAGCGGATCGACTCTTCCGGACCATCCAGGCGTCCTTCGAAGCGTGGGGGCGGGGTCCCCGGCGGCGGGGGTCGCGCGGGCGCGGGGCGTGGGAAGGCGGGGCGCGGGGGGCGTGGCGGTGACGGAGTGCGAGGGGGGTCGCGA
>JBICID010000065.1:0-5653 GCA_043101615.1 Phycisphaerales bacterium JB040 | reverse complement strand
CCCAACCCCCCCCACATCGCGCCGCCCACTCCCACCCCCGCAGAGACACCTCCCAGAGCCCCCAGGAACGTGCGTCTCGAGGTGTCGTGGGTCGCATGGGTCATGGCGGGTCTCCGCGGAGAGGGGTGGCCCGGAGGCTGTTCCCGAGGTTCGCCCAGCATACCGCTCCAGCGTGCGCGTCCAAAGCGCCGATTGTGGGGGCATGGCGGACTCGAAATCACCCAGCACTCGCTCGCTCCTGCACGCGCTCATCGCACGAGGTCTGCCCGCGCTGGCGATCCTGGTGCTGGCGCTCGTCGGGGGCGGGTTCCTGCTGCAGGCCGAGCGGTCTCAGGCTCGGGCGGAGCTGTACCAGGCGCGCCTGCGTGAGCTGGCGGACCGGTACACGCAGCTGGCGGACCTGTACAACACGGCCGTGCGTCGGTCGGCGGTGACCGAGCTGGTGGTGAGCGAGGGCAGGCTGACGGTGCGGGTCCGCACGCCGGACGGGGTGCTGCAGGAGGTGCCCACGCCCTTCAACCCTTCGAGCGAGATCTACGTGGACTACGCGGTGCTGGACTCGCGGGTGTGGATCCGTCGCGTGTTCGACGAGCACACCCCGCCGAGCGAGGCGGTCGTCATCGACCCGCGTCTGGCGGACGTGGAGTGGGACCTGAAGGGCGTGCAGCACGGCAAGGCGGTGTACCGCTCGCTGAGCGACGGTCGGTGGGTGGTGTCGGTGTCGGGGAACGGGTCGCTCGGGCTGACGAGGCTGGCGGACGACGCCGCGACCCCGGAGCTGGTCACGGCCCCGACGACGCTGGACTTCAGCGAGATCGAGGCGCAGGTGGACGCGGAGCTGGAGAAGATCACGACGGGGGACCTGCTGTCGCGTGCGATCGGGGGGTAATGGGGCCCGGAGTCAGCCGCTCTTTGCGGATTCCAACCGTTCGGCGTCTTCTGTGCGGCCCGCCTCGCGGAGACAGCGCGCGATCCGATCCAGCCTGTCCGCGGCCTGATCCCGCTCTTTCTGCACGATGCCCGCGGGCGCGGCATCGCTGACCGGGTCGCCGGTGGGTGCGCCCCGGTGGCGTGCGATCCAGCGGTCCCAGAGGCGTTCGGAGGCGATGCGACCGGCCTCGGGCAGGCGTCCGCGCTCCTCGAGCCACCAGAAGGCCCCGGGCTGGGCACGCAGCGCCGTGACGCCCTCGGGTTCGACGAGGGCCCGGTCCACCCAGCGTCCGATGGCGTCGTCGTGGGCGAGTGCCTGTTGGATGACCAGCCAGTCGGCGATGAGGCGCGGGTCGGCATCGAGCGCCGGGCCCTCGGGTCCGAACCCCTCCAGCAGGCTCTCCACAACCGCACGGCCATAGGGGTCCTGTGCGATGCGGGCGAGCATCGAGGGGTAGCGGTCGCGCCGGAGCCAGCGGAGGGTGGGGGTGGTGTCGTCCTCGGTGCCGGCCCGGACCCAGACGCGGACGAGGGCCCGGGCGCTGGCTTCGGCGTCCCGCCCGTCGATCAGCAGGTCCATGGCGCGGTCGTGCAGGTCGCCGAGCGAGGGCTCGCGCGGGACGCCCTTGGGTGAGCCGGGGTCCCGCAGCCAGGCGTGCATGGACGCGGCGTCCCGGAAGCCGGTGTTGCGAGCGATCTCGCGACCGTCTTTGAAGATGACGACGGTGGGGTAGCCGTGCACGTCCCAGCGTTCGGAGGCGGCCAGTTCGTCCTCGCTTGCCTTGACCGGAAGGTACCCGGCGAGGGCCTCGCGGACGCGTGGGTCGGTCCAGGTGGTTGCGTTCATGCGATGGCAGGCGAGGCACCAGGGCGGGCCGAAGTAGACCAGCACGGGCGTGCTGGCCGTCTCCATGGCTTCGTCGATCGAGCGGTCCGACCAGGGCGACTCGGGTGCGTCCGGTTCGGGCCGTGCGAGCGTTGGCGGTTGGGTCGTGGGGGTGGTCGGAACGGAGGGGGTGGCGCTGGATGCGGGCGAGGCCAGCAGGGCGAGCGCGGTCAGACGGATCGGGTTCATCGGGGTTCCCTCGGGGCTGATGGCAATCACCGATGCGCTGCCCGACGCGGCCCGGCACGTTTCCTAGACTCCCGCCCGATACCACCCCTGCCGGAGCCCACGATGTCCGACGCAACCGCAGAGAACGCAACCACTTCCAGCCCCGCGGACGCCCCCAAGTCCATGGACGACATCATGTCGCTGTGCAAGCGGCGCGGGTTCGTGTACCCGGCCTCGGAGATCTACGGCGGCATCAACGGCTTCTGGGACTACGGCCCGCTGGGGGCGCAGCTGAAGAAGAACCTGCGCGACGCGTGGTGGCAGGACGTGGTGATGACCGGCTGCTGCGGGCAGCTCGGGCCGAACGGCAAGCCGGTGGAGATCGTGCCGCTGGACTCGTGCATTATTCAGAACCCGAAGGTGTGGGAGGCGAGCGGGCACGTGGGCGGGTTCAACGATTGGACAACAGACTGCAAAGCGTGTCGATCTAGGTTCAGAGCGGATCACTTGCAGATTCTGTCCATGCGGCTTGAAGATGATTACTTTGTTCGAGTTTCTGGCTTCGGGACAACGGATGAGATCCAGGCTCAGAATGAAAAGAAGCTGAAGAAATTGCGGACAGCGAAGCCTGGAGGAATGAGCTGGGTGAAGACAGACTTTCTCGCTGCGAACGAAAATGAGCGAGAGGGCACACCATGCCCTGAATGCGGAGAAGTCGGCACACTGACAGCGCCTCGTCAGTTTGGACTGATGTTTGAGTCTGCTACTGGTGCCGTGCGTGGAGAACAGGTCAAGGTCTACCTCCGGCCCGAGACGGCCCAGGGCATCTTCATCCACTTCAAGAACGTGGTGGACACGACGCGGGTGAGCGTGCCGTTTGGGATTGCGCAGACGGGGAAGAGTTTCCGCAACGAAGTCACGCCGCGGAACTTCACGTTCCGGTCGCGCGAGTTCGAGCAGATGGAGATCGAGTTCTTCTGCCACGCCGACGACGCGAAGGACTGGTACGCGTTCTGGCGGGACTGGCGGATGCAGTGGTGGGAGGGACTCGGGCTGGCGGGCGAGAACCTGCAGCTGCGCGAGCACGACTCGGACGAGCTGGCCCACTACGCCAAGGAGGGAGCGGGCACGAGCGACATCGAGTACCGCTTCCCCTTCACCTACCCCGGCTTCGGGGAATTGGAGGGCGTGGCCGACCGGACCGACTACGACCTCCGCCAGCACGAGCAGCACTCGGGCGCGAAGCTGAAGTACTTCGACCCGACCCGGGGCGAGCTGGCCAAGAACGGGCAGCCCAAGGGCGAGCACTACCTGCCGCACGTGATCGAGCCCTCGGGCGGGCTGGACCGGGGCGTGCTGGCGATCCTGTGCGAGGCGTACACCGAGGACCCGGACCGGGCCAGCGGCGTGTACATGAAGTTCCACCCGCGGGTGGCCCCGATCAAGGCGGCGGTCTTCCCGCTGGTCCGAAAAGACGGGATGCCGGAGAAGGCGGCGGAGCTGACCAAGACGCTGCGGAAGCGGTTCGGGCACCTGGGGTTCATCGAGACCGACGAGAAGCAGTCGATCGGCAAGCGGTACGCCCGCATGGACGAGGCGGGGTGCCCATACTGCTTCACGATCGACGGCGAGACGATGTCCGACGACACCGTGACGGTCCGCGAGCGGGACACGCAGGCGCAGGAGCGGATCGCGATCGCGCAGGTGCCCGAGTTCCTGTCGGAGAAGCTGGGGCTGTGAGGGAATGGGAGCGTTCCGCTGCGACCGGGTCTCATCGGGCCCGGTGCGTGGGCGGAGGCCGGATTTCTTCATTGCCACGTCTAAAATCGTGGAACCGCGTAACCCCGCGCCACGTCTGCCGGTAGGGGACGGTGGTGCCCACCCGAAACGGACGTTCGGGGAATCCCAATACCCAGCCGCCCCGCCGCCTGTGGCGCGGGCTCGAACCACCCACGCGGCGTGTCCGCCGCCCGATCACGGGGGTCTCTGCCTTGCTCAAGGTTCTCTCCGCCATCGCGATCGTCTTCGTCGTGCTGATCGGCGCCGGCGTCGCCGTCGTCACGCAGACGGACGTGCTGTCCAAGCTCCAGGGCCCGCACGCGGGCATGGGCGAGCCGGTGCAGCTCGTGCCGGCGACCTACGGCGACCTGAAGCGGACCGTGGGCGCCCCGGGCTCGATCGAGCCCAAGACCATGGCCCGCATCTCCAGCCAGGTGTCGGCCGAGGTGCTGGCGCTGCCCTTCCGCGAGGGCGACTCGGTCAAGCGGGGCGACGTGCTGGTCCGCCTGGACCCGCAGGACCTGGAGGCCCGCCTGGACGCGGTGAAGGCCAGCCTGAAGGCCGAGCAGGCCCGCCTGCTGGGGGCCCAGGCCGCGGAGATCCGGGCCCGGCTGCAGTTCGAGCGTCAGACCTCGCTGTTCGAGACGGGTGACGTGGCCAAGTCGGTGCTGGAGAACGCGGAGGCGGACTACAAGACGGCGCAGTCGAACGTGAAGGCGATCGAGGCGTCGATCGAGCGGGCCGAGGCCGACATCGCCCAGGTGGAGAAGGACCTGGAGAACACGACGATCGCGGCGCCGATGGACGGCATCATCCAGCAGCTCAACACCGAGGTGGGCGAGACGGTGATCGTCGGCACCACCAACAACCCGGGCTCGGTGATCATGGAGATCGCGGACCTGTCCGAGATGCTGCTGATCGCGCAGGTGGACGAGGCCAACATCGAGCCGGTGCGGGAGGGGCAGGAGGCGATCGTCTACATCAACGCGTACGACGACCGACCGTTCACGGGCACGGTGTCGAAGCGCGGGCTGAAGCGTCAGGTCGCCGCGGACGGCACCGGGTACTTCGAGATCGAGATCGCGATCGACGCCGACGAGACGGACCGGCTGTTCTCCGGGCTGACCGCCTCGACCGACATCGTGGTGGAGTCGTTCTACGACGTGATCGTGGTGCCGTCGCAGGCGGTGGTCGAGCGTCTGATCGACGAGCAGCCGCGCCACGTGCGCGAGTCCGAGCTGGTGCCGGAGAACAAGACGCACACGCACGTGGTGTACGTCGAACAGGACGGCAAGGCCTACGCCAAGCCCGTGCAGACCGGGCCCTCCTCGCTCACCCAGACCGCCGTCTTCGCCGGGCTGGAGGAGGGCGAGCTCGTGGTCGCAGGTCCGGTGCGGGTGCTGACAACGATCGCGCACGACCAGCCCATCCGCGACCGCGACGCCGCGCCGGTGACCCCGGGCGGGTCCGGCCCCGTCGCGGGCGAGGTCGGGGAGACCGAGAGCGGCGAGAGCGCACCGTCCGAGGGCGAGGGCGAGGGCGGATCGGAATCCGAGACCGACGACGCGTCCGACGACACCGCTGCGCAGGAAGGCTGACCGTGCCCGTCATCGAGATCCAGGGCCTGCACAAGGTCTACAAGGTGGGCGAGGAACGGGTGCACGCGCTGCGGGGCGTGGACCTGACGATCGAGCGCAACGAGTTCGTGGCGATCATGGGGGCCTCTGGCTCGGGCAAGTCCACGCTGATGAACATCCTGGGCTGCCTGGACAAGCCGACGCAGGGGGTGTACCTGCTCAACGGCACGCCGACGCACAAGATCGGGATGTCGGCGCTGGCGCAGGTCCGCAACGAGGAGATCGGCTTCATCTTCCAGTCGTTCGAGCTGCT
>JBICID010000064.1:0-63396 GCA_043101615.1 Phycisphaerales bacterium JB040 | reverse complement strand
CGCAGCGTCTGGCGCTGGACATCCCGAACGGGTCGTACGTGAACCTGGGCATCGGCATGCCCGAGCTCGCGGCCCGGTTCGTGCCCGAGGGACGCACGCTGATCTACCACACCGAGAACGGGCTGCTGGGGATGGGGCCGTCGCCGGCGGAGGGCGACGAGGACCCGGAACTGATCAACGCGGGCAAGCGTCACGTGACGGCGCTGCCGGGGGCGTCGTTCTTCCACCACGCGGACAGTTTTTCGATGATCCGGGGCGGGCACATCGACCTGTCGGTGCTGGGGGCGATGCAGGTGTCGTGCACGGGTGATCTGGCGAACTGGTCGACGGGGGCTGCCGACGCGATCCCGGCCGTGGGCGGGGCGATGGACCTGTGCGCCGGGGTGAAGCGTGTGTACGTGATCACGTCGCACACGACCAAGTCCGGCGAGCCGAAGCTGGTGGAGCGTTGCACGTTCCCGCTGACGGGGGTCGGCGTGGTGAACCGGGTGTACACGGACCTGGGGGTGTTCGACGTGACGCCCGAGGGGTTCCGCGTGGCGGAGCTGGCGTCCGGGATCGATCTGGAGACGGTCCGGGAGCGGACCGGGGCGCCGGTGCTGCCGGCGCTCGAGCGGGAGGCGATGCGTTCATGAGCGTTCAGACCCACACGTCGCGCTGCGCGGACCTGTACGAGCGTGCCCTGGGCGTGCTGCCCGGCGGCGTCTCCCGCAACACGGTGCTGCGCGACCCGCACCCGCTGTACGCCGACCGGGGCGAGGGCTGCCGCCTGATCGACCTGGACGGCGTGAGCCGGATCGATTTCTCGAACAACATGTGCTCGCTGATCCACGGGCACGCCCACCCCGACGTGGTGCGGGCGGTGACCGAGCAGGTCGCGAGGGGCACGGCGTTCATGATGGCGACCGAGTCGGAGGTTGAGTTCGCCGAGCACCTGTGCGCCCGGAACCACCATTTCGAGAAGATCCGCTTTGTCAATTCCGGCACCGAGGCGTTGATGGTCGCGCTCAAGGCCGCCCGGGCCTTCACCGGTCGCCCGAAGGTGGCCAAGGTGGAGGGCGCGTACCACGGCGGGTACGACTACGCCGAGGTGAGCCAGGCCCCGGGGCCCGAGACGTGGGGCGAGGCCGACCGGCCCGCGAGCGTGCCGCTGGTGCGGGGCATGCCGCAGTCGGCCCTGGACGACGTTGTGGTCATCCCGTTCAACGACATCGAGCGTGCGATCTCGATCCTGGACACGCACACCGACGACCTGGCGTGCGTGCTGCTGGACCTGATGCCGCACCGCGTCGGGCTGAACCCGGCCGACCGGGCGTTCGTGGACGCGCTGCGGGACTGGACCACGCGGAACGGCTCGCTGCTGGTGCTGGACGAGGTGATCACGTTCCGGTGCGAGTTCGGGGGGCTGCAGAACCGGTACGACCTGGTGCCCGACCTGACCGCGCTGGGCAAGATGATCGGGGGCGGGTTCCCGGTCGGGGCGGTGACCGGGCGGGCGGAGGTGATGGACGTGATGAACCCGAAGTCGGGGAACTACGTCTACCCGCACTCGGGCACGTTCAGCGCCAACCCGATCAGCACCGTGGCCGGGCTGGTGACGATGGAGCGGTTCGACCGGCCCGCCATCGCACGCCTGAACAGGCTGACCGAGCGCGCGATGGAGGGCGTACGGGGCGCGATCGAGCGGACCGGGGTGCGGGCGTGCGTCACCGGCGGGGGCTCGCTGCTGCGGGTGCACATGAAGGGCACGCCTCCCCGCAATTTCCGGGAGGCGTACACCACGCCCGAGGAGAACGCACGCCTGAGGGTGCTGCTGGACCACCTGTTCGAGGCCGGGTTCGTGATGATCAACACCTGCACCGCGGTGCTGTCCACGCCGATGACCGAGTCCGAGATCGACGCGCTGGTCGCGGCGATGGAGACCGGCTTCGAGAAGATCCACGCGATGGCGTGACCCCCCCACTCCCCCCCCCACTCCACCCACTCCCTCCCCCCACGGCTTCCCCTGCGGTCAGCCTCGGCTGAAGAATGTCGCGAGCCCCTGCCCGACGCCCACGCACAGGGTTGCGAGCCCGTGCTCGGTCCCGGTGCGGGCCATCTCGTGCACCAGCGTCGTAGCGAGGCGGGCCCCGCTGCAGCCGAGCGGGTGCCCGATGGCGATGGCCCCGCCGTTGACGTTGACCCTGGCCTCGTCGAGGCCGAGCTCGCGCACGCAGGCGATGGACTGTGCGGCGAAGGCCTCGTTCAACTCGAGCAGGCCGATGTCTTCGAGCGTTCGTCCCGCCCGCTCCAGGGCCTTGCGGACCGCCGGGACGGGCCCGAGGCCCATGGTCGCGGGGGCGACGCCGGCGGCGGCGCTGGCGCCGACGAAGGCGATGGGGGTGAGGCCGAGTTCCTGCGCGCGGCTCTCTTCGACCAGCAGCAGGGCCGCGGCGCCGTCGTTGACGCCCGAGGAGTTGCCCGCGGTGACGGTGGCGCGACCGTCGGAGGCGAAGGCCGGGCGGAGTTTGGCGAGGGCCTCGATCGTGGTGTCGGGGCGCGGGTGCTCGTCGGTGTCGACGACGATGGGGTCGCCCCTGCGCTGCGGGATCTCGACGGGCAGCAGCTCGCGATCGAACCTGCCGGCGTCGTGGGCCGCCTTCCACTTGCGCTGGCTGGCGAGCGCGAAGGCGTCCTGGTCCTCGCGTGAGATCCCGTGCCCGCGGGCGACGTTCTCCGCGGTCATGCCCAGCGCATCGGTGTGCCCGAGCTCGGCCATCCTCGGGTTCACGAACCGCCATCCGATGGAGGTGTCGTAGAGCTCCTGCGTGCGTCCGTAGGCGGACTCGGACTTGGAGAGCACGTACGGGGCGCGGCTCATGGACTCGACGCCGCCTGCGACGAAGACGTCCCCGTGGTCGGCCTCGATCAGGCGGGCGGCGAGGTTGACCGCCTCGAGCCCGCTGGCGCACAGCCGGTTGACGGTGACGCCGGGCACGCTCTCGGGCAGGCCCGCGAGCAGCAGCGCCATGCGGGCCACGTTGCGGTTGTCCTCGCCGGACTGGTTCGCGGCGCCGAGGTAGACGTCGTCGATCAGGGCGGGGTCGATCCCGGAGCGGTCGACCACGGCGCGGATGACGCGGGACGCGAGGTCGTCCGGGCGGACGCCGGCGAGGGCTCCGGCGTAGCGTCCGATGGGGGTGCGGAGTGCGGCGACGACGGCGGCTCTTCTCATGGGCGGATGGTAGCGAACCCGGGATCGGTGGCGTTCGTCATCGTGCGGCCAAGCCTCTCGGCTCGAGCCCGTTTCAGACGCCGCAGGCCTCCATCGCGTCCAGCAGCTCTGGCACGTGCACGTACCCGGGCCCGCCCTGCATGGTGACGACGACGCCGGCCAGCTCGAGCAGCTGCTCGCGGGTCGCGCCCGCGTGCACGGCCTTCTCGACGTGGGCGAACACGCAGGGCTCGCACCGGACGGCCATGCCGATGGCGATCGCGATGAGCTCCTTCTCGCGCACGCTCAGGGCGCCCTCGCCCATGAGGCGCTGGTACATCGAGCCGAACCCGCGTGCGATCTCGGGGGCCTGCTCCTTCATGTCCGTCATGACGGAGTTCCAGCATTCGTAGTGGGCCGCGGCCTTGGTCTTCATGGTGCATCTCCGTGGGTGGTGGGTGTGGGTTGAGAATCCGGCGGGGACAGCAGCGGGAGCGACTCCTTGACGAGGATGAACCCCGCCATGACGGTCAGGAAGACGGCGAAGCCTCGCTGCAGGGCCCTCTGGTTGACCTTGTCGTTGACCGCCTTGCCGGCGAGGCTGCCGACGCCCCCGAGCAGGACGAACAGGCCGATGGTTGCCCAGTCGACGCCTCCGCCGGCTCGGTCCAGGACGTCCAGGTACTTCCAGAAGCCGGCTCCGGACTTGAGGGCGATGATCACCAGGCTGGTCGCGACGGCGCGGCGCATCGTCAGGCCGCCCAGCAGCACCAGGGCGGGCACGATCAGGAAGCCCCCGCCCACGCCCACGAACCCGGTGAGCACGCCGACCCCAAGCCCGTCGCCGACGATCCTGGCCACCGGTCGGTGTGTGGGGGCAGCCGGCTCCGGGCCGTCGGCGTTTGCCCGGGACCTGCGCCACATCTGCGCGGCCGCGAGCAGCATCACGCCGGCGAACACGAGCAGCTGCACGTACCCGGCGACGAGGGCGGCGAGCCAGGCGCCCAGGTACGTGCCCGCCATGCCGGGCAGCCCGAAGAGCACCACGGTCCGCCACTCGACGAGCCCGGCGCGGGCGTACGGGAGGGCGCTGACCAGAGCGATCGCTCCCACGATGGCCAGCGACTCGGCGATGGCGGCCTTGTCCTCGTGGTGCAGCAGGTAGATGAGGATCGGGACCGTGAGGATCGATCCGCCCGACCCGAAGAGCCCGAGCGAGAGGCCGACGACCAGGGCTCCGAGCACGGCGAAGGTCATGGCTGGGGTTGGCTCCTGTCCTCAGGGCCGGGATCGACCGGTCACGACTGGGCGCAGCACGGTGCGGGCTTGGGCTTCGGCGCGCCTCGCCGGTTCCAGGGCATCCGACCGAGCAGCATCGCCATGCCGCACCAGCCGCTCAGCCCGGCGAACATCAGGCCGCACCCGACGAACGCGGAGATCGCCAGGAACCAGGGGGAGGCCACGAGCCCCAGCACGACCCCGAGGGTGACCAGGAAGCCCGCGGTGATCTGGACCTGTCGCATGACGCCGATCCGGGGCGCGGTCTCCGGTCTCACGCACGGACGCCCCGCCGCCTTCCAGGCCTCGATTCCTCCCGCGAGGTGGTAGGCGGTCTCTCCCGGGGCGGGGACGGCGCGGGCGTAGCGCTCCGCGGCGTCTCTCGACCGCTTCCCGGACCGGCAGTGGAACACGACCCGCCGTCCGTGGGCCAGGGCCCGCACCCTTTCGGGGTCGAACCGCGACAGCGGGAACAGCTCGGAGCCCTCGATGTGCTCCTCGGCGTGCTCGAAATCCTCTCGGACGTCCACGAGCAGCGTGTCGGCGCTCCCGAGCCAGTCGCTGAGGTGGGCGGGTGAGACGTCCGTCACCCGAATGTCGTTCTGCTGTGTCAACGTGACCATCTCGCTGGCTCCTTGTGTTACACCTCGACCGCCGCCTTGCCCCGCTCCCACGCCAGGAAACCGCCCCGGAGATTCACGACCCGTCGTCCCGCCCGCTGGAGGAACGCCGCGGCCCGGGCCGAGCGCACCCCGCTGCGGCAGTGGACAAGCAGCTCTGCGTCGGGGGGGACCTCGTCCAGCCGCCCCATCAGGCGGGTGTGGGCGATGTTGGTCGCCCCGGGGATGTGCCCCTCCGCGTACTCGGTCGCGCGACGCACGTCCAGCACCCGCAGGCGTCCCGACTCGACCGGGCCGGTCGCGTCCTCGACGGTCGTCTCCCGGATGGTCGCCAGCGATTCCGGCCCCGCCGCCTCCAGGTCGGAGGGGGGGCACCAGGCGCGCAGGCGGTCCAGCCCGACGCGGACGAGGTCGCGCACGGCCTCCTCGAGGTGCTCCTGCTCGATGACGAGGTAGATGTCCTCGGTGTCGCGCACCATCGAGCCCGCGTCGGTGTTGAACGAACGGCTCAGCGGGAAGGAGAGCGAGCCGGGGACGTGCCCGGCGCGGAAGTCTTCCCAGGGGCGTGTGTCGATGATCGCGGCCGCGGTCGCGTCCACGCTCGCGAGCGTCTTGAGGTCGATCCTGGGCGGGATCGGCAGCCCGCCGAGCACGCGCGGTCCGAGCTTGTTGTCGCGCTTCATGTTCGCGAAGTACATCGGCGGCTCGGGCTGGCCGGACAGGATGAAGTCCACGAAGCCCTCTTCGGACGACGCGGCCCGGATCGCCGGGTTGAACCTTCGCTCGTACCCCACCGTGCTGGTCGGCACCGCTCCCAGCGCCTTGCCGCACGCGCTGCCGGCCCCGTGGGCGGGCCAGACCTGCACGAAGTCCGGGATGGCGTCGAGCGTGCGCACGCTCCGGTACAGGCGGCGTGCGGAGGGCTCCCTCTGCCCCGCCTGCCCCGCGGCCGACTCGAGCAGGTCCGGGCGTCCCAGGTCGCCCACGAAGACGAAGTCGCCCGTGGCGATGCCGATCGGCTCGGTCGCTCCCGACCCGTGGTCGGTGACCAGGAAGGCGATGTGCTCGGGGGTGTGCCCCGGTGTGTGGACGGCCCGGAACTCGATCTTGCCGACGTGGAAGGAGTCGCCGTCCCTCAGGAGCACGTGGTCGTACGAGCCCCCGCCCTCCTTCTTGTCCAGCCACCGGTACTTCCAGTCGTCGTCCCCCTCGTCGGACACGTACACCCGTGCCCCCACACGCTCGGCCAGCTCGCGCGAGCCGGAGACGAAGTCCGCGTGGATGTGCGTCTCGGCGGTCGCGGTGATCCGCAGCCCGTTCTCTGCGGCCAAGTCGATGTAGCGGTCCACGTCGCGCTCCGGGTCGATCACGACCGCCTCGCCGGTCTGCTGGCAGCCGATCAGGTACGCGGCCTGGGCCAGCTTCTCGTCGTAGATCATCCGCATGAACATGCGTGCCTCCGTTCGGGTTCCCGCCCGGAGAGTCGGGCGGTCCCTATCAAGTTAGAGGCACGATCCGGTCGTGCGCTGCCTGGAATCCGGTTTTTTTATGACCGATGCCGGATCCCGAGTCGCTCGTGCAGGCGCTCGCGCAGCCCCTCGGGCAGCTCGTCGCGTGCGAGCTGGCGACAGGCCCGCTGGGTCAGGTCCAGACTGGCGAAGACCGAGCGACAGCGCTGGCAGATCACCTCGCTGTCGAACGGCACGCCCCGATCCAGGGACTCCTGCTTGGCGTTGAGCAGGTCCAGGCAGGTCTGTTCCGGGTAGGCCGGGGGCGGGGCGGGCTCGGTGGTGCGGGGCAGGACGCGGTCTACCGCGGCTCGCAGCTTGAGGCGTGCCCGGTGCACGCGGCTGCGGGCCGTGGCCTCCTCCAGCCCCAGGATCCCTGCGACCTCCCGGACGCTGAACCCCACGATGTCCTTGAGCAGCAGCGGGACCCGGTACTCGTCGGGCAGGCGGGTGATCTCGGCCTCCAGGCGCTCGCGCGCCTCGGCGAGGATCTGCCGCTGCAGCGCGTCGTCCCCATCGTCCGGGATGGTCGCGATCAGGGGCTCTCCGAAGGGGAGCAGCTCGTGCAGGGAGCCGATGTGGGCCGGCTCTCCGGACCGCTTGCGGTGCATCCGCTGGCAGGCGCGCGCGGCGATCGTGTACAGCCAGGTCTTCTCGTCGGACTCGCCCCGGAATCCGTCCCAGGCCTTGTGCGCGCTCAGGAAGACCTCCTGCACGAGGTCCTCGGCCTCGTCCGGGTCGGCGCAGAACCGGCTCGCCAGCGCGTGCAGGCGTGCCCCGTGCTCCTCGATCAGGCGTCCGATCGCCTCGTCGGACCGCTCGGCTGTGGGCGGGGTGGTCATGCTCTGGATGATAGGAAATCCAGACCGTCCCCCGGGCGGGGAGGGGTGGCGGTCAGGGCGAGTCGCCTCGTGCGCCGAGCGAGGCCCACGCCTCCGCCTCCGCGTCGTGACCGCCCGCGGGATCGGCCTCGTGCCAGGCGCGGTGCACGTCGGCGAGGCGCCCGGCGGACTCGGCGACCTTGGCGTGCCCCGGGCCGAGGGTCTCGAGGTGCTGGTCGTAGGCCCGTCGGGCGTGGTCCGCCGCCTCGGCGTAGCGCTCCATCGCGAGCAGCGTGCGTGTGTGCTGGGCCAGGGCCGAGCCGATCAGGCTGTGCGTGGGGTCCAGGTGCTCCGCGGTGAGGACCACGGCCCCCGAGGTCAGCTCGTGCGATTCGGGCAGTCGTCCGAGGGCCCGGAGGACCGATCCGAGGGTGATCATGGAGTTGAGGGTGCTCGGGTGGGTCTGGCCCAGGGTCCGCACGCGTGTGTCGTAGAGGTTGCGGTACAGCGGGTAGGCGGCCTCCGGGTCGCCCCGCTCCTGGAGCAGGCTGGCCATGTTGCTGATCGAGGTCAGCGTGAGCGGGTGCTCCGGCCCGAGGGTTTCGAGTCTTGAGTCCAGGGCCTCGCGGTAGCAGGCCTCCGCCTCGTCGTACCGCCCGAGTTCCTGCAGGAGGTACCCGGTGTTGCTCACCAGGATCAGCGTGTCGGGGTGCTTGTCGCCCAGCGTGCGACGGAAGCCCTCCAGGGCCTCTCGGAAGTACGGCACGGCCTCGTCGAGCCGACCCCGCATCGTCATCAGGCCGCCCATGTTGGCCAGCGCGCCGAGCAGCTCGCTCTCGTCGTTGGTGAACACGCGACGCGAGGTCTCCACGGCCCGGGTGAGGTACTCCTCGGCCTTGTCGAGCTGCCCTCGCTGCTGCGCGAGGTACCCCAGGTTGATGAGCGCTCCGAGCGTGAACTCGTGCTCGGGCCCGTGCAGGGCCAGGTGGCCCTGGTAGGCGCTGGTGTACAGCGACTCCGCCTCCTCGTAGGCGCCCGTCTGGTGCAGGAGGTGCCCGAGGTTGTTCGAGGCCCGGTACGTCTCCTCGTGCTCGGGTCCGTGGATGGCGGTGGCGGTCGCGAGGGCCTCGCGGTAGAGCGGCTCGGCCTCCTGGTATCGCCCGAGCCCCGCCAGCGCGACGCCGGTGTCCCTGACCGAGGCGAGCGTGTCGGGGTCGGCGTCGCCCAGGTGCTCCCGGCGCAGCGCCAGGGCCTGGCGCTGCGGTCGCAGCGCCTCCTCCGACAGCCCGAGCTCGAGCATGATCGAGCCGGTCGAGTGCAGCAGGCGGGCGCGGAGGATCGGGTCGTCCCTGAACTCCCGCTCGATCGCCTCGATCGTCTCCCGGAAGATGTTGTCGTTGAGCGTGTCCATCGCGACCGTGGTGAAGTTGACGCCCGCCAGCGCCTCCTCGAGCTGCCCGCGGCGCTCCTCGGGCAGCCCGGACACGATGCCCGCACGCAGGCTCTCGCCGATGGCCCGTGGGGACAGGTCCCGCAGGCGCGCCGACTCGAAGGCCGCGACCCGCTCGAGCGTCGCGGCCCGCCCCTCGGCGCGGGCGCGCTCGCGCGAGGCCTGCAGGGCGAAGAAGACGCTCACCACCGACGCCCCGAGCACCGTGGCGCCGACGGCCCCCGCCGCGAGCACGCCGGCGCGGTTCCGGCGGACGAACTTGCCGACCCGGTATCCTGCGCTGGGGGGCCTGGCGACGACGGCCTCTGCCCGCAGGAACCGGCGCACGTCGTTGGCGAGCTCCGACGCGGAGGCGTACCGGCGCGTCCGGTCCTTGTCGAGGGCCTTGAGCGTGATCCAGTCCAGGTCCTGCCTCAGCAGGCGGACCAGCGTCTCGGGCGACGTCCCGCGGGCGCCGGCCCTGGTGTCCGCGAGCGAGGGTGCCCGGGCCAGCCGATCGCTGGGGCGGGACGGCTCCCGGTGGGCGATGGCCTCGCGGATCTCGTCGAGCCCGGCGCCGCCCTCGTGCAGACCGAAGACGGTAAACCCGCACAGCAGCTCGTAGAGCAGGGCGCCGAGCGAGTACACGTCTGTTCTGGTGTCGATGTCCAGGGCCGAGACGTCGGCCTGCTCGGGGCTCATGTAGTCTGGCGTGCCGATGATCCGCCCCACCTCGGTGTGGACGGTCGCCTCGAAGAGGCGGTCGGTGACGGCCTTGGCGATGCCGAAGTCGATGATCTTGGGGGTCGGCTGCCCGCCCTCGTCGGTGACGAGGATGTTGGACGGCTTGAGATCGCGGTGGATGACGCCCTTCTGGTGGGCGTGCTGGACCCCCTCGCACACCAGCGCGAACAGCTCGAGACGCTCGGGCACCGACAGCCGGCCCCGGTCGCAGTACTCGGTGATCGGCACCCCCGCGATCAGCTCCATCACGAAGAACGGGCGGCCCTCGTGCACCCCCGCGTCCAGAATCTGGGCGATGTTGGCGTGGTTCATCAGCGCCAGGGCCTGTCGCTCGGCGTCGAAGCGACCCAGGATCTCCTTCGAGTCCGACCCCGACTTGAGCACCTTGACCGCCACCCGCCTCCGGATCGGGCGCGCCTGCTCGGCGGCGTACACCACGCCCATGCCGCCCTCTCCCAGGCGTGACAGCACCCGGTACCCGCCGATCCGCTCCGGCAGGCGCGGGACGGTCTCGGGAGAGCGGAGGGTGCTGCGCTGGACCCGATCGGCCTCCTCGTGGGCGGCCAGCAGTGCCTTCAGGCGAGCCCGCTGGCCCCGGTCGTCCGCGCACCGTCGGTCCAGCAGCTCGTCTCGCTGCTCCGGCGGGCACTCCAGCAGCTCGCTGAACAGCTCGAACTCGGACCTGAGCTCACCCAAGGACTCGCCCTCGCCTCTGGACTCAATCCCCGCCGGACGGCACCCGCTCGAACGTATCGAGGGCTCTCAGGTCCGGCTCGATCCACTTCATGCGGGCCTCCAGCGAGTGTACCCGATGCGGGGAGTAGTACTCGTAGATCAGGTCCGGGTGGCGGGCGAACCGGCTCGCGAACGCGTTGGACGCGTCGACCTGCCCGGCGCGGGACACCCTGGGCGGGAGCGTCCGGCTGGCGACGCCGATCCAGAACAGCGTGATGGTCTCGTTGTACCCGCGTCTGGCGGGGCCGGTGACCCGCGCCGTGCCGGGCTGGCGGACGCCCCGCCCGGAACGTTCCAGCCGTCGCATCGCGGAGACGATCCGCTCGGTCGCCCGGGCCTCGTCGTCGGTGAGCAGCAGCCAGGCCACGACCAGCAGGAACTCGCGGTGGCCGAACTCCTCGCGAGAGACCAGCCCGGTCTCGAACCGGTGGGCCAGCTCCGCGGGGGACTCGCTCGCCGGGGGCCTCACGCCGGCCCCGGCTTCGAGCGGAGCGACGCGACGCCCGCGGTGCTGGCAACGGTACACTGGTCGCGTCCCCGGTCTGTCATGCTGGGTCGTGCGGATTCGGGGCCCGTCGATGCTCACCCCTTCGGGAATTGCCCGGCATGCCCACCCCGGACGTCACCATCCTGCTGCGGGCGCTGGGCGAGGGCCGGCCGGACGCCCCGGAGAGGCTCTTCGAGGCGGTGTACGACGAGCTCCGGGCCATGGCCGAGGCCAAGATGCGCCGCGAACGACGTGACCACACGCTGCAGCCCACGGCCCTGGTCAACGAGGCCTTCCTGCGCCTGGTGGGCAACAGCGAGCAGCTCGGGCAGCGTGCCCACTTCTTCGGGGCCGCGGCCCGGGCGATGGAACGGGTGCTGGTCGATCACGCGCGTGAGAAGGCGGCCCTGAAGCGGGGCGGGGGCGGGGTGCGTGTGAGCTTCGACGAGGTCCGCGACGCCGGGGAGCCCTCCGACGGGGCCGGCGTGCTCGACGTGCTGGGTGTGCACGAGGCCATCGAGCACCTGGAACGCGAGGACCCGGCCCTGGCCATGGTCGTGCGGTACCGCTACTTCGTGGGGATGCGTCTGGAGGACATCGCTGAGATCACGGGGGTGTCGCTCTCGACGGTCCGGCGTCAGTGGGCGTTCGCGCGTGCGTGGCTGTTCGAGCGTTTGAGCGCGAACGCCCCGGATGCCGAGGCCGACCCTGGGCGGCCCTGAGCGGTCTGGGGACGCCGGATCAGGCGCACCCGGTCAGGAAGATGCGGACGAACTCCTGCAGGTCTGAGAGGTCGAGCACGCCGTCTCCGGTGAAGTCGGCCTGGATGTCTCCTGACTGGAAGAGCTGGACCATGATCTGGATGTCGGTCGTGCTGAGCACGTTGTCTCCGTCCAGGTCTGAGAGGCAGCCGGGGTCGCGGTCCTCGGGCACGATGGCCAGCCCGAGCACCGGTCCGGGGAGGCCGACGATGCCGATGGGGATGGGGTTCTGCTCTCGGAGCCCGTCGCCCAGCGAGACGAGGGCGTTGGGGCCGTAGACGTAGGAGTAGATCGTGTCGCGTTCGGCGCTGTAGGCGAGGTCGCCGGTGCTGGAGAGGACCGGCGTGACGGGTGTGACGGACCCGTCGTTGAGGTCGGCGAGGCGGAGTTCCTCGTCGCCGTTTGGATCCATGACGTAGAAGCGTCCCCGGGTCTGGTCGTAGACCGCGAAGTCGTTGTCGGTGCCTGTGTCGGTCAGTGGGGTGGTGGTGCCGTCGGGGTTGACGGTCTCGAGCGAGGTGGTGATGGCGCCGTCGAGGTCGCGCGAGACGACGATGGCGTCGAGCTCGTCCACGTACTCGATGCACTCGACGAAGCCGTCCACGCCGGACTGTGCGATGACGCTGAGGGTGCTCGCCTCGCCGGTCTGGAAGTCGTACTCGACGAGCGTCTGGAGGAATCCGCCCGTCTCCTGCAGGAACTGGTAGTGCAGCCCGAGCAGGCGGTCGGAGCCGCGGTCGTAGGTGAGTGAGAACGGGCCGCGCGTGTCGCCGCCCTGGAGCGTGACGAAGGACAGCCCGTGGGGCCCGATGGTCTGGACCGAACCCGGCTCGTCGAGCGAGATGACGATCAGGTCGGTGTTGGTGACGGCGTAGAGCAGGTCCTGCCCGTTGGCCGCGTGGGCGGCGGAGGCCATCGTGAGCGCACAGCAGAGCCGTAATCCTGGCATTGCAAACCTCGTCCTGAGCGTGCGATTCATCCCCACCCCGTTCCAGACCGCTCCGCGTTGTCCGGCGTCCCTGGGCCGGATGTCCACACCGTCCGGGAACCATAGCCGGGCCGAAGTGCTTTCGCGAGGTTATCGGAATCACGAGCGAGGCCCGGGCTTGACCGTTCGTGCGAGGGCCCTACTGTTGCTGAGACTCAGTCTCAACGGGCCCATCATGACCAGCAAACTCCTCATCGCCGTGCTGCTGTTTGTCGTCGCTCCCGGGCACGCGCCCGCGGGTGAGGATCTTCGTGTGGTGGACGACGCGGACCGCGTGGTCGAGCTGCAATCGCACGCGACGCGGGTGGCGGTGGTGGCGCCGTTCGGGAACGACCTGCTGGCCCGTTTGGGGGTCGAACCGGTCGCGGCGCCGACGCTGCCGGGCGGCGTGAACGCTTGGCCGGAGCACTGGGAGCGCACCGTGCCCCTGAGGGTCACGCACGCCGCGGGGCCGAGCCTGGAGCAACTGGTCGCCTGCGCCCCGGACCTGGTGCTCTCGACGTCTGCCTACGCCCACGCGCACGACACGATCGAGCGTGTGCTGGGGGTGCCGGTGGTGACGCTGGACACGGTCTCGCTGGACGACTTCCCGAGGCACCTGGAGACGCTGGGGGTGCTGCTGGGTCGTGAGGAGGAGGCGGCCTCGGCCGCACGCACGTACCGCGAGACGCTCGCGGCGGCGCTGGCGTCGGAGCCGTCCGGGGGGGCTCGGAAGACGCGAGTGCTGGCGATCTTCGGTGGGGCGCGTTCGTTCTACGGATTCCTGCCGGACAGCTACGTGGGGAGCGTGCTGGAAGCGCTCGGGTGCGAGCTGACCACGGGGGGGCTGGATTCCCACGCGGTGTTCACCGAGCTCACGCCGCTGAGCCTGGAGCACGCGCTCGCGTCCGACCCCGACGTGGTGCTTGTGCTGGGGCACGGCCAGAGCGCTCAGACGGCCCGGACCATCCTGAACGACCGGGCGTGGGGCGCGCTGCGTGCCGTGCGCGAGGGTCGTGTGGTCGGTCTTCCCGACGAGCTGTTCGTGACCCGCCCCGGGACCGAGCCTGAGCGCGCGGTCTCGTCGGTGCGGGCGGCGATCGAAGCGGACTGAGCGGGTGGGTGCGTCTGGCCTCTCGCCCGGGGTGCGTGGACTGATCTTCATCGCGGTCGCGTTGGCGCTGCTGCTGGTCGCCTCGGTGGTGTCGATCCGCACGGGCAGCAGCGGGCTGAGCACGGTGCGTGTGCTGGACGCCCTCGCGTCGGGCCCTCCGGAGCCCGTTCCGGGGGCCTCGTGGCTGGAGCGGCTGGCCTTCGCCTCGTTCGGATCCGGGGCGACCGAGACGACCCCGGACCAGCGGATCGTGTGGAGCCTGCGCCTGCCCCGCACGCTGGTCGCGATGCTGGCCGGCGCCGCGCTGGCCGTCAGCGGGGTGCTGCTGCAGGGGATCATGCGCAACCCGCTCGCGGCCCCGAACATCGTGGGGCTGACCAGCGGCGCGAGCCTCGCGGCGACGCTGGTGCTGGCGGTCTCGGGTGCGGGCGTGCACGCCTCGCTTCCGGCGTGGGCGTTCGTGGGGGCGGTGCTGACGGGGCTGGTGGTCTACGCGCTGTCGTGGCAGCCGGGTGTGGGGGTCACGCCGATCCGGCTGGTGCTCGCCGGGGTCGCGATCACCGCGATCCTGACCGCCGTGACGACGCTGGTGATGATCACGACGGGGAGCGCACAGGCGGTGACGCTGTGGATGGCGGGCTCGCTGGGGGCGGTGTCGTGGCCGGACGCGTCGACGGCCCTGCCGTACGTGGGCGTCGGGCTGGGTCTGTGCCTGCTGCTGGCCCGCCCGCTGGACCTGCTGCAGCTCGGGGAGGACTCGGCCCGTTCGCTGGGGACGCGCGTGGGGCTGGTGCGGTTCGGGGCGATCGCGCTGGCGTCTGTGCTGGCGGGTGCGGCGGTGGCGGTGTCGGGGCCGATCGGGTTCATCGGCCTGATCGTGCCGCACGTGACGCGCCTGCTGATCGGTCCCCGTCACGCGTGGGTGATCCCGTGCTCTGCGCTGGGCGGGGCGGCGCTGCTGACGATGGCCGACCTGGTGGCGCGGGCGCTGTCGGAGCAGGTTCCGGTCGGGATCGTGACGGCGCTGCTGGGCGGGCCGTACTTCCTTCTGCTGCTGTACCGCGTGCGGGTGCTGGGATGAGCCTGTGCGCCGAGTCCATCACGGTGCGGTACGGGAAGGCGGTGGCGGTCGAGGGTGCGAGCTGCGCGATCGAGCGTGGCGAGGTGGTTGGGATCATCGGCCCGAACGGGTGCGGGAAGAGCTCGCTGGTGCGGGCGATGGGGGCTCTCTTGAGCCCGGCCTCCGGGACGGTCACGCTGGACGGGGCCCCTGTGCGAGCGCTGGGCGCGCGAGAGCGTGCCCGCCGGCTGGCGGTGCTGCCCCAGCACCCGGTGACCCCGCCCGGGCTGACGGTGGAGGACCTGGTGCGGATGGGGCGGGCCCCCCACCGCCCGCCGCACGCCGAGCACGTGGAGCGGGCGATGGGCGAGGCGGACGTGCTCGGCCTGCGGTCGCGTCACGTCTCGTCCTTGTCTGGCGGGGAGCGTCAGCGGGCGTGGATCGCGATGACGCTGGCCCAGCAGACCGACCACCTGCTCCTGGACGAGCCGACGGCGTCGCTGGACGTCGGGCACGCGATCGGTGTGCTCGAGCTGGTCGGCCGGCTGGCGCGGGAGCGGTCGCTGGGCGTGGGCGTGGTGATCCACGACCTGAACCTGGCTGCGCGTGTGTGCACCAGGCTGGTCGCGATGCGCGACGGGGGCGTGATCGCCGACGGCCCTGCGGACGGGGTGCTGACCGCGGGGCTGGTGCGCACGCTGTACGGGGTGGAGGCGACGGTGGAGCGCGACCCGTCGGGGCGTCCGGTGTGTCGCTTCGACGGTTTGTCGCCCGGGCACGCGCCGGTCAGCGGAGGCTGAGCAGCTCCCGGTAGGTGGGCATGGGCCAGAGGTTGTGGGCGACGCGTCGCTCGAGCTCGTCGCCGATCTGTCGCATGCTGTCCATGACGGGTCGGACCTTGGTGAGCTTGTGCCTGGAGAGCTTGGCGGGGTCCTCGATCTCGTGCCCGTTGGCCTCCTCGAGGTCGCGGATGGCGCCGCGGAACCGGCCGATGAGGTCGTTGATCTCCTCGAGCTCGGCCGTGACCGCGCCCGGCTCGACGCCTGCGGCGCGTGCGGCCTGGGCCGCCTCGGCGAGTCGTCGCTGGTGCTCGATGGCGGCGGGGAGGATCATGGTGCGTGCGATGGTGCCCATCTGCTCGGACTCGATCTGGAGCGAGAGGGCGTATCGCTCGTAGAGGACCTCGACGCGTGAGTCGAGCTCGGCCTTGTTGAAGACCTTGTACTTCTTGAACATGGAGGCCGCGTCGCGGGACTTGAGGGCGGGGTAGGCGTCCACGCTGGTGAGCATGTTGGGCAGGCCTCGCTTCTCCGCCTCCCTGTGCCACTCCTCGGAGTAGTTGTCGCCGTTGAAGATGACGGCCTTGTGCTCCTTGAGGGCGTGCTTGAGGATCTTCTTGACGGCGGCCTCGAACTTGGCGGGGGTGGGGTTCGAGCCGACGGCCTCCTCGATCTCGGTCGCCATGTCGTCGAGGCTCTCGGCGACGATGGTGTTGATGACCGTGGTGGGCCAGGCGACCGCGGCCGTGGATCCGACCGCGCGGAACTCGAACTTGTTGCCGGTGAATGCGAACGGGCTGGTGCGGTTTCGGTCGCCGGAGTGGCGGGTGATCTGTGTGAGGCGGGTGGCGCCCAGGTCGAGCGTGCCGCCCTTGAGGGTGCGCTTGGGAGTGCCCTTCTCGAGCTGTTCGAGCAGGTCGGTGAGCATGTCGCCCAGGAAGATGGAGATGATCGCGGGCGGCGCCTCGTTGGCGCCCAGGCGGTGGTCGTTGGAGGCGCTGGCGATGGCGGCACGCATCAGGTCGCCGTGGCGGTGCACCGCCCGGATGACCGCGATGAGGAAGGTCATGAACTGGAGGTTGGTGTGGGTGTCGTCCTGTGGGTCGAGCAGGTTGACGCCGGTGTTGGTGGACATGGACCAGTTGATGTGCTTGCCCGAGCCGTTGACGCCGGCGAAGGGCTTCTCGTGCAGGATGGCGCGGAGCCCGTAGCGGGCCGCGACGCGCTTGAGGGTCTCCATGAGCACCATCTGGTGGTCGCAGGCGACGGAGGCCTGCTCGAAGGTCGGGGCGATCTCGTACTGCCCGGGTGCGACCTCGTTGTGGCGTGTCTTGACCGGGACGCCCAGGCGGTACAGCTCGTGCTCGACCTCGGCCATGCAGGCCAGCACGCGCGGGGGGATCGAGCCGAAGTAGTGGTCGTCGAGCTGCTGGTGCTTGGGCGCCTCGGCGCCGAACAGCGTGCGGTCGCAGCTCATCAGGTCCGGGCGGGAGTAGTACAGGTTGCGGTCGATCAGGAAGTACTCCTGCTCGGCGCCGATGGTGGTCTGGACGGTGTGCACGCCCTCGTCGGTGCCGAAGAGGGCCAGGAGGCGGAGGGCGTGCCGTGAGACGGCGTCGTTGGAGCGGAGCAGCGGGGTCTTCTGGTCGAGCGCCTCGCCTGTCCAGCTCACGAACGCGGTGGGGATGCACAGCGTGGCGTTGTTGGACCCTCGCACGATGAAGGCGGGGCTGCCCACGTCCCAGGCGGTGTACCCGCGTGCCTCGAAGGTGGCGCGGAGGCCGCCGGAGGGGAAGCTGGAGGCGTCTGGCTCGCCCTGGAGCAGGTCGGTGCCTGAGAGGGAGTAGACGACGGTGCCGTCGGGCTTGGGGTCCAGCAGGGAGTCGTGCTTCTCGGCGGTGAGGCCGGTCATGGGCTGGAACCAGTGGGTGAAGTGGGTGGCGCCGCGCTCGATGGCCCAGTCCTTCATGGCGGTAGCGACGATGTCGGCGTCGCGCGGGTCGAGGCGGTCGCCGTGCTCGATGGTGCGCATGACCGACTTGAAGGTGGTCTTGGGCAGTCGCTCGCGCATGGTCTTCTGGTTGAAGACGTCCACCCCGAAGACCCGGTCCAGCGGCACTTGCCCGACCGGGGTGCTCATGGACTTGGCTTCCCAGTTGGCGGCGGCGGACACGGCTTCGGTGACCGAAGGGTTCTGCATCGCGAGGCTCTCCTCTGACCGGAATCGGTGCGTCTGGGCCCATCGGCGACACGCCGATGTTCGGGGTGCGATCGTGCTGCTGGGTATCACGGGCCCGTCAAACCGGACTGGTTTGAAGGGATTTGTCCAATGAAACCACTTGCACAAAGGGATCAGGCATCATCGTAGGCGTGCACTTTTCACTATATCCTGAGCGAGGAGGAACCGCATGCCAAGCCTTTCGACCCGGCAACGACCGGTGACCGTGCTGATCGTGGAGGATCACACCGTGCTGCGCGAGTCGCTCGTCCACTGGCTGGCCCGGGACGAGCGGGTGGAGGTGCTGGCCGACGTGGGCACCTGCGACGAGGCGATCCCCATCGTGCTGGAGCGTGCCCCGGACGTGATCGTGATGGACATCGATCTGCCCGGGCGCCAGTGCTTCGAGGCGGTCCGGACGCTTCGCCGGGACGTGCCCGAGACCTCGGTGCTGTTCCTGAGCGCCCACACCAGCGACGCCTACATCCAGGCCGCGCTGGACGTGGAGGCGCTGGGCTACATCACCAAGAACGAGCGTCCCGAGCGTGTGCTCGAGGCGATCCTGACCGTGGCGGGGGGCGGGATCTTCTTCAGCGAGGAGGTGAGTCGGCGGATCGTGGTCGAGTCGCGCGGGGTACGCCTGTCCGAGGAGGCCTCCGTGGCCAGCCTGCTCTCGCCCCGGGAGTTCGAGGTGCTGCGCTACATCGCCCGGGGGCTGACGAAGAAGCAGATCGCCGAGACTATCGGGCTGAGCCCGAAGACCGTGGACAACCACGCGACCTCTCTGATGTCCAAGCTCGACCTGCACGACCGGGTGGAGCTCACCCGGTTCGCGCTGCGCGAGGGCCTGGTGCACCTGTGACCGGGGCGACGCGCCCGCTGAGCAGGGTCAGCCTCGCCCGAGCGTGACACGCACGGACTCGACGCGACCGGTCCTGCCGAAGATCTCGCGGCTCCAGTCCGGGCCGAGGGCTCTGCCGTCGAGCCGTTCGTGCCCGCCGTCCCGTGTGCGGAGCTCGATCGAGTCGGAATCCGCGAAGCCGAGCACCACGGGGGTGGCGCACAGGGTGAAACCCACGCACCCCTGCGGGACCTCGACGCGCCGCTCCGGTGTGTCGCGGACCAGGAGCGTGGCGGCCTCTTCGAGCGGCTCGCCGGGGCTGAGCAGCACCGGGTCGAACACGATGCCGCCGTCCCGGAGGCGGACGCCGAGCTCGCCGTAGCGGGCGAGCCCGCCCTCCTTGACCGGCCCGGGCAGGCCGGGCTGCTGGGCGCCGGCGCCCCAGGGTGTGTGGGAGTAGGGCTCGTGCGGGACGGCCCCGAACTCGGCGGGCGACTTGCGGTAGCCCAGCCCGGCGCGGACGCGGTGGTAGTGGGCCCGCAGTCGCTCGATCAGGGCGGGGTCGGCCCCGGCGTCGGACGCCTGGAACACGCACTCCTGCACCGAGAGCAGCAGCTTGGAGACCATGTGCCAGTAGACCGAGCCCAGCCCCTCGTACTTGTGCATCGAGCCCGACCGCCCCATGAATCGGGCGTGTCGGAAGGTTCGCTCGTAGGCGTGACGCACGGCCCCGGCGTCGCGCCTGACCAGGTCCGCCCAGCCCTCGTCGGCCCGGAGCGCCCCGAGACGCTCCTCGAGCATCTCGCGTGAGACCAGGTCCGCGTCGAAGCGGGCGTGCCCGTCGGCGTCGCGCGAGGCGAGGCCCGACCCCGCGGTCTGGACCGCCTCGCTGAGCAGCGGGCTCGCGCTCAGGGCGTCCTCGGGGATGACGTTGCGGTCGAGGAACGCGGGCAGGTCGGCCCTCGGGTAGAGGATGAAGGTGTGCTGGTCGTTGCGGTACAGCGGGCTGTCGAACAGCCGGTCGAGCAGCTCGCAGGCCTCGCGGGGCTCGAGCACCCCGGACGCGAGCACCGCGACCTGGCCCTCGAGCATGGGTGCGAGCGATTCGACCCCGGCCCGCCCGTCGCCCAGGTGCAGCACGCGGTACGACTCGAACAGCCCGTCCTTGCGCCGGGCGTTGCGGATGGTCTTGTCGCAGAAGTGGCGGGCCAGCCGGAAGAAGTCGGCCACGGTGGTGCGGTCCAGGCTCGTGGGCTTGCCCGGGCCGGACTCGTACAGCGACTCCCGGGCCCGCTCGGCGGCCTGCCCCAGTCCCTGCAGCACGCCCCAGCGGGACTCGTCGTCGATGGGCTCGCCCTGCTCCATGGCCTCCAGCGAGCGGACCATCACGCCGGCGGTCTGGTCGCACCAGCCCGCGACGGCCTTCGAGACCGGGGTGACCCCCTCGCCGAGCTGCTCGACGAAGTCCAGGCAGAACGAGGCGTAGCGCCGGAGCTGGTACAGGGTGACCATGGAGAGCCCGTAGCCGGCCAGCGCGTTGTTGGCGTCGTTCCACTCGGGGCGCTGGGTGTTCATCCAGACGCCCCCGCCCGGGGCGAGGTTGGAGACCTTGGCCAGGGCGACCACCAGCAGCTTCTCGAGCAGGGTCACCAGCAGCGGGTCGCCTCCGGAATCCAGCAGCAGCGTCCCGTCGCCGCCCAGGTCCGCGGCGCGCCTGCGCAGCGTGGCGTCCAGCTCCTCGTCGAAGCGGATCGACGAGCGCGGGTTGGCCGCGATTTCCTCGAACGGGCGGATGCGGTAGGGCACGTCCGCGTAGGTGAACACCGCCCGCTCCGCAATCGATGCGAGCCAGCCCGGGGTGGTGTCGCGGCACTGCTCGAGCAGGCGCAGCAGGTAGACGACCTGGTGGTCGCCCCAGTAGCCGATGTTGGAACGCGGGTTCTCCGGCTCGGGCACCTCCCAGTCGATGCCGCGCTCGTTGATCCGGTAGGGGTTGTAGCCGTCCGCGGTGGAGGCGTTGAGGAACTTGGCGATGACGCCGGGGAGCATGGCGGGGTAGGCGCGGCAGACGGCCTCCCAGTTCTGGAAGATGTCGCGCCAGTTGCCCTCGTACCCGGTGACCCGCTCGCCGGCGTCGTCTCGGACGCGGATGCGGAAGCGGTTCCAGGGGCGGCTGGGGTCGCCGTGGCGTCGCCCGAAGGTGAGAGGCAGGTACTCGTGCGCCAGGCGGACGAGCTGGGGATCGCCGATCGCCCGGACCCGCTCGGGCAGTTCGTCGAGGCGCAGGGTTCCGGGCAGCCGTCGGAGCGCGGCGTCGTGCCGGTCGGCGATGACCCGGTGCCTGGTGCGTACGAACCGCCGGAAGTCCGGAGTGTGCACGTCGTGACCGTGCAGCGGGACGCCTCCTCGCATGGCGTTGAAGAGCACGTTGGAGCGGTGCGCCGCGACCGCGGCGGTGTCGGACGTGACCTGTGCCCCGTCGGCGCGGTCGAGCAACTGGGCGAGACGCTCCCGGTCGCGCTCCAGCGAGGTCTCGAGCAGGTCGGCGAGGTCGGCGCCGGATTCGAGCAGCCTGCGCAGCCTGACCACGCCGGCGTGGTCCAGGTGCACGTCCCCCACGACGTGCCAGGACAGGCGCTCGCCGGGCTGCAGGCGGGCCGGGGACGCGCACAGGTAGGCGCCGCGCTGGCCGGTCACCGGCTGGGTTGTCAGGAGCGGTTGTCCGGACTCGAACCGCTCGACCGCGTCGCAGCGGAGCGAGACCACGCCGTCGGGCAGCCCCGCGTGCCACACCGCGTTGGCCCGCAGGGACTCCATCGCCTCGGGGCTGTCGGTGATGGTGGACTCGAGCGCGTAGACCGCCGGTCCGCGCGGCCCGACCCGCTCGGACCGCTTGTAGCCGTCCACGAGGGTGCTCATGACCTGCTGGAGCATCAGCGGGACGTTGGCGGGCATGACGTTGAGGTAGCCGTCGAGCAGTTCGAACGAGACGGGCACGCCGCCCTCGTGCAGGGCCAGCTCGCACCGGCGGACGACGCCGTGCTCGTCGGAGAGTCCGTACTCGACGCGGTAGGTCAGCCCGCTCGCGTCGTCGGTCTCCTCGAACTCGACCGAATCGCCGACGAGGGATCGACGCAGGGTGCGCGCGCTGCCGCCGCTGCTGGCACGCCCGTCGAGCGGTCGCCAGACCCGCCCGTCCTCGAAGCGGACGCGCGTGACCGGCCCGGAGAGCCCGACCAGCTCGTGCAGGCGGTCGTCGGTCTCGTAGGGGAAGAGGCAGCGGTCGGGCTCGACCCGCCCGGCGGTGAACGCGCCCGAGGAGGACAGGTACATCCACAGGTCCGAGTCCCCCACCACGGTCATGAGGAACGCGGGCATCGCCTCGAGATGCCGGATCTCGTAGAGCGAGCGTCCGTCGCGTGTCACGAACCCGCCCTGCGGCCCGACCTGAGCATCGGAGGTCGCGGGCTTGGCTGGGCTGGGAGAGGTCGGTGGCGCGGACGATGAGCCGATCACTGTCACGGTCGGTTCCCTCTGGCAAAATGAAACAGTTACAATTCCCTGGCAGATGATACCCCGGCGCGGGCATGTGAAAACACCCGATCCGGGAAAACGGGGGATTTCTCAGGGACAGCCGGCCAGGAAGGCAGTGACGAAGGCCCCGATGTCGCCGTTGTCGAGGATGCCGTCGTCGGTGAAGTCGGCCGCGAGATCGCCTGCCAAGAAGCTGTTCACGAAGGCTCCGATGTCACCGTTGTCGAGGACGCCATCGTTGTTGGTATCCGCCCGACAGTCGGAGGAGAGCATGCCCGTGAAACCAAGATTCTGAAAATCGACCTGGTTGTTGGTTCCCGAAAGGACCATGTTGATGAACCGGACACCGGAGGGGAAGTCAACCGCGATGTGCTCGGCCACGACCGGGTTGCCGCTGCTCATCTGCGGCTGGATGCCGATGGGCTGGCCGATCTCGACGCCGGACTCGTTGTAAAAGACCATGTCGATGTTGTCGACGTCGTAGGTTTCGGTGTAGTAATTCCAGAAGTGCATCGTCGTCAGGTCGTAGGAGTCGCCGAGATCGAAATCGACCTCGAGATGCCCCCCGGACACCCAGACGTGGGTGGACTGCGCGTGGGTATCCACGTCGGACGCGCTATCGAGGTTGATGATGCTCGCGAGGCTGTCCGCGGTCGAGCGGTTTGCGAAGGGTTCGGCGGCCATCGACGCTCCCAGGGAAACCGTGACGCCCGCGTCGTCGTTGAGGTAGATCGGTTGCGCGCCTGTGTCCGGGGTGGAGAGACCGAGTGCCGTGATTATGGTGGCAAGCGAAACGAACTGGGCGCGGTGAATCATGATCTCTCTCCGGTGATGGCACGCTGTCCGACCATTCACACATGGAACACCCGGATGAACGGCCAGTGAGGTTCTCGTCGCTGTGTTATTCAACGGTCCAGTGACTGGCCTTCGAATCTGACACGAGAGCCCATCGTACATCAAAGTGCGCTCTGCCTGTGCCGATCTGACCGGTTTCGGATCCAATGCCGCAGGTTTCACGCCCCCCGCCACCCAACGCTGCAGTGTTCGGGAGGCGCGGGTGCCGTCGCATGCCGCCGAACAAGCGGCATCGGGCAACCCCGTCAGGGGTGAATGTGGTTGGCCCCGTCAGGGGTGAATGTGGTTGGCGCACACGCCCGGATCGCGTGTCGCTGTTTCGGCGGCCGGACCCGCTCGCCGACTCGTTTACGAAGAGCACCCGGCGAGGAACTCCGCGACGAAGGCGCCGATATCGCCGTTGTCGAGGATGCCGTCGCCGGTGAAGTCGGCCGCGGGGTCGCCGGCGAGGAAGAGGGCGACGAAGGCGCCGATGTCCCCGTTGTCGAGCACGCCGTCGGCGTTCACGTCGGCGGCGCATGGGGTGGTGACCTGGACGAACTGGTCGCCGAAGAAGAGGTTCAGGTTGGGGGAGAATCCGAGCGGGTTGGACTGGCCCGGCACGAGGGGCGGGAGGATCTGCTGGCTGAGCTCGCCGTAGCTCCGCACGATCACCGCCATGACCGAGACCGGCCCGTCGGGCGATGGGAGCGCCAGGTCGCTCGCCGGGATGAGCAGCTCGGCCCCGAAGGTCGCGTTGTCGGCGTTCGCGGCGGAGGTGTTGGTGACGCCCAGGATGTTCGAGTTGTCGATCGCGACGAGGGTGTCGGACTGGTCGAGCACGCCCTGGCCCGAGCCGACCGCGCCGGCCCCGAGGTAGGCTTTGCTCGCCGGGGCCCCGTCGGTGAGAGTGAGCCGGTCGACGTAGATCCCGCCCGCGTAGGCGTTGATGAAGTACATCAGGTCGGGCCGGAAGCCGGTGTCGAAGGTGAGCCCGGTCATGTTCGCCAGGCCGGAGGGGGGCGAGGGCTGGGTGGAGGTGTCGAGCACGCCCTGCCCGCCGGGCCCGGTGTCGAGGAAGACCGCCAGTGCGGTGCCGTCGGTGGCGAGGTTGCCGGTGAGCCCGAGGCGCAGGCCGGTCTCGTCGAGCTCGGCGTAGAGCTGGTTGAGCTCGCTGACGTTGTCGCCGAGGTTGGTTGGGTTGGTCTGTGTGGCCAGCGCGCCCGCGAAGGCCTCGTCGATGCGCCGCCCGTCGATGAACTCGGGCGGGTTGACCGCGCCGCCGTCGCAGGAGACCGGGTCGGGGAGGGTCCCCGGCAGGGTGAGCGCGATCGGCTGCCCGTCCACGCCGGCGGCCTGGATCTCGACGCCGTCGGCGAGCAGCAGGCGGACGGTGATGGGGCGGACCGGGCGGGCACGCGATCCCTGTTCGCTCTGCACCGAGACGATCACCTGGCCGTCCTGCTCGCTGGCGGCGTAGGTCGTCTCGAGGTAGTCGCCGGCGAGGTAGCCGTAGCCGTCGCCCGCGTCCTCGTACAGGGTGCCTGAGGCCTGGCCGTTCTCGTCGAGCGCGACCAGCAGGACGAGCTCGCTGAGGTAGCCGTCGCCGGTGTGCTGGAGGATCGGGCCGGTGGGCACGATGTGCCCCGGGCGGAGGAAGAGCGAGGGCAGGTCGTCCTCGCACAGGTCCGAGCCCGCGAGCCCGAGGTCGTCCTGCGGGAATCCGAACTGGACGAGGTCCTCGTCGAGCGGCGGCCGGATCGGCAGGGCGTCACCCGGCTGGGTGTTGACCGAGACCACGAGCGAGTCGCCCAGCATGAACATGTTGTCGATGGTGCGCAGGTTCGGGTTGGCGGGATCGGCGAAGAAGAGCGGGCGGGCGACGGGCATGCCCGTGTCGTGCGCCTCCTTGAACAGGGTGTAGTAGTGCGGCAGGAGCCTGTAGCGGCGCTGCAGGGCCAGGCGGGCGGTGTGCTCGGTGTCGGGCCCGTAGGACCAGGGCTCCTTGTCGGGGTTGCCGACGCCGGTGTGCCCGCGTGCGAAGGGGAGCAGTGCGCCGAAGCCCATCCAGCGGGCGAACTGCTGGGCGTCGCCCGAGCCGGCGAATCCGCCGATGTCGGGCCCGGTGTTGGGCTGGCCGCTGAGGCCGAGGTTCAGCACGTTGGGGATGGAGACGTCCAGGTGGTACCAGTCGGAGACGTTGTCGCCGGTCCACGTCGCGGCGTACCGGTGCCCTCCGAGGTGGTTGGCCCGGGTGAGCACGAAGGGGCGCGTGCCCGGGCGTGCGGCCTGGAAGCCCTCGTAGGTGCCCCGCGCCATCAGCATGCCGTAGACGTTGTGGTAGCGCCGGTGGCTGGCGGGTCCGCCGACGTCGGCGTCTGCCCGGTGCCAGTTGTCCTCGGGCATGGTCCAGCCGTACTGGTCGAGGAAGACCGCGGGCTCGTTCATGTCGTTCCAGACGCCCTCGATGCCGTTGTCGTTGAGGAACGGCCCGTAGAAGGCCCCCCACCACGCCCTGACGTCGGCGCGGGTGAAATCGGGGAACTTGGAGTCGCCGGGCCAGACCGGGCCGACGAAGTCGGTGGTCTGGTCGGCCCACTTGACCCACACGTCGTTGGCGTTGCCCGAGTCGTAGACCCAGTAGCCGGGATCGACCTTGATGTGCGGGTCCACGATGGCGATGGTCGAGAAGCCGATCGCCTCCAGCGAGGCGTCCAGCGCGGGCGGGTTCGGGAAGGCGGAGGGGTCCCAGGTGAACATCCGGTACCCGTCCATGTAGTCGATGTCCAGCCAGATGGTGTCGCCGGGGATCGAGCGGTTGCGGAACTCCTGCGCCACCTGCAGCACACGCCAGTCGGGCGTGTAGGAGTAGCGGGACTGGTGGTAGCCCAGCGACCAGAGCGGCGGCATGAACGGCGTGCCGGTCAGGTCGGCGAGGGTGCGTACGACCTGCTGCGGGGTGGACGCCTCGATGACGTAGACGGGCACGTTGTCGGTCTCGGCCGTGACGCGGACCGACACGCCCGAGTCGCCGGTGGTGTCGATGGTCATCCGGTGGGGCGTGTCGAAGACCGCCCCGAAGGCCGTGCCGTCCGGCAGCACGCCCAGCACCCAGGGGTGGCTCTCGTACAGGCTCTCGGCCCAGTCGCCCCAGGCGTAGTTGTCGTCGTTCCAGAGGGTGGTGGTGCGCCCGGTGCGCTCCAGCGGGCCGGCGACCAGGCCGGTGCCGTACAGGCTGGTGCCGAAGGGCGCATCGATCTCGATGCGGGTGGAGTTTCCCCCCAGCGAGGCGAAGGCCGGCACGACCGAGCCGGGGGTGGCGGGGCCGAAGTCGGGCGCCGGGTTCAGCAGGGAGAGCGAGGGCTTGGCGCCCGACTTCTTCGAGGCGTTCTGGTCGTAGCGCCAGACGCCAGGGCCGGCGTCGGTGACGACGGTCTGGGCCAGGCCCGGGGCGACACAGGCCGCGACCGTGGCGGCCGCGGCGATACGGATCGTGTTGAGCATTCCCGTCTCCTCTGGTTCCGCGTGGGGCAGTATAAGAGGATCGCGGGGCGCGTCCCGTCCCGTGCGCGCGTTTGCCGCGAGTTCGCACGATTCTGACACGTCCCGGCGAGCGACACCCGTTCTCGGGCGTGACGATCGGGGCGCGTGATACGATGCCTCCCCACGGGCCCGTGGCGGAATCGGCAGACGCGGCGGACTTAAAATCCGCTTGGAGGCAACTCCAGTGAGGGTTCGAGTCCCTCCGGGCCCATGTCGGTCTCTTCAGAGCGTCTCGTCGTGGTCCGGGGGCAGGGCCTCGCCGGTGTAGGCCTTCACCCAGTCGATCTCGAGCCGGAACGGGCCGTCCTGCTTGTCGTAGATCATGAAGCCGAGGGTGCGGACCCTGGCGGGGTCGAATTCCGCGGCCCAGCGCGAGACGTCCTCGCCGAAGACGGTGGCGCGGAACTTGTCGAAGGGGATGCGGACGACGGCCCACGAGCCGTCGGGGGATGTCTGAAAGGTCTGGTGGTAGGCGACGCGTCGCCCCATGACCCGGGCGTCGGTCCGGAGGCGGGCGATGTACTCGCGCCCGTCGCCTCGGACGCGGACGAGCAGGCCGTCGGCGTCGGCGAGCGTGTCCCACGCCTGCTCCACGGTCTGGATGGAGCTGAATCCCCCGCCGTTGGTGTTGGTGGTGCCGGTGAACAGCACGGTCTGGCCGGTGAACTCGGGCCCGCCCTCTGAGCGTCCGCCCATGACGTTGTCGTTGACGACCACCCAGCGCTCCGCGGCGTCGGCGGAATCGAAGTCCAGGACGGTCCGGGGCTCCAGCGGGGTGGTCGGGTTCTCGGCGTGGTCGGGCCCGCCCGGGAACCAGCCGAGGAGCACGAGGGAGGCGAGCATGAGCGGCAGGGTCGGCATGGGGGTCTCCTTGCGGGTGCCTTCGGTCGGCGGCGGGACCGGATGCGTCCTGTTCGGGGGACGGGGGGATGGACGCCGGGTCCCGTGCTATGGTTCAGACCCGGCCCCGGCCGGCCCGTTCAACCCGATCCACCGCCGCGAGAAAGGCACGCCACCATGGCCGATCAACAGCAGCAGCAGGTCCAGCTCCGCATCGACGAGTCGAAGATGCACACGGCCTTCGCCAACACCATCCGGACGTCGACCACGGGCGAGGAGATCGTCCTGGACTTCGGCTACAACGTGCCGATGCAGGCCCCGGGGTCGAACCCGGTGGTGGTGTTCAATGTCGGGTCTCGGGTGATCATGAACTGGGCCGCGACCAAGCGTCTCGCGATGTCGCTCGGGCGTGCGATCCAGCAGTACGAGGCGCAGAACGGTGAGATCCAGCTGTCGCAGCCGCAGGCCCCGTCCGGGGCGCCGCAGGGCGCCCCCCCGTCGCCACCGGCGGGCGGTGCCTCGGGCCCGGGCGGCATGCCGGACCCCAACGCCGGCTGAGCCCGGTTGAGCTGACCGACCGATCCTGCGCACCGGGCGATCGGCCGACGGATACCCCCGTCGCCGGCATCCCGGTGCGTTGTCGTGCCCGCCGGACGCAACGCGAGCCCACTCTCAACGGAACAATCCCGACATGGACGCCACCGACACCACCGCCTCCGCGACCGACCCACGCCTGGCCGAGGTCGGATCGCTCGTCCGCACCCTCCGCGACCGCATCGAGACGGTGGTGGTCGGGCAGGATCACATGGTCTCCCGCCTGCTGGTGGGGCTGCTGACGGGCGGGCACGTGCTGCTGGAGGGCGTGCCCGGGCTGGCCAAGACGCTGACGGTCACGACGCTGGCCAGGGCGATCCACGCGGAGTTCAGCCGCATCCAGTTCACGCCGGACCTGCTGCCGGCGGACCTGATCGGGACGCTGATCTACGACCCGCGGGACCACTCCTTCACGCCGCGCAAGGGCCCGATCTTCGCCAACATCGTGCTGGCCGACGAGATCAACCGGGCCCCGGCCAAGGTGCAGTCTGCCCTGCTGGAGGCGATGCAGGAGCGCCACGCGACCATCGGCGACACCACGCATCCCATCCCGGACCCCTTCCTGGTGCTGGCGACGCAGAACCCGATCGAGCAGGAGGGCACCTACCCGCTGCCCGAGGCGCAGGTGGACCGCTTCATGCTCAAGCTGAGGGTCACCTACCCGTCCAAGGCCCAGGAGCGGGCGATCGTGGACCGCATGGCCAGCTCCGCCCCGGCGCTGGAGATCGAGCCGGTCGCGACGCTGGAGCAGATCGCCACCGCCCGGACCGCGGTCGACTCGGTCTTCGTGGACGACCGGATCAAGGACTACGTGGTGGAGATCGTGCACGCGACGCGCGACCCGTCCGGGCTGGGCTCGAAGCGGGACCTGGCGCGGCTGATTGAGTTCGGGGCCTCGCCCCGTGCGTCGATCTCACTGATCAAGGCGTCGCGTGCGTTCGCCCTGCTGGAGGGGCGCGACTTCGTGACCCCCGCCGACATCAAGGCGATCGGCCTGGACGTGCTGCGTCATCGCGTGATCCCGAGCTACGAGGCCGAGGCCGAGGGGCTCACCAGCGAGGACCTGGTCACCGAGATCTTCGATCGCGTGCGTGTCCCGTAACCCCCCCCTCACGCCTCGCATCCGGGCGAGCCACGCAACGCCCGACCCGACGGAGCGACGAACCCGATGCTGACCGATGAACTCATGCGAGAGGTCCGGCGCATTGAGATCCGCGCCAAGCGACGCGTGAACGATCTGCTGGGCGGGGAGTACCACTCGGCGTTTCGCGGCTCCGGCGTCGAGTTCGCCGAGGTCCGCGCGTACGAGCCGGGCGACGACGTCCGCTTCATCGACTGGAACGTGACGGCCCGCACCGGGCACCCGTACGTGAAGCGGTTCACCGAGGAGCGCCAGCTGACGGTGATGCTGGTGGTGGACACCTCGGGCTCGATGTCGTTCGGATCGGGCGGCAAGACCAAGGCCCGCCTCGCGGCCGAGGCAGCCGCCATCATCGCCCTGGCCGCGGCCCGCAACAACGACCGCGTCGGGCTCTGCCTGTACGGGGGCCCGCGCTCGCTCACAATCAAGCCCTCCAAGGGCAAGACGCACCAGCTCCGGATCATCCGGGAGATCCTCGACGCCGAGGCGCAGGGCACCGGCCCCACCCTCGCCGAGACCCTCGCCACGCTGGACCGCGTGTTGCCGCGCCACGCGATCGTGTTCGTGCTCAGCGACTTCCTGGGCGAGATCGAGCCGGGGCGTGAGCCCGGCTGGCTCCGCCCGATGCGCCTGCTGGCGCGACGGCACGAGCCGGTGGCGCTGGCGATCGACGACCCGCGCGAGCGCGACCTGCCCCGCCTGGGCCTCGTCGAGCTGGAGGACCCCGAGACCGGCGAGGTCTACCTGGTGGACCTCGCCGCCAGCCCGCGACGACGGGCGGTGCACGACCGGGCCGAATCCGAACGATCCTCGCTCTCGGGCGTACTGCGCACGGCGGGGGTCGAGCTCGTCGAGCTCTCGACCGACCGCCCGGTAGGGGACGACCTGGCCCGGTTCTTCCACGAGCGTGACCGCAAGCGATGAGCACCCGCGCATCCACATCCCGGCACACCCAGGCGAGCGTGCGACACGCCCTGTGCGCGCTGGGTGCGTGCGTGCTCGCGCTCGCGGGCTGCTCGCGCGAGGCGGGCGACCCGGGCGGGGCCGGGATCGAGTCCAGCGCCGAGCGCGACGGGGCCTCGGTCGTCGTCGCGATCCCGACCCGGGAGCTCACCACGGTGGACCGCCTGCCCGTGACGATCACCGCTGTTGCCCCCCCGGGTCAGGCCGTGCGCGAGATCTCGTTCGACCCCGGCTCGGCCGGCTGGACCGTGGTGGAAGCGTCCCCGGCGCGTGTGCTGACGGACGGGCGGGGGCGCTCGGTCCGGCTCGAGCGGTACCTGCTCGAGCCGTTCCTGGACGGGGCGTACGCCGTGCCCGGGGCGACCGCCACGTTCGGCGAGCCGGGTCGCCCGGTCGCGCTGGAACTGTCGACGACGGGGCTGGACGTCGAGGTCGCGACGGTGCTGGGCGAGGACGCCTCCATCGACGACCTGGCACCGCCGACCGGGCCGGTCGAGCCACCCGGCCCGTCGGCCGGCGAGGGGATCACGGCGTGGGCGTTCCCGGTCGGGCTGGGCGGGCTGATCGTGTGCGCGGGCGCCGTGGTGCTGGCGCTGCGGTCCGGCGCTCGACCCGACGGGCCGGACCTGTGCGCCGAGATCGACCGCCTGCGGGACCGGCCGCCCGACGAGGCACGCGACCGGCTGGCGTCCCTGCTGCGTGGGTGCGCGGGCCGCGGCGCTCCGCCGTCGCTCGGGGCGCTGATCGAACGCCTCGACCACGAGCGGTACGCCCCCCCGGGGCGCGTGTCGCACCGACCGATCGGGCACGAGATCGACGAGGCGCTTCGCGTGCTGAGCGCCCGGTCCGGGGGGAGCGCATGAACACGCCCCCCTTCCAACTCTCGGACGTCGAGTTCGCGTGGCCCTGGGCCTTGGCGCTGCTCGGGCTCGTGCCGCTGCTGGCTGCGCGACTGCTGCTCACCCGGCACGCCCGGCTGACGTACTCCGCGGCGCCTCGTGCGGCGGTGGCCCACCGCTCCTGGCGTGTCCGCCTCCGGTTCCTGCCGGGCCTGCTTCGCCTCCTGGGGCTCACGCTGCTCATCGTTGCGCTGGCACGCCCGCAGACGCTCGACGCCCGGACCGAGACGCGGGTCAACGGGATCGCGATGCAGATCGTGGTGGACCGCTCCGGCTCGATGGACGAGCCGGCGAACTTCGACAACCAGGACCTCAACCGCCTCGAGGCCGTCAAGCGGGTCGTCGCGGAGTTCGTCGCGGGCAACGGCGACGACCTCGAGGGGCGCGCCGGCGACCTGATCGGCCTGATCGCCTTCGGCACCTACGCCGACACCGTCTGCCCGCTCGTGCGCGAGCCCGAGCCCCTGCTCGCGGCCCTCGAGAGCGTGCGCATCCCCATCCTCGACGCCGAGCAGGGCACCGCCATCGGCGACGCCGTCGCCCTCGCCGCCGCCCGCCTGCAGTCCGCGGAGGAGGAGCTCGCGGCGTCCGAGCAGGCCCGGGCCGACTTCACCATCAAGGGCAAGGCGATCGTGCTGCTGACCGACGGCGACGACCGCAACTCGCAGATCGACCCGGCGGTCGCGTGCGAGCTGGCCGCCGAGTGGGGCATCCGCGTGTACATCATCGGTATCCAGGGGCGCTCCGCCCCCGGGCTGTTCTCGGGTCGCAACGCGATCAACGAGGCCTCGCTCGCCGGGGCCGCGGAGTCCACCGGCGGGCGGTTCTGGTCGGTCGAGAACCTGGCGGACCTGCGTGAGATCTACGCCGAGATCGACCGTCTGGAGAAGACCGAGATCGAGGTGGACGAGCAGACCACGCGCGAGGAACGCTTCGCGCTGGCGCTCCGGCCGGCGCTGATCCTGCTGGGGCTGGAGCTGCTCGCCTCGCTCACCGTGTTCCGGAGGTGGCCTTGATGCTCGCGACCGTCCACCCGGACCTGCCCCCGCTGACGATCCAGGACCCGCGCTGGCTGGCGGCCCTGGCCGGGGTGCTGGCGATGGGCATCGTCGCGGCGTGGGCGGCGCGGGCCGCCAGGCGCGGGCTCCGCCAGTTCGCCCACGACGACCGGCTGCGCACGCTGCTGGTGCACCACGCGCCAGGGCGCGTGCACGCCAAGCACGCGCTGGCCCTGGGCGCGCTGTCGCTGGTCGTGCTGGCGCTGGCCGACCCGCAGTCCGACCCGGTCGAGAGAGAGATCGCCAGGCAGGGACGCGACATCGTCTTCGTCGTGGACGTCTCACGCTCCATGCTCGCCTCCGACCTGGCCCCCAACCGCCTGGACCGCTCCAAGCTGTGGATCAAGGACCTGGTGAACAACCTGGAGGGAGACCGCGTCGCGCTCGTCGCGTTTGCCGGCGCCGCCGTGGTCAAGTGCCCGCTCACGCTCGACCGCACCTTCTTCAACCTCACGCTGGACGAGCTCGACCCCGGCTCGGCCCCGATCGGCGGCACCTACATCGGCGACGCCATCCGCAAGGCGATGAGCGAGGTCTTCCTCATCCGCTCGCCCGACGAGGCCGGGCCACCCGACGCGGCCGAGCCCGTCCGCGACATCGTCCTGATCACCGACGGCGACGATCAGGACTCGTTCCCCGTCGAGGCCGCGGCGGTCGCCGGCGCCGCCGGCGTCCGCATCATCACCATCGGCGTCGGCTCCACGGGGGAGGGCGCCCCCGTGCCGGACCCCGACTCGGACGGCTACATGCAGTACCTCGGCCAGACCGTCCGCACCGCGATGAACCCCGAGACCCTCGCCGACATCGCGACCGCGACCCCGGGCGGCGTATTCCTCAACGTCGGCACCGGCGAGATCGACCTGGCCCAGGTCGACCGCGACCTGAACGCGATCGACGCGCGCCGACAGACCGGCACCGCCGTCACGGTCGAGTACCAGCCACGGTACTACGTCCCGCTCGCGGCGGCGCTGCTCCTGCTCGTGCTCGAGCCGCTGGTGCCCGCCCGGCGCACACGTCCCCGCACCGCCGGAGGTTTCTCATGAGACGACGCGCGGCGTGGACGATCCTGATGCTCGGCGTGTGCACGCACACGCTCGCGGCGCTCTCGCCCGAGGCCCCGCCCGCACGCCCCCAGGCCGCCGGCCCGGGCGACGAACCCGGCGAGGGTGAGAGCTCCCCGACCGACACCGAGTCGCCCCCGGCGCTCTCGAGCGAGGTCGCTCGCGCCAGGCTCATCGCGCTGGTCTCCGAGCTCCGCACGCTCGCGGAGGGCGGTGACCCCGACACGCCCGGCAGGGCCGCGGACCTGGCCGACAGGCTCAGCCGGCTCGCGGACCGCACCGACGACCCGGACCTCATCGCCGCCGCGCGGGTCAACCACGGCCTCGCGATGCAGCTCGCGGGGCGGAGCGAGGACGCGCCCGCGTCCTACCGCGCCGCGGACCTGGTCGCGCGTCACGACCTGCTGCGGGCCGAGGCACGCTTCAACCTCGCGCACGCGCTGTACGCCGATGCCACGGCCCCGCCCGCGCCCGCCGATTCACTCGAACAGCAAAGCCGGCCCCCGAACCCGATCGACGAGCTGCGGGGCCGTATCGCACGCCTGCGCCCCGCCGCCGCGGCCTTCCGGGCCGTGCTCGACGTCGACCCCGACCGCACCGACGCCGCGGAGAACTGCGAGAAGATCCGGCGTCAGATCGCCCGGGCCCAGCAGGAGCTGGAACAGCTCGAGCAGCTCATGGAGCAGATGCGTCAGCAGGGCGAGAATCTCGACAGCCTCGCCGATGAGCAGCAGGACGCCTCGGACGAGTCGGAACAGTCCGACCAGTCTCGCCGCGAGGAACTGGAACAGCAGCAGCAGGACATCAGCCGGCAGACCGAGCAGGCCCAGCAGCAGCTCGAGCAGACCCGCCAGCAGGCGAGCCGGGCCGGGCAGCAGCAGATGCAGCAACAGATCCGGCAATCGCAGGACGACGTCGAGGAGGCCCGCGCCGCCCAGGAGCGGGCCGAGCAGGCCCTGCGCGAGGGCGACCTCGACCGCGCCTCCGAGGAGCAGCAGCAGGCGGCCGACGCCCTGCGCCGCGCCGCGGAGAACCTCCAGCAGGGGAACGAGCAGAGCGAGGGCGACCAGCAACAGCAGCAAGAGGACCAGCCCAACCCCGACGAGCACAACCGGCAGACCGGGCAGCAGCAGCAACAGCAGCAGGAGCCCGGCGACCAGCTCGTCGAGGACCTGCTCGACCGCGAGGAGCGCCAGCGTGAAGAGCGCGAACTCCGGCGCTCCCGCCTCGCACGCCCCGCCACCGTGGAACGAGACTGGTGAGACACATGCCCACGCACAATCACGTCGTACGCACCATTCTGGCCGCCTTGCTCACGCTCTGCGCCGCGTCGTGCCCCGCCCTCGCCCAGAGCGACGAGGTCTCGGTGGACGCACGCCTCGGCCAGCGACAGGCCTACCTCGGCGAGGAGGTCGAGTTCCAGGTCGTCGTCACCAACGCCTCGCCCGATTCCGCCCCGGCCTTCGACTGGCCCGACGGGCTCGAGGCACGCTTCAACGGCTCCAACTCCATCACGCAGCAGTTCAGCTCGCTCGACCCGAACACGGGGCGCATGCGCCTGCAATCGCAGAACACCACCCTGCTCTCCTACCGGCTGACCGCGACCGAGTCCGGCACCTACACCATCCCGTCCGCCTCGCTGACCATCGACGGTGAGGAGTTCACCACCAGCCCCGTCACGCTCACCGTGCTCGATCCGCCCGAGGCCGACGATTTCGACCTCGTCATCGAGCTCGACCGTTCGTCGGTCTATGTCGGAGAGACCCTCCGGCTCCGCTGCCACTGGTACCTCACCGCCTCGGTCAGCGAGTACACATTCCGCCCCAGCCAGAAGCACCCGTCGATCGAGGTTCTCGCCGAAGACCCCTCGCAGTCCTCGCGACGCGAGCAGCTCTACCCCATCGACATCTACGGCATCCAGGCCGTCGGACGCGTCCGCGACGCCACTTTTCAGGGCCGCCCCACGCGCGTGCTCTACTTCGAGCTGCTCGTCCGACCCACGGAGGAAGGCGCCTTCGACCTCGGCCCGCTCGCCGTGCTGTTCGACCGTCGCACCAACCGCGGCACCTTCGAACGCACGATCTCCCGGTCCGAGCCGATCACGCTCGAGGTGCGGCGCCCGCCGCAGGACACCATGCCGCCCGGCTACACCGGCCTCATCGGCGACTTCGACCTGCGCCTGACGGTGGAGCCGACCGAGGCCTACGTCGGCGAGCCCATCGACCTCACCGTCACCGTGGTGGGCAACGAGCCGATGTCGCAGGTCCGCGCCGGGCCCGACCTCGCCTCCATCCCCGGCTTCACCGACAGCTTCCGCCTCTCGCCGGACGGCTGGGAGCGCGAGCCCGCGCGCGCCGGCACGCGCGTCTTCTCGACCAAGGTCCGGGCACTCTCGCCCGAGGTCAGCCAGCTCCCGGGGCTCCGCCTGCCCTACTTCGACCCCGAGGCCGCTGAGTACCGAGTCGCCACCACCGACCCCGTCCCGCTCGACATCACCGGCGTCCGCACGACCACCCTCGCCGACGCGGTCTCGGGCGTCACCCCGGCCGAGCCCGCGAGCACGGTCCGGCGGGCGGGCCCCATCTTCTGGGCCGAGGACCGGGGAGCCGCCCTGCTGGCGCGCGAGCCTGTCTCGCTCGCGGCCGCGCTCGCGAGCCCCGCCTGGATCGCCGCCGCCACGATCCCCCCGGGCGCCTACGCCGCCCTCGTGCTGCTGACCGCCTGGCGGAGGTCTCGCAACCCGGAGCTCGCCCGCACGCTGGCACGCCTCGACACGGCACGCCGGACCGCCGGCACCGATCCCGCACGTGCCGCACGCGACGCGACCGCGGCCGCACTCGCCATCGATCCCGACGCCGTCGCCTCGACCGACGTCTCCAGGCTGCCCCTGGAGCCCGACGACCGGGACGCCCTCGCCGGCGCACTGCGATCTGCGGAGGGCGTGTACTCGGGCGCCCGCCCGCCCACACCGGCGGACCCGAACCGGGTCGGGCGAGCCATCGCGTCGCTGCGTGACGCGATCAAACGCTCGACGGCACACGGGAGGGTCGCGTCGTGACTGCACCAATCGTGCGCACAACACTCGCGATGCTGCTGCTGGGCGCACTCACGCTCGGCGCGCGCGCATACACCCCCACCACCGCGCCCGCCCCGCTGCCCGTCATCGACGCGCCGGCGATGGACGCCGAGGACGTCCTCACGCAGGCGGAGCACTGGATGGACCGCGGGCTCGAGCTGGCCGAGGACGACCCTCGCGGGTCCGTCGCCGCGTTCACGCAGGCGGCCACGCTGTACGAATCCCTGGCCAGCGAGCACCACGCCCGCAACGCCCCCCTCTTCCGGGCCCTGGGCATCGCACGCCTGCACGCTGGCGACCTGGGCGGCTCGATCGCCGCCCTTCGGGCCGCCGAGGAGCTCGACCCCACCGACCGGCGCACGCGCGAGTCGCTCCGCGCCGCCCGGGCCCGCGTCGAGGCGGCGCCGGAGTTCACCGACCCCACCGACGCCGACCGCTGGCTCTCGATCTGGCGCGGCTACGTCCCCCGCTCGGGCATGCTCGCGATCGGGCTCGCCCTGCTCGCCCTCGGCTGGACGCTCACCGGCGCCCACACGCTCGGGCGCCGCCCCGGGCGCGCCTGGATCGGCGCCGCCTTCCTGGGCGCACTCGTCCCGCTCGGGCTGCTCGCGCACGACTACCGGCGCACCGCCCGGACCGTGCAGGTCGTGCTGATCCAGGAGGCCGTGGGCCGCGGCGGACCCAGCCACGACATCTACGACCCGACCCACGAGGACCCCCTCCCCGAGGGGCTCGAGGCGGTGGCGCTCGAGTCCCGCGACGGCTGGACGGAGCTCCGGCTGGCGGGCTCCGAGCGGGCGTGGGTGCCCAGCGAGTCGCTCGTCACGGTCGGCTCGCTGCTCGGAACCGACGCGGGCGTGCCGAGCCCGCAGGACGGGCCCCTGGATTGACCCTGCGCGACCTCGCCGCACGCCGTGGCCCCGGATATACTCCGCGTCGCGGGCCCGCCCCGCCTGACAACCTGCGGGTGTAGTTCAGTGGTAGAACGTCAGCTTCCCAAGCTGAATGTCGCCGGTTCGAGTCCGGTCACCCGCTTTCAGAAGTCTCTTAAAATCAGGTACTTACGAGACTTCGACGGAACACGCACTACACCGTCGAGACGGTAAAACGCCCTTTGTAGTGCAGATCCGACCGAAATGTAGTGCGGTCAATCGGCCCGTGACGGTCCTCCAGACACGCTGAGAGCTCCAAGATCGCCTCTCGACCATGGCACTTACCCCGTGGTCGCCATCTCCAGCAACTGGCAGCAACCCGCACTATCCTGTTCGGATGACTGCAACCGCTCGGCGGCATTCTGGACCACCACCAGACCCCCCACAGGTCATGACCATCGACGACCTCGCGTCCTACCTCCAGGTCGCGAAGTCGACGCTCTACAAGCTCGCCCAAGAAGGCAAGGTGCCCGGCCAGAAGGTTGGAAAGCACTGGCGATTCAGCCGTGAAGCCGTTGACGCATGGCTGAGGGCCGAGCCGCAAAGCAAGCGGAAGAACGAGCCGGACGATTCAGACTCCGGGGGTGGCGATGCTCGTTGACAACAAGAGCCACGGACTCGTTGCAGACGTCCTACGCGACTGTGTTGCACCCAATGCAACGCTGTCCCTTCTCACTTCGAAGCTCTCGCTTCAGGCCTTCATCGCGATGAGAGTCGAGTTCGAGCGCCTTTCGGAAGCTCGCATCCTCATCCCTGCCACGAAAGCTAACGGACTCTCCGGTGAATCAGGCGTGCAGGCGATCGGGATGCTTGGGGATGCCGCCGACCGTCGCTCACGGAACTCGCTTGAGTGCCCTGCGGCAGCCAGGGCGTTCGCCAACTGGCTTCGGATGAAGACACAAGTGAAGTCCGTCGCCGTTCCGGTGCCGCAGAACTTGTTCCACGTTCAGCGAGCAGGCAGCGGTCTCGCGATCCAGGGCAGTTCGACCTTCACGTCCGGCGGTCTCGGGTTGGCTCCATCTGCTGGATACGACATGAACACATGCTTCACGGGCGTCGAGGAGACTCGCAGCCTCTTGGCGTGGTTCGACTCGATCTGGACAAACGACAGTGCAACAGCTCCTTGCGATGATCTTGTAGCTGCCTGGCTATCTGAGATTGCCACGGTCAAGCCGGCGGAGTTGGTGTACTTCCTCTCGCTCTACAACCTGTTCCGCGACACGCTCGCCGAACTCGAAGAAGACCAGATCATCAAGACTCGCACCGGCATCCGCGAGACTCTGGTTTGGAACAAGCTCTATCGCTTCCAGCGGGACGGTGTACTGGGTGCCATCGATAAAATCGAGAAATACAACGGGTGCATCATCGCTGACAGCGTTGGGCTTGGGAAGACGTTCGAGGCACTCGCAATCATTAAGTACTACGAGCTTCGGAACGACCGCGTTCTCGTGCTCTGCCCAAAGAAGCTCCGCGAGAACTGGACCATCTTCACGGTCAATGACCGCCGCAATCTCTTTGCCTCGGACAGGTTCAACTACGACGTCCTAAACCACACGGACCTCAGTCGCACGTCCGGCCGATCGGGCGAGATCAATCTTGAGACGATCAACTGGGGCAACTACGACCTCGTCGTCATCGACGAGTCCCACAACTTTCGGAACAATCCACCACGCCAAGACCGTCCTACTCGATACTCGCGGCTGATGCGAGACATCATCCGCTCAGGCGTCCGGACGAAGGTCCTCATGCTCTCGGCCACCCCGGTAAACAGCCGGATGAATGACCTCAAGAACCAGGTCGCGTTCATCACCGAAGGTGAGGACGACGCGTTGTTCAACCTCGGCATTCCCAGCATTGAGCAGACGCTTCGCCAGGCTCAGACGCGATTCAATGCGTGGCTGAAACGTGACGCCGATGATCGGACAACAAAGTCGCTGCTCGACGCACTGAACTTCGACTACTTCAAGATGCTCGACTTGCTGACCATCGCCCGGTCGCGGAAGCACATCACGAAGTACTACAGCACCGCCGACATCGGAGAGTTCCCCCAGCGTGCGAAGCCTGTCAATATTAAGGCCGACATCGACACGCGGGACCAGTTTCCGGAGCTCCGAGAGATCAACCGGGAGATTCGTCGTCTCAATCTGAGTGCGTATGCCCCGCTGAAGTACGTGCTCCCCCACAAGCTGGAGGAGTACAGCCGAAAGTACGACAAGCAAATCTCCGGCGGCTCGGTGTTTCGTCAGATCGACCGCGAGCAAAGTCTCATCCATTTGATGCGGGTGAACCTGCTCAAGCGGATGGAAAGTTCCATCAACTCGTTTGCGATCACTCTGGAACGCCTGCTCTCCGAGGTCCAGTCCTTCACGGCTCGACTCGATGCCCACCAAGACGAGGAAGTCGAAGAGCTGAACATTGAAGACATCGACATCGATGACGAGGACCTTGACCCGTACCTCATCGGAGCCAAGGTCAAGGTGTTGATTCAGGACGTCGACCAGGTCCGTTGGCGTCAAGAGTTGGAAGAGGATGAAGAGCTACTCGTGAAGATGCTTCGCGAGGCTCGCAGAATCGACGCCGAGCGAGACGCCAAACTGCATGTGCTCAAAAACCTGCTCCGCCGCAAGGTCGAGCAGCCTCTCAATCTCGGCAATCACAAGGCCATCATCTTCACCGCCTTCGCCGACACCGCCGAGTACCTCTACAAGAACATTGCCGAATGGGCCAAGTCCGAACTTGGCGTTCACACCGCCTTGGTGACCGGACGAAGCGACTCGAACAAGACGACACTTACTGGCATCCGGAAGGACCTGTCGTCCATCATCACGTCGTTCTCGCCAATCTCGAAAGAGAGAGCCAAGATCGACGAAGACCTCACGGACGAGATTGACTTCCTCATCGCAACAGACTGCATCAGCGAGGGGCAGAACCTCCAGGACTGCGACTACCTCGTTAACTACGACATTCACTGGAACCCGGTCCGGATCATCCAACGATTCGGTCGCATCGACCGACTCGGGTCGCAGAATTCGGTCATCCAACTGGTCAACTTCTGGCCCAACATGGAGCTCGACGAGTACATCAACCTTGAGGCACGTGTGAGCGGCCGGATGGTGCTGCTCGACATCTCGGCCACGGGCGAAGAGAACGTCATCGAGCAGACCGACGCCGACCAGATGAACGACTTGGAGTACCGGCGTCGGCAGTTCGAGCAGATGCAGGACGAAGTCATTGACATGGAGGACCTCTCCAACGGGATCTCCATCACCGACCTGACGCTCAACGACTTCCGGATGGACCTGGTCGAGTACCTGAAAGACCACGCGGAGCGGCTGGAGCACATGCCGCTCGGTGCCTACGGCGTTGCCACGACGGACGACCTGATCGACATCGAGAACGCCGGGCCGGGTGTGATCTGGTGTCTTCGGGCCGAGAACAGCCGTGTCCGTACCGACATCACCTACGCACTCTCGCCGCACTACCTCGTGTACGTCTCCGACGACGGCGAAGTGAGGCTCAATTTCTCCGACACGAAGCGAATCCTCGACCTCTTCAAGAAGATTTCGCTTGGCTGTTCGCGGCCGGACGACGCAGCGTACGCCGCCTTCAACGAACGAACAAAGGATGGCACCGACATGGCCCACTATCAGGGCCTGCTCGGAAAGGCCATCGCCGCGATCACCGGCAAAGCCGAGGAGCATGGCGTCCAGAGTCTCTTCAAACGTGGTGGCACTGCCATCACCAAAGACTCCTTCCAGGGTATCGACGACTTTGAGGTCGTCGCGTATCTGGCGATCGTCGACACTGGAGGGCACAGATGACGGATGCTCTCTACGCCGCGATGTCGATGCCGGACTCGTGCCAACTCGGCAAACGAGTCTTCAAGAAGCTGTTCATCGAGAACGGCTCGCTGACCGCCGCCGACAAGCGGGCCTTCACCGATGATATCGACACGATCGTATGGGAGTACACCCTCAAGCCATCGACGATGCCAGTGAAGGGCTACGAGGACGATGACCGGGAGTACCACGAGGTCGCGATCATCCAAGTCAACCTCAAGACGGACAAACGCACCCGGCGGATCTGCGAGGTCGTGCATCGCACGATTCCCTACCCCATCTTCCTGGTGCTCGTGCTTCCGCCCCGTATTGCAATCAGTGTCGCCCAAAAGCGATTCAGCCGTGCCGAGCACGGGGCCATCGTTGCTGAGGACATCCGGTTGACGCCTTGGATGGATGCTGACGAACCAGACCCGATTCACGGGCAGTTCATCGAGAGCTTGGCATTGCCAGGACTCCCGCAGACGGACTTCTTCGCTCTCTACACCGGGCTGGTGGACCGAGTTGCCGCACTTGAGGCCGCCCGACTCACCGGCGAATACCGTCTCGGCAACTCGCCGCAGCAAGCAAAGGAACGGCGCGACCGTCTCGCTGACTGTCGGGGTATCGAGCAGGAGATTGCTGACCTCCGAGCGGCTCTGAAGAAGGAGACGCACTTCAATCGGCAGGTGGAATTGAATACACGAATCAAGTCACTGGAAGCCACGCTCAAGTCACACGCTCAGACGCTGTAGGAACCACGAATGCACCAGCCAGACCCACAAAGCCGGTCCTACGACCAGATCCTCTCTGGGATCAAGCACGGCACCGTGAAGGTTCCTCAGTTCCAGCGGGAGTTTGTCTGGACACGTGAGAAGTCCGCGAAGCTGATCGACAGCATCCTCAAGGGCTATCCCATAGGCACGTTCATCCTCTGGAAGACCCGCGAACAGTTGAGGGCGGTCCGCAACATCGGAGCCGTGAACCTCCCCGATACGCCGGACGGCGACTACGCCGAGCAGGTGCTCGATGGACAACAGCGACTCACCAGCCTTTATGCCGCGGTGCACGGCCTCACTATCGAGCGATCATCCGGGGCGTTGGACGACTTCTCCAGCATCTGCATCGACCTTGACGCTGAGCTCGACACGGAGACGCCGGTCGCACTTCATGCCGCTCCGGCGGAGGCGGAAGAGAATCGATTCGTTCGCTTGGTCGATGTCCTGGCCGAAGACTTCGACTTCCTGTCCGGTCTGTCAAAGGACCGGCGGGAACAACTCCGTGTCTACAGCAGACGCATCAAGGAATACAGGTTCTCCGTCATCCTGATTCAGGACGCACCAATTGATGTGGCGACAGAGATCTTCACTCGCATCAACGTGACCGGTAAGCCGCTCTCGCTCTTCGAGATCATGGTTGCGAAGACCTACGACCACAAGTCCGGCTTTGACCTCGCCCAAAAGTACAACGAGCTCGTCGAAGAACTCCAGACCGTCGGATACGAGACGCTTCCGCCTGCCGCGATTCTTCAGCTCGCCTCCCTGATGATCTGCGGCGAAGCTCGCAAGAAGGACATCCTCCGACTGCCGACAAAGGAGTTTCGCGACATCTGGCCTCGCGTCGGGGACGCCGTCAAGTCGGCGTGCGACTACTTCCGCGGTGCCTACCGACTACCGGCCTCTCGCCTTCTCCCGTATGGCTCGCTCATCATCCCCTTCGCCGCGTTCTTCGACGTCCATCCCGACAAGCCCAACGGCGAACAGACCGCCCGCCTCCGCGAGCTGTTCTGGCGGATCTCGCTCACCGGCCGATACACGTCTGCCGTCGAGACGAAGCTCGCCCAGGACTACCGCAAGGTGCTCGCGATCGCCAAGGGTGAAGAGCCCGAGTACGACCCGTCGTTCGCCATCGATGTCTCGCCCGAGGCGATCGACCGTCACGGCTTCTTCCGCACCAGCCGGAGCTTCGTGAAGGCGATTCTCTGCCTTCTGGTCTACCAGCAGCCGCGGTCCTTTGACGACGACGGCATCGTGAAGGTCGGCAACGACTGGCTCAAACAGTCCAACAGCCGCAACTACCACCACTTCTATCCGAAGGCCACGAGCACGAAGCTCGGCATCGAGAAACGTCGCCTGAACCACATCGCGAACATCACCATCGTGGATGACTTCCTCAACAAGCGGAAGATTCGGACCCGCTTGCCGTCGGACTATCTCACCGAGTTCAAGGCCCACAACCTGGACCTCCAATCGACGATGGACACGCACCTGGTCGACCTGTCGGAGGGCGTTTGGGATGACGACTATGAGGCGTTCCTCGCGTCGCGGTGCAAGCGGATCTCCGAAGCCCTCCAGGCCTTCATCCCCACCCGCTCGATCGATGACGCGGGCGCGATGATGACCGACGACGACAGTGACCCCAACGCCGAAGCAGATGAACAAGAAGAGCTGGAGTTCGACTCGGCTCACACGCCATAAACACTCCCATTGTCCCGAGACACAGCTATGGAATACGCATGTTTGATCCAGAAGGACAGCGCTCTTGCCGAGTCCGTGAAGGCGCTGATTCAGACGTATTCCAAGTCAATTAGGCCAGCTCGCATTGATGTAGCCATGGCGTACGTGACGGTCGCTGGGGTTCGCGAAGCATTGAGTTTCTTGCCAGATACACCCGAACAGTCGCGATGGGTATTTGGTCTTGACGACGGCGTCACACAGCCAGGCGCGATCGATCTGTGCACTTCTTGGGCACACGCCAGCGTGCGTGTTGCCGCACTCGCCGACACGAACCGACGCTTTCACCCCAAGGTGCTATACCTGCATACTCAGACGCCTGCTGAGGCATTCATGATGATCGGTTCAGCGAATCTCACTAAGCGGGCGCTCTGTGGCAATGCGGAATCGGTGGTGGTTCTCAGGGCAGAGAATGCTGAAGATAGACGGGAGTTGGACAGGCTGTGGAACGAGGCGTGGGGGCTTGGTCACGCAGCAACTGATCGTGAGTTGGAAGACTATAGAGCCGAGTATGAGGCTGCCTCACGTAGCAGGCGTCGGCTTCGACGAAGGAGAGGTAATACACCTGCACCAACGAGTCGCCGCACAACGGTCGTACTGGAGAGTGACGCGGCAGAGATCGACCCTAGCCAGGCGGACACGTGCTGGATCGAGTGTGGAAATGTCACAGCGATGGGCCGCGAGTTAGAGTTCAAAGCCGAACAAGGCCTGTTTTTCGGGTTAGATCCGCATGGGGAGCCGCCACGTACACTGCAATTCATTGTCTCCGATGGTACTCAGATCGACTTGCGACTCAAATACCAAGAGAACCATATGTGGCGACTCCAATTGACACGCGAGGTTCCTGAAGTACTTCGGGGACTACGACCGCGCAACGCCGATGGTTCGTTGGGCCGCTCGCCTTGGGTTGCCGTCTTCGAGCGCACGGATATAAGGACTACGTTTATCATCCGCTTTGTCCGGCTCAATAGCCGTGAGCACCTACGCTTGAGACGACTATCGCACGAGCACGGCACATGCGGTAGCACAACTGCACGCGAGTACGGGTGGTATTGAGACGCCCCGAGGAGCAAGGACCCTGTACGCATGAAACCCCTCTCTGCAACTGATGACGGTGCGAGTCAAGATATCGTTGGCTCTACACTTGATGAGCTACGAGCTCTTCTGCCCGACGCTTTTACTGAACGCAGTGATGCCGATGGCTCACGCTGGGCAGTGGACTTCGACATTCTGAGAGATCTACTTGGTGACAACATTGAACAGGCGGATGAACGATACTCATTCACCTGGCACGGCAAGGCGCGCGCACGCCGCATTGCACAGACCCAATCGATGGGGTGTCTTCGCCCTAAATATGACGCCTCGTTCCACTGGGATACCACGAGCAACGTGGTTGTCGAAGGCGACAACCTAGAGGTACTCAAGCTTCTTCAGAAGTCGTATCACCGACGCGTGAAAACGATCTTCATTGACCCACCGTACAACACAGGACGAGAGTTCATCTACCCTGACCGGTTTGCAGACAACCTCGACACGTATTTGCAATACACAGGCCAGGTCTCTGGGGCCAACGGCCTGAAGTTGTCAGCGAACACCGAGACCTCGGGGCGGTTTCACACGACATGGCTGAACATGATGTATCCGCGCGTGAAGCTGGCCCAGCAGTTGCTTCGAGATGATGGTGTACTGTTTGTCACGATCGATGATGGCGAGGCTGCCAATCTCCGCAAGCTGTGCGACGAGGTGTTCGGCGAAGAAAACTTCATTGCTAACGTCGTATGGCAGAAGAAGTACACACGTGCAAACGATGCAAAGTGGTTTTCGGACAACCACGATCATGTTCTGTGCTATGCACGATCAAAGGACCACTTTACTATCCGTCCGCTTCCTCGTTCGGCAGAACAAGAAGCGGCGTATTCGAATCCCGACGATCATCCAAAGGGACCGTGGAAGGCAACGCCTTTGCACGCGAAGAGTGGTAGCAACACTTCTGCATACACCTTCGCAAACGGCGTCAGATGGCAGCCGCCGACCGGGACTTATCGCAGGTTCAATGACGAGGCGATGGCTCGGATGGATGCCGAGGATGAGATCTGGTTTGGCGACGACGGCCGTCAAACGCCACAGCGGAAGAGCTTCCTGTCCGACGTTAAGCAGGGCGTAACGCCGATCACCATCTGGCCATACGACGAGGTTGGCCATAACCACGAGGCAAGCAACGAACTAAAGGCACTAGATCTAGGCGGACTCTTCAACAATCCCAAGCCGACGCGGCTCATTCGCCGGATGATCACCTTGTCCGATACGGAGGACAAAGACGGCATCGTCCTTGATTTCTTTGCCGGGTCGGGTACCACGGCAGAGGCTGTCATCAGACAGAACGCGGAGGATGGTGGAAGCCGCAAGTACATTCTTGTGCAACTTCCGGAGCCGTGCGGTGCCGATTCGGCAGCTCGCGCTGCTGGGTACTCCACTATCGCGGATCTCATGTGTGAGCGGATCCGGCGTGTTAGTCGTGACGTTTCTGCTAAAACCCGGTCCCGCGATGATGCTCCGAGTCTTCTGCCAGCTACGCAACCCAGAGCCGATGTGGATTGCGGATTCCGCGTCTTCGCCCTCGATTCCAGCAACATCAAGGAATGGGATGTCGATCATCAACGCCTAGAAGAGGCCATCTACGATGCAACTGAGAGCATAAAGCTCGATCGCTCTCGCGATGATCTTCTGTATGAGCTTCTTCTGAAGATGGGCCTCGACCTTTGTGTCCCCGTCGAGGAGCGGCAGTCCGATGGCAAGACCGTGCATTCCGTAGGTGCCGGGGCCCTAGTGGTCTGTCTTGAGGAGAGAATAGAGCTTAGCACCGTAGAGGCCATAGCTGCTCTCAAAGAAGAGCTTCAACCGGAGACCATGCGCGTTGTGTTCCGCGACAGCGGCTTCAAGGACGACGTCGTGAAGACGAACGCCGTCCAGATCCTGAAGCAGGCCGGTCTGTCCGACGAGCACATCCGAAGCATCTGAGGAGCCGGTCATGAAGATCAGATTCAACGCCGAGCTCGACTACCAACACGATGCGACCGCCAGCATTGTCGATGTGTTCCAGGGCCAGGAGATCGGGCGGAGCAACTTCACCGTCTCGCCGCTCCAGGGCGATGACGCCCCGCTCTTCGACCAGGCGGGCGTTAAGCAGAATGACCTTGGCATCGGGAACCGCCTCCGACTCCTCGAAGAAGACATCCTCGCGAATGTCCGGGAGGTCCAGCTTCGGAACGGGCTTGCACCAACCGAGAAGCTCTCGGGCATGGACTTCACGGTGGAGATGGAGACGGGGACGGGCAAGACATACGTCTATCTCCGGTCGATCTTCGAGCTCAACCAGAAGTACGGCTTCACCAAGTTCATTATCGTGGTGCCGTCGGTGGCCATCAAGGAGGGCGTCTACAAGTCCCTCCAGATGACCGAAGAGCACTTCCGCGGGCTCTACGACAACGCCCGCTACGACTACTTCGTCTACGACTCGCAGAAGCTTGGGCAGGTCCGGAATTTTGCGACCAGCGACTACATCCAGATCATGGTGATCAACATTGACGCCTTTCGGAAGAGCTTCGACGACCCTGAGAAGGAAGACAAGGCGAACATCATCCACCGGCCGCATGACAGGATGACCGGCAGCAAGCCCATCGAGTTCATCCAGGCCACCAACCCGATCGTCATCATCGACGAGCCGCAGAGCGTGGATACAACGGACAAGAGCCAGAAGGCGATCCGGTCGCTCAACCCGCTCTGCACGCTGCGCTACTCGGCCACGCACGTCGACAAGCACAGCATGATGTACAAGCTCGACGCCGTCGATGCCTTCGAGCAGAAGCTCGTCAAGCAGATCGAGGTCGCGGGTATCACCATCCAGGACAGCCACAACAAGCCCTTCATCCGGCTTGAGAAGGTCAGCAACCGACAGAACCGATTCACGGCCAAGGTCGAAGTCGACGTGCGGATGAAGAACGGCAATGTGCAGCGGAAGAGCAAGACGGTCAAGCCGGGTGACGACCTGGAGGAGATCACGAAGCGGAGCGTTTACGAGGGGTTCATCGTCGACAATATCCACTGCGAGAAGGGCAACGAGTACATCAGCTTCACGAGCCGGGATGAGGTCATTCGGCTTGGCGACGCCATTGGCGGTGCGGCCGACCTGGAGGAGAAGCGGCTTCAGATCCGCAAGACCATTGAGAAGCACCTGGACAAGGAGCTCCAGCTCCGGCCGCAGGGCATCAAGGTGCTGAGCCTGTTCTTCCTCGATAAGGTCGCCAACTACCGCAGCTACGACGAGGATGGAAAGAAGGTCGACGGGCCGTATGCCCAGATGTTCGAGGAGGAGTACAAGCGGGCCATCAAGGAGCCGAAGTACGACATCCTCTTCGAGGGACTCGACCGGGAAACAGCCGCCGAGGGTGTCCACGACGGCTACTTCGCCATCGACAAGAAGAAGGTGAAGGGGCAGACGGTCGAGATGTACAAGGAGTCACGCGGCGAGGGCAAGACGGCCGCGGACGAGAGCGCGTATCAGCTCATCATGAAGGACAAAGAGCGGCTACTCGACCTGAAGACACCGCTGAAGTTCATCTTCTCGCACTCCGCCCTCCGTGAGGGATGGGACAACCCCAATGTCTTCCAGATCTGCACGCTCAACGAGACGGCATCGACCATCAAGAAGCGGCAGGAGATCGGCCGCGGACTCCGCATCGCGGTGAACCAGGACGGCGAGCGGGTCTACGGCTTCGATGTGAACACGCTCACGGTCATGGCGAACGAGGCCTACGAGGAGTTCGCCGAGAAGCTCCAGAAGGAGATCGAGGAAGACGAGGGCATTCGGTTCGGCGTTGTCGAGAGCCACCTGTTCGCTCGCGTTGTGACCGATGCGACGGGCGAGGAGATCAAACACCTCGGCACGGACAAGTCCGCGGAGCTTGTCGAGCATCTTGAGGAGAAGGGGTACATCGACGCTCGCGGCAAGATCCAGGACAGCCTTCGGACGGACCTCGCGAAGGGCGAACTGGACCTGCCGGAAGAGTTCAAGCCGCACGAAGACCAGATCGGCCGACTGCTCAAGAAGGCCGCGGGCAAGCTGAATCTCCGCAATGCGGACAAGGGTGAAAAGGTCAAGCTGAACAAGCAGGTGATGCTGGACGAGCGATTCAAAGAGCTCTGGGACCGCATCAAGCACAAGACGACGTTCCGGGTTGACTTCGACCCCGAGGAGCTCATCCGGAAGTGCGCCAAGAAGCTGGAGAACGACCTCGCGGTGAGCAAGGCCCGGTTCGTGTTCCGCACCGGCACGCTCACGCTCGACCGAGGTGGAGTCGGGTCCGAAGACGGCACCGAACAGATGTTCGTCTATGACGCCAAGGACTTCGCCATCCCGGACATCGTGACGTATCTCCAGAACGAGACCCAGCTCACGCGGCGGACGATCGTCGAGATTCTCCGGAGAAGCGGCAAGCTCTCACTGTTCGGGCGCAACCCGCAAAAGTTCATGGAGCAGGCGACGGCCTTCATAAAGGATCAACTCCAGCTCTTGCTCGTCGATGGCATCAAGTACCAGAAGATCGGAGAGGACGAAGTCTGGGCTCAGGAGCTCTTCGAGAGCGAGGAGCTCATGGGCTACCTGGACCAGAACATGCTGAAGAGCGACAAGTCGGTCTACGAGCACGTGGTCTATGACTCCGACATCGAGGAGCAGTTTGCGAAGGCGTTCGAGCGGGCCGAAGAAGTCAAGGTCTACGCCAAGCTCCCCGGATGGTTCAAGATCGAGACGCCGCTTGGTTCGTACAACCCCGACTGGGCGGTCGTGGTCGAGGTAGATGGCCAGGACCGCTTGTACTTCGTCGTGGAGACGAAGGGGAGCCTCTTTAGCGGTGACTTGCGTGCCAAGGAACAGGCGAAGATCGATTGTGGCCGGGAGCATTTCAAGGCCCTTGGGGGCGGCGTCGACTTCGCGGTTGCGAATGACTACGACGCGTTCACTCACAAAGCTGCGATTGCAGGCGATTAGGCTCCGCATCCAGCAGCGTCGCGAGCTGAGCGACTGCTCTGTCCTCGTCCTCGCAGCTCGCGTGGGTCCATACGCGCCGAGAGACCGTCCAGTAGAACAGTGCTGGGGCAGACCGAGTGGCTACACGAAGTGAATGAACCGCCGCCGCATACACAGCGAGGATGTCGGCACGGCATCGCGTGACCCAGCCTCGTTGCCGAGCCTGCTTGAACAACGCCGCCAACCGCCACGGGTCTTTCAGGTCGGCCTCCGTGACGTCGTTCAGGTCAGGGGCCTTCGCTCGTGTTCGAGCACCAGCCGGGTCCGCCGCTCGGGCGGGTTTCTGGTGATCAACTCTCCGATAGGAGAGTTTCTTGTGTTCTCTTGGGGGTGCGGATTCGGTTGTGGAACGAGCTCGCCGGGGTGCGGATTCGCCGACCCACGACAAGCAGACCACCAACGGACGCCCGAGGCGATTCAGTCGGAGCTGGTCCGCGTTGAGCATCCGGAACACGCCGAGGCTCAGGAGTCTGGCTCTCGCCTCCCTTACCGCCCTCATCGAGACCTCGAACACCTCCGCCACCCAGGACGCCTTGCACCAGCCCCCGGACCGGCACCTGCCCCGCTTGTAGAACAGGCACCTGAGCAGATGACCGAGCGTCGTCGCGATGAAGGCCCGTCCGGTGCTCCTCGCGAGCATTCGGAGCAGCGGACGGGGCACGGGTACTGGCCTGCCCGGATCGTCGGCGACCTCGTGCGGGATGACCCGGACCTCCTCCTCGAAGAACTGCACCATCCCGTGTGTTTCGAGCCGGTTGAGTGAAGACCGAACATGCTGCTCCGCGGTCGTGCCAACCAGGCGGCGAAGCTCCTGGTGCGTAAAACGCGGTTTTCGTCCGGCGTCGATTTCGCACCTGCGGGCGATAAGCTCGTGGCACGCGAGCCAGATGCGAAAGTCGCGGAGCTGGATGTCGCCGCTTCGCAGATAGCTCCACGCGGCGTGGATGCTTCGCTCGTGGATGAAGCAGAAGCCGCCGTGCGGCTTCCGGGCTTCGATGTACCAGTCCTGTCCCCGTGCGTAGTCGAATGTGAGCATGTCTCTCTCTCCTCTTGGGTGAGAGACCGGAGCGAACGCGGCAACGCCAACCGTTGACGAGCGGTCACGAAATGTCGTAGCGTCGAGGTACTCGACCTGGTGTTGCGTCCGTGTCGGGCTCCGATCTCTGTGGCCGCCGTTTCCGGCGGCCCTCTCTTTCCAATCACCTTCCCTCCTTTCGATGCCTTCGCGCAAGCCCCTTGTGCATCGGCGTGGCTTGGTGGCCGCGAGGCCGGGTGGCCCACGGGCCGTCGGGCAACCCCGAAGAGATGTCTTGACGCTGAGAGCCAAGACGTGGCAGCTTTGAGCTGGAAGTTGGGCGGATGGGCCCGATGGCCTCGCGGCCAATGCGGCATCGCCAACCGCTCGGCTGTTTGCAAGCAATTACGAGGGGGAAGCATGAACGGACTCGAAACACTCTGGGGCGGTGTCGTCATCGCCGTCGGGAATCAGAAGGGCGGCGTGGGCAAGACCACGACGGCTGTACACATCGCACGCGGGCTCGCCAACCGTGGGCACAAAACGCTGCTCTGGGACCTGGACCCATCGGCCGGGGCCACCAAGCACCTTGCCATCGCTCCCGACGCCTATCCGGGGACGCTGGAGCTGCTGCTCGGCGAGGTCTCGCCTTGCGAGGCACTCGTCACACCACAGGACGGCGACCCGTGGCTCCCCGAGCGGATGGACTTCGTGCCGTCGCGACGGGAACTCGAAACAATCGACAACGAACTCTCTGCACGGTGCCGGTTCTGGAATCCGCTGGATGTGCTGGAAACACCGCTCCGCGAGTACCGCAACCGGTACGACATCATCGTGCTGGACACACCGCCGAGTACGGTGCTCTCACCGGCTCTCGGTGCGTACGCGTCTTCGGATTGGTTCTTGCTCGCCGCCATGCCCGACCCGCTGTCGGTGACCGGGCTCGCCGATGCTTCACGCGACATCGAGTCGGTCCGCGAACGAGCGAACCCCCACCTGCGGTTGCTGGGTGTCGTGCTCAACGCCGTTGACATGCGGACCCGGCTCGCCCGGGAGCTCACCGCGTATGTGGATGCAAGGTTCTCCACCCCCTTCGGAGAGTCGCTCCGATTCTCGCCCGCCATCGGCCGGTCGACCGTTGTCCCCACCGCTCAGAAGCTCGGCAAGACCGTGCCCGATGCCTTCCCTGAGCATCCGGTTGCCCGGCAGTTCGAGGAGCTCGCCCTTGCCATCGAGACACGGCTTGTTCTTGCTCAGCACGGCCTCTGCGATTCCGACGACGACACGCCGAACGGGGAGGCGGCATGAGCCGCCGAAGGACACCGTCTCGGGCCTTCTCACCATTGGACGGACTCTCGCCCTCCGCTCTCAGCGAGCGGACCGCAACACCGGCCCCTCGCAACGCAACCCCGCGGGAGAGCGGCGGCATAACACACACGACGCTGCGAGCTCGAATGCACCCGGACGACAAGCGTCGGGTCGAGGCCTTCTGCATCCGGCTGAGCGAGAGCCTGCGGACCACGGTCCGGCCAAGCACGCTGCTCCGCGGCCTGCTTGAGGTCGTCCGAGAGACCGAGGCGGACATCCTCGGTGAAGCACGGCGTTCGGCGGTGCCCGAGCAGCCCCGCTCTGATGACCGACGGGCGGTGTCCGAGTTCGAGCGTGCCATCGCGGAGGTGCTGCGGGACGGCATCCGACGCTCGACTCGGTAGCTCACGAATCGGCCGTTGCAGAGCGAAGAGAGAAGCTGACGTTCGCTGTCGACCGCCTGCATCGCTTTGCCAGGCGGAGCCTGTCATGCGCGATGCGGTCGGCGGGCGACAACGGCCCCTTTCTACAAGGTGTCGCTCCAGGCACGCTCCGCGTGCGTCGCTCCCGACGGGTTCCTTTTTCAGCGGACACGCTCCAAGCACGCTTCGCGTGCGTCGCGTGGCGGTGTCATTCCTTTCGCTTCGGCTGCGGGGGCGGGCTTCGGTCGCTCCGCTGTGAAACCAAAGCCCGCCCCCGCCGCCGAACGCGAAAGGCGTGGCCGGGGGCGGAGCAATCAAGGAGGTATGGAGATGACACGCACGATGCACAGACGCACGGAACGGATTGCGGGGCACCGCATCCAGGACGGTGCCCGATGAGCCGGTTCGAGGCGGGCCGAAGCCCGAAGAACCAGCAGAACAACGAATCGCTCGACACCAATGCATTCCCGAAGGACATGCCCCGGTGGCTGAGCGTCAACCAGATTCGCGAGATGCAGCGGTGCCGCAGGGAGACCGTGCTCGACGCGATGCTCAGCGGTGAGCTGCCCTTCGAGCAACGCGGACGCATCCGCTACGCCCGACTCTCGGACGTCATCCGCTGGGAGGAGCGACGGCTCCGACCCGACGCCGAGCCCGTTCGCGGCCTGATTCACCCCGACCTGGAGGAGTTCGTATGAGCATGCCCGCACCTTCGCGGGCTCATGCGGCTCGCTCCGAATCCACCTTCGCACCACGGCCCCTTTCGACCGTGAGCGAACGCCCCGCCAGTTCTGGCGAGCGGGGCGTGTCGCCCCCGGAACCGAAAGGAGCCAGACACATGACGAAGGCAGCAGAAGCACGCAAGACCATCGACGAAGCCCTTGAGCGGTTGAGCGAGGACCTCAACAACGGCCAGAGCGAGAGCATGCAGGCATTCCTCGCGATGCTCGGCAAGTTCCACCGCTACAGCTTCGGCAACATCATGCTCATCCTCTCGCAGCGTCCCGACGCGACCCGCGTCGCTGGATACCGGGCCTGGCAGAAGCTCGGCCGGCAGGTCCGCAAGGGTGAGAAGGGCATCACGATTATCGCCCCGATGATGCTGAAGCAGGACGCCGCGGACGGGAAGGACCCCGAGAAGGTCCTCCGGTTCAAGGCGACCAGCGTCTTTGACCTGTCGCAGACCGATGGCGATGAGCTGCCCGCTCCCGTCACGGTGCAGGGCTCACCGGGCGAGCACCTCGCCAGGCTCCGCGACTTCGTCGCATCGCTCGGCATCGAGCTGGACACGGTCGAGCACCTCGGCGGACCGCTCGGTGTGAGCCGCGGCGGCTCCATCACGCTGCAGGACGGGCTCGGCGACGCCGAGACGTTCTCGGTGCTGGTCCACGAGCTCGCACACGAGATGCTGCACCACGGCGAGAACGCCCAGCGTGGCGACAAGACCACGCGGGAGCTTGAAGCGGAAGCCACCGCACACGCCGTGTGCACCGGCGTCGGGCTGGAGCCCGGCACCGCCGCGAGCGACTACATCCACAGCTATGGCGGCGACGCGGAACTGCTCGCTTCCGTGCTCGAACGAGTCCAGAAGACCGCCGCCCGCATCCTTGACGCTGTGCTCATCCCCGCGGAGGAGCCGGCCGAGGCCGCCGCCTGAACAGCTTTCGGGCCGCCCGCCGTCGGTCCCGCCGGCGGCGGGTGGCCTGCTCTGCTCGATTCACGGCAGAGCGAACCAACGACTACTCGACACCGGCCGGCGGGACCGGGGGGTGTCACACGGAGACAAACATGGACGCACCATACGCAAAGCTACGACTACCGGAACCGGTTGTGATTCCGGAGTCAATCGACCAATGTATCGAGCTGCTCGGCAGCGAGAACGTTGTCGGCCTCGGAGACTTCGCACGGGATGCCGGATTCGACGAGTCCGTGCTCGTCACACCCGAAGCACTCCAGGCGATGCTCGGCTCACGGATGGACCGCTGGCCACCATCTGAACTCCCCAACGTCGTGACGGACGCACTCCGGGAGCTACTGGACCAGATCAGGGCCTACCCGGGTCGGCAGACGCTCGTCGTGCGTGACCGGACAGAGGACGGCATGCTCGTCGATGTGCTCGTGCGGCGTAACCTGGGGGCGGTCCCGCCGTTCACCGTGGTCACGCTCAGCTAGCCATCCCGCGGGGTCGGCCCAGACGGCAGGCCCCGCATGTCCACGCGGTTGGCGAGATGCGTGACCTCCGCCCAATCCTTCCGAATGTCGCCCGCAGCGGCATTCTCGCGGCCTCCGACCGCGTTCATCCGTGTTTTTTAAGCCCGCTCTGAGCGGGCAGATACTTCACTTGTCGCCCCAAGGCATCGCTCGCGGACCCGCACGAGTACCCGGCCGAATACCTCCCGATGTGACCTTATTCAACAAAGGTCAGCTCGAAGAGGAGTTCATCGGCGATGCTCAGGATGTACACGCAATACGGTGCCGCGGCGGTCCGCAACTACTTCACCGAAGCCCTCTGCCGTGACGACTACTACCAGAACGGAACGGAGCAGCCCGGCGTCTGGAAAGGGCTCGGTGCCGAGCTGCTCGGACTGTCCGGGCCGGTCGAGCGTGAGCACTTCGCCAGGCTCACCGACAACCTCCATCCGCACAAGGACGAGCGGCTAACACCGCGGACCAAGCAGGGCCGACGCATCGGGTACGACATCACGTTCTCGGTGCCGAAGTCGGTCTCGTTGATGTACGCCGTCACCCGCGACGAGGAGATTCTCTGGGCCTTTCAGAAGTCGGTGTGGGACACGATGTCCGAGATTGAGCAGCGGATGGCGACTCGGGTGCGGCGGGACGGGGCCGACTTCGACCGCACGACCGGCAACATGGTCTGGGCGGAGTACCTGCACTTCACGACCCGGCCCATCGACGGCGAGCCCGACGTGCAGCTCCACGTCCACAACTTTGTCTTCAACTGCACGTTCGACGAAGAGGAGCAGCGTTGGAAGGCGGGACAGTTCGGGGAACTCAACAAGATGGCACCGGAGTTCCAGGTGCTCGCGTACTCGAAGCTCGCGGCCAACCTGGTCAAGGTCGGCTATCCAATCGAGCGGACCGGCTTCGCCTTCGAGATTGCCGGAGTGCCACGAGCGTGCATCGAGCTCGTCTCCAGGCGGATGCAGCACATCGAGTCCATCGCCGCCGACCTCGGATTCGAGCAGGACCGCAAGGGTTCGCTCGGAGCACTCACTCGGGAACGCAAGCGGGACGACCTCAGCCTGGACGAGTTGTGCGAGCGTTGGGAAAGCCGATTCGCCGCCGAAGACCTGAAGGCCATGAGAGCCATCAAGCACGGCCCGGACTTCGAGGCGTTCGACCCGGCGGCAGAGGACTTCGCGTTCACACCCGGCCCCGAGCCGGAGGCCAAGAAGCAGGCGGAAGACGGAGAGCTTCAGAAAGCCAAGCGAAGCTGGCACCCGCTTGTGTCGCTCACCGGGAACTCAGCGGTGCGGCAGGCCGTCGAGGAACTGCTCGGCCGGGATGCGGTCATCACCGAGGGCAAGCTCATCATGCGGTCGATGGAACTCAGCTACGGCAAGGCGGAACGCCAGCAGATTATGGATGCCGTCGAGAAGCACCCGGGACTCGTCAGACGACGTGTCGACGGGACCACCTATTTGACGACCAGCGAGGCTCTCGACGAGGAACGGTTCATCGTTCGGTTCGCCAAGCTGGGCCGCAATGCACAGAAGCCGCTCGGTCGAGAGCCACTCAGTCTCAGCAAGCGGAAACTCGACGACCGAGACCGCCAGGTGCTCGACAGGCTGATGCAATCGACGGACCGCATCACGCTCTTCAAGTACTCGGGGCCGTCCCGCAAGCCCGAGCTCTGCCGGGCGGCCATGTCGGGCATCCAGCAGAACATGCAGGAGCTCGTGGTCATCGCCCCGAACGCCGGCTCCGCTCGGCTCGCCGAGGAGAACTACGGCATCAAGAGCGTGCAGACGCTCCACCGTTTCCTCGCCGATGACGAGTACACAAGCATCCCGAAGAACGCCGTGCCCAAGGCATTGCGTCGGGTGTTCTGGGTCGAGGATGCCGGGCGGCTCGGGAGCCGCCAACTCGCGGAGGTCGTCAAGCGGGCGGAACGGTCCGGGGCACGCATCGTGCTCTCGGGGGACGAGGCGAGGTCGAAGCGGTACGAGCGGGGCTCGCCGTTCCAGCTCCTCCGCGAGGAGGCCAACCTGAAGACCATCGAACGTCACGTGATGGTTGGCGTGAAGGAAGGACTCGAACGTGCAGTCGATGCGGTACGCAACGACGCTCCGCGGCGTGCGGTCGACTCGCTGACCGCCAGCGGCACGCTCGTCGAGCATCACGAGACGGAGAAGACGCTCGATGCCGCGAAGGCGTACTTCGGGCAGCAGGTGGACTCGGGGAGGTCCGCGATGTTCGTGACCCGCGGAGAGCGGACCCTGGACACGTTGACGAAGGCGGCTCGGGACGTCCTCCGTGACCGCGGCGTGCTCAAGGGGAAAGACAAGAGCGTGCTGCAGCTCAGGCCGGTCTCCATGACCGACAGCCAGAAACGGAATCGCGAGTCGTACGCACCGGGCATGGTCATCGACTTCCATCGCTCCACCCGAGGGTTCCGCTCGGGTCAGCGGACCAAGGTCATCGGCTCGTGGAAGGGTGCTCTCTGGGTGTGGGGATGGAACAAGGTGCCCATGATGCTCAACCTCAGGCACGCCGACCGCTTCACGGTGTCCCGGCCGCAGCGGTCCCACCTCGCGGTCGGTGACCGCTTCCGGGTCACGAAGTACACGACCCCGTATGTCGGCAAGCCGATTCGGTCGGGGACGGTCCTCACTGTGAAGGCCGTGAACCCGGTGGGGCACCTCATCGTGGACGGTGGGCGGATTCTCTCTCGCCGGTTCGGACACTTCCAGCACGAGTACGCCGTCACGACCGGTCAGCTCCAGGACCGTCGGGCCGATGCCATCGCCTTCGTCGGCTACGGCACAGCCTGGTCCGGTGCCGAGAAGAACGACCTCGTGGCGGCCGGCGAAGCGGCACGCCGGGACTTCAAGCTGTTCACCGACGACAAGGAGACGGTCGTCAACGTGCTCGACCATGCCCGGCCCGAACTGAGTGCCTGGCACCTCGAACACGACCCCGACCGCATCGACCTGGAGTACATAGACTACGAGCTGCGGTTCGACCGGCAGCAGCCGGACCGGATGGGAGGGTACGGCCATGGGTGAGCTGCACAGCACACTGCGGAAGACCATCCTAGGCGACGACCAGGCATCCATGGAGGCGATGCCGATGCCACGGATGCTCGACCTCAGACCCGCTCGCGGAGCCTGGATGGCCCTGCCGTATCAGTCGCTCCGGGGCGTGGAATACATCCCCGACCGGAATCCGTCCATGACCATCGAGTTCAGCTCGCATGTCATCGAGGTGACGGGCCGGAATCTTCAGAGTGTCTACACCGCCGTGGTCGGGCACCGAGCGTCCGTGCTGGCCGAGGTGTCGGAGCTGTACATCGAGGAGGAGGGGGCGGTCTTCATCGAACGGCTGGTGATTCGGAGGAAGCGTGCCCCTGGTGAGGAGCGTGAGACCGGAGCCGGGAGGCGATAGGTGTGGTGGGCCGGATTTGCGTCAGACGTCTCCCCTAAGCAGCCGCTTAGGGCCCCACTCGGGGGCGAAGGAGAGCCCTTCGGGCCCGACTTTCGAGGCGTACGCCAGTAAGATAGGAGCGGATGACACAGCCCGCAGGCCAGCCCGGAACCGCCCGCCGGCCGGGGCGGCGGTTCCCGCTGTCCTCGCCGTTGGTCCGACTCACCCCGTCGGACACGCTGACACTGCGGGATGCCTTCGAGGGCATCCACATCTTCGGGGGGCTGGGCAGCGGCAAGACCTCCGGGAGCGGCCGGACGTTCGCCCGGGCCTTCCTGAGGGCCGGCTTCGGCGGGCTGGTCCTGACGGCGAAGCCCGACGAGCCCGAGACGTGGATGAAGTACTGCCGGGAGACCGGCCGCGAGGACTCGGTCATCCTGTTCGGGCCGGGGCACGACTGGCGGTTCAACTTCATCGACTACGAGATGCGGCGGGCCGGTCCCGGGGCCGGCATCACGAGCAACCTCGTCGCCCTGTTCGAGGAGGTGCTTGAGGTCCAGCATCCCGGCAAGGTCCTCGGCGGCGACCCGTACTGGCGGGAAGCCCGCGGCCAGCTCCTCCGCAACGCTCTCGACCTGGTCCGGCTCTCGCTCGACCGCGTGTCGTTCGAAGAGGTTGCGAAGGTCATCCGGTCGGCCCCGAGGACAAGGGACGAGCCACGCGACCCACAGTGGCGGGCGTCGTCACGCTGTGCAGAACTGATGCGGCTCGCACTTGAGCGGACCGAGGGCAATCCCAAGGACCAGCGGGACCTTCAGACCATCACGGACTACTTCTTCGAGGAGTTCGCTCCGCTCGACCCGGAACCCCGATCCAGCATCGTGAGCATGGTCGGTGCGCTGACGGACACGCTGCTCCGCGGCGACGTCCGCGAGCTGCTGATGACGAAGACGACCATGCTGCCGGACCTCATCGAGCACGGCGTGGTGGTGATCATGGACATGCCGCTGCACGAGTACCGCGACGCGGGGCGGTTCGTGCAGGTGCTCATGAAGACGATCTTCCAGCGGATGATCGAGCGTCGGAACGCCAAGCCTTCGACGACGCGGCCGGTGTTCCTCTGGGCGGACGAGTCCCAGCTCTTCTCGACGAGCTACGACCCGACGTTCCAAACAACGGCCCGCTCCACGAAGACCGCGACGGTGTACCTGACACAGAATCTCCCGAACTACTACGACGCGTTCGGCGGCGACGCCGGCGGGCGGGATCGGGCCAAGAAGCTGTTGGGGTCGTTCGGGATCAAGATCTTCCACGCGAACGGGGACACCGAGACGAATCAGTACGGTGAGCAACTCGCGGGCTCGGACGTTCACCTCCGGCACAACAGGAGCATCACCCACGCGGGCGGCGACGACCAGGGCCTCGGCGTGCCGATCTCGACGACGCTCGGTTCGAACGAGGTCGTGGAGCCGCTGCTCCCCGCGAGGGTGTTCACCGAGCTCAAGCGTGGCGGTTACGAACACGGCTACACCGAAGCGATCGCGTTCCGGGCCGGGGACCCGTGGAACGCGACCGGCCGCAGTTTCATGATGGTCAAGTTCCGGCAGAACCCCCCACGCCGTCGACGGCCCGGACCCGGGGGGTACACATGATCAACTTCCCCCGGGCGTTGTTCAGTACCGCCGCCATCGCCATGCGTCAGTACATCGGCGGACGCGTCGGCGGCTTTGTTGCGTTGCTGCACGCTCTCTCCGCCGTGCTCCTGTACACGCTCGTGATGCTGTTCCTCCGCGGGTTTCTCGTGGACACGACCGTCGGCAACCTGCTCGCCGTGCCCGTGCTCGTGCCCATGCTGGTGTTCGCGGTGCTGCTCGCGGTGACGTGGTTCGGGCGTTCGCTCGGCATGCTCCGCTACGCCGGCCCGCTGCGACTCGACGGGCCGAACGATGGTTTCACGGGCGTGTCGGGCGACTTCATGCGGGGTCGGTTCCGCGTCGAGCACGAATGGACGCTCCTGGAGCGGTACGAGCCGACGGCGATCGCCGCGAGCGGCGTCGTCCTGACCATGCTGCCATGGACGCGGGTGCTCGGCCTGTTCTTGCTGCTTGTCGCGGTCGCCTCGGCGTGGCAATCGACGCGTGACCGCCGGGCGAACGCATGGGAGCCCAACGACCACGATGAGTTCGCCGAGGATGTCGTCGACGGCGACGACGATGACCCCATGGCCAGCGTGAGCGTCGCGTTCGATGCGCTCGGCAACATGACCGAGCTGCTCGACGACGAGCCGGACGTCGGGTCGCCTCGTTTGAGAATCACGGACCATCTGCCTCGCGAACAGCCACGGATCTCCGTCGCCCCGGGCATCGAGATGGTGCAGAGGGGGCCCATCAGCGTGCACTCTCGGTCGCGGGCAACGATCGCGGTCGTCGTGCTGCTCGCTGCCCTCGTCGGCAACTTCGTGGTGGGAGACCCGGTCGGTCTGTACGACCGTGCCCCGGCACGCTGGGTCGCCGGCGTCCAGAGCGTTCAATCGGCCGGTGTCGCTCTGGGGCTCGCCGCTTCACCGGGCGAGCAGAGTCCCGTCGGGTTGACGGACGCCTTCCTCCGCAAGATGGACTCCGGTGCCCTGACCACCTGGAAGCGAGAGTCGGCTCGCGAGGTCATCGCACCTGCCCGTGCAAGCCTTGAGAGAGCGGAGTCCGCCGTTGGAACGGTGCGGCTCTCGGTGTCCGAGGACATCGGGCTCACGCTGAGCGTCGACTCGCACTCCGAGCTCTTCGACGAGTTGCTGCTCAGCAAGCCCAGTGTCCGAGAGGCGTGGGCCGCGTTGCTCAACGGGGTCGACGAGCTCGACGCGTTGACCGCCGAGGCCGACGAAGCACTCCGCAAGGCGGAGAACCTCCCGGAGCGGGCGTCGCTCGATACCGTTCGGCAGATCCAGTCCGACGCGGACGCCTGGGCTCAGCGGGCCGAGGCTCTGCACACCCATATTGACCACATCAGCACGATGCTCGACGCCCTGCGATTGGAGCGTGCGCTCAGCTCGACACCCGAGGACGATGACGGAGGTTGACCCATGTTCCGACACCACACGCCGATTCTCGCCATGCTCGCTCTCTTGCTGTGTGTGGTGCCCGCGAACGCACAGGTCTCTCCGGACGACCTCGCCGAGGGAGCCCGCGAACGGACCCGCGACCGCGTGCAGGTCGCCGAGGAGGACTTGTGGACGCGATCGCTTGTCCGCAGGTTCGAGAACCGTGTCGAGGAAACCGCGGACCTGTTCGCCACTCTGGAACGCCGGAACGCGTCGCTCGATGAGTGGATGGAGTCGCTGCTGACCAACGAAGACGGGAAGCGGCTTGCTCAGAACCCCAACGTCGCGATCCAGTTCCTCGCGTACCAGGAGCAGCCTGTCCTCCGGCAGGCGGACTTCGATGCCAAGCGGGGATTTCTGGACGAGCTGCAGCAGTTTCTTCAGAACGCTCAGGACTCGCCGGAGGTTGGTTATGTACCGGACCCCGCCCGTGTGGACGAAGCCGACGATGCGTACCTCTGGGCCCGCGACCGGCTTGCCCGCATCGCGGAGGTTGAGGCGTGGTTGCGGGACGCTCTTGCCAACGTCGAGCTCGATGCGGATGTGAGCGAGGACCCCACGCTCCAGCAGCGGATCGAGAGCTACCTCGCCCGCCGCCATCAGCTCTGGCTCAATGAGACCGTCGCGGGCAAGCAGGCGGCCGAGGCCGAGGCCGCACCAAAGATTCGCGAGAACGCACGGATTGTCGAACTCGAACGTGCTCTGTTCGAGGCGGAGCGGTTGAGACGAGAGGCGACGCAGCAGCTTGAGAAGGAACGCATCGACTTCGAACGCCGGATGCGGCTCCGTGAGGTGGCACTCCAGGAACAGCTCGCGGCCGCCGAGCGGGAGTATCTCGAACGACTCGCCGCGATCGAGCGGCAGGACCGGCTCGCCGCCGCCGAACGCGGTCGTCGCGACACCGAGGCGGAGATCGAGGCCGGGCAGATCGACGAGGACGCGGAGCGGATGCGGCTCGTCGCGAAGTGCCGCTCGGCACGGGTGCAGCGTGACCTCAAGCCGTTCCTCGACCTCGGGTACTGGCAGCCGGGTGACGACAAGACAACGACACGGTTCGAGGAGACGCCGATGTCCTACAGCGCCATCGTGCAGTTCGGGGCGTTGCAGGAAGACGCGATGGGATTGCAGATGCTGCTCGGCATCGCGAACGCGAACGGCATGGCGAGGGCGAACGCGAAGCTTCCCGGCATCGGCACCGGGCAGGGCCATCCCGACAAGGAACGCACGAAGTGGGGGTACATCGCCACGTGGGAGCGGCTCTCGCGTGAACAGATCGCGGAGGTGCGTCGCATTCAGCAGCTGTTGATCGAGCTTGGTCCGACACTGGTTGAAGAAGGGATGCTGGCACCGTGAGCAAACAACCGACTAAATGGACTCCGGTTTCCGAGTTGCCTGAGACACTCACTGACCTCGTTGATCCTGGAGTCGGAGCTCTAGTAGGTGCATGGCAGGACCAACTGGAAGAGTTGCGTGACAAGGATGTTTACAAGTCTTTCGTTGCTAAGCTCAGGCGTGAGTGGGCTATCGAGACGGGTGTGCTTGAACGTCTCTACGAGCTGGAGGATGCGGCGACCAAGGTACTGATCGAGCACGGGCTCGATGAATCACTATTGGTATCCTCGGATACGGACAAGCCCGTTGATCAGGTTCTTGCTCTTATTCGGGACCAGGAGGCGGCCATTAGCGGCATGTATCAGTTTGTCGCTGAAGGAAGGAGTCTCTCTCCCGGCTATATCAAGCAGCTGCACGGAGTTCTCACCGAGCATCAAGAGTTCACGGAGGCGGTCGCGAACGACGGTTCTCTGAGGCAGACGCCGCTTGTCCGTGGCCAGTGGCGTACAACAGACGCCCAGGTCACGGACTCAAACGACGACACTTGGTTCTATTGCGAGCCAGCGCTGCTAGAAGCCCAGATGCTGGATCTCGTGTCGATCTACGAGTCACATGTGGACCGAGGCGTTCCCACGGAGGTCAACGCCGCGTGGCTGCACCATCGGTTCACGCTCATTCACCCATTCCAAGACGGCAATGGACGAGTAGCCAGATGTCTTGCGACACTCGTCATGCTGAAGGCGGGCTGGTTGCCGCTGGTTGTGACGCGTATGGACAAGCCACGATATATCACAGCACTTCGAGCAGCCGACGACGGCGATCTCCGTCCCCTTGTGTCACACTTCAATGACTTACAGAAACGAGCCATACTGCAGGCTCTGAGCCTTGGGCAGAGCGTGATTTCAGAGCGGCTGACAATCCGATCGATGATTGAAGCTGCGAACAAACGGCTCGGTGCGCGGGCAAAGACTCTCGCTGAAGAACAGAAGAAGGCACACATCGTCGCAGAAGCCCTTCGCGTGCGAACGGGTGACCGGCTCAAGGCGATTGCCGAAGAGACGACCGGAATGCTCAAGGAGCACAGTTCAGATTACGCAGCCTTTGTTGACGAAGCCGAGAACGGAAGCGGACGGGACCACTACTACAGATCACAGGTAGTAGAGTGTGCAAAG
>JBICID010000063.1:0-7979 GCA_043101615.1 Phycisphaerales bacterium JB040 | reverse complement strand
AACCGAATGACCAAAGTGGGGGGGGGGGTGGGGGGTGGGGGGTTACACACGACGCAGCCGGGCGTACTCCAGCACCAGCGTCTTCCGCCCGATCCCCTTGAACTCGATCTCCGCCCGCACGTGCTGCCCCCCCTTGATCGTCACGATCACGCCCTCCCCGAACTGCGGATGGCGCACCCGCGCCCCGGGCGGGAACTGCTCCCGCGCCTGCGCCGCCGCGCCCACCGTCAGATCACGACGCCGCTCACGAGCCTTCTCGAGCTCCGCCGCGACCGACTTCTTCCCCCCGGCCGCCGCCCCGCGGTCGAACACCTTCTCCGCGGGCGCGTCGTACTCATCAAACGAATCCGCCTGGTCGCTCACCTCAACGTGCTCGTCCCCCATCTCGGACAGGAACCGCGACGGGATCGTCCGCTCCGTCAGCCCCCGCACCGTCCGGTACCGGGCGCTCGTCACCAGCAGGTACCGCATCGACCGCGTGATCCCCACGAACGCCAGCCGACGCTCCTCCTCCAACTCCCCCTGGCTCTCGAACGCCCGCGTGTGCGGCAGCGTCCCCTCCTCCAGCCCCACCATCGCCACCACCGGGAACTCCAGCCCCTTCGACGCGTGCAGCGTCATCAGCGTCACCGCCCCCTGCTCCGGGTCGATCTTGTCCGAGTCCGCCACCAGCGACACCGTCTCCAGATACGCCCGCAGCAGCGCCAGCAGCGGCGGCACCTCGCTCTCCTCCCCCCGCTCCGCGGCCTCGAGATCAAACGCCAGCGGATCGTCCTGCGGGTCGTACTCCTCCTCGAACTCCCGCGCCGCCGAGATCAACTCCCCCAGGTTGTCCAGCCGCGCCTCGTCCGCCTCGCTCCCCGACGCCTTCGCCTGCTTGGTGTAGTGCGCCTCCAGCCCAGTCTCCCGGATCGTCCGCTCCGTCAGGTCCGCCAGGCTCCCCGTCACCTCCGACCCCATGAACGTCCCGTGCCCCGTCAGCCCGTCCAGGATCCCGATGAACCGCTCGATCGCCGCGACCGACCGCCCCGCCAGATCCAGCCCTGCTCCCCCTTGCGCCACCCGGCGCAGCCCCTCCAGCATCGGGATCCCCTCCCGATCCGCCAGCGTCCGCACCGCGTCCAGCGTCGTCTTCCCGATCCCCCGCGTCGGCGTGTTCACGATCCGCAGCAGTGACACGTCATCCGCCGGGTTCGCGATCACCCGCAGATAGCACACCGCGTTCTTCACCTCTTCCCGGTCGAAGAACGCCGTCCCCCGCGCGATCACGTACGGCACCGCCGCGCTACGCATCGCGTCCTCCAGCACGCGGCTCAGCGCGTTCGTCCGGTAGAACACCGCCATGTCCTTGTACGCCACCCCCTCCTCGTGGTGCTTCGTCACCCAGTCCGCCACCAGGTTCGCCTCATGGTGCTCGTCCCGACACAGCGTCACCCGCACCGGCTCACCGTCCGTCTTCGTCGACGTGAACAGCGGCTTGTCCTTCCGCACCGCGTTCCGCTTGATCAGCGTGTCCGCGGCACCCAGGATCGGCGCCGTCGACCGGAAGTTCTCCCCCAGCCGGATCACCTTCGCCGTCGGGTAGTGCGTCTCGAAGTCCAGGATGTTCGACAGATCCGCCCCACGCCACCCGTAGATCGCCTGATCCGGATCACCCACCACACAGATATTGGGCTCGGGCGCAGCCGTGTCCCCCGCACCACCCGACTCCTCCGCCGGCCCGATCCCCGGCAGGTCGTCCAGAGGATCACTACTTCTTGGATCCTCAGCATTCCCATCGCCCGAAGAATGGGGGGGGGAGTCGGCCAGCAGGCACGCCAGCTGGAACTGCGCCGCGTTCGTGTCCTGGTACTCGTCGATCATCAGGTACCGCCACCGGTCCTGGCACTCCCCCCGGATGTCCTCCCGTGCCCGCAGCATCCGCACCGCCGTCAGCAGCAGGTCGTCGAAGTCCAGCGCCCCCTGCGCCCGCAGCCGCCCCTGGTAAGCCTTGTAGATCTTTGCGATCGTGTTGCTGTAGTAGTCGTTGGCCTGCGCCGCGTACGCCGCCTCGTCCAGCAGCCGGTTCTTCGCGTCCGAGATCGCGCTCAGCACGCTCCGCGGCGGCCAGTTGCTCGTCTTCAGCCCCATGTCCGCGATCACCCGCTTCATCGTCGCCGACTGATCGCTCGTGTCGAAGATCGCGTAGTCCGGCCTCAGCCCCGGCAGGTCCGCGATCTCCGCGTACCGACGCAGCAGCCGCGCACACAACGCGTGGAACGTCGTCACCGTCAACCCCCGCGTCCGCCGATCCGCCCGAGCCAGCTCCGGGCTCGCACCCGGACCCAGGATCTGCGCCTCCACCCGCTCCCGCATCTCCCCCGCGGCCTTGTTCGTGAACGTCACCGCCAGGATCGACCACGCCGGCACCCCGTCCCGCACCATCCGAGCGATCCGGCGCGTGATCACCCGCGTCTTGCCGGACCCCGCCGCCGCCAGAATCAGCAGCGGCCCGTCCGTGTGCAGCACCGCCTCCCGCTGCGGCTCGGTCAGCCCGGCCAGAATCGGATCGTCACCATGATTCGACTGTGACGGGGAAGTGGGGGGGGCGTCCGTGGTCATCGTCTCGCTCTCGTGATCCTTCACGCGATCAGCCTAGGCCGGCTCCGCCCATGGTACTGACACCAATCCAGTGCACACGACCCCGACCAGCCCCGAGCGCAAGCGAGGGGTCTCTCTCCCTTGCACGACAAGCCCGAAGCGCAGCGACGGGGTTCTAAATCCTCCCCCGTCACCGACGGTGGAGGTGCCGAGCGTAGCGGGGCGGAGGGGGTACAACGCGTGCGCGAGCACGCTCCTTCTCCCACTCGGGGGGGGCTGGGGGAGAAGGTGGCCCGAAGGGCCGGATGAGGGGGTTCCCGTCGCAACGCGACGGGAGTCGCTCCCAACTCACCCCCCCCCATTCCCCCTGTGCTTCACCTTCGCACTCCGCGTGATCAACGCCGTCGTGTCCGGCAGATGCCGCGCCACCTGCGTCACCACGTCTCCCTCCAGCGACCGCGCCAGCCTCGAACGCCGCGACTTGCCCATGATCAGCGTGTCGCACCCGTACGTCACCGTGCAGTCCAGGATCTCGTCCGCGATGTCCGCCGACGTCACGTAGATCGGCACGAACGGCACCCCCGCCGCCTCCGCCAGCACGCTCGTCTCGCCCAGCGCCACCAGCGCGTCCGCATCGTCCTCCACACGCGGCACCGCCCCGCCCAGGTCCATCACCCGCAGCGTCCGCACATAGATCGCGAACAGCGTCGCGTTCCGCCGCCTCGCCAGGTCCACCGCGAACTCCGCCTGGTACCGCCCACGCGCCGCCAGCATGATCTTCGGCCGGTCCGGATCGATCGTGAACGTCTTCGCCTTCACCTGCGCGATCCACCCGTGCTCCGGCTCGGCCAGCGGAGCCGGCCCGCGCTCCCGCGCCCGCGTCAGCGCGAACCGAGACCCCAGCGCCAGCACGATCAACCCCCCGCTGAACGCCGTCGACACCGGCTCCGTCACCGCGATCGTCCCCGAGACCGCCAGCAGGAACACCGCCAGCCCCCCCATCAGCCACCGCCGCCACCCCACGATGTCCAGCTTCCGGTTCAGCGCGCACGAACCCACCGTCACCGTGATCGCGCCGCACACCCCCAGCACGTACAGCTCCGCCAGCACCGTCACGTCACGCGTCACGCTGATCACCCCCACCGGGATCACCATGCTCACGATCAGCCCCACCCACGGCACGCCCGAATAGTTCAACCTCGTCAACGGACGCGGCAGCTCCTTGTCCTGCGCCATCGCGAACAGCACCGACACCATCGCCATCACCGCCGTGTTCGTCGCGCTCAAAAGCAGCAGACCGAACGTGATGCCCGCCACCATCCCCAGCACCGAGCCCCCCGTGTCCCCGAAGAAGTGCTTCCCCGCGTCCTCCGCGATCACCTTCATCGCCGCGTTCGTGTACGCCTCGACCTCCCCCTCCACCCGGGCCAGCCTCTCCGCGGCCTCCGAGGCCGCCTCCGGCGTCGGCGCCGCCGCCACCCCCGCCTCCAGGCTCTCCAGCAGGTCCACGTGCGCCGTGCGAGACTCCTCCAGCGGCACGTCGTTCACCGTGTACGTCAGCCCCGTCAGCGCGATGCCGAACAGCATGTTCAGCGCCACCACCTCGATCGTCACCGGCCAGATCGTCTTCTTCGCCGTCTTCCCCACGGGCTTCTTCATCAGCCCCGTCATGTTCGCCACCGCCTCCACGCCCGCCAGCGCCAGGCAGATCGCCGTGAACGACACCCAGATCGTCCCCGGAGAGTGCTCACGCAGGAAGTCGAACGAGATCGACTCCAGCCCCCTCACAAAGAACGGCAGCACCAGCACCGCCAGCACCGCGCTCACCCCCAGCGCCCCGAACGCGATCACCAGCGCAAACGTCCCCGCCGACCGCGCCCCCAGCCAGTTCACCCCGCCCACCAGCACCAGCGTCGCCACGGACAGCGGCCACGTCAGGCTGTGCGGCACCCCGAAATAGTGCCACGCCTCGATCACGCTGATCGCCGCCGTCATGATGTACCCGGAGAGCAGCAGCGTCGACCCCACCACGCTCAGCGTCGGGCTCAGACGACGCGCCGCCGTGTACACCCCGCCACCGTCCGGAAACTCGCGGCACACGATCGTGTACGCCCAGCTCACCGCCAGCATCAGCAGCCCGATCGCCGCCAGGTACAGCACCGACGCGTGACCCGTGTACAAAAACGCCAGCCCAAGCACGTACAGCCGGCTCGTCCCCCAGTCCCCGTACAGCAGCGGGCCCGCGTGAATCCACTTCAGGTTGCGCGGGCGCGAGTCGGTGACGAGCATGAGCGGTCCGGTCCCACCGGCAGGCCAGGCCACCGGAATCCCCGAGTATACCGGCCCCCACCCCCGGCCACCCACGCGCCGCCCCACACCGGCATCCCCCCCGATCTCGTGCCACATCCCGATCCCGACGCATCCGCACGGCGCGGCTCGCGGATGGACCTCCGGAGCATCCCCACGATCACCCCGCCGGGTGTGTATTCTTGTGGCTCGACTCCTCGACCCCGGCGGACCGCACCGACCTCCATGAACGAGCACCAGCGCGACCAGACAGCCTCCGACGAGACAGCCCCGCTGTCACAGGAGGACACCGCGCACATGGAACGAGAGGACCCGGACCAGGCCCCCAGCGTCGAGGAGGCCGAGCAGGCCCTCCACCAGGCCGCCGCGGGCTCAAAGGCAGGTTCCAAGGCCGGCACCTCCGTCGACTCCCTCGTCGGACGCCTCGTCGTCGAGCAGGGCCTCGCCACACCCGACGAGGTCAAGCTCGCCATGACCCTCGCACGCTCCGAGGAGCCCGAGGCTGCCAAGTCCCTCACTCAGATCCTCGTCGACAAGGAATACGTCACCAAGCGCCAGCTCGCACGCCTCCGCGAGGTCATCGAGGCCGAACGCTCAGGCCAGAAGATCCCCGGCTACAAGATCCTCGGCAAGCTCGGCTCCGGCGCCATGGCCACCGTCTACAAGGCCAAGCAGCTCTCGCTCGACCGCACCGTCGCCATCAAGAAGCTCCCCGAGAAGTTCAGCTCCAACCCCCAGTTCATCGAACGCTTCTTCGCCGAGGGACGCTCCGCCGCACAGCTCAACCACCCCAACATCGTCCAGGCCTTCGACGTCGGCAACGAGGGCGAGATCTACTACTTCGTCATGGAGTACGTCGAGGGCGGCACCGTCCACGACGACATCGTCAAGCACAAACGATACACCGAGGCGGAGGCCATCGACGTCATCATCCAGGTCGCCGAGGCCCTCGAGCACGCCCACCAACGCGGCCTCATCCACCGAGACGTCAAGCCCAAGAACATCATGATCGCCAAAGAGGGCATCGTGAAGCTCGCAGACATGGGCCTCGCCAGAGCCGTCTCCGACAAGGAGGCCGCAGAGGCCGAGAAGGGCAAGGCCTTCGGCACGCCCTACTACATCTCCCCAGAGCAGATCAGAGGCGAGATGCAGGTCGGCCCACCCGCCGACATCTACTCCCTCGGCGCCACCTTCTACCACATGGTCACCGGCTCCGTCCCCTACGAGGCCAAGAGCCCATCCGAGGTCATGCGAAAGCACCTCAAGGCCGAGCTCGTCCCTCCGGACCACGTCAACGCAAAGCTCTCCGCCGGCGTCTCAGAGGTCATCGAGATGATGATGGCCAAAAAAGTCGCCGACCGCTACCAGAACTGCTCCGACCTCCTCCTCGACCTCCGCGCAGTACGCAAGGGCGAGGCCCCCCCCATCGCCCACAAGGACGCCGGCAGCCTCGCGGACCTCGCAGAGGCCGAGGCCTCCGTCCAGACCCCCATCCCCGAGGACAAGTCCATCAGCGAGGGCCGCCCGCTCTCGGAAATCCTCCTTTCCGGCCCCTTCCTCGTCCTCGTCTTCCTCCTGGTCGTCTCCGTCGCCCTCAATCTGGTGCTGGCGCTCGCGTGATCGCTTGCTTTCGCCAACGAAACCCGATTCAATACCCACCGGGACGCCCGAAGGCGTGCCCATCGCACAGACCCCGTTCGGAGGACTGACTTATCGCTCGTCGACGTTTTATGCGCATGCAGGGCCCCGTCCAGCGGACCCGAATCAACCACATGATCAGGCTCTCACCCATCCGCCTCATCGGCGCCGACGGGGAGCAGGTCGGCGTTGTCGAGACGCCCGAGGCCATGCGGATGGCACAGGAGGCAGGGCTCGACCTCGTCGAGATCTCCCCGGACTCTCGCCCGCCCGTCTGCAAGATCATGGACTACGGCAAGTACAAGTACGAGCTCTCCAAGCGAGAGAGCAACAAGTCCACCAAAACGCACGAGCTCAAGGAAGTACGCCTCGGACGCTCCGTCAAGATCGACCCACACGACGTCCAGATCCGCGTCGACCAGGCCCGCCGATTCCTCATCGCCGGACACAAGGTCCAGCTCACCCAGCGCTTCAAGGGGCGCGAGATGGCCCACAAGGAGCTCGGCCTCGAACGGCTCGAGAAGATCTGCGTCGACCTCTCCGACGTCGCCAAGGTCGAGATGGCCCCCCGCTGGATGGGACGCCAGGCCTCCATCGTCCTCGCCCCGGACAAGGACAAGGTCAACGCCTTCAAGAAGAAGCTCGCCGCAGAGGGCAAGGCCGCCGAGGAGGACCTCGACGAGCTCGAGGCCCAGGTCGCGGCCCAGAACGCCGAGGTCGGCGACGACGACGACGACGACTCCGACCAGCCCAGAAAGCCCGCCGGAAAACACGACAAGAACAAGGATTCCGGCAAGGACGAGGACGACGGACTCACCCCCTCCGAACGCCGACTCAAGAACCGCGGCCCCAAGGACGACCGAGCCCACAACCCCGTCGACGACGAAGTCGCCGACCTCCTCGGCGAGATCTGACTCTCCCTTCTCCCCCACTGGGGGAGAAGGTGGTCGCGAAGCGGACGGATGAGGGGGCTCACGTCGCACCGCGACGGGAGGTCTGATCCGAGCCGCGGGCGTAAGCACGCGGCCTCGCTCAACCGAACCCCGCCAACACCACAACTAACCCCGAGCGCAAGCGAGGGGTCTCTCAATCCTCCCCCGTCACCGTCTCTTGGGGGGGCGGGGGAGGTGTCGCCGAAGGCGACGGAGGGGGTACAACCGGGTGCCGTGGAGACGGCGCAGCCTTCTCCACGCCTCAAGACCAACCACAAAACCCCTCGCGCCCGCGAGGGGTTTTTTATGAGCCAACACACCTACTACCCCCGAGCGCAAGCGTGGGGTCTCTCCGTCTTTCATCCCACAACAACTACCCACTCCCCGTTCTCAACCGAGTGTCCAAATGTGGGGGGGGGTGGGTAGTTGGTGTGGGCTGAAAGACGGAGAGACCCCGCGCGGGCGCTCGGGGCTAGGTGGGGTGTTGGCGCATAAAAAACCCCTCGCGGGCGCGAGGGGGTG
>JBICID010000062.1:0-14807 GCA_043101615.1 Phycisphaerales bacterium JB040 | reverse complement strand
GTCCTGCGGTCAACCCGTGGCACCCCACGCCAAAAGCAGTGAACTCAGGGGGGGCTGGGGGGGGGCGGGGGGTCAGTCCAACCGCTCCAGCACGCTCCGCTGGGTGATCCGCTGGCGGTTCTCGAGCCCGAGTTCTTCCATGCCCTCGCCCAGTTGCGTGACCCATTCGGTCTGGACCACCATTTCCTGTCGCACGAACTGACCGTGGGCGACGTCGAAGAGTGATTCGCCCCGGATGCTGGTCTCGCCCAACGCCACGCTTACGCCCGCCAGCCCCTGCAGCAGATTGCCGAGCCCGCTCTCGTCTCCCCCACCGCTGACGAGCCTTCCGGAAGTCTCGATCCGCGCCAGCCGCCCCTCGCCGCGCCCACGGAACCCGCCGAGCCTGTGCGACAGCTCGCTGGTGACCGTGCCCAGCGGCGTGGCGTGCCCCGTCCGCTGCTCCCACGTGTCCCGCACCCGCACCGGGTCCTCGGGCAGGGCCCGCAACCCCCCCTCGATCTGGCGTCGCAGCGCCTCCTCGCTCGGCAACCCGCCGGAAAGGGCCTGCCCCAGCCCCGAGCCCTTGCCGAGCCCGCCCGCGAGCGAACTCAGCATCGCCCCCCAGGCCGCGTCGGCACCGCTGGCTTCCAGCACGTTGCCCTCGTCGTCCACCGTGAAGCGAACCGCCTGCCCCTCCAGCGCCGCGAAGGGGCCGACGAGCGGGTGGGACTTGGCGTCGGCGGTCCGCGGGTCGTTGGAGTCGTACCGGGCGTCGTCGATCCCGTCCCCCTCCACCGCCACCTCGACGGAGTCGTAGGTGCGTTCGACGGTGGTGACGCCGGTCTCGCGGTCCCGCTCCACCACCCGCTCGGTGTACTCGAGGGCGCGCTTCCAGAACAGGGTGGTCGAGGCCTCGCCGCTGATCTCCTGGGTCATCTCCTCGTCTACGCGATAGCGGGTCGGGGTTTCCGAGTCCCAGCGAGGGCGCAGCTCGAACGTCGGCTGTGCCGAGGCGCTCCCGACCGCGATCCCGAGCATGGCCGAGAGGCACCAACCCGCCATCCGCCACAACTTTGAGTGCATGCCGACCTCCTGATGACTTTCCGCACGCCATCATCGGCAGTTCCGGTTGCGGAATGTTCGGAATCCGGTATCCTCCCCACCATGCCCCCCGAGGACGACGACAAGCTGGACATCTACGAGATCGTGGAGGACGACCCGAAGCCCGTCCGCCCACCGCCAGCGCACACGGCCACGATGGGCGCCAGCGCCGCCAAGTCCACCCGCCTCTACGACATGCCGCCCAGGAACACCATGGGCAACGTCAAGTGCCCCAAGTGCGGGTACGACCTCAAGGGCGCACGCCCCGGGCGCTGCCCGGAGTGCGGCACGCCCGTGTCGATGTCCTCCCTGCAGCGGTCGGCGATGCAGCCGGACACCTGGCGGGACGTCTACCGCACCCCGGTGCTGTGGCTGGTCGCCGGCCTGGTGGTGGGGACCGCGATGTGGGGCGTCGAGGGGGGCGTGCTCGGGGCCGCCCTCTTCCCGGTCTACGCCGTGATCCTGGCGGTCTCGGGCTGGCTGGTGTTCATCGCCTGCTCGTTCATCTGGATCGGGTTCGACCAGCCGCTGCACACGACCGCCATCCAGCTCGCGGCCGCGTACACCGCGACGGCCGCGATCAGCACGCTCACGGCCCTGATCCCGCTGCCCATCATCCCGTGGCTGATCGAGGTGGCGTGCCTGATCGGCCTGCTGTCGAAACTGCTGGACATCGAACTCAACGACGCGATCCTGGTCGCATTCCTGGCGTGGGTTGCCAAGGTGCTGGTGGTGATGACAGTGGCCGCGTCCTTGATGGCCTGAGTGGCCCCCACCCGCCGCCCACGCCCCTGTGTGCCCCCGAAGCGTCTGCCGGAATGTTCTCTGTACCCCCACCGCCCCATCCGGCACTCCCCAGACCATACAGACCGGCATGAATTCCGTGCGTGTACCCCTCAAGCCCCCTCCCCGCTTGACCGACCCGGGATCGGGAGTACCCTTCTCCTCCCCGGCAGGGCGTGGCCCGGCCGGCACATCCGATTCCCCGATAGCTCAATCGGTAGAGCGAGCGGCTGTTAACCGCTAGGTTGCAGGTTCGAGTCCTGCTCGGGGAGCTTCCCAGGCCCGGGTCCGTTGGATCCGGGCCTGTTTGTTGACTGGGGGAGGGTCGGATCGGGGCCGTTGGGGGGGTCAGGGGCGGGGTTCGGCGCTCTCGGTTTTTATGCCAATGGATACAGACCCGGCCGCACTTGATTTCGCGAGCGCAATGACACTCCGAGACCGCGGGCGGATCACGCGGCCACCATGGACCGCACCACGAATCGTGTCAGTCCGCGTTGGTGTGGATCTCGTCGAGGCGTTCGCGTATGCGTTTGCACCAGTCGTCGATCGCGTCGCGGGCGTCGTCGTACTTGGAGAAGGCGTCCAGCTCAAGCCGTCTGCCTCGTTGAGCCTCGACCAGGGCCGCGACCTGCTCGCCGGTCACAGAGTCGACAAACTCGGCCTCCATCGCCGCCTCACCCATGCCCGCACCGGCGAGCATGCCGACCGGGTGCAGCCTCAGAAACCACTTGGATGCCTTGGCGTTGGTGATCGCGATCCGGATGCGGGCCACGCCGGGGCCGGGTTCGGTAACGACCGGGTACTCCGGCTCGAGCGCCTCGGTCAGCGTCGTCTCGAAGTAGCCGCCCAGCTCGCCGATCGAGGGGTTCGGTTTGTCGGCCTCGTAGGCGAGCATCGTCACCGGGTCGATCATGAACGAGGTGTACGCCCGGGTCGTCTGCCTCGGCCCGATGTACCGGAACGACGTGGAGGATGCCTCGGTGAGGTTGGAATAGTCGCTCAGGAAGCCCGTGCGTTTGGGCGTCGAGGCGCCGCAACCTCCGGCCTGGCCCCCGACCAGCATCGCCACCACGATCATCCCGACCGCTGCAAGTCCGTTCCGTTTCATCGCGTTGCCTCCGGCCTCCAGCGCCTGATGCGCTGGGGATCGGTGAAGGCTACCGCCCCCTCGGAATCGGACCATTGGACCTTGGTCCAATAGCACCCCGGACCCGCCGGCCGTGGCGTGTAACGCACGCCGATCTCGGTACGATATCGATCGACCACCGGGCAGCGGCAGCGCGCCCAACGGGCCGCATGCCATGGAATCACGCACCCGACCCACGTTCAGAATCAACGCCACGCGCTCTCGGATTGCGTCGGCGTGCGCGATGCTCGTGCTCGCCCTCGGCGGGCACTCCGCGGCACAGTCCACGCCCGCGTTCGCCGATCCCGAGTACCTCATCACTCACTGGCAGACCGAGGACGGCCTCCCCGGGAATTCGGCGACCGCGATGGCGCAGGACAACGACGGCTACCTCTGGTTCGGCACCTTCAACGGGCTCGTCCGGTTTGACGGCGTGGCCTTCCGAGTGTTCAATCGAACGAACACGCCCGAGCTGCCGCACAACGGCATCTTCAACCTCCACCTGGACCGGTCGGGGCGCCTCTGGGTCAGCACGCTCGCCGGGCTCGTGGTGCGGGATCGGGGCGTGTGGGAGCAGGTCCGGCTCGGGGAGGATTGGAGCTCGCAGGTCATCCGAAGCTTTGCCGAGCGACCGACCGGTGAGATGATGCTGACCACGCTTCCGGGGAGAATCCTCGAGATCAGGGACGGGGGCTGTCGCGAGCTGCCTCAGCCGACCGAGGGCGTCATGGAATTCGGGTACTGGGGCTTCGCGGACGAGGCGGGGCGCTGGTGGGTCGTGCAGGCCGGGCTGGTCGCCGAATGGGACGGGCATCGGTGGCGGCAGCGGTCGGCACTCCCACCGATGCCCCCCGACCGGCTGGGGGCAACCTCGGCGCGCGGGGGCGGGATCTGGGTGCTCGCGCGTGCCGAGCTCCGCAAGTACCGCGCAGGGACCGCGGTGAGCAGCCTGGAGCTCGCCGAGGAAACCGGCGGCGTCTGGAGCGTCTACGAGGACACCCGCGGCTACATCTGGGTCAGCTCGTACGACCGCGGCCTGTGCCGGATCGATCCGAGCGGGAACATACGGCGCTGGAGGCACGACAACGGCCTGGAAGCCAACGCGGTCCGTTTCGTCTTCGAGGATCGAGAGCACAATATTTGGGTGGGCACCAGCGGCGGAGGACTCAGCAGGTTTACCCCGCGTCGATTCCGCGCCTACGGACGCTCAGACGGGATTCAAGAGCCGATCGTCAACGCTCTGACGCCAGACTCGTCCGGGGGAGTGTGGGCCGCCACCTACGGATCGGGGCTCTATCGCGTCGGGGACGGAGCCGTGACACGCGTCCCGTTCACCGACCGGCGCCAGATCGTCTACCTGCAGAGCGTGCTCGAGGACCGCTCCGGTCGGCTGTGGGTCGGCACGTTCGACGACTGGCTGTTCCGATCCGACGACCGCGGCTCGACCTGGAATCGGATCGACGCCTCCCGCACCGCGGGTGGCAACTCGATCTCGCTGTACGAAGACTCCGCGGGGCGTCTGTGGACGTGCGGCGGCGGCGGGCTGGCGGTGCTCGGGGGCGAGACCTACCGCGTCTTCACTCCGGACGATGGGCTCCCGAGGTCGGGCTACCACAGCATCGTCGAGGATACGCGCGGCGTGATCTGGGTCTCCAACAGCGATGACGTGTACCGGATGCAGGCGGACCGATTCGAGCGCGTGACCGATGAGAACGGAAGCCCGCTCAGGGGTGTGTTCGGCTTTCTCGCACGCCCGGACGGCTCCGTCTGGATGGGCGGGCCCGTGCTCCGCCGGTGGAAGGACGGCACGCTCACCTCCCTCGAAACGGGCATGGGGCCCGTGGACACAGAGATCTACGGGTTCGTCGAGGACGACGAGGGATTCTGCTGGATGCCTTCCAATCGCGGAATTCTTCGCGCCGGGGCGGAGGACATCGAGGCCGCGCTCTCGGGAGGGGTCGAGCGAATCCGTCATCAGGTCTTCGACCGGGCGGACGGGCTCCCCACGATCGACTGCACCGGATTGCGCCAGCCGATCTGCGGGCGTGACGCCTCGGGGATGCTCTGGTTCGCCACCGGCAAGGGGGTCATCTCGGTCGATCCCGGAGCGCTCCGACTCAACGAGGCCACGCCGCCGGTCCGCTTCGAGAGTGTGACGTACCAGACCTACTCGGGCGAGACGACCGAGGCCCCACCCGCCGGGCCCGGGGGCGAGCCGATCAGGCTCCCCCCCGGGAGTCGAAGCGTCGAGATCCGATACACGGCCCTCAGCCTCACGTCCCCGGGCAAGGTGCGTTTCGAGTCGAGACTCGCCGGCGTGGACCGCTCGTGGCAGCAGACGGGCGCCCGCCGGAGCGTACGGTACGAGGCGCTGCCGCCCGGTCGCTACTCGCTGCAGCTGCGCGCCTCGAACAACGACGGGCTCTGGACCGATGAGCCCGCTGTGCTGGCCTTCTCGATCACCCCGTTCGTCTGGCAGACGCTCTGGTTCAAGGCGACGGCCGTGTCCCTGCTCGCGGCGTGCATCGGTGTCGTGGTGTGGCTGCTGACTCGGGCGAACGCCCTCCGCATGCGCGAGCGGCTCGAGCTTCGGCAGCACCGGAACGAGCTGATCCACCTGGCGCGGGCCAACACGCTCGGCGAGCTCTCGGGCGCACTCGCCCACGAGCTGAGCCAGCCGCTCACCGCGATCCTCACCAACGCCCAGGCCGCCCAGCGCTTCCTCGGTCAGCAGCCCGCGAACACCGCCGAGGTCGGCGAGATCCTCGCGGACATCGTCAGAGAGGACCGGCGTGCCGGAGAGATCATCCACCGGCTCCGACACCTGCTCAAGAAGGGAGAGGTCAACACTCAGCCGCTCGAACTGGGCGACGTCCTGGACGACGTGCTCGCCCTCGTGCACAGCGACCTGATCAATCGGAACATCACGGTGCTGACCGACCTCCCCCCCGGGGCGCGGCGCGTGCTGGCCGACCGCGTGCAGCTGCAGCAGGTGCTCCTCAATCTGATCGGCAACGCGGCCGAGGCGATGGCGTCCGCCGGCTCCCGGCCAGACGACCCGCCCGTCGTCGTTGTGCGAGGCCGCGCGGCGAAGGAGGGGTTCGTGGAGATCACGGTCGAGGACTCGGGGCCCGGCTTCCCCGACGACCGCGTGGCGCAGGTGTTCGAGCCCTTCTACACGACCAAGGCGTCGGGCATGGGGCTCGGGCTGTGCATCTGCCGGACCATCGTGACGGCGCACGGGGGACGCATCTGGGCGGAGAACAACCCGGACCGCGGCGCGAGCGTCCATATCCTGCTGCCCTCCTACACCGATCACCCCGCGCCGGAGGTCACGCCGTGAGCGGGATCCCCACCGTGTTCCTGGTCGACGACGACGACGCGGTGATCAAGTCGATCGGGCGGCTGCTGCGCGCCGGCGGGCTCTCGGTCGAGGCGTTCGTCTCATCGGTCGAGTTCCTCGCGCAGCACGACCCGTCGCGGCCCGGGTGCCTGCTGCTGGACTTCTCCATGCCAGGACTGGACGGACTGGAGGTGCAGCGACGGCTCGCCGAGTCCGGATGCGATCGCCCGATCGTTTTCCTGACCGGGCAGGGCGACGTACCCGTCGCGGTCGAGGCGCTCAAGGGGGGCGCGATGGACTTCCTGACCAAGCCGGTGGACGGGGAAGCGCTCCTCGGGGCCGTCCGCGCCGGCCTCGCGCGAGACCGGCGATCCCGGGACGCGTCCGATGCCCTCCGCGAGCACCGGGCCCGTCTCGTTTCGCTCACCCCCCGCGAGCGGGAGGTGATGCAGCTGGTCGTGCGAGGCCTGCTCAACAAGCAGATCGCCTTCCAGCTCGGCACCGCCGAGAAGACCGTCAAGGTCCACCGCGGACGGGTGATGCAGAAGATGGGGGCGGAGTCGCTGGCCGATCTCGTCCGGATCGCGGTCTCGCTCGGACTCGTCGAGCCCCGCTGATCAGCCCCGTTCCGACGCATCCATGCGAGCGCCGTTGGACCAAGGTCCAATAGATCGGGCAGGGGTCTCCCACTACGTTCTTGCCGGCATGGCAAGCGTCGACTCGAAGGTCACCGCCACGCCGCGTGAGGTTATGGCATGACAGACTCCAGCCCGGTGATCGCGGTCGTGGATGACGACGCGTCGGTGTGCAGGGCGTTGGCCAGGCTCGTGAGGTCCTTGGGAATGACGGCCTCGACGTTCGCGTCCGGCGATGACTTCCTGAGCGCGCTGGTGGGCATGCCGGCCTTCTCGCCCGATTGCGTGATACTCGACGTGCAGATGCCGGGCTCCAACGGCATCGCCGTGCAGGCCCGTCTCCGGGAGCGCATCCCGGCTCCGCCGGTTGTGTTCATCACCGCCCACGACGCCGCCGAGGTGCGTGAGCAGGCCCTGGCGGCCGGCGCCATCGCGTACCTCCGGAAGCCAATCAGCGACGACCTGCTCGTCCGGACACTCGACCAGGCGTTGCGAAGAGAAACCTCGTGAAGAGCCCAGACACCACCGACGGGCGACGGGGAGCCCCGAAGCCCGTCCCGTCAAACCGGAGAGTTCACGACATGCGGCATGCCAATCAGAGCACGATCACGACCCTCGGCCTGCTGGCGACCCTGGCGGTCACCGCGGGGTTCTCCCGGGCCCAGGACGCCCCCGCCCCGACACGGGACACCGCCGGCGAGCACGAGCTTCGGCTCGACGCGGACCCGAGGCTCCGGCTCACATTCACCCCGTACTTCTGGGCGCCGAGCATGACCGGCGACGTCACGGTGCTCGGTGTGAAGAGCGAGGTCGACGTGGACTTCGGCGACCTGTTCAGCAACGCCGACGCCCTGTACGGCTTCATGGGCGTCCTCGACGCCAGCTATGACCGCCTCATCGTGCAGTTCAACGGCGCGTACGCACACGTCGCCGAGGACAACGTCGGAGCCAGCGTCGGCCCGGTGAGCGCGTCCTCCGACGTGAACTCCAACATGACCTGGATCGAGCTCGCGGGCGGGTACCGGTTTCTCGACAGGCCGCTCGGCGACGCGCAGACACCGCGCTCGCTGCGACTCGACGGGCTCGCGGGCGTGCGTTACACCTCGATGGATGTCTCCGCTGATACGACCGCGACCACGACGGTCACGCTCCCCAACGGCACGGTCCTGACCAGCAACGTCGAACGCTCGCTGGACGAGCAGCGGGACTGGTTCGAACCGTTCGTCGGCGCCAGGGCCGCGGTGGACCTCTCCGAGCGCTGGACGATGAGCCTCCGCGGGGACGTCGGCGGGTTCGGCGTCGACGGCTCGGACTTCTCCTGGCAGACCGTGGCTGCGTTCGGGTACGGCTTCGACCTCGGCGAGGCCCGGGCCAGGCTCGTGCTCGGGTATCGCGCGCTCGGGCAGGATTACAGCGACGGCGACTTCGGATGGGAAGTCGTGTCCCACGGCCCGCTGTTCGGATTGCAGTTCAACTTCTGACCGCACGGCCATCCCGACGATGGCCGCTCCGATCGAAAGGAATCACATGAAGAGTCCGGAGAATCACTTGACGAAGTGCCCCGCGCCGCGCGTGCGCCTGCACGCCCTCGCCGCAGTGCTGCTCGCGCTGGTCGCGTCGACCGCGTCGGCGGGCGGCCCGAGGCCGAACATCGTGCACATCGTCGCGGATGACCTCGGGTGGAAGGACGTGGGGTTCAACGGGTGCGAGGACATCCGGACGCCCAACATCGACGCGCTGGCCCGGGGAGGGGCGGTGCTGTCGAACTTCTATGCGCAGTCGATGTGCACGCCCACGCGCGCGGCGCTGATGACCGGGCGGTACCCCTTCCGCTACGGCCTGCAGACCGCCGTGATCCCGTCGGTCTCCGACTACGGGCTCGACACCGCCGAATGGCTCCTGCCGCAGGCGCTCAAGCGGGCCGGGTACGACACCGCGATCATCGGCAAGTGGCACCTGGGGCACGCGGACAAGAAGTTCTGGCCACGCCAGCGCGGCTTCGACTACCAGTACGGCCCGATGATCGGCGAGCTGGACTACTTCACCCACTCCGAGCAGGGCGTGCTCGACTGGTTCCGCGACAACGAGCCCGTCGAGGAGGAGGGCTACACAACCGAGCTGTTCGGCGACGACGCGGTCAGGCTGATCACGAACCACGACACCACACGCCCGCTCTACCTCTACCTCGCGTTCAACGCGCCCCACACACCCTACCAGGCCCCGCAGGAGTACATCGATCGGTTCCCGGACATCCAGGAGCCGACGCGCCGCATCTACGCGGGAATGGTCTCCTGCCTCGACGACCAGATCGGTCGCGTCGTCGCCGCGCTCGAAGAGCGGGGCATGCGCGACAACACGCTCATCGTCTTCCACAGCGACAACGGAGGCACACACAACGCCATGTTCGCCGGCGTCATGGCCGACATGTCCGAGATCAAGATCCCGTGCGACAACGGCCCCTTCCGCGACGGGAAGGGCTCCCTGTTCGAGGGCGGCAGCCGCGTCTGCGCGCTGGCCAACTGGCCAGGAAAGATCGAGCCGCAGTCGGTGGACGGCTTCATCCACGCGGTGGACCTCTACACCACGTTCGCCACGCTGGCGGGCGCCGACACCACCGGCGGCAAACCGCTCGACGGCGTGAACGTCTGGCACACGATCGCGACCAACCAGCCCTCGCCCCGGAACGAGGTGGTCTACAACATCGAACCGTTCCGGGCCGCGATCCGACGCGGGAACTGGAAGCTGATCTGGAGGACCATGCTGCCGTCCAGCGTGGACCTGTACGACCTGCATTCGGATCCCTCGGAGACCACCAACCTCGCCGCGCAGCACCCCGAAGTGGTCGAGTCGCTCCAGCGGAGGATCAACGAGCTGGCTGCCGACGCCGCGAAACCCCTCTTCCTGCTCGACCAGTTCAAGGTCATCCTCAAGGGCATGCACGGCGAGCCCCTCATGCCGCTCGACCCGGACTACGGCACGATGGCGGATCAGCCCTGACGGAGCGGCGCACGCCGCTCTCGCCCGCCGACCGGCGCGATGCGGGCACCTCGAGACACCGCCGGTGGCCGAGACGAGTCGCGACCCGTACCCTGATGCAGTTCCCCCGGCCCGGGTCCGCTGGACCCGGGCCTTTCTTTGTAGGAGACACCCGGCCGACTCCGTCGGGGCCGGAACACCTTGCACGTGTCACACCCTCGGCTTCGGCCCGACGCAGTTCCCACGGCACACGGGCGGGGCGCGACAGGCGGACGCCCGATGGCGCGACAGAGACACGCAGGAGGCGTGCGAACAGACACGTCCCCGAGTCGCGTGAGGCGGATCCACCCGAGTCCCGTTCCCAACGCCTGGTGCTACCGGCGACGCCCCGACATCAGCCCCAGCACGGCGAACAGCGTCACCGTCGAGGGCGCCGGGATCTCGAACCGGAAGCTGTAGTGATCCCTGTCGAACGAGCCCTCGGTCTGGAAATCCCCGTTGATCGTATCCGCAATGTCGAAGGTCGCGAGCAGGCGGTAGCGTCCCGGCCGGATCGTGCCCGAGATCATCTCCGGCGTATCGAACACGTAGAAAATCTCCTCGCCGCTCACGTCATCGACCAGCGAGACGATCGAGGCGAAGGCGTCCGGAGTGACGTCCATCGTGAACGCCGCGGACGCGGCTGTTTCGAACACCACGTCGACCATCGACCCGCCGCCCCACCCGGCGCTCGTCCCGGAGTCGAACCCGCCCCATTCCACCGACGTCGAGACGCTCGCCTCGAACACGCTCGTCGTGATGTTCGAGCTCATCGTGGTGATCGTCGTCAGAAACTGCTGCGGCGATGTCTCGGGCAGGGCCGACGCGGCCACGGCGGGGTCGAACAGACCCGGCCCGGACATGGACGCGCCGTCGTTCGCGTAGTCGTCCTCGAACTGCCCGAAATCCGCGATCACCGACGCGTCAGCCGACACCGAGCGCTCCGCAGACACCAGGGTCACCTGCGCAAGCGCCGCCTCCGTCCCAACGCCGAGCACCAAGGCGCCCGATGCAGCGCCGCGCCACACTCGCCCATCCATCTCGCACCTCCTGCCACGGTCGTCCGTATGAGTCGGGAGTCCGCCGCCCGCCGACAGACCGGACTCGACACAGAGCCGACCACCTATTCTACATCTAGATATCCGTAATTCCAAGCGCTACCCGGACCGGGCGTGTCATGCCGAAAGCATGAGCGATGCCATTCACGACAAGTCACCGGGCTCGGGGGTGCAGGACGGCCCGAGCGACAGACGCCATGGCATGGGCGGCGTGATCCGCCGGTTCGGTGCCCCGTCGAGTCTTCCCCTGGATTCAGTGGGTCAAGGGGTCGTACCAGTCACGCGCTGGGGCCTCGCCGACATCCTGCGCCCAGGTCTCAGAGAACACGTGCGTCCCGGCGTGACCGTCGGCGAAGACGTAGTTCGCCCGCTCCCCGCCGTGGCGGGTGTGCTGGATGACCCTCGGGAGCCTGGCCGCCACGTCCCACTGGCGAGCCTGGGCCATCGGGGCGGAGACCGCGGGCGGATCGCCCCAGTACATCGGCATGAAGTGGTCCATGCCGATCTCCTCGGCGAGCTCGGCCGACAGCACGCATCGCGCTGGGGAGGCGATGGCCGACGCCCGTATCCCCCAGTGAGGCGGGTGGTTGGGAGTGAGGTAGGCGTTGATGCCGTAGGACGAGAGCCTGGGCATCATCATCGCCTCCCAGTTCTGGCTGTGGTCCTCCGGGCAGCGACAGACCTCGACGGCCCGGACGAAGTCGCTGATCTCCTCGGGCGTGGGATGCTCCGGGAGGGTCGCGTCCACCCCGACATAGGGCGCCAGCAGGCAGATCCAGGACTCCCGGAACGGGGCCGCGGGCTTCCCGCCCATCGCCATGCCGGGCATCCTGGCCGTCGGGAAGAACTCACGGCCATCGTCACCGGCGTACATCGTCATCGCCGTCGCGATCGAACGCGACTTGGCCAGGCAGACGACCGAGCGTGAGGCGGACCGCGCCCTTCCCAGGGCCGGCAGCATGACGGCGATCAGCGTCGCGATGATCGCCAGGCACACGAGCAGCTCGACGAGCGTGAACCCTTCGCGTGCGGAGGGCGCACCGTCTCGGGCGACCGCCCCAGCACGACGCCGGCGTTCCGCCTCGACACCCGCCGGGAACAGGATGTTGTTCTCCTTGTGGATGTGCAGGTGCGTGTCACGCTCGAGCTCGGACAGCAGGCGGTAGCACTCGATCCAGGTCGCGCAGGCCCCCTCCGGCGCGCGCAGGTCGTCGGTGAGACCTCGGATCCGCCTGAACGCCTCGCCGACGTCGTCGTGGTCGTGGACCATGCAGTCGATCGGGCGACGGACGCTCCAGGGCGGTCCGCCCTGGATCTCGGACCGACGCTCCAGCCGACGCAGCCACGGGAACAGCACACGCTCCTCGCGCACCAGATGGTCCAGCATGTCCTCGGTCAGCGCCGCCAGCGTGCGCTGCAGCTCGACCAGGCGGGGCTCGTCCTCGGCGTGCGCCGCGACGCACGCCCCCACCAGACGACCGAGCCTGTCCAGGGCCTCCCGCGCGAACGCGTGGTGCGTCCCCTCGATGTGGTCGGCCAGCTCCGTCATGGACGCCCCCGACCAGTCCCGCTCCGGCGCGCGTGAGCCCGTATCGGCGCGGTACGCGTTCAGCAGCTCGATCAGGTCAGACGCGGACAAGCCGATCCTCGCCGCCGCCTCGGACACCGTGTCACGCCCGCGACAGCAGTAGTCCAGGGCGTGCGACTCGAGGCACGGGATCAGGCGCGGGTGCTCGACCGCGATGTGGCGAAGCGTCGTGCCCGGTGTGATATCAGTGGTCATGTCCGTCACCTTTCGTGTCCTCTCGCACGCCCCGGTCACGCTCGCCGGGGCAGCAGGCCCCCGCGAAACCCAGACGCTTCCATACGGTCTCGAAATCCATCACGTCCCCGGACAGCGCCGCCCTCGCGCTCTCCGCGTCGGCGCGGGATGCGAACGCCGCGACCTTGGAGCCCATGGGCGTCCGCAGCCCGGGCGACATCAGGAATCCTGCCTCCTCGGTCCGGATCCATTCCCGCGTGTCGTGGGCGTGAGACCAGCGGGCCAGCACGCGGAGGCCCGGCTGCTCGATCTCGTGGTTGACCTGGCAGTTGAAGTCGTCGAACAGGCGGGGCTCGGGGCCGCGCGCCCCCTCCACGATCGTCGCCACGGCCCAACGCTCGTCGCTGATGATCATGTCGCACTGGTGGCAGACCGAGTCGCCCAGCCGCACGCCCGGCGGGGCGTCCGCGTCCTGGCCGCCGCAGCCTGCGACACAGGCAAGAGACACGGCCGTCAGCACGCCGACTTCGAACCGTCTCATACCGAGCCCCTCCTTGTGAAGAGCGTGACCGCGAGCGCGAGCGGGACGACCGTCCAAGCCGCGAGCGACGAGACGAGCACCCAGCCCAGCGCATCGCCCAGCGTGTGAGACGCGTACGCGCCGACCGGCCCGAGCACGTCGAGCGAGGCGTTCATGTTCACGATCACCGCCATCTTGAACGACTGCAGCGGGTTGGCGGTCGCGAGCCCGAAGATCTCCTGCACCCGCAGCCTGAACAGAACGGTCCCGGCCATCAGCCCCAGGTCGCTCACGAAGACCAGCCCGAGCCAGACGAACAGGGCGAGGCTCGTCGCGACGCCGGTGCGTCGCGAGACGACCGAGATCAGAAATCCGACCGAGAGCATGGCCAACGCGAGCAGCGCCGCGAGCCCGATCAGCACGCCGAACGCCCCCACCCCGACGCCCCCCGCACGCCACGCCAGCACTCCCGCGCTGACGCCGAACCCGACACACAGCGAGCAGACCAGCGCCCCGGCGAGACCCAGGTACTTGCCCAGCAGCACCTGCGCGCGGGACACGGGCTGAGCGAGCAGGTACAGCAGCGTGCCGCGCTCGCGCTCCCCGGCGATCGATCCCGCACCGCACGTCAGCGCCATCAGCGGCACCACCAGCATGATCAGGTTCAGCAGGCCCGCGGCGGTGCGCCCGAACCCCGCGAAGCCGTGCGACCCGACACCGCTCAGAGAGAGGTACGACACACCGACCGCCAGCACAGCGAAGGCGACCGTGTAGAGCAGGAACCACTTCCCGCTCACGGCGTCACGGAACTCGCGCCGGGCGAATCGGACAAGCCCTCCCGCGAACGACGGGCACGACGGGACACGCCCGGGCACCCCGGCTCCGGCTGTTGACTCCGCAATCATCGCTGCACCTCCGGGACCTGAACGTCGTCGAGCACCTCGATGTCGCGGACCTCGATCCGGCAGCGCGCCAGCGCGGCGATCGGCTCGGCCTTCCTGTCGCGCGGGACCGCGACGCACAGCCCGTGACCGTTCAGGTGCACCGCGTGCCCGGCCTCGCGCAGGGCCTCCGCCGCGTCGGCCTCGCTCGCCATCGTCAGGTAGAGCCGGACGACCTGCACCGGCTTCTCGGTGGGCCACAGCCCCCCGGGCGTCGTGTCCCGCACCACACGCCCACGCTCCATGACCAGCACACGGTCCGCCAGCGAGATCACCTCGTCCGGGCGGTGCGAGGCGAACAGCACCGTCTTGCCGGACTCACGCAGCCGACCCAGCGTCTCGACCACCTCGCCCCGCCCGGAGGCATCCAGGTTCGAGGTCGGCTCGTCCAGCACGATCAGCGGCGGGTCGCTCAGCAGCGCCACCGCCAGCGCGAGCCGCTGCTTCATGCCCCCGGACAGGTCGCGCACACGCGTCCGCTCGTGCCCGGCCAGGCCGACCTCGGCCAGCGCCGCAGCCCCACGCTCGCCCGACACACGCC
>JBICID010000061.1:0-10855 GCA_043101615.1 Phycisphaerales bacterium JB040 | reverse complement strand
TCAGCAGGTACATGAAGCCGACCGTGGTCCGCTGGTTGAACGCCTCGCCGGTGCGGCCGTCGTACAGCTGGATCTTGCCGCCGCGGGGCATCTGGGCCAGCAGCTCGCGCGGGTGGGGGAACGTGCCCTTGTCCTCGCACTCGGCCCAGCGGTTGCGCACGTACGCGTTCGCCTCGTCGATCGCCTCGTGCACCTTGTCCTCGCTGCACCCGTCGAACACGGGTGTCACCGCCTGGAAGCCCAGCACCTGCGCCGCCCAGCCCAGGTGCGTCTCGAGGATCTGCCCGACGTTCATGCGGCTGGGCACGCCCAGCGGGTTCAGCAGCACGTCCACCGGGGTGCCGTCCTCCATGAACGGCATGTCCTCTTCCGGGACCACGCGGGCGATCACGCCCTTGTTGCCGTGACGCCCGGCCATCTTGTCGCCCGCCGACAGCGTCCGCTTGGTCGCGACGTAGACCTTGACCATCTCCAGCACGCCCGAGGGCAGCTCGTCGCCGCGCTTCATGTGGGCGACCTTGCGCTGCTTCTCGGTCTCGATCGCCTCGATGCGGGGCCAGAACTGGCTGTGGATCCGCTCGCCCTCGCCCTTGGCGTCCTTCGAGCCCTTGATCCACTTGGTGTTGAACGTCTTGATCTGCTCGAGGATGACCTCGGGGATGTCCGACGCGCCCACCTTCTGGCGGGTCATCGGGTCGACCATCTCGGAGCCGGTCGCCTCGTTGATCGCCTCGGCCATCTCCTTGAACAGCGAGATCGCCTGGCGGTCCATGTCCGCCTCGTACGCCTCGATCTGCTTCTTCAGCTCCTTCTTCTGACCCTCGTTCATGTGGGTCCGGCGGCTGAACTTCTTGGTGCCGATCACGATGCCCGCCACGCCCGACGGCACCTCCAGCGAGTCGTTCTTCACGTCCTCGCCGGCGCGACCGAAGATCGCGTGCAGCAGCTTCTCCTCCGGCGTCAGCTCGGTCTTGCTCTTGGGACTGACCTTGCCGACCAGGATGTCGCCCGGGCCCACGCGGGCGCCCACGCGGATGATGCCGCTCTCGTCCAGGTTCCGCAGCATCTTCTCCGAGACGTTCGGGATGTCGCGGGTGAACTCCTCACGCCCGAGCTTGGTCTCGCGGATCTCCACGTCGAACGCGTCGATGTGGATCGAGGTGAACGTGTCGTCCTTCACCAGACGCTCGTTGATGACGATCGCGTCCTCGTAGTTGTACCCGTCGAACGTGTTGAACGCCACCATGGCGTTCTTGCCGATCGCGAGCTGCCCGTTCTCGGTCGAGGCGCCGTCCGCGATGACCTGCCCGGCCTTGACCTTGTCGCCCTCGCGGACGACCGGCTTCTGGTTCTGGCACGTCCGCTCGTTGAGGCCCACGAACTTGCGGAGCACGTACTCGTCGGCGTTGTCGATGATGATGCGCAGGCCGTCCACGTAGGTCACGGTCCCGCCGCGTTTGGCCTTCACCACCATGCCCGAGTTGCGCCCGACCGGCCACTCCATGCCGGTGGCGACGCAGGGCGGGTCCACCTTGATCAGCGGGACCGCCTGGCGCTGCATGTTCGAGCCCATCAGGGCGCGGTTGGCGTCGTCGTGCTCCAGGAACGGGATCAGCGACGCCGAGATGCCCACGATCTGCTTCGGCGAGACGTCGACGTAGTTGACCTCCTTGGCGCTCACCTCCGCCAGCTCGCCGTCCACACGCGCCAGCAGGTTGCCTTTGGCCAGCTGCCCGCCCTCCTCCAGGGCGTCGGTCGGGGCCAGCACCGCACGGATCTCCTCGTCGGCACGCAGGTGCACGATCTCGTCGGTCACCTTGCCCTTGTCCACCGCGCGGTACGGCGTCCGCAGGAACCCGAACTCGTCCACGCTCGAGAAGATCCCCAGCGACACGATCAGGCCGATGTTGGTGCCCTCGGGCGTCTCGATCGGGCACACACGACCGTAGTGCGAGATGTGCACGTCGCGCACCTCGAAGCCCGCACGCTTCCGGTTCAGACCGCCCGGGCCAAGGGCGCTCAGGCGACGCTCGTGCACCAGCGACGAGAGCGGGTTGGTCTGGTCCACCACCTGGCTCAGCTCGCTGCGGCCGAAGAAGAAGTCGATCGCGCTCGAGATGGACTTGGAGTTCACCAGGTCCGCGATCTTCGTGACCTCCTCGGGATCCTTGACACTCATCCGCTCCTGCACCGTCCGGCGCAGCTTCAGGAACCCCTTGCGCAGCTCCTCCACGCCCAGCTCGTCCAGCGTCCGCAGGCGCCGGTTGCCCAGGTGGTCGATGTCGTCCACCTGCGCCACCGGGCGGCCCGTGTCCGGGTCCACGCGGTTGGAACGAAGGTCCAGCACGTACTGCACCACACGCAGGAAGTCCTCGCCCGTGATGAACATCTGGTCCTCGGGCGAATCCATGTCGAACTTGCGGTTGATCCGGAAGCGACCCACCTTGCCCAGGCGGTACCGGTTCAGGTCGAAGAACTTCTCGTGGAACAGCTGGCGGGCCTTCTCCACCTGCGGCGGGTTGCCCGGACGCAGACGCCCGTACACCTTCAGCAGGGCACGCTCGTAGTCGCCCTCGACACCGGGGACGTCGTCGAACTGCTCGAGCTTCTCCTCCGCGATCGTGTTCAGGATCAGCGTGTCCGACGGGTTCTGCACCACGCGCACCGTCTTGAGCGAGCTGGCACGGATGGCCTCCGCGGCCTCCTCGCCGATCTGGCGACCCACGTGGCACAGCTCCTCGCCCGTCTCGGTGTCGATGACGCTCGCCGCGGCGTAGTCGTCCGGGCTCACCTTGTCGACCTTGACCTCGCTCACCTCGTAGAACAGGCTGATGATCGCGTCGGTCGAGGCCACGCTCTCGTCCAGGCAGCGCAGGAAGGTCGTCGCGGTCAGCTTGGCCGACTGGTCGATCTTCATCGCCAGCACGTCCTTCTTGGTCACCTCGATCTCAATCCACGACCCGCGCTCCGGGATGATCCGGGCCGAGTGCAGCGGGCGGTCGCCCTCGCTGGACAGGATCGAGAAGTCCACGCCCGGCGACCGGTGCAGCTGGCTCACGATCACGCGCTCGGCGCCGTTCACGATGAACTCGCCGCCGCCCATCATGATCGGGAACTCCCCGAGGTAGATGTCCTCCTCGGGCAGGTCCCCGTGCGTCTCACGCTGCAGACGCAGCGTCAGCTTGAACGGCAGCCCGTAGGTCAGGCGCAGCTCGCGGCACTCGTCCGAGGTGTACCGGGGCTCCTCCAGCTCGTACTTGATGTACTCGAGCTTCATCGTCTCGTCGTAGCTCTCGATCGGGAAGATCTCGTGCAGCAGCGACTCCAGGCCCAGCTCCGTGTTCCTCTTGTCCGAGGGCACGCCCTGCTGCAGGAACCGCTCGTACGCGTCCTCCTGAACCTGCGTCAGGTTCGGGACCTCGATCGCGTCGCCGCGCTTCGCGAAGTTCCGAACCGTCCGCTCACGGGCCATGTTGCGCAGTGTCACCTGGGCCATCTGTGTCCTCACTTGCCGCGCGTCACGAGGCGAGCCGGGGCGATTCCACGCCCGCGCTCAACCCCGTGGGCTGAATGTTCCGATGTGTGCACCCACCACCGCCCGGGAAAGCCCATTCGATGAGCCGCGTGCGCGAGACGACCGCGCCGCCGGGGGGAACCGATCCCCTCCGGGCGCCTGCCTGAACAGTCATTGACCGCTGGCGGGTCCGCTTCATGCAACTCCCGAGGCCGCTTGAGTCCGAACTGAACTCTAGACCGCCGATCACGACCGATCCAGCACGATCCGAGTCCATCTGTCACCACAAACGATCTCCCCGGGTCTCCCCGGGGAGATCGCATGCAAGTACCGTACAGAAGCCGATTTACGCGAGCTCGACCTCGCCGCCGACTTCCTTGAGCTTCTCCGCCAGCGCCTCGGCCTCCTCCTTGCCAAGGCCCTCCTTGATCTTCGCCGGCAGGTTGTCCACCATGTCCTTGGCCTCCTTCAGGCCAAGGCCCGTCGCCTCGCGGACGACCTTGATCACCTTGATCTTGTTCCCGCCGTCGCCCTTGAGCACGACGTCGAACTCGGTCTTCTCCTCGGCCGCGGCGCCGCCGGCGTCCCCGCCGCCAGCCGCCGCCATCACCACGCCGCCCCCGGCCGCGGCCTCGATGCCGTAGGTGTCCTTCATGTAGTCGCCCAGGTCCACCGCCTCCTTCAGGGTCAGGCCGGCCAGCTGGTCGCCTAGGTCCTTGATCTTGGCGTCGAACTCTTTCGCGGTCGCGGTCGCTTCGTCAGACATGCTTCGCTCCATTCCACTCCGCCCGACAGGGCGGTCACTCGCTCACCCGAGAGGGGCCGAACCGTTCGGCGCTTTAACCCCGCCGCTCACGCGGCCTCCGGGGCCAGTCGGGTGATCCGGGTTGTCCGTGTCCACGCCGCGGGGCGTGGGGGTTCTCGTTCGCAGCGGCTCAGCCCACCTTCGAGATGGTCTCGCCGTCCTCCAGCTTGGCCTCGATGGCCTTGATGAGCCCGGCCACCGTCGACCCCGGGCCCTTGATCGCGCCCAGCAGCTTGCGCCCGGGCCCCAGGATCAGCGTCACGTCCTGCGCGATCGCCTCGTCCCGCGTCGGGAACTTGCTCAGCGCCTCGCACCCCGACTCGCCCTCGAACAGGACGCCGTCGAGCACCGCCCCCTTCATCTCCAGGTCGGGGAACTCCTTGACGATGTCCACGATCTCACGCGCGACCTCCACGACGCTCTCGGCGCCGTAGACCATCGCGTTCGAGCCCGACAGGACCGGAGCGAGCTCCGTCAGCTTCGAGCCCTCGAACGCCTGCAGGAACAGCTTGTTCCGCACGACCGTCACGCTGATGGCCTTCTTGGCCAGCCGCGACCGGATCGCGTTGTTGTCGTTCGCCGCGACGCCGCGCAGCGACACGACCAGCGCGTCCTCGTGCTCGCCGAGCCGGTCCTTGTATTCCCGCATCATCACGTCTTTGACGAGCTTGCTCATGACCGGCTCCTTACGCCTCTTCCTCGGAGTACGCGATCCCCACGCCCGGCGTCATCGTGCCCGACAGCGTGATCCTCTTGATGTACGAGCCACGCAGCGAACTCGGACGGGCACGAACGATCGTGCTCAGGAAGTGCTCGTAGTTCTCCAGCAGGTCGCCCTCGCTGAAGCTCATCTTCCCGATCACAGCGTGCACGTTCCCGCCCTTGTCGGTCCGGTACTCCACCTTGCCCGCGGCGAACTCGCCCACCGCCGTCGGCACGTCCTTGGTCACCGTCCCGTTCTTCGGGCTCGGCATCAGGCCCTTCGGGCCCAGCACCTTGCCCAGCTTCGAGATGACACGCATCATCTCCGGGCTCGCCACCGCGACGTCGAAGTCCATCCAGCCGCCCTCGATCTCGGCGACCAGGTCCTCCCCGCCAGCCTTGACCGCGCCGGCCTCCAGCGCCGCCTTCTTCTGATCGTCCTGGCAGAACGCCACGACACGCTTGTTCTTCCCGATCCCCTTCGGCAGCGACACAGACCCGCGGATCATCTGGTCCGCGTGCTTCACGTCCACGCCCAGGTGCATGCACACCTCGACCGACTGGTCGAACTTCGGGGCCTTGAACTTCTTCACCGCCGCCATCGCCTCGGGCGCGGACACCGGCCCGGACGGGATCAGCTTCAGGTTCTCATGGTGGCGCTTGTTCTTCATGACACGCCCTCCACCATCACGCCCATCGAACGGGCCGTCCCCGCGATCACACGCATCGCCGCCTCGACCGTCGTGGAGTTCAGGTCTTCCATCTTCTCTTCCGCGATCTTGCGGCACTGGTCCGCCGTGATCGTCCCGACCTTGTTCACGTGCGGCTCGCCGGACCCCTTCTGGATCCCCGCCGCCTCCTTGATCAGCACCGACGCCGGAGACGACTTGATCTCCATCTCGAACGAGCGGTCGCTGTACACCGTGACGATGCACCCCACGACCTTCCCGTTCAGCTGCGCCGTCGCCGCGTTGAACTGCTGGATGAACTGCCCAGGGTTCACACCCTTGGCGCCCAGCACCGGGCCCAGAGGCGGCGCAGGCGTCGCCTGCCCACCAGGGGCCATGATCTTGAACTGCTGAGTGATTTCTTTCTTGGCCATCGCTTCCTCACCTCCCAGCCCGGTTCGCTCCGTCGCGGCCAGACGACGGCACCGGGATGGTTCATACGGTTCGCGTTGACCCCACGCCCGGACAGCCCGTGCGCAGGGCCGCAACTCTAGGCACACCACACGCCAACGCGCGCGCCCGATCCCTCCACTTTTTCATACACATTCAACACCGGACCCGATCAAAAACCGATCTCGCGCCCGGGCTCAGGGCCCCCACGCCGCCCGCACAGCGTCGGACACCTTCGCCTCCAGCCCCCAGGCCTCGGCACGCCCCACCATCTCCAACGCCCGCTCGGTCCGCCCCTGCTCGTGCAGCAGCACCCCCAGCAGGAACCAGCCCGACGCCGAGTCCATCTGGTTCGCGTGCCGCCCCGCCTCCTGCAGCAGGTCCCGCCAGCGCACCCCGGGCGTGTCCCCGATCGGCTCGAACGCCAGCGCCGGGTCCCCAAGGTACGACAGGCGCATGAACGACGCCGCGTCCGACGTCCGACGCTCCCCCACCAGCGCCACCGCCAGCAGACGCCGCGCCGCCCAGTCCCCCTTGCCCTCCGGCAGGGCCAGGTGCGCCAGCAGCAACGCCACCGCCTCACCCGTGTCGCCCGAGGCCAGCGCGCTCACCGCCAGCTCGCGCGTCGTCGGCGCGGGCTCGGGCTCCGGGATCGCCTCGATCGGCACGTACCCCGGCACGAACTGCCCGTCGATCGGCCCAACGTAGCTCCCACGGATCGCGCTCAGGCGGTCCAGCTCCTCGCCCGACCAGTCCAGCCAGTACCAGAACCACGGCATCACACGCCCCGCCGCGATCCGGTCCCCCAGCGTCCCGCCCCAGTAATACGGGCGGTCCGTCTCGAACGAGTAGTCCCCGATCCTGAGGTACGTCGGCGTCCCGAACCCGTAGTGGTGCGTCGTCGCCATCAGCGGCTCGCGCACGTCCCGCACCAAGTCCACCCGAAGGCCAGTCACGCTCACCGGCAACGCCTCGTAGTAGTCCGCCACACGCTGCGAGAACTGCGCCACGTACGACTCCGCGTCCCGCACCACGTAGTACAGCTCGCCGCCCAGGAACACCGGCACACCGATCTGCCAGTCGGACGCCGGCTCGATCCAGTCCTCCACCGACTCCGGCTCCACGTAATCCATCCGGTACCGCGGGTCCAGCCACGGGTCCCGGTACGGCAGCGTCGGGGCCGTCAGCCGCCCGCCCCAATGCCGCCACGTCCGGAGGCCGTAGCCCCCACCGGAAGACCCCGTCCCGAGCTGCACGTTCACCCCGGTGGTCCCGCCCGCACCGCCGCTGCCCCCGCTCCCACCCGACTGCGCCGCCGCCGGCGTCCACACCGACAGCATGCCCGCGATCAGCCCGCCCAGCACTCGGCGCGTCGTCATCTCGGTCCCGCCCTTTCCGGCCCCGCGGGGCCTCTGCCCGCCCCACCCACTCCCGATCCGTCCGGACCGAGCCCCCGGTTCCGCCCGCCCCCCGTTCCCCCAGCCCCGCCGGTTCCTCCCGCCCCCCGGGTTCCGCCCGCCCCCCGCGCCGGCGGCGGCTATCTTTGCACGATGCCCCGCCGACTCCTGATTCTAGCGACCGCCGCGTGCGCCCTCGCCATCCCCGCCTGCACACGCCTGGGCCTCATCCGCTCGGCGGACGCCCGCCTCGTCAGCGCCGAGTCCGACGCCACCCTCTCGCCCGACTTCCGCCTCCTCGTCCACCACGCCGAGCCGGGCGACCCCGCCACCGACCTCTACTTCACCGACCTCACCGACGACGAGATCGACACGTTCTTCGACGAGTCCGGCGCCTGGACCGACATCCGAGGCTCCATCGTCCACCTCCACCTCTTCATTCGCCCCTACGCCGGACGCACCCCCATCGAGCCCACCGCCGCCAACGCCACCGTCCGCTGGGCCGTGCTCGCGCAGGGTGAGCTCGGCGTCTACACCGGCGCCGGCTTCGTCCTCCCCAGCCGCTCCATCGCCGGCTCCAACCTCGCCGGCGACCTCTCCGGCGCCACCCTCCGCCTCACCCACGCCACCGGCGGCTTCCACGACGCCCTCGGCCCGGCCCGCCTCACCATGGGCTTCACCACCGAGCCCGACGAGACCCTCGCACGCGAGCTCGAACGCCGCCTCGACGCCATCGCGCGACGCGCCGCACCCGTCGAGGTCCCCGAGGTCATCGACGACCCGACGCCCTAACCCGCCCCCCACGCCCCACGCTCGTACCACGCGTCCAGCGTCCGCGACACCGCACCGCTGTACAGCTCCCCCAGCAGCCCCGGCTCCAGCGACCGCCCCACCAGACGCGGAGCGTCCAGCGGGCCGTGCCGCGCCGGGTCCACCATCGCCAGGTCCGGGTCCGCGATGTTCGACTCGCCGTCGTAATCCGTCTCCCACATCGTCCGCAGCGCCCAGTAGCGGCTCGCGTACAGGTCGAACGCCTCCGCGCGCGAGTTGGCCAGCTGCGCCCCGAACCGCGGGTCGTCCGGATCGGTCGCCACCAGGTGGTCGTCGTGCGTCACGATGTCCGACCCGAAGAGGACCCGCCCCCGGAACCGCTCCAGGAACCCCACCAGCGCCTCCCGACGGTGCTTGCTGAGCTCACGCACCATCCACTTCGTCGCGCTCGTGTCCAGCACCAGCCTCGGGTGCCGATCCAGCAGCTCCGTCAGCCGCCCCAGGTCCTCCGGCCACCCCCCCAGGTGCGCCCCCAGGCACGGCACGTCGAACGCCTCCAGGAACCGGCTCATCGCCTCCCACTGCTCCGCCTTCGTCCCGTACCGACGCGCATCGGCGTACTTGGTCCGGAACCACGTGTCCGGGTCCGCCACGTGCACCATCAGCATCATCCCCAGCCCCACAGCCTTCTCCGCAACCCGCATCCGCCACGGCGCATCGGCCGGCCACAGGTCGCTCGCGTCCCCCCCGGAAAACTCCTCGGCGAAGTCCAGGAACCGCGGCGCCGTCCAGAACTTCACCATCCGAGCACCACGCTCCCACCACTCGTCCAGCCCCTCCAGGAACCCCTCGCGGAACGCCCGCGCCTTGTCCTCGGCCATGTACTCCGGGATCGCCACGAACCGGATCCGGTCCCCCAGCACCGCGCGCACCGCGTCCGCCTCGGACCGCTGCGTCTGGCTGTACACACGCCTCACCCCGTAGAGATCGCACACCTCCCGGTACACCCCCGCCGCCCGGGCCCCGTTGATGTGGGCGTGCGCGTCCACGATCCCGCCCGCCACCCCACCGAGACGCGCCGCCTCACGCGCGTAGTCCAGCCCCAGACGATTCGCCGCAGTACCCTCAGCCTGTGCCAAACGCGTCCTCCCATCCGGCTCCCCGCACGCTCCAACCATACGCCCCCACGCGCCCGACCACCCCCGACGCCCAGATCGAGCCCAAACCACCACGACCGCGACGGATCGCCCTCGCCCACGACTGGCTCGTCGGCCTCCGGGGCGGCGAGATCGTCCTCGACGCCATCGCACGCGCCATCCACGACCACCCCCGCCTCACCGCCGGACCGCTGCTGACCCTCTTCGACACCAGGCCAGGCCTCACACCCGCCATCGACGCCCTCCACACCCACCCCAGCCCCCTGAGCCGCCTCCCGCACGCGGCCCGGCGCTGGCTCCTGCCCGCCTACCCCGCCGGGGCCGCCAGCCTCTCGCGCACACTCGCTCGCCTCCACCGCGACGAGCCGATCGACCTGCTCGTCTCCTCCTCCTCGGTCGCCGCCAAGGCCGTCACGCCCCCACCGGGCGTTCCCCACCTGTGCTACTGCCACACCCCGGCACGCTACCTCTGGGACCAGGCCCCCCACTACGCCCGCCACCCCGTTCGCGCACTCGGGCTCAGGGCCCTGGCCCCCGCCCTGCGCCGCTGGGACGCACGCTCCGCCGCCGGCATCACCACCCTCCTGGCCAACTCACGCTTCACCGCCGACCGCATCCGACGCGCCTGGGGTCTCGAGGCCGTCGTGCTCCACCCGCCCGTGGACACCGACTACTTCACCCCGGACCAAGACGCCCAGCGCACCGACGCATGGCTCTCCGTCTCCGCCCTCGAGCCCTACAAGCGCGTCGATCTCGCCATCTCCGCCGCCCTCGCCTCGGGCAGACGCCTGCTCGTGGTCGGCACGGGCTCCCAGGAGCGGGCCCTGCGGGCCCACACGCGCGCCGTCGCGCGCGCCCTCCACCGCGCCGGGCACGCGCGCGACCTGCACACCCTCGTCACCTTCCTCGGTCGCGTCCCGCGCGAAGAGCTCAGACGCCTCTACCGCACCGCAGCGCTGCTCCTCTTCCCGCACGCCGAGGACTTCGGCATCGCCGCCGCAGAGGCCCAGGCCTGCGCCTGCCCCGTCCTCACACTCCGACGCTCAGGCGCCGCAGAGATCATCGAGCACAACGCCAGCGGCCTGCTGATCGACGACGCGACCCCCGACGCCATCGCACACGCCGCCCGCGACATGCCCGCCGTCACCCCCAAGGCCTGCCGCGACCGCGCCGAGCGATTCGGGCACGACCGCTTCCGAGAGCGACTCACACGCCACATCCACGACGCCCTGCCCGACTTCTGACCCCCCCCGGCCCGACTTCTGACCCCCCCCGGACTTCTGACCCCCCCCGCACGCCCCCGCCCCCGCACGCCCCCTCCGACGCCCCACGCCCGGCCGTCACTCCTCCGCCGCCTCCCCGAGCGCCCCGCCCTCGAGATAGGACGGGTC
>JBICID010000060.1:0-35097 GCA_043101615.1 Phycisphaerales bacterium JB040 | reverse complement strand
CGCCCCCCCCCCCCCCCCCCCCCCCCCCCCCCCCCCCCCCCCCCCCCCCCCCCCCACAGAAGTACCAGGTGAGGGTGATCTCGCCGTAGGAGTCGGTGCCGTCCTGGGTGGTGTACTCGGAGGTTCTGAGGTTGATCTGGTAGCCGAACTCGAGGTTGTCCCAGCGTGCGCGGAAGCCGATCTCTGCGTCGCCGATCCAGGGTTCGCGGTCGACGGAGCGGGAGTTCTTCCAGGTGTTGCCGTCGAGGGTGATGTTGCGTGCGACGCCGCGCACGCCCATGCGGGTGTAGACGTACCAGCGCCAGCCGTCTGTGGACCATCCGGTGGAGGTGGCGTCGCGCCAGGCGAGGATGCGTCCTGGCCCGAAGTCGTCGGGGAGGCCGGGGCCGACTCGGATGGTCATGTGTGCGCCGGCCTGGACCCAGGCGTTGCCGGCGTCTGCCCAGAGGGATGGGAGCAGCTCGAGTGTCCAGCCGTCGGTGGCGGGAGGGAGGGTCTTCCAGGTGCGTGCGACGCGGAGGTTGACGACGGGCTCGTTGCGGATCTGTGTGCCCCAGCCGCGTGGCTCTTCCTGGTTGGGGAAGGTCTGGTGGACGAATCGCTGCAGGACCTCGGCGCCGCTCCACTCGCCGACGAGCCCGAGCGAGAGCTGGGCGTGGTCGTGGACGCGCTCGCCGGCGCGCTGGGCGTAGAGGCCCAGAGCGGCGTAGCCGGCGTAGGGGCGCTCGTCCGGGCCGGGGTCGGGGACGGTGATGTCGTCGGGGGTGTACATGTGCTGCTCGAGGGTGAGCCCGAGCGCGAAGCGCGACCAGGGGCCCCCGCCGAACGAGGGCTCACCCTCGGTCCACCAGGACGGCCCGGCCCGGTCTCTGGGGGGGGTCCAGGCGAGGTCGAACTTGATGCCGTTGGTGTAGTGCTCGTCGGACCCGGCGAAGGGGTGGGCCCAGGTGCCGTCGTTGTCCCACTTGATGCTGCCCGAGTGGAGACGCCAGCGGTCCGGCCCGAGCGGTTCGGCGGCCTCGTCCTCTGCCGTGCCGGGCTGGTCGGGAAGCGGATCGGGCTGGATGGCGCGGGCGGCGATGGTGACGGGGTCCAGTGCGAGCGAGGTGTTGGCGTCGAGGCGCCCTGGGGCGTCGGTCTGCGCGCCGGCCCCGGCCCCCGACAGGCACACCATCGCCACCAGCAGACCCGTCCGTGAGCGCATCGGAGCGAGTATATCGGCGTGCCGGCGCCGATCGCTGTGCCCGAATCGGGAGATAGAGCCGGGCGTGCCGGCGGCGTCTGCAAATGGAGTCGACGGGGCCCGATCGCCAGGGGGTTCAGGGCCTGGCGACGGTGCGGAAGGTCATGACGACCTGCGAGCCGTACAGCGGGTAGTCGATGCGACAGCGGTAGACGCGGAACTCGTTGGGGTCCCAGCCGAGGCGGTCGCAGACGTGGCGGAGCATGTCGGGGTAGCGCGGGACGTCGGCGGAGCGGCAGGCGGCGACGCCGCGACCGAGCGGCTCGATCGACTCCATCATGTCCATGCGGTCCAGGTCGCGGGCCGGGTCGTTCACGTCGGCGATGCCCTCGATGGCGGCGTCGTAGATGAGCAGCTCGGGGTGCTGGTCCGGGTAGAGGTCGCGGTGGACCAGGACGTCGAACTGGAGGACCTTGCTGGGGGTGAAGACCTCGGCGAAGACGTAGGCCCGGCGTGTGCCGGCGACGGCGGGCTCGACGTAGCGGGGCAGCTCGCTCAGATTGGCCTCGGCGAACATGATGTCGGACTCGGAGCGGGGCCCGAAGCCGTGGTCGGCCAGGGTGTAGTGGATAGTCTGCCCGGCGCGGTGGACGTCGATGGCCGGGAGTGGGTGGGAACAGAAGTCGGCGAGCTGGAGGTGCTGGAGGTCCTCGACTGGCTGTCCCGAAAGGTCGTTGGACAGGCGGCGGGAGTCGTCCCCGGCGAGGCGTCGGGTAACGAAGCGGATGACGGCCCCCGGGCGAAGACGCTGCAGCCCGAGCAGGCCGTTCACCCAGACGACGTCGATCCTGTCGTCGGGGGTGGAGGGGGCGAGGAAGACGGTGCCGACGTTGACACTCGTCTGGGCGCCCTTGAGCTGGCTGATGGCGCGGAAGGCGGCCTGCTTGCGCCGGGTCTCGAACTCGCGACGGGCCTCCGGGATCCAGCTGCTGAGGATGGCCTCGAGGGCGCTGCGGTCGCCGATGTCGTCGCGGATGAGGGCCTCGAAGCGGTCCACGGCCTCGTTGGCCCGGGCGATGAGGTCCGGGCTGACGCCCTGCTTGGCGCTGGCGCGGAGGAGCCGCCGGAGGGGCTCGGGGCCGGGCACGCGATGCATCGCGGCCATGGGGTCGCGGTTCTGGATGGCCTTGAGCACGCGTGAGGAGAGAACCTTGTCCACGCCGAGCTTGGTGGCGAGTGCCTGCGGGCCCGAGCTGGTGTGGAGGGCGTCGAGGACGCCGGAGAGCGTGGCGAGGAGCTGGTCGCCGGTCTGTGTGATTTTGAGCTCGAGGTCGGCGGCTCGGTGGGAAGGAGCCGCGGACTCGGCCTGATGCGTGGTCATGACAACGCCCTCGAAACGCCCTGAACGGAGGATTTTCCGCGGGCTGTGGCACTGTATCAGATCGTGGGGGGTGTGCGGGGCCCAGACTTTGAAATTGCCCGGAAGTTTCTGAGAAACTTCCTTGACACCGTATAGAGTTTCCGGGAAACTTCCGCCGGCGGCCCGCAGCCGGGCCGATCCGCGAGACACACGGGACGAGCGGCCCACGCCGCGCAACAGAAGAGGACGACCACATGAACCGGACTTTGACGAGCGTGACGGGCGCGGTGATCTGCCTGCTGGCGGGGCAGGCCTCGGCCCAGACGTACCTGACGGACTTCGAGTCGGGCACGGACGGGTGGACCGTCAACGGGGCCGCGACCGTGGTGGACACGGGCGGGCCCAACGGGAACGCGCTGGAGCACTACCAGTACGAGGCGTTCTGGATCGACATCGCGAACACGACCAACGCGGACTTCCTGGGTGACTACACGGCCAAGGCGCCGATGATCGAGGTGTCGGTGGACATCAAGACGAATTACCTGGGCAGCCCGTACTTCGAGAGCCCCTACCCGCGTGAGCTGTCGCTGGAGCTGCGTGATTACGACAACGAGGGCGCGATCCGCGGCGGGTACCCGTGGGCCTCGGTGTACTCGGTGAACCCGACGCTGCTGAGCTCGACCGAGCAGGGCTGGGTGACGTTCACGTGGACGATCGATACGACGGCCACGGAGCTGCCAGACGGGTGGGGCGGGTACGGCGCGGAGGACCCGGTGACGTACGAGCCGATGCTGCCAGCCGGGACGGCGTTCTCTGATCTGCTGTCGGGCGTGGACGAGATCGTGTTCTCGACCGCGGTCCCCGGGTACTTCTACACGTACTCGACGTTCGACCTGCAGGTGGACAACATCCGGTTCACGCTGGTGCCGGCCCCGGCGTCGGCGGGCCTGCTCGGGCTGGGCGGCCTGGTGGCGGCGCGTCGCCGTCGCGCCTGATCCTCTCTCGCGGGCGATCCGCGCACACACTCACTCCCCCCGCACGCCGGGCGATGCCTCGGCGTGTTTTTCTGCGCCTACCGAGGCGATGCGCGTGTCAGTCGGAGCGCCGTGGCGTGATGCGACGGACCCAGCGCAGGAGTCGTGCGCCGGCGACGTACACGAGCGCGACGATCGCGACGAGGACGAGCGTGCTCAGGGCGTTGGGGACCGGGTTCGACGGCTCGCCCGAGGCGGCCTCGGCGAAGGCGAGCACACATTCCAACTTCGCAATCATCACGAGCCCTCTCGCCCCGCCCCACTCTTCCCGCCGTTCCAGCGAGACTTACGGGGTCGGTGCAGACAAACGATTCGCGGGTCCGTCCGCACGGGTTGATCCTCTGCGGGTCAGCTCACGGGTGCAATCCTTTGAATCGGAGACTGCCAAGTCTTAACCGATCGCGGCGTCGCCCCGCTCGCCGTTGCGGATGCGGACGACGTCGTCGAGCTTGATGATGAAGATCTTGCCGTCGCCGATGGCGCCCCCCCCACTCTCGTCATCGGGTTGCGACGAGTCGCTCGGGGATCGGGCGCCCTCGATGATGGCGTTCACGGTCTTCTCGATGTAGGGCTCGTTGACGGCGATCTCGAGGCGGACGCGTTTGTGGAGGTCGATCTCGACCTCGGCGCCGCGGTAGGTCTCGCGGTAGGTCTGCTCGTCGCCGTGCCCGAGGGCGTTGGAGACCGAGATCTTGAAGATCTCGCTCTTGATGAGGTTGGTCTTGACGTCGTAGAGCCGCTCGGGACGGATGTACGCGATGATGAGGTGCATAAGAGGGACCAGCCATCGGCCATCGGGGATCAGGGTTGCGGGCGTGTGGCGAGCGGGGCCCTGATGGCCGATCCCCGATCGCCGATCCCATCGGATCGCTCTCCGGAGCGACCCGTGATTACTGCGATGAGAAGAACTGGAAGCTGCTGTACGCCTCCATGCCGTGCTCGGAGAGGTCGAGGCCCCTGAGCTCGTCGGTGCGGCTGACGCGGAGTCCGACGGTGAGCCTGAGGGCGTACAGGATGGCCAGGGCGGCGGGGAGGCAGAGGGCCGCGGTCGCGCCGACGCCGATGAGCTGGGTGAGGAAGGAGAAGTCGCGTCCCTGGTCGTCGGTGCCGAACAGGCCGACGGCGAGCGTGCCCCAGACGCCGCAGACGAGGTGGACGGAGATCGCGCCGACGGGGTCGTCGAGGCGGAGGCGGTCGAGCGTGATGACCGAGAGCACGACGACGACGCCCGCCACGAGGCCGATGAGGATGGCCTCGGTCGGGCTGACGACGTTGGCGCCGGCGGTGATGCCGACGAGGCCGGCGAGGATGCCGTTGAGGACCATGGTGAGGTCGGGCTCGCTCTGGACGATCCAGGAGGTAGCCATCGCGCCGAAGATGCCCGCGGCGGCGGCGAGCGAGGTGGTCACGAAGACGAACGAGACCGCCTCGGGCTCGGCGGAGAGGACCGAGCCCCCGTTGAAGCCGAACCAGCCGAACCAGAGCAGGAAGACACCGATCGCGGCCAGGGGCATCGAGTGGCCCATGATGGGCTTGATGGCGGTCTTGCCGTCGGGAGTGGTGATGTACTTGCCCAGGCGCGGGCCGAGCACGATGACGCCCGCGAGGGCGCCCCAGCCGCCGACGGAGTGGACGATGGTGGAGCCGGCGAAGTCGTGGAAGCCGGGGGCGTCGGGGCCGTTGAAGTCCGACAGGAAGCCGAGCCCCCACTGCCACGAGCCCACGATGGGGTAGACCACCGCGACGTAGATCGCGCTGAACACGAGGAACGGCCCGAGTTTGATGCGCTCGGCGACGGCGCCCGAAACGATGGTCGCGGCGGTCGCGGCGAACATGCCCTGGAAGATGAAGTCGGTCCAGTAGGTGTAGCCGGCGTTGTACGCGCCCGTGGCGGAGCCCTCCGGGGCCGCGATGCCGAAGGCGGTGAAGTCGGCGAGGATGTCGCTGACCCACCAGTCGCTCGGGTACATCGCGTTGAAGCCGATCAGGGCGTAGGTGAGCAGGCCGATGCCGACGATCGCGACGTTCTTGAACAGGATGTTGACCGTGTTCTTGGCCCGGGTGAGGCCGGTCTCGAGGCAGGCGAAGCCCAGGTGCATGACGAAGACGAGACAGGTCGCGACCAGCATCCAGGTGTTGTTGACGGCGAAGGTGGCCCCCCCCACGTGGGCTCCGGCGTCTGCAGTTTGCAAGGCGGTCTCGGCTGCGGGCTGGAGGGAGTCGGCTTGCTCCTGTGCCCAGGCGAGGGCGGGGGAGAGGAGGACGGCAAGCGTGGCCGCGTGTCGGCGGAGTGCGGGAGAGTTGGGATGCACGATGGGCTCCACGAGCGGTTGAGGGGTGTCCGGCTCAGCAGGAACGTACTTTCGTGGCTTCGGGGCCTGTTGTCAAGGGGCCTCGGACGGGCAGGCTCAGGAAATTGGAAGTTTTCACAAGCAGCATCTGCTCGAACAGAATCCAATCGAAATAGGCTCTTACCATGGCGGTCCTACTGAAACTGCATGACGAGTTCCTGCTCGGGTCACCGCTTTCTGATCGCTCAGGCGTTCTTCTCGAAGCGAGGAACGACGACGACATCAATCTCGATGGGTTCGGTCGAACATTGGCGTCAGGGCTAACCAAGACGGACCAGATTCCGCACGCCGTGTCTGTTTCGAAGACGGGCGAGCTGTATCACGCTTTATTCAGAGGACAATCAAGGATCGTCCGCGATCGTGCATTCTTTGATGATGCTGAGTTCTTCGAACTTCGTTTGACTGGCTGCCGTGTTGAGTTGTCATCCTGGTCTCCCGATGATCAAAGCGGGCAGACAGCATTTGCTCGGGTTTATCTGGAAGACCGAGTCCAAGTCCCCGCATCTTCGGGCTCTGAAACAGCAGACGACCGAAGAGCTGCATGGAATGACTTTGTGAAGCAGTGGGCGGAGCGCGGCTTCGATGTCATCAACGAGTCTGAGCGTGGGCTGGGACCGCTAATCGCAACAGGACTGGTCAGACTCGATCAACTGCACATGATCCGAGCCGAGATGCCGCCAGATTGGACTCGGCTGGTGTCTTGGGCCGCGCGGTAATTGATCAGTCTTCGCTGTTGGCCAACGCCGCGACGGCGGACAGGTCCTCGAGCGTGGTGATGTCCTGGGTGACTTCGGTCTTGCCCGCGGCGATATCGCGCAGCAGGCGGCGCATGATCTTGCCCGAGCGGGTCTTGGGCAGGCTCGCGGCGAAGCGGATCACGTCGGGCTTGGCGATCGCGCCGATCTCCCCCCCCACGAAGGCCTTCAGGGTCTGCTTGAGTTCCTCGCTGGGCTCGTGCCCGGGCCCGAGGGTGACAAAGGCGGCGATGCCGGTGCCCTTGATGTCGTGGGGCATGCCGACGACGGCGGCCTCGACCACGGCGGGGTGGGCGACGAGGGCGCTTTCCACCTCGGCGGTGCCGAGGCGGTGGCCGGAGACGTTAATGACGTCGTCGACTCTGCCTGTGATCCAGAAGTAGCCGTGCTCGTCGCGGACGGCGCCGTCGCCGGGGAAGTAGAAGCCCTTGAGGCGGGTCCAGTAGGTGTCCACGAAGCGGTCCCGGTCGGCGTAGATGCCCCGGAGCATGCCGGGCCAGGGCTTGCGGATGGCGAGGAGGCCCTGCTCGCCGTTGGGGATTTCGTTGCCCTGCTCGTCGACCACCGCGGCGTCGACGCCGAGCATGGGGAAGCAGCAGGAGCCGGGCTTGGTGGGGGTGGCGCCCGGCAGGGGCGTGAGCATGTGCCCGCCGGTCTCGGTCTGCCACCAGGTGTCCACGATGGGGCAGGCCTCGGGGCCGATGTGCTTGCGGTACCACATCCAGGCCTCGGGGTTGATGGGCTCGCCGACGGTGCCGAGCACCTGGAGTGAGCTCAGGTCGTGCCTGGCGGGGTGCTGGTCGCCCCACTTCATGAAGGCACGGATGGCGGTGGGCGCGGTGTAGAAGTGGGTGACCCTGTGGCGCTCGACGATGTCCCAGAATCGGGCCTCGTCCGGGCAGTTGGGGGCGCCCTCGTACATGATCGAGGGGACGCGGTTGGGGAGGATGCCGTAGAGGATGTAGGAGTGGCCGGTGATCCAGCCGATGTCGGCGGTGCACCAGTAGACCTGTCCCTGATCGGGCATGAGGTTGAAGCTGAGCTTCGAGGTCATGTAGGTGTGGACCATGTAGCCGCCGGTGGTGTGGACGATGCCCTTGGGCTTGCCGGTGGAGCCGGAGGTATAGAGCAGGAACGCCATGTGCTCGGAATCGAGCTCGGCGCAGGGGCAGTCGTCCGACGCCCCCCCCACTGCCTCGTGCCACCACGTGTCGCGCTCGTTCCAGTCGATGCTGTTCTCGCAGCGCTTGACGACGAGGACGTTCGAGACCGGTTCGCCGTGGGCGTCGAGCTCGGTGCACGCGGCGTCGACGTTGTCCTTGAGCGGGACGACCGAGCCGCGCCGCCAGGAGCCGTCGCACGTGACGATGATTTTGGACCTGGCGTCGCGCACGCGGTCCACGATGGCCGAGGAGCTGAAGCCGCCGAAGATGACCGAGTGCACGGCCCCGATGCGGGCGCAGGCCAGGCAGGCAATCGCGAGCTCGGGCACCATGCCCATGTAGATCGTGACGACGTCGCCCTGTTTGACGCCCATGGCCTTGAGGGCATTGGCGCACTTGGCGGTCTCGCGCTGGAGGTCGGCGTAGGTGAAATGCTTGACCTCTGGGCCGCCGGCAGGAGTGGGTTCGCCTTCCCAGATGATGGCGGTCTTGGAACCGTGGCCTTGTTCGACCTGGCGGTCGACGGCGTTGTAGCAGAGGTTGGTGGTGCCGCCCACGAACCACTTGGCGTCGGGCAGGTCCCACTCGCAGACTGTGTCGAAGGGCTTGAACCAGTGGAGCTCGCGGGCGACCTCGGACCAGAAGGCGTCGGGGTCTTCGATGGAGCGGGCGTGGGCCGCCTTGTACTCGTCCATGGAGCCGATGTGCCACTTCGGTGTGCCGATGTCTGACGGGGCGGGCGGATCGAACGTGCGGTGCTCGTGGACGTGCGTGTCGGACATCGGTTGCTCCCTCGGTCTGCGGCGGCGTGCGCACGCACGCCGGGAGGGAGTATAGGAAATGGGTGACGGCGGTCCGGTCAGTCGTCGTGGGCGGGCGGGACCTGCATCTCGTGGGCCTCGCCGGCGCCGCGCGGGACGCGGATGTCCTGCACGAGCCGGCGGATCTCGTCCGAGGGCGGGGCGGTCATCAGGCTGAGCGGGATGGTGACCGCGAAGTTGACCAGCATGCCGATCGCGCCGAAGCCCTCGGGCGAGATGCCGAAGAGATAGCTGTCCGGCGACCCACCCAGGAACTTGAAGTAGAGGATGTAGGCGGTGGTGACCCCGAGCCCGGCGATCATGCCGGAGACAACGCCGTAGCGGTTGGCCCGGGTCCAGAAGATGCCGAGGATGATGGCGGGGAAGAAGGACGAGGCCGCGAGCCCGAAGGCGAAGGCGACGACTTCGGCGACGAATCCGGGGGGATTGATGCCGAGGTACCCGGCCCCGAAGACCGCGAACGCGGCGGCGCCACGCGCGATCCAGAGCTCCTTCTTCTCGCTGATGTCCGGCATCAGCGTCCTTTTGCACAGGTCGTGGCTGATGGCGGTCGAGACGACGAGCAGCAGGCCCGCGGCGGTGGAGAGCGCGGCCGCGAGGCCACCCGCGGCGACCAGCCCGATCACCCAGTTGGGCAGGCGAGCGATCTCCGGGTTGGCCAGCACCATGATGTCGGGGTCGATGTAGAGCTCGTTGTCGTTGTCGGTCGGCTGGTTGGTGACGAGGCGCTGGCCGGACGAGCCGGTGGGAGCCGGCGCATCGGGGGTAGCGCCCGCGGCGAAGTCGAGTGTGTCCTCGATGACAACGGGTGCCCCGGCGCGGTACTGGATTCGACCGTCGTTGTTCTTGTCCACCCAGGCGAGCAGGCCGGTGTTCTCCCAGGTTTTGAACCACTCGGGCACGACCTTCGGAGACTCATCGGTGCCCGCCTGCCGTGCGAGCAGGGCCTCCTCCTCGCTGTAGTAGGCGTCGCTGGTGGCGTGGATGAGGTTGGTGCGGGCAAAGGCCCCCACGGCCGGGGCGGTGGTGTACAGGATCGCGATGAACAGCAGGGCCCAGCCGGCGGAGATGCGGGCGTCGCGCACGCGTGGGACGGTGTAGAAGCGGACGATGACGTGCGGCAGGCCGGCCGTGCCGACCATGAGGGCCAGCGTGATGGCGAAGACGTCGAGGCGCGACTTGGAGCCGTCGGTGAACGCGGCGAAGCCAAGGTCGGTGTTGAGCTGGTTGAGCTTCTCGAGCAGCGAAACCCCCCCCACCTGTTCGCCGCCCGCGATCTGCGAGCCGAGGTCGCCGGCCAGCTCGGACCCGAAGCCGAGCTGTGGGATCGGGTTGTTGGTGAGCATGATGGAGATGAAGATGGCCGGGACCATGAAGGCGAAGATGAGCACGCAGTACTGGGCGACCTGGGTGTAGGTGATGCCCTTCATGCCGCCCAGCACGGCGTAGAAGAAGACGACGCCCATGCCGATGAGCACGCCGATCGCGATGTCGACCTCGAGGAAGCGGCTGAAGACGACGCCGACGCCGCGCATCTGGCCCGCGACGTAGGTAAACGAGACGAAGACGGCGCAGACCACGGCGACAACCCGCGCGGCCGACGAGTCGTACCGGTCGCCGACGAAGTCTGGCACGGTGTACTTGCCGAACTTGCGGAGGTAGGGCGCGAGTAGTAGCGCGAGCAGCACGTAGCCGCCGGTCCACCCCATGAGGTAGACCGAGCCGTCGTACCCGTTCAGGGAGAGCAGCCCGGCCATGCCGATGAAGGAGGCGGCGGACATCCAGTCGGCCCCGGTGGCCATGCCGTTGGCGACGGGGTGGACGCCGGTGCCGGCGACGTAGAACTCGCTGGTGGAGCCGGCCCGCGACCAGATGGCGATCGCGATGTACAGGGCGAAGGTGAGCCCGACGATGACGAAGGTCCAGGCCTGCACGTCCATGGGTCAGGCCCCCTCGCCCGTCGCGTCGGCGTGGGAGGCGTCCGCGGCGGAGACGGGCCGCCCGGACGTGCGCGTCCGGGCCCGGGCGGGCTCGTCGACGTCGAAGCGCCGGTCGAGCCGGTTCATGAGGAACACGTAGACGAAGATCAGCACGACGAACGTGTAGATGGCCCCCTGCTGGGCGAACCAGAAGCCCAGCGGGAAGTGGGTGCCGGGCAGGGTGAACCGGTCGAGCCAGTCCTTGAACAGGATGCCGCACCCGTACGAGACGAGCGCCCAGACCGCCAGCAGCGCTCCGACGATGCGGAGGTTGGCGTGCCAGTAGGCGCGCCGGGAGTCACTCTCGCTGGTCGCTCGTGTATCGTTCGGATCGGTCATGGTTGGTCAGCGCTGGGAGGGAGGGGCCGGCGGCGGTGAGGCGAGGGGCGAGACGGCGTCGTCGGGCTGGCCGGCGTCGTCGCGGGTGCCCAGGCGTCGCGAGCGCCGGTCGAAGGCGTACACGCCGCCGAAAATGACGAGCAGGCCGACGGGGATCAGCGAGACGGCGCGGAGGGTGGTGGCCCCGCCCTCGGCCTTGGCCTCGAGCCACATCGCCGATTCCTCGGAGGCCGAGTCGGCGGCGGCCTGTGCGGCGAGCGTGTTGCGCACGTACAGATCGGGGTTGTCCTGCGCGAGTTGCCAGGACTCGATCTCCTCCTCGGTCGCGCCCGCGGGGGGCTCGTCCGGGACGAGCGCGAGCACCCGCTGCTTGTACTCCTCTGGAATGGCCTGCTGCGTGTTGACCTGGTAGATGCCGCCCATGATCGGGAGGATGAACGCGGCGGACAGCATGCCGGCCCCGCCGAAGACGGACAGGCCCAGCGCGCCGGTGTCCGGCATGCGCTCCGACACGAAGCCGAGCATGGTGGGCCAGAAGTAGCAGACTCCGACCGCGAAGACCGTCGCGGCGACGTAGACCATCGCGGCGCTGCCGGCGGCGGAGAGCAGGAAGAGCCCGAGTCCGGAGAAGACCGCGGCCGCGAGCAGGACGCCGATGGGCGTGAGCTTGCCGACGACCGGCCCGGCGAACTGTCGCCCGACGGCCATGAGCCCGGAGATCCAGACGAGCACGAGGATGCCCGGGATGCCGATGGTGTAGTTGATGATGTCGGGGATCCAGGTGTTCGGGCCCAGCTCTGTCGCCGCGGTGAGCAGCATCGCGACGAGCATGACGATGAACAGCGGCGAGAGGCACGCCGTGAACATGCGGCCCGTCGAGACGCCCGAGGCGACGCGCTCGGTGACCGGGAGGGTGTGGGGCAGGAACATGACGCCGTAGATGATCGTCGGGACGATCATGATGCCCAGCTTCCACTGCCAGTTGAGCCAGTCCATCTCGCCGGCGCTGAGCTGGTTGACGCCGTAGGCCGACAGCCCGCCCACGACCAGCCCGACGGGGAACCAGGCGTGGAAGTGGTTGAGGCGCTTGGTCTTCTCGTCTGGGTACATGGTGGCGATGAGGGGATTGCACGCGGCCTCGATGAGCCCGCACCCGACGCCGAGCAGCAGGTAGCCGGTGTAGAGGGTGACGAAGGGGTCGATGCCGCTGAGTTCGGCGACGGGGCCGGCGAAGATCGAGAGGACGGTCCCGAGCAGGTGCCCGAGGAAGGCGAGCCCGATGAGCTTCTTCATGCCCAGCCAGTCGCAGAAGGGCCCGCCAAACATCATGGCGAGAGTGAACCCCCAGAAGCCCGGGCCGTTGAGCCAGCCCATCTGCTCCTCGGTCCAGCCGAACTCGCCCTGCAGCTCGCCGATGATCTCGGGGCGTATGGAGAAGCTGAAGCCGGTGACGGTCAGCGCGATGCAGGAGGCCACGAAGAACGTGCGGCGGTGCGGATGGGGTTCCATCGCGTCACGCTACCGGCTGGTGCGCACGGGCACAAGTCGGCGCGGGCGTGGGCGTCGATGGCGAAAGTCTTTCCCGCACGGGCGGGCGGGGCGGATCAGACGGCGGACTCGGTCACGCGCAGGATCTCCTGGATGGAGGTCATGCCCTTGGTGGCCTTCTTCATCCCGTCCTGGCGGAGCGAGACCATGCCGCGCTCCAGGCACAGGCGACGGAACTCGGACACGTTGGGGTTCCGGGCGATGATGTCCCGGACCGAGTCGTCCACCGCGAGCAGCTCGTAGATGCCGACGCGCCCGGAGTAGCCGGTGTTGCGGCACTTGTCGCAGCCCTTGGGCACCCACATCTTGTCGGTGCCGAGGCCCTGCACCTCGAGGTACTCGGCCATCTCCTCGCTGGGGGCCTCCTCGGCGCGGCACTCCTTGCACAGGCGACGCACCAGACGCTGGGCCAGCACCCCGTTGATCGCGGCGCCGACCAGGAACGGCTCCAGGCCGATGTTGACCAGCCGAGTGACCGACGACGGCGCGTCGTTGGTGTGCAGGGTGGAGAGCACGAGGTGGCCCGTGAGCGCGGCCTGCACCGCGATGTGCGCGGTCTCCATGTCGCGGATCTCGCCGAGCATGATGATGTCGGGGTCCTGACGCAGCAGGGCCTTCAGGGCCTTGGCGAACGTCATGCCGATCTTCTCGTGCATCTGCGTCTGCGTCACGCCGTCGAGGTGGTACTCGATCGGGTCCTCGACGGTGGAGATGTTCAGCTTGTTCTTGTCGAGCTGGCGGAGCGACGAGTAGAGCGTGGTCGTCTTGCCCGAGCCGGTCGGGCCGGTGACGAGCACGATGCCGTGCGGGGAGTGGATCTGGTGCTTCCAGATCTCGTAGGTGTCGGGCTCGAAGCCCAGGTCCTCGAGCTCGACGTTGATCGAGCGGGTGTCGAGGATACGCATGACCGTCTTCTCGCCGTACCCGCAGGGCAGCGTGGACATACGCAGGTCGAGCTTGCGCCCGCCGACGTGGCAGCGGATGCGCCCGTCCTGCGGGATGCGGCGCTCGGAGATGTCCAGGTTGGCCATGATCTTCAGGCGGCTGGTGATGGCCGCGGACATGCCGGCGGGCGGGTTCATCATCTCGAACAGCACGCCGTCGATGCGGAAGCGGACCTTGAGCTTCTTGTCGCCGGGCTCGATGTGGATGTCGGAGGCGCCCTCCTTCACGGCGGTCTGGATGATGTAGTTGACATAGCGGATGACGGGCGACTCGCCGGCCTTGGCCTCGAGGTCGAGGTTCTCGGCGTCGTCGTTGCCCTGCGCCAGCTCGACGTCGCCCTCGTCCACCGAGGCGAGGATGTCGGTGATGTCGACGTCCTCCTGGGACTCCTCGGTGACCGACTCGATCATCCCCTTGATGTCGCCGGCGGTGACGAGCACCAGCTTGATGGAGGCAACGCCCAGCCTGCTCTTGACCTCGTCGAGCAGGAACACGTCGTCGGGGTTGGTCGTGCCGACGACAACCCGCGAGCCCTCCATGCGCAGCGGCAGCACGCCCCGGTGCAGGCAGAACTCGCCGGTCAGCCGCTGCAGCATGTCGCCGTCCACGCCGCCGTCGAGCCCGGCCGCGACGTCCACACGCTCGAAGGGCACGCCCGCGATCTCGGCGACGCACATCTGCACCATCGCCTCGTCGGCGCCCTGGTCGATCAGGACGCGCGTGATGGACTTGCCGGGCGTCTGCTTGATGACGTTGCGCGCCGTGGTGACGTTCTCGGGGGTGACCACGCCCTTGGAGACCAGCAGCTCGCAGATGTCGCCGTTGGCGGTCGCCTGGTGCACCAGGCCCGCCTGCGGCTCGTACACGCTGTTGAACGTGTTGCCCACGCCCCTGTGCGCCTCGGGGCGCAGGCCCTTGCCAGCCGGGTCGTCCGAGACCACCCCGGGCTGGTTGGACGGCACCGGGGGGACCGTCGAGAACGAGCCCTCGTTCCGGTCCAGAGAGTGGGTACGGCGCGTCTCCTGCTCCCTGTCGCGGCGGACCGGCTTCCCGTGGTCCACCCCGAGCTCGGACAGAATGTCGTCGATTTTGTCCTTGCCCACGTCAGCGCTCCGGTCTGTATTCAGCGGCCCTCGCCGCCCTCACCCTCGCCCGCGACGGGCGTCTCGGTCTCCGTCTCCGACCCGTCCTCCTTGGAGGCCGGCTCCTCGGACACCCCGCCCTCGTCAGAGCCGCCCTCGTCGGACCCGCCCTCGTCGGACCCGGTCTCGTCGGACCCGGTCTCGCCCGTCTCGGGCTCGTCGGTCTGGGGCTCCTCGGACGCGGGCTCGCCGGCGTCGGCGGAGCCCTCCTCGGCCTCCGTGTCTGCGCTCTCCTCGGCAGCGGGGCTGTCGCTCTCGGCCTCCGGCTTGGGGGCCTCGGTCGCGGTCGTGTCTTCAGTCGTGCCGGTCTCGGTCGTGCCGGTCTCGGACTGGGCGGCCTTGGCCTTGGCGGCGGCCGCCGCGGCGGCCATCTTCTCGAGGAACGACATCGCGCCCTCGTCCGACTCGCCCGCGTCGGTCTCGCCGCCCTCGGCCTCGGGGGTCTCGCCGACCTCGGCCTCGGGGGTCTCGCCGCTCTCCGAGCCCGTCTCCGCGACGGGCGCGGCCTCGGGGGTGGCGGCCTCCTGGGCGGGGGCCGGCTCCTCGGTCGGGGCAGGCTCGAGCTCACGCGTGGGCAGGCCGATCTGCAGCTCGTACCGCGAGCCGTCCTCGGCGACCAGCACCGCCGTCCGACCGCCGATGGACTCGACGGTGAAGAACGAGGTCTCGGTCGGGGCCTCCTCGTGCTGGATCTCGTAGGTCAGCCGGCCGCCGACACGCATGATCTCGCCCGAGATGCGGGCGACCGCGTTGGGGCCCTGCAGCGTGGACTGCAGCTGGTACCCGTCCACGGCCTTCTGCATCGCGGTCTGACGCTCGCGCTTGAACTGGGCCTCCCTCGCCGCCGCGAGCGCGGCCTCGCGCTCCCTGCGCAGCTTGTCGAGGTCGACCGGCTCCTCGGTGACCACGGGCTTGACGCCCTCGTTCTCCTTGTCCGAGAAGTTGAACGGGTCGCGCGGGATGTAGCCGATCGGCACCTGCACGGGGCGGGTGGACTGCTCGAGGGCGGCCATGGTGGACTCGAAGCGCTGGTCGAAGTCGGCGCCGATGACCGGGTCGGTCACCTTGGTGTCGAAGGCGTCCGCGTTGATGGCGGCCTGGCCGGACACCACGCGCATGCCGAAGATGGAGCCGCCACCGATCAGGACGATCAGGGCCGCGATGGCGGGGCCGCTGGCGACGCTGGGCGTCGAGTTCATCTGCTGGGGACGCTGCGGGACGGCGGGCTGGTCCTGCGCGAAGCCGTCGTCGTGGCCCGTGGCGCTCATGGCGTTGTGCGTCTCGGGCGTGTCCTCCAGGTTCAGGAAGATCTTGGCGGTTTCGGGGTTCTCGTGCTTCACGAGCTGGCCTCCTCGTCCTGGCGGAAGTAGATGCTGAGCTGGAACTCGACCTCCACGAGGTCCTCTTCCTTGTCACGCTCCATCGTCATCTTCACGACGCGCGTGATGCGCGGGAGACGCTCGACCTGCTGCATGAAGCTGTAGAAGCCGTCCCACTGCCCGCTCACCTCCATGGTCAGCGGCTGCTCGCGGTACGCCGCGGCGGCGACCGGCTTCTCGGTCTTGAGCGTCGGCGCCCCCAGGCCGTTGTCCACGGCGAGGATGGAGACCTGCCGGATGATCTCGTCGATCTCCTTGTTGGTCGGCAGGCGCGACTCCATGGCGTCGATCTGGGTCGCGACCTCGCCGTTGGTGGCCTCCAGGTCCTCGTTGCCCTTGGTCTCCTCGCGGAGCTTGCCCAGCCGGTCCTTCATGTGGGCCAGGGCCAGGCGGTCCTCGTTGATCCGCTGGTTCTGGGGCTTGAACGCCAGCATGAAGGCGCCCGCGGGGATCAGAAGCACCCCGAGCAGCATCATCAATTCACGCGGTCCGAGTCGCATGGTCGGTCTCCTTACTCGTCACCAAACACCGTCGCCGAGTCGAACCCCTCCAGCAGCGTCGTCTCGACGACGCCCGGGATGGAATCGAACTCCACGCGCTCGGCCAGCTTCATCGTGATCGTGAACTTGCGGAAGAACTCGTCCTCCACTTCCTTGCGCTCGATCGACGCGACGTCGACCGAGCTGAACAGCGGGGAGCGCCGGAGCGTCGCGACGTAGTCGGCGATCTTCTCGTTGTCGGCGCTGAGCCCGACGAGCTCGAGGTGGTGCTCGAACTTCGGGGGCAGGACCTTGGGGGCGGGCTGGTTGACCGCCGGCGTCGCCTGGCCCGGGGCCAGCGTCCCGCGACGCCCGGCGGGCGAGGCCGTCTTCACCGGCGCGGTCGAGATGCGCTTGCCCTCCAGCTCCACGGACTCGAGACGCAGGTCCTTGGGCATGTTCCGCCACAGCTCGGCCATCAGGATCGATCGCGGGATCTTCTCGCTGATCGCGTTGACCACCTCGGCCCGGTCGAGCAGCTCGGCACGCTGCTTCTCCAGCCCGCGCAGCTGCTCGATCTTGATCGCCTCGGTCTCGAACTGGGCCCGGACCTGACGGACATCGTGCGCCAGCGCACGCTGCCGCTGCACGTTGAAGACGAAGACGCCCACGGTGCCCACGAGCACGGCGCCGAAGAGCAGCAGGATCGCCACGTTGGCCTTCTGCTCGCCCTTGCCCCGGACGTAATCCTCGGGCAGGAAGCTGCCCTGGGCGGGCTGGTTCGGGTTGAGGTTGACCATCTCGGTCTCCTAAGGCTTCGGCCCTCGGGCACACGCCCGGGCCAGTGTCGATCCGGTTACAGGTCCGTGGGGCTCAGCGCGAGCCCCATCGCGACCGCCCACCCGGGCTGGGGGGCGCTCAGAGTCAGTCCGCTCACGGGCTCACGCCCAGAACGCCCCACGCGGGCCAGCGGGTCCGCCACCTGGGCCGGCAGGCGCAGGGCCTCGGCCAGGTGGGCGCACAGCGGGGCGTGACGAGCCTCGCCCCCGGTGAACACGATCCGCTCGACCGTCTCGCTCGGGCTGAGCGAGCGGTGGTACCGCAGGCACATCCGCAGCTCGTCGGCGAAGATCTCCATCGGCTCGGTCAGGTCGAAGTCGGCCTCCACCGGACGCTGCGGGCGGAAGGAGGGGTTGGACTCGCCGGCCTTGACCGTCGCGGCGGCGGCCGGGGCGGGGGCGTGCTGCTTCACGTAGCTCGTCAGGGCCAGCCGCTTGGCGCGCGCCCGCTCCAGCGTGAGCTGGGTCTGCTTGGCGATCGCCCGGTCCAGGCGCAGCCCGCCGAAGCCGACGATTCGGGCGAACAGGATCTGCTCGCCGCGCGCGACCACGACCTTGGTGGAGCCGGACCCGATGTCGATGTGCGCCACGCAGGGCGGCTCGCCGCTCTCGCCCGGGGCGCTGATGCCGGCGCCCTTCAGCAGGGCGTGCACCTCGGTGTGGATGCCCACGGGCTCCAGCTTGGCGTTCTTCACCGCCATCATGAGCTGGTCCACCATCGGGCGCCCCAGCGCGAAGCACACGATCTCGGTCTTGTTGGCGCTGACCTGGCGGACCTCGCTGCTGCGGACGATCAGGGCCTTGGGGTCGCACTCCATCTGCTGCGCGATCGTCGCCGCGACCATCTCAGAGGGGCGGACACCGTCGATCTTCTGCATCTGCAGGTGCTTGCAGAACATCTGCCCCGCGGGCACCGAGAACACCGCCCGCTGCGACTTGAAGCCCCCGCTGCGCATCACGCGCGGGAGCGACTCGATCTGGTACCGCAGCCGGCCCGCGGGGTCGCCCAGCAGCTCCTCGGGGGTGTCCAGCTGCGAGGCGGCCACCAGCGACGGGTTCGTCGTCCCCGTGAGCTGGAGCACCTTCAACGCGCTCACACCGAAGTCGATCGCCACGGGGGGAGCCGATCCGCGGATCGACTTCATCGGCGACAACTTCCCCAGCTTTCCGATGCCGCTGATGCCCATAGCCAGTCTGACCCCTCATGCTCGGTGTGTGATTTCGGACCGGACCGACATCGACACACGCGGCAGGTGGGTTCAGGGCTGTCCTCAACTCATCCCCGAATCACGCCGCCCGACGTCCCGCACGCCCGCACGACCCCCCCACATCGCCCCACGCCCCCACGCGCCAACTCTCGCAGACACCAAACATGCCCGCACGCCCCGATCCCCGGGTCCGATAAGCACAAAATAAGGGGGCTACTGGAGTGCCCGGACCAGCGCTGGGAGCACGCACGCGCTCACCCGCTCCAGCGCGCCGAAGGCGGTGGGCAGGTCCCAGGTCTGACGCGCACGGTCGCCGGTGGTGTTCGAGATCACCCGGACCTCGGCAAACGGGACGCCCGGGCCGGTCAGGGCCGCGACCAGCCCGACCGCGGCCCCCTCCATGCCCTCGCCACCCGGCTCGGCGTGCAGACGGTCGCGAACGAACCGGGCCAACTCGTCCGTGCCGGAGCAGGTGCTGACCGTCGCGATAGGCCCGAGAACATCTACCTCGGGTGCCAGGGCGTTGCGCAGGAGCGGGTCCGGCGCGAACACATCCCCGAATTCGGTGGTTCCAAAGCCCATGTCCGCAACCGACTCGAAGCCCGTGCTGGTGCGCAGGCCCAGGTCGGTGAATTCGCTGCGCGTGGCGAGCATCGAGGTCCCGATCTCGAGCGAACCGCTGGTCGCGTCATCGCCGGCCCAGGTGGCCCCGGCGACGCCCATGCTCAGGAGCGCGCCGTGGCGTGTGTGATCCAGGCATCTGGCCGTGCCGGCGCCCGCGGCGGCGGGCCCGACGCCGATTCGAACGATCTCGACCCCTTCGATGAGGGGGATCGCACGCCAGAGCGGGAACTCGTGAACGCGGGCGTGCAGGGCGCGGGCGATGGAGGCGGCCTCCTGCTGGACGGCTGTTGCAACAAGAACGGTACTGGCACGTTGTGCGCACACGCGAAACCCCGACTTTCTCGCAACCTCGGACGGCCCGAGTGGAACAATACAACACGAACCCCAACCGGGAGCACGCCATGACATCCAACGGGCCCAGCGCCCCCCGAACCCGCGGCATCGTCGCCCGCGTCGTCATCCCCGCCCTCGCCATCGGCGGCATCTCGATCGCCAGCGCGATGATGATCGGGGGGGGCGACCGCGCCAACAGCGTGATCGGCACCGCCGACACCAGCGCCGCGGAGCGTCGCGGGTTCGAGATCACGACGCTGGCGATGGGCGAGCTGGAGGCGAAGAACCGCGTCGAGATCCGCTCCCGGGTCGAGGAGACGACCTCGATCGTGGAGGTCGTGCCGGAAGGATCGCGGGTGGAGAAGGGGGACGTGCTGGTGCGTCTGAACTCCGAGGCGATCGAGACCGAGATCGCCGAGGACGAGCTGGGCGTGCTGGAGGCGGAGAGCTCGTACGAGGCCGCGGTTACGGCGGAGAAGATCCAGCTGTCCGACAACGCCTCGGCCCTGCTGACTGCGGAGACCGAGCTGACGATCGCCCGGCTGAGCCTGGAGCAGTGGAAGGACGGTGACGTCGCCAAGACGCGCAAGGCGAACCAGCTGGCGGTGGAGCGGGCCGAGAAGAACCTGGAGCGTCTGACGGACAAGTACGAGCAGAGCCAGATTCTGTTCGAGCAGCAGTTCCTGTCCGAGGACGAGCTGGACCGCGACGAGATCGCGTACATCGAGGCGAAGGCGGCGCTGGAGCAGGCGCGCCTCGACCAGGAGGTGTACGAGACGTACCAGTTCCAGAAGGACAAGACCCAGCACGAGCTGGACGTGACGCAGGCCGAGGCCAAGCTCGAGCGCGTGAAGGAAGAGAACGAGATCAACCTGCGGAACAAGAAAGCGCAGACGATCTCCGCGCAGCGCTCGCTGCAGATGCGTCAGGAGCGACTGGCCGAGGAGAAGGCCCAGCTCGAGGCCTGCACCATCCTCGCACCCAACAACGGGCTGGTGGTCTACGGCACCTCGACGGAGGAGGGTCGCTGGCGTGCCCAGAACGACGGCGGGCTGGCGATCGGCACGCAGGTGCGCAACAACGACCTGCTGATCGTGCTGCCCGACACCTCCGAGATGGTGGCGTCGGTGAAGGTGCACGAGAGCCTGGCCGGACGGATCCGCCCCGGGCAGAAGGCCGAGGTCACGATCGAGGCCATCGACGCGGTGATCCCGGGCGAGGTCGCCTCGGTGGGGATCCTGGCCGAGTCGAGCGGGTGGCGCGACCCGAACCTGCGTGAGTACACCGTGAAGATCAGGCTGAGCCCGACGGCGGACATGTCCGAGATCCGACCGACGATGCGGTGCGAGGCGCGGATCACGCTGGGGACCGTGCAGGACGCGCTGGTGGTGCCGCTGCCGGCGGTGTTCAACGACGGCTCGATCAAGTACGTGTACACGCCGGCGGGCTCACGCTTCCGGCGAGTGCCCATCGCGATCGACCGGACCAGCGACACCGACGTCGAGGTCATCTCCGGCCTGAGCGTGGGTGACGTGGTGCTGCTGCGAGAGCCAGACGCGGGCGAGGTGCTCGGCGAGCCCTTCCAGGACGCCGAGCTCGAGGCGGCGGGGTACGTCCAGACCGAGAACGGCTGGTTCCATCCCAGCTCGATGCGTCGTGGCATGATGCCCGGGATGGCGCCCGGCGGCGATGCCTCCGGGCGTACGCAGGAGGGCCAGCGACGCCAGCGACCCTCGGGCCAGCGCGGGCAGCCTTCCGGGGAGGGACAGCCCTCCGGCGAACAGGCCTCGAGCGATCAGGCCGCCGGCGACGGGGCCTTGGGCAACGAGGCCGCGGGCGACGAGTCCGGGCAGGGCGTGGCCGTCGAGAACGCGTCGTCCGATGCGGGCTGAGGCGTAGACCCGAGAGACTCCCCCCGAAACACAGAGACACCTCGGAAGAACGGCGCGCGGATCACGCTGCGTCGCGTGTGGACCGTCGCGCCTGCTCGACCCCCGTGGGGTCGTAGGGGGTGGGCAGCAGCTCCGGCCCGAAGTTGTCGGCCCGCACGTCCACGCCGTCGATCGAGGCGACGCACAGGTCGGTGCGCTCTCTCAGATCGATGGTTTCCAGGTCGCCCTGCCAGTCCGGGCCGCGGTACTCCATCACGCGCGGGCGGCAGGGGTCGTCGTGTCGCCAGCGCTCCACGACCGCCTCTCGCCCGTCGCTGAGCGTGACGAGGTGGCCCGGCGGGTAGGGCGGGCAGACCTGCAGCAGCCCGGCGAAGACGCAGGGATCGATCCATGCACGCCGAGGCGGCTCGAGCATCTGTCGCAACGCCCGCACCGCCGGGTTGGGCTCCTCGCCCAGGTCGCACGAGCCGGGGACGTGCGCGGGATGCACCAGGCGGTCGAAGATGTCCGCGGCGGCGATGATGCGGGCGAAGACGTGGATGTCGCGTCCGGCGAGGGCGACGGCCTCGCCGCTGAGCGTGGTGCGCCAGGGGAAGCCGGTGCCGTCGAACTTCTGGTGGTGGTTGAGCACGGCGGAGGCGGCGGTGGGGTCGATGTTGCCGCGGACCATCTCGTAGCCGATGAGGACGTGCTCCTGCCAGGCCTCGTCGGAGTCGTCCTGGGTCTGGGCGTAGCGTTCGAGGACGTCGGGCTCGAGGCGCATAACGCCGATGTCGCAGAGCATGGCGGCGACGCCGAGCGACTCGACGTCGCGCGCGACGGGTGGCGGGAGCTTGGGTCGCTCGTGCTCGAGGTAGTCGCCGAGGCTGAGCCCGATGAGCAGGCTGAGATAGCAGACGTTGGTCGCGTGCCGCAGGGCGGGCTGGCCGGAGTCGACGATGCTTGTGAGGAAGACGTTGGCCTGCCTGTTCTCGGTGAGCGTCCGCATGAGGGTGCCGACGGCGTCCTCGTACCGTCGGTACTCGAGCCTGGCGTGCATGTTGGCGCCGGCGAGGTCGAAGGCCTCGGCGATGTCGCGCGTGACGGCGGCGCGCCCGGTCTCGACGCGCGGGTCGATCATCCCGCCCACCTGCTCCAGCCTGGGGTACTGCACCCAGATCTCGGGGATGCTCATCTGACGCAGACGCATCACCGACCGCTCGGTGAGCTCAACGCCCGAGCGCAGCAGCAGCGTGTCGTGGCTCCTGGGGTGAAAGACCGGCAGGGCGAGGGTGAGGCCTGGCTTGGCGTGCTCCGGGCGGATGCGCAGCATGGCCGGTACATCGGGCGTCCGGGGCGGCGTGTCCAACCGGATCCGGGGCCCGCGGGGTGTTATCCGGCGGGCAGGGCGCCCTTCTCGTCGGCGAAGACGTAGGCGGTGTAGCCGGCGTACAGCAGCACCATCAGCACGCCCTGGGCCCTTCCGACGGTGCGCTGCGGCGCGAGGCGTGCGAACGCGAGCAGCGGGAAGCAGAGCATGGCCGAGGCGATCATGATGAGCAGGTCGGTCTCGATGCCGTCGCGCGCGTACACCGGGGCGAGCAGGGAGGAGAATCCCAGCACGCAGAGCAGGTTGAAGACGTTGGAGCCGATGACGTTGCCCATCGCCATGGCGTGCTCGCGACCGAGGCAGGCCCTGACGGAGGCCGCGAGCTCGGGCAGGCTGGTGCCGAAGGCGACGACGGTGAGCCCGACGACGCCCGCGGAGACGCCGAGCACGTCGGTGGCGAGGACGGTGGCGCCGGCGACGAGCAGGTCGGACCCGAGGGTGAGGCCCGCGAGGCCGGCGACGATGAGGGTGAGGTCGATCCAGAGGCGCGAGCGGGGCTCGGGCCGGTCGAGGTGGAGTTCGTCGGTGACCTCCCGCTCGAAGTCGTGGGCGAGCGAATCGGGGTTCTTGCGACCGTCGATGTAGCTGTGGACGATGTAGGCGACGAGCCCGGCGACCAGGAAGCCGCCCTCGACCCGGCCGAGCGCCCGGTCGCCCATGCCCAGCATGGGCGAGGCGACGAGGGTGACGCCGATCATGACCGGGATCCCCGATCGGAGCACGCCCCGCTCGACGCGGAACGGGGAGAGGGCGGCGGTGAGCCCGAGGATGAGCAGCACGTTGGCGATGTTGGACCCGACGACGTTGCCGACGGCGAGGTCGCCGGCGCCCTGCCACGCGGCGTTGGCGGAGGCGAAGAGCTCGGGCGCGCTGGTGCCGAAGGCGACGACGGTGACGCCGATGGCGAAGGGGGACAGGCCGAGCATGCGGGCGAGGCGTGCGGCGCCGCGGACCAGCAGGTCGGCGCCGCCGACGAGCAGGACGAGCCCGCCGAGGAGTTGCAGCGTGACGATCACCAACGCGGGTCCCCCCCCTCGCCGGTGACGGGAACGAGCACGATGACGGTGGTGTCCACGGGCGGGTCCCTCTCGATCGTGGCTCCCGTGCGACCCGTGTCGCTTCTGAGCCGGGCCGAGGCGAGCGTGGGCGGGCCCGGGCGGGGCGGGCCCGCGCCCGTGGCGGGCTCCTCGGCCGGGGCAGACGCGGTGAGCAGCAGGCACTCGCCCCGGCCCAGCGCGAGCGTGAGCGACTGATCGGCCAGCGCCCGCCCCTGCTCGATCGGCGCGAACAGGCGGGCCGGGCGCCCGAGCACGGGCGTGGGCGGTTCGTGCAGCTGCGGGACCAGCTCGATCCGGACGAGATCGGTCAGCCCGTCGGGGCCCAGGTGCGGCTCGGTCCAGGCCCGGACGAGCAGGCGGGGCGTGGCCCCAGCGGGCACCTCGACGGGCCCCGCCGCGGTGGCGAGGCGCGTCTGGGAGTCGGGCGCGGCGTGGAGCGGCTGCCAGCCCGGGACGACCCCCCAGGCGCGGTGGTTGAGGGACCCCTGCGGGGTGAGGGCGCTGACGAGCAGCCCGAGCCGGTCGGTCGGCAGCACGCGGACCTCGAAGCCGGAGGCCCGCCAGCGTTGCAGCTCCGCGCCCAGGGCCTCGGGCTCGGGCGGGAGGTCCTCGGTGAGCCCGTCGAGGAACTCACGCAGGAGCGGGCCCGGCTTGCGGGTGGTCCAGGCGAGAGTCTCGATGCCCGGGGCGGAGGCGGCGAGCGTCTCCGGGAGCGCGGCCGCGTACTCGCTACGCCGGATCTCGAACTCGATCGGGGGCGGGGTGTCCTCGAGCGTCCGGACGTCGGGGCGCTCCTCGCCGGCGTCGGCGCCGGGCTCGCCATCGGCCGGGGCGTCGGCGGGCGGCGGGGCGGCGCAGGCGCCCAGCGCGAGGCAGACCGTCAGCGCGAGCGCGACGCATCGTGTGACGGGGTGTCCCGGGGTGAGGCGCACGGTGGTGTCCTGTCGCTTCGGGCGGCTGGGGGCGTGCGGGGGTCGGTTCATTCCGAGAGGTCGTTGACGCGGTCGATGAGCTTGCGGACCAGCCCGAACTTGTGGCGCGTGTGCTGGAAGACCAGCCGCGGGAGCTGGAGGTGGTCGCGCTCCTGCGGGAGGGCCTCGGACTGCGTGATCTCGCCGGCCTTGACGAGCACGCGGAACTCGTCGTTGAGCGTGGCGACGGCCTCGTCGGAGAGCGGCTTCTTCATGCGGATGACCAGGTCGTCGCGCACGTATCGGGAGGAGTGGTAGTTCTTGTAGAAGTGGGCGATGTGCTCGGCGGCGTCCTCGGTGTCGTTGGCGATGTAGAACAGGTTCTCGTCCTCGGGCGAGATCCACCCGCGGTTGAGCAGCTGCGTGCGGGTGAACTCCCACCAGCCCCGCCAGTAGCTGGCCTCCTCGGGGCGTTCCTCCTCGGGGCCCTCCACGAAGACGATGGGGATGATGGAGGCCTTGCCGGTCTGGACGAGGGTGAGCGTCTCGTAGCACTCGTCGAGGGTGCCGAACCCGCCCGGGAAGCAGACGACGGCCTCGGCCTGCGAGAGGAACATGAGCTTGCGTGTGAAGAAGTAGCGGAAGTGGATGAGCTTCTCGTCGTCGGCGATGATGTCGTTGGCGGTGGTCTCGAAGGGGAGGCGGATGGCCACGCCGAAGGAGGAGGCCCGCCCGGGGCCGACGTGCCCGGCCTTCATGATGCCGTCGCCGGCGCCGGTGATGACCATCCAGCCGCGCTGGGCCATGAGCGTGGAGAAGTGGACCGCGGCCTTGTAGTCCGGGTGGTCCACCGGCGTGCGCGCGGAGCCGAAGATGGTGACCTTGTGCGGGTCCGGGTACTGGCCGAAGACGCGGTAGGCGTAGCGGAGCTCCTTCATCGCGGCGGTCATGAGCTTGAGCTCGCCGGTGTCGCGCCCGTCGGGCAGCAGCTTGAGGCCCGCGGTGAGCAGCTCGCGGACGAGCTTGGAATCGAAGTCGGAGGCGGACGGGGCGACCATGTCGAGCAGCTCGATCAGTCGCTCCTGGACCTCGCCGTCGTCGGCGCGCCGGACGGCGGGGGTCTCGGGCGGGGCGGACTCCTCGGACCGGGGCTGGGTGGAGCGGGGCGGGTCGAGCTCGACGCGGTTGTGCTGGTCGTTCATGGTTGGGTCTCGTTGGAGGATTCGTTGGCGACGGCCCGGCCGGGCGTCGGTTGGATCGGGAGGGTAGGTGGCCCGCCCGCCTGGGTCGTGCCGTCGTCGCCGGATTCGTCCGGGTCGGCGACGCGCGGGACGGGGCGGGGCAGCGGGCGGAGCTCGAGGTCGCCGCGCCCGAGGTTCTGGCGTGCGCGCGAGGGGCCCGTCTCGTTGCCGAGGAACTCGTTGATGGCCCGCCTGGTCTCCCCGAACTGCTCGGAGGAGATGGCGATGTTGGCCGGCGTGCCCTTGATGGTGGTGGTGATGATCTCGTCGCGGATGCCGCCGAAGACGTCGGAGAGGATGGGGATGCCCCGGAGCGGCCTGGAGCGCAGCCAGAGGTCGAAGTCGACCTCGGGGACGCCGATGGTGCCCCCGCCGTAGAGCTCGATCGCGTTGGAGGCGATGGAGATCTCGTCGACGTGGACGGTGCGTCCCTGCATGTAGAACTCGATGCGGGCCTCGTCGAGCCGGGAGGAGGAGGGGAGCTGGAGGTTGGACAGCTCGATGACCGGGATGAGCCCGGGCAGCTCGACGACGGCGCCGCCGGCGATGTCCAGCCGCCCGCGCCCGTGCAGCGCGGCGGGGTTGCGTGTCTCCCCCGTGATGCTGACGGCGGCGTCGAGCAGCCCGCGCGAGCGGTCGCCGGAGTTGGCCCACGCGAGCTTGGCCTCCTCGAGGGCGCGCTGCAGCTCGGAGGCGGGGACGTTCTCGAGGTCGGGCACGCTGTCGGGCGCGACGCCCAGGTCGGCGAAGACGGGGGCGGCGCGGGCGCCGGTGAGGCGGATGTCCGCGGCGTAGGCGGGCATGGAGAGGGTGAAGTCCGAGTCGAGGCTGATCGCGAGGCGCCCGCCATGCACGCGCGCCAGCAGGTCGTCGGACCGGATGCGCCCCGCCCCGTCGCGGTTGTGCACGTTGCCGGTGAGCGAGACGAGGCGGAGGCCGGCGGCGCGGGCGCGGTCCAGACCGAGCCCGAGGTTGAAGATCGGGCGCCCCGAGGTGTTGGAGGCCTCGACCCGCGTGAGGCCCGAGACCTCGACGAGCTTGACGCCGGTGCGGAGCGAGGCCTGGTCGAGCAGCAGGTCCGCGTCGAGCTCGAAGACCGGCGCGTCCTCGCCCACGAACTCGAGCTCGAGGTCGGTGTTGCGGAGCGAGACGGCGTTGCCGGGGTCGAACTCGAGCGCCTCGAGCGTGTCGGCGACGGGCGCCGGGATGAGGGCCCGCAGTCCGGCGTCGACGGTGGTCGCGTCCACGTCGAGCGAGGAGTCGAGGTAGAAGCCGAGGCCCGGGATGGCGGCCCACTGGCCCGTGAGCTCCATGCGCCAGTCGCGCGGGTCGAGGATGAGCCGGTCGATCCAGCCCGAGTCTCGGTCGAAGCCGATCACGCCCGAGACGGTGGGCACGTCGACGGGCGTGCCGCGCCAGTTGAAGGCGAGGGAGCGGGGCTCGGCGACGCCGGAGACGCGCAGGGGCGGGACGACCACGCTGCCGGGCATGACCTCGGGGGGGACTTGCTCTCGGATCGGGTCGATGCGGATGTTGGTGGCGAACGAGCCTCGCAGGTCGAGCCCGCTAAAGAAGTCCAGCGCGAACTCCGAGAGGCGGGAGCGTGCGGTCAGGCGGGTGAGCTCGGACTCGAAGCGGGCGCGGGTGAGCGTGACGGTGAGGCCGGCGGTCCAGGCCCCGGGCGTGGCCCGGTGGAAGCGGGCGGGGTCGAGCCCCGCGATGGCCTGCGGCATGACGCCGTGGATCTCGAAGTTGCCCGAGGGATCGTTGTTGACGGCGATGGACCCGGAGAGGTCCCGAAAGCGGAGCAGCGGCTCGGCGCCGGTCTGGATGGTGAGGGTGCCGTCGAGGCTGGGGATGCTGACGCGCGCGTCCCCGACGTCGGCCGCGAGATCGACGGCCCGGGTCACGGTGGTGGCCCCGCTCAGGTCGCCCCCGACGTGCCCGCGGAAGGTCGAGGTGAGGTCGGCGTAGCCCTCCGGGTCGCGCTGGGTGCGCAGCGTGGCCAGCGTCTCGGAGACGGGCTCGGAGACGACCGCGGCGAGGTCCTCCAGGGGAAGGTTCAGGGGCAGCGCCGTCGCCGCGGCCTCGACGCGCAGCTCGGGCCCCGGGCGGGGCGGGCCGACGCGGTCCTCGCTGGGGCCGGGCACGGTGCTCGAGAGCGGCTGCTCGTGGAAAACGAGCTCGGTGAGCATCGCGAAAGGGAAGGGCGATTCGACGCCGGCCCGGTCGGTGATGTCGCCCGCGACGTCGACGGTGATCGCCCGCTCGGTCAGCGTGGCGACGCCCTCGGTGATGGTGACGCCCAGCCCCGGGTGGCCCTCGGAGGGGGCGGCGCGCCCGGTGGCGAACGCGGGGATGCCCGAGACGTGCTGGAGCGGGATGGTGATGTCGTAGCCGAGCTCGCCGGGTCGCCTGGGCCTGATGCTGGCGGTGGCACCGACGAAGCCCTGGGGGCCGAGACGCTCGAGGATGCCGCGGAATCCCTCGCCGGGGTCGGACGCGGTGTAGCCCGGGATGGCGGCGAGGAGGCGCGGGTCGATCGGGATGTTCTCGGCGCCGATGGCGATGGTGGGCAGCGCGTTGGCGATGGGCTCGCCGTTCTCGTCGGTGAGGCGGATGCGCGCGTCGAGCTCGGCGCGTCCGCCCGTGAGGCCGGTGAAGACGCCCCCGCTGATGGTGGCGGCGTCGTTGTCGATCTGCAGTCGCACGCCCGAGGCGATCATGGGGAAGGGGAAGAGCCTGGGCACGACGCCGACGTTGTCGAGCGAGACGCGGATGTCCTTGGTCCACTCGGTGTCGAGCCCGAGCGGGCGGTGGATGTCAACGGTGACGTCGGCCACGCCCCCGAAGTCGAACGCCGGGGTGCGGAGCTGCTGGTCGATGCGGTCGAGGCGCGCCAGGAGCCGCCCGCGCGCGGGGTCGCCCTCGGTCAGCCCCGCGAGCTGCTCGCGCAGGTCGCGTGAGCGCTGCGCGAGCGTCTCCCGCTCGCCGGGGAGCAGCACCAGCGCGTTGTCGAGCAGCTCGAGGTAGCGGTCCTCGGAGAAGATGTGGCGGACCATGTCGCGCCGGCCCGGGCTGAGGGCGTCGAGCAGGTGGTAATCGATGGGGACGGCGCCCGCGGTGACTCTGATGTCGGCCTGCGACTCCTCCCCGAGCGGGGCGAACCGGGCCGTGGCGGTCATGCTGGCCCCGGACGGGCCGGTGCCCGAGATGCGTTCGATGACGAGCTGATCGGTGTCGAACCGTGCCAGGCCGGACATGTCAACGAACGGGTAGGCAAAGTTCTTGTACGCGGCGGTGCCGTTGGAGAACCGCAGCACGCCGGAGAGCTCCGGGTCGGCGGCGGCGTCGCCGGCGGGCGCCCCGCGCGCCACGCTGATGGTGGCGTGCACGTCCGCGACCGGGTTGCCGAACCACGAGAGCTTCTCGATGACCTCGTCCGGGGCGAAGACGAGCACGCCCAGGTCGTCCTCGAGCCGGAAGTCCGTCTCGAGCGTGGCGGTGAACGCGGCGTCGGGCCCGAAGCCGCGGTAGTCGAACTCGACCGAGTAGTTGAGGCCCTGCAGCTCCCCGGAGAGGGAGGCCCGCAGGCCGTCCTGATCGACGTAGATGGTGCCGTCGGTGGCGGCGAGCCGCGCCATCTGTCCCGGCGCGTTCTCGGGTGAGAACGGAAGAGTCACACCGACCTTCGCCAGGGTGAGGTAGAGGCGGAAGTCGCCGGAGGGCGTGAGCTCACCGGAGACCTCGGGGATGTCGCCGTCGAGGTCGAGCTGTTCCAGCACGGCGCGGATGGGCCCGGGCAGATCCTCGGGTCGCCAGGCGTCGAGCGAGACGCCGCGCACCACGCCCTTGACACCGTCGGGCGCGATGCGACCCGAGCAGCTGATCAGTTCGGTCATGGGGATGCGGTCGGGCCGGCCCGACGACCAGGAGATCGCGCTGTCGGACTGGGTGAGGCGGAAGACGTTGACGCCGTCCTCGGTGGGCGGCTCGAGCTGGCCCGCGGCGCCGATGGTGCGCAGCTTGGTGTAGTCCTGCCCGGTGTGCTCGCCGAGCTCGAAGGTGAACCCCTCGGCGATGATCTGCGGGAGCTGCAGGGAGGAATCCGTCGAGCCGCCCGCCAGGAAGGCCAGGCCGGAGACGTTGAGCTGGTTGGTCTCGGTGGACTGCGACAGCCGGATGGTGCCCCCGTCCACCTCCATGCGGCGCACGCGCGGCTCACCCGCGAAGACGCCGGACCAGTCCAGGTAGACCTTCGCCCGGTCCACCTCGAAGAAGCGGGCGTGGGGCGGCGGGTCCTCGCCCGGGCGGGCGTAGCCGGGCGCCGTCAGCACCAGCCCCTCCACCGTGACGACGCCGTCCGGTCCGATCCGAACCCGGTCCGCAGAGGCGATGACCGACAGGTAGGACTCGATCTGCGGGATCAGGATCATCCGGGTGACCGGGGAGCGCCCCAGCACCAGGTACCCCAGCAGCGTAACGATCACGATCCCCGCGAGCGTGAAGACACACCGACGCCGGATGGTCCGGAGGCGCCCGGGTCTGGGGGCGAGCAGGATTTCGCGTTCTTCTTCCATGCGTCCGCGCGGGGGGTCGATCGATGGTATCGGGGCGGTGGGGGCACGGTTCCGGTCGGGCCAGCGATGTTCGGGACTCGCTGGGGTTGCCCGCTACACTGAGCCCATGCCAAAGGCCAGAGCCGTGTACGTGTGCCGCACCTGCGGCGTGACCCAGACCCGCTGGATGGGCAAGTGCCCGGACTGCGGGGCGTGGGACAGCCTGGAGGAGTCCACCGTCGACGCCTCGGCCACCAGGGACCGCCAGAAGGGCCTGGCGGAGGGGTGGCTGGGGGGCGAGGGACCGTCCGCGGCCCCGGCCGGGGCGGTTCCGATCGGTGAGGTACGCTCGGGCGCGGGCGGGGGGATCGCCCGCCTGCCCAGCGGGATCGGCGAATTGGACCGCGTGCTGGGCGGGACCGAGGGCAACCGCGGGCTGGTGCCGGGCTCGGCGGTGCTGTTCGGCGGAGAGCCCGGGATCGGGAAGAGCACGCTGCTGCTCCAGGCCGCGGGCGCGTGGGCCGAACGCGTGAGCCCCGGCGCCGGGGAGGACTGGACGGGGCGCGTGCTGTACGTGTCGAGCGAGGAGTCCGCCGAGCAGGTGCGGCTGCGCGCCGGGCGGCTGGGCGTGGGCGAGCTGGACCGCCTGTTCGTGCTGGCGGACACCAACCTGGCCCGCATCGTGGAGCAGGTGCGCCGGGTCAAGCCCGACGTGCTCATCCTCGACTCGATCCAGATGGTCTACAAGGGCGACCTGGACGCCTCGCCCGGGAGCGTGACGCAGCTCCGGCGTTGCTCGAGCGAGCTGGTGTACCTGGCCAAGGCGAGCGGCACCGCGGTCATCCTGGTCGGGCACGTGACCAAGGACGGGCAGCTCGCCGGCCCACGCCTGCTCGAGCACCTGGTGGACACGGTGCTCTACTTCGAGGGCGACCGCCACCACGCCGGGCGGATCGTCCGCGCGATCAAGAACCGCTTCGGCACCACGCTCGAGCTCGGGCTGTTCGAGATGACCGGGCGCGGGCTGGAGGAGCGCACCGAGGGCGCCGGCGTGACCGCCACCGAGGACAGCCGCCCCGGGGCCGTGGTCTGCCCCGCGATGCACGGCAACCGGTGCGTGCTCGCCGAGCTCCAGGCCCTCACCGCCACCGGCTTCCTCGGCAGCGCCAAACGCAAGGCCAGCGGCGTGGACACCAGCCGGCTGGCGATGCTCATCGCGGTGCTCGAGCAGCACGCCGAGCTGCGCCTCGCCGACCGCGACATCTTCGTCTCCTCGGTGGGCGGCATCCGCGTGGTCGAGCCCGCTTCGGACCTGGCACTGGCCCTTGCCATCGCCGGGGCCCACTTCCGGCGGGCGCTCGAGCCGGGTGTGTGCGCGATCGGCGAGATCGGCCTGGGCGGCGAGCTCCGCCCCGTCACCCAGCTCGAGCCCAGGATCCGCGAGGCCGGGCGCCTGGGCTACCGGCGCGCGATCGTGCCGGTCGGGCAGGCTGGGAAGGCGGGGGCGGGCCACGACCGACCGGAAACGCTCGCGGGCGTGGAATTGCTCGGATGCGGGACGCTCGATCGGGCGATTCAACTCCTCGGCTGACCCACGTTCCCCACCCGTCGCACGGGCGCGTCGTGGGGTGCGGGCCCGTGCGAGCGCGCTATGCGACCCGACCTGAACGCCCACTCGGTAGAGACCCCGTCGGGCCGCACCCGACGCGAGACCGCCGGGCTCGGCGCGCTGATGAGGGGTGCGCTGGTGCTGCTGGGCCTGGTCGGCGTCGGGCTCGTGCTCTCGTTCGGCACGCTCATGGAGGCAGTGGCGGGGGCGTACTCCGAGCGTGTCGAGCCCATGCCATTCGACGCCGCGGTGTGGCAGTCAACCCCGGCGGAGGACTCGTCCCGGAGCGTCCGCCTCCGCATGATCGACGGCCTGCTGCACGCCGGCCACCTGGAGCGCGGCACGCACGAGAGCGTCGTCCTCAACGTGCTGGGATACCCGGACGACCCGGCGCACGATTCCTGCACCGCCGCGGGCGAGCACTGGTGCTACTACCTGGGAGCCACGCCGGCCGGGACCAGGGAGGGCGGCAGCTTCGCCCGCGGCGCGTGGCTGATCCTCCGGTTCGATGACCGTGGCGAGCTGCGCGTGTGGGACGTCGTGGATTAGCCCTCGGGCTCGGCCGGCGGGGGCGTCGTGGCCCACAGCACGTTCACGATCTTCCACTCCCCGTTGATCTCGGCGAGGTGGAAGTAGTCGATCCAGGCGTCCACCGTGAGCTTGGCCGAGGCGATGCCCTGCTGGATGTCGTAGATCTCGATGTCCTGGCGCGAGTCGCTGGTCCACTGCCCCCGGTTGGCGCTCGGGGCCATCGCCAGGAGCTGCGAGTACGTCATCTCGTTGAGGAACTGCGTGCCGTCGGGCATGGCGCGGACGTCGCGCTTCTTCAGGTTCGGGTGCACGCCCCGGACGAAACGCTCCGGCTTGGACTCGTAGAACGAGCCGATGTAATCCGAGATCGCGCCCTCGATCGCCGCCTCGTCGGCGGCCCGCTGTTCGGCCCGGTGTGCCAGGGCCAGGCCCGCGAGCAGTGCGCTCGCGCCCGCGGCTGTTGCGATCGTGCTCGTACGTGCTTTCCGTGTGCGCTGCATGGCGGCTCCTTTCGAGACCCGGCCCAGAGCGTACCGCGTCGGCACGTTTGGGTTTCCCCGGATCGCTCACTCCGGCAGCAGCAGCCAGTCCGGCAGCGGGCGGACACGCCCGTCGCGACCCACGCACGCAAGCTCGCTCTCCGCGACCGAGCAGACCCCGTCACGCGGGGTCGCGGGGTCGTCCGGGTCCGGGGCCCGACCGCCACGCTCGACCAGCGCCAGCTCGTACGCGTGCCGGATCTTGACGCGCGAGGTCGAGCCGACCGACGTGCGCACCTCCAGCACGTCGTCGTACCGGATCGGACGCCGGTAGCGGATGTCCAGGCGGGTCACCACCAGGAACACGCCCTCGGCCTCGAGACGGGCGTAGGAACGACCGGTCTCACGCAGCAACTCGGTCCGCCCCATCTCCAGCCACGGCGCGTAGCTGGCGTGGTGGGCGACGCCCATCGGGTCGCACTCGGCGTACCGGACGCGGACCGTGATCACCCCGCGCACGCCGGCGGCGTTCTCGGGCGTGGCGCCGGATGTGGGGGATGCGGGCATGGACGAGTGTACGGCCGTGTTCGGGGCGTCAGCCCCGGGCGTCGGGCCCCGGCGTGCGATCGGCCCGCCCGTCTGCCGATAGCGCCGCACGGCGGCCGTAAGGAGGCGAGGGATGGCGATGGGCGTATCCGTGCGCGTGATGACACCCGGGGAGTGCGTGAACGCGTGCGCCGAGATGCTGTCGCGCGTGCTGATGCAGACCGAGGCGTCCGTGCTGCTGGAGGGCCTGGAACACCGCGACCCGGGGGCCGTGCCCCTGGCCGGGCTGTGCCTGAGCCCCGGGCACGAGCTGCTGGTGGCGGAGTACTCGATGACGCCGGTGGGCATGGCCCGCGTCCGGACGAGTCCCGGGCGGGCGTCCGGGGCCGCGTCGTGGTACTGCGAGCCGCGCGTGGTGGCGTTCGACCTGCTCATGGTCGAGCCGGCGATGCGTGGGCTCGGGATCGGGGCGACGCTGCTTGAGGCGCTGGCGGTGCGGGCGGGCACGCACGGGGCCGACGAGCTGTCGTGCGACCTGCCCATTGCGGCTGCGGACGAGATCGCCTGGCTGCGCCGGCACGGGTTCCGGCCCGTGGAGCGGGTGGAGCGGACGACCCGCACACGCGTCGTGCTCAGCCGCACGCTGGACGCGGACGCGCTGCAGCGGGCGGCGTGACCCCGGCGCGGGCCTGAGCGGCGCACGCGTGGCGGCTAGTGTTGCCCCATGTCGTTCGGGCTCGGACACGGGAAAGCCATGGACCCCGCCTGGGGCGAGGTCGGCGTGCGCGTGGGCGAGGGGGGCGAGCTGCCCCCGCTGCCCGACGCCGCCCTGACCGACCCCGAGGCCGGGCGGCTCGACCCGCGCGACTGGTTCGAGCATCCCGAGCGCCCCTTCGAGCTCGAGATCGGCTCGGGCAAGGGCACCTTCCTGGTGCAGCAGGGCGAGCGACAGCCCGGCGTGAACTTCCTGGGCATCGAGTGGGCGGGCGAGTTCTGCGTGTACGCGGCCGACCGGATCCGCCGCCGGCGCGCCGCGGACGGGACACTCTCGAACGTGCGCATGCTGCACACCGACGCGACCGACTTCCTGCGCTGGCGGGTGCCCGCCGGGATCGTGCGGGTGCTGCACCTGTACTTCTCCGACCCGTGGCCCAAGGCACGCCACCACAAGAAACGCGTGGTGCAGCACCACACGCTGGCGCAGTTCTGGCGCTGCCTGGAGCCGGGGGGCGAGCTGCGCGTGGTGACCGACCACGACGACCTGTGGGCCTGGGACCGGGCCCACTTCGACGAGTGGACCACCCCCGCCGGGTGGGACCGGCTCCGGGCCGAGGGCGTCGTGAGCGACGCCCCGGGCGTGCGGGGGGGGGCGTTCGAACGGGGGGGGGCGTTCGAGCGGGGGGGGGCGTTCGAGCGGGGG
>JBICID010000059.1:0-9769 GCA_043101615.1 Phycisphaerales bacterium JB040 | reverse complement strand
CCCCCCGCGACGAACCCCCGACACAACTTCACGTCCCCCACCCAACGTCCGAGAACTCGCGCCCTGGTCCTGCCCGGTATCAGTGGATCCGCACGCGCACGCGCCGCGCCAACGCAAATCCTGCGCACATCGGACCTTATCAACGGCCCGCAACCCCACAATTCCAACGCAAAAACTCAAGCGCCGGTCGCAAAGTTGGGTCCGTCTTATAACGTACCCGCATGACCATGCACACACACCGCGCCGCCGCGATGGCGACCGCCGTTCTCGCCGCCTCGCTCCCCGCAGCCGCCCAGCCCGCGCACTTCCAGCCGTTCGCCTCCGCCTCCGCAGAGGCCTCCGTCGCCGGACGCTACGACGCCATCCTCATCCAGGACTCGCAGCTCCTCAGCCGAGACTCCGAGTTCTCCCTCACCACCCCCGACACCCGCGGCGTCCTCAGGCTCGACACCGCGACCGAGTCCGGGCACGCCGCCGTGTACGGCACCGACGCCAGCCTCCGCTGGGCCGTCCACATCGACTCCACCCCCTTCGACTACACCACCTCCCCAGCCCCCCTCCCCCGCATCATCGCCTGGGAGTGGGACTTCGACATCGACATCGAGGGCCACGCCGAGTGCAACGGCACCGCCAGCCTCGACGTCGCCTTCGAGCTCACCCGCCCCACCACCCTCACCCTCCGGGCCGACTCCGAGACCCCGTTCGAGGCCTACCTCCGCTCCGAGCACGACACCCTGCTCGCCGCCACCCGCTACTTCACCTTCATCGGCGACCAGGGCACCATGTCCGCCGACGGACGCACCCACCAGACCATCACCCTCGCCCCCGGGCGCTACACCATCGCCCTGGACGCCTCCGAGATCGCCGACGCCGAGAACTACCGACCCGCCGACGCCGGCCTCACCCTCCGCTTCGAGCCCGCCGGATGCGAAGGAGACCTCAACCGCGACGGCGTCTCGGACACCGCCGACATCGCCGTCTTCATCGCCGCCTTCCTCGCCGGCTGCTGACCGGAATCGGAACCACATCACGTCAGCGCCGGCCGCCGCCCCCGCCCTGCACCGCGGGGGCGGCCTCGTTTTTGCACCCCACACCCCCCTCCCCGTGGGGGGGCGGAGAGGGTGTCCGCGAAGCGGACGGATGAGGGGCCGCCACGCCCAGCCCAGCCCGTTTCATCCACCAAACCCAATGGCCCCGAGCACGAGCGACGGGGCGGCCCCCCGCAAGCCAACACACCGCCGAGCACAGCCCATCTATATACACAATGTTATGTATACAGACAAACTACAAATATGTACACAGACTCCATGCGCTAATCAAAAATATATGATATAACAATAATAAGTCAGCCGGTCAACTCGAGCACAAACCGAGCCCCAACCCCCGGCGCGCTCGCCACCCCCACACGCCCCCCGCTCTTCTCCACCAGCGCACGGCACGTCGCCAACCCCAGGCCGCGACCGCCCGCGCCCGGACGCCCCGTCACCCAGGAACCAAACACAGTACGAATATCAATCCCCACACCGCCGCCCAGATCCATCACCTCCACCAGCACCCGCTCCGACTCCTGGTGACGAGACGAGCGGGACGCACACGCCGCGCCCGCGATGAACCACTCGCACGCTCCGCCCGGCGAAGCCCCGCCGACAGCATCGTCCCGTCCGATCCCGCCGTCCTCCAGCTCGCGCGCCAGGCTCCACGTCGGATCGGTCACACCCCGGGCGACCACCCGAACCACCCCCCCGCCGTGCGCCGCGGTCGCGCGGGCCGCGTTCTGAACCAGATTCCACGCGGCCTGACGCAGCTCCGCTGTCCCAATCGTCGCCAGCAGCCCGGGCTCGCACTCGATCTCCAGCTCCACCCCCTCGAACCCCTCCACCGCCGTCTCGAGCCCGCCCAGGGCGTGTTCCACGTGGAACATCCCCTCCCGGTCCTCGCACGCGATCTCGCCCGTCCCGTCGCAGGCGCCGGGGGTCCCCGCCAGCTCCATCAGGCTCTCCGCGATCGCGCCCGCCTGCGTCGCCCCGTCCAGGGCACGCTCCAGGGCCTTGCGCATCAGCTCCGGGTCCCCCCGCTTGAGCGCCAGCTGGGCGTACCCCTTCACCGGCGTCATCAGGTTCCGAACCTCGTGCGCGATCAGGCCGGACACGGTCCCCAGCATCGCGAGCTGCTTCAGACGCCCGACATCCTCAACCTGATCCGACAGCGAAGCGCGCACGCGCTCGAGGCGTGACTCCAGCCGCTCCTCGTCAAACCTGGTCGGAGACTCCATCGCCGGGTGCATCGACCCGAACCGCACCCCGCTGCACCCGGGCCCGTGATTCGGCCCCATAATCCCCGCGCCCGACACCCGACGCACGGTCTCGGCAATCTGGGCAATCCCTCCGGCACGGCCACGATCGACACCAATCGCTCGCGCCGCCGTGACTGTCGCAGAGCGACCCCAGCGAGCAGCGGGGGGGTGACAGTGCTCCGCACCGAATCCGGGGGGCGATGTTCCACGTGGAACATCGGGCCCAGATCATTCCGAAGCACTCGCACGTACCCCCCACTACCATGCCCGCATGCCAGACCCACACATCGAGCTCATCGCACGCGGCGTCCTGGTCCGGGACGCCAGGATCCTCGTCTGCCGCAACATCAAGGGCGGCTACTCCTACCTGCCCGGCGGTCACGTCGAGTTCGGGGAGCCCGCCGCCCTCTCGCTGGCGCGCGAGGTCGCCGAGGAGACCGGCCTGCGCGCACGAGTGGGGGGGATGCTGCTCTGTTCGGAGCACACCTTCACGTCGGGCAAGGGCCGGACCCACCACGAGGTCAACCTGGTGTTCGAGCTCCTGGGCGTCCAGAACGAGGCCGGCGACGACGCCGCGGACGTGGCCAGCGTGGAGCCCGAGATCGCGTTCGATTGGGTCGAGCTCGCGGCCTTGCACGAGACCGACCTCCGCCCCGGCGAGATCAAGGCCTGGCTGATGGCCGATGGCGAGCTCGGGCACGAATCCCCGATCGGCTGGCTCTCGGCCTGCGATCCCGGGCTGGTTCCCGATGCGGCAGCGGGGGGTAAAAGGGGGGCGGGGAGATAGTCAGATTCGCACGAAATGTTCCACGTGGAACATCGCCCCCCTACTCCGGGATCGATGCCGCGCGAGCGCGGGTCGGGTAGAGTGTGCGCGGGTCGGGCGAGCGAAAGGACTCTGCGATGGCTGACGGCACGGGATCGAAGCGACGGCGCCTGGGGCGCGGGCTGAGCGCCCTCATCGAATCGGAGAAGCAGACGCCCCCGGTCCGGGTCGATGTGGGCGGGCTGGGCCGCGATGGGAACGACACGCCCGGGGACGCTCCTGAGGTGGACGCGTCGGATATCTCGGGCCCGCTCGAGAGCGCGGGCGCGCTGGCCGGCGGCGGGGGGGATGAAGCGGGAGCGCGAGCCGGCGGGATTCTCGAGATCCCGCTGGGAGCAATACACCCCAACAAATACCAGCCACGCACACACTTTGAGCGGGGCCCGCTGGAAGAGCTGGCCGAGTCGATCAGGCGTGCGGGCGTCATGCAGCCGATCGTCGTGCGTCGGGGCACGGGGGAGACGTACGAGCTGATCGCGGGCGAGCGCCGCTGGCGGGCGGCGGAGATCGTGGGGCTCGCGACGATCCCGGCGCTGGTGCGCGAGGTGGACGACGAGACCGCGGCCGAGTGGGCGCTGATCGAGAACTTGCAGCGCGAGGACCTGAACCCGGTCGAGCGGGCGCGGGCGATGAAGCGCCTCGCCGACGAGTTCGGGCTGACACAGCAGGAGGTCGCCGACCGGGTCGCCCTGTCGCGCGCCAGCGTCACCAACCTGATGCGCCTGCTCGAGCTCGACGACGACACGCTGGACCTGATCTCGGAGGGCAGCCTGACCCTCGGGCACGGCAAGGCGCTGCTGACCTGCCAGGACAAGAAGGAGCGGGGGCGCCTGGCGAAGAAGGCCGTGAGCGAGGACTGGAGCGTCCGCACCCTCGAACGCATCATCTCCCCCCCCCACGATGGGGCATCCGGGTCAGATGGTGGCAAGGGGAAATCGGGCGATGCGAGTGAGGGCGGTGGGGGTGGGGAGGACTCGCTCGGCGCGGTGGTGGGGGACCTGGAGCGTCGCCTGGGCGAGCACCTGGAGACCCGCGTCGAGATCCGCGTCGCCAAGAGCGGCACGCGCGGGCGCGTGCTGCTGCACTTCTACGACCTGGACCAGTTCGACGGGCTGCTGAAGAAGGTGGGGTTGCCGGAGGAGTGACTCCGACTCGGACAGACGGAGGGAAGACCATGGCGTGGCGGATGAGGCTGTTGTTGGTGGTGCTCGCCCTTGTCGGCGTCGGGCAGGCGCGTGCGCAGGAGGTTCTGTTCAACGGCACCTTCGAGGAGTCGCTCAACGGCTGGTTCACGCTCGGTGACGCGACACTGCAGCGGACCGACGCGACCGCGGCGGAGGGGGACTGGTCGGCCCGTGCGACGGGGCGCACACAGCCCTGGAACGGCCCGGCCCAGTTCGTCACGGGGCGCCTGGTCGCCGGCGAGACGTACCGTGTGGGGGTCTGGGTGCGCCAGTGGTCGTCCGCTCCGGAGACCGTGCTGCTGACACTCAAGCTGGTGGACGATTCCGGGACGCGTTATCTCGGGCTCGTCATCCGGACCGTCGAGCCGGGGGCCTGGCACCGGTTCGAGACCTACTACACCCACGAGCCGGTCGGCGCGGTTACCGAGGCGCTGCTCTACGTGGAGGGCCCGCCCGCGGGCGTGGACCTGTCGATCGACGGCGCCGGGATGTCGCCGGCCCCGTCGTGGCGGGAGCGCGCCGACGAGGGCGTCGAGCTGCACCGCAAGGGGGACCTGACGGTGCGGGTCGTCGACGGGTTGGGCGAGCCGGTGCCGGGGGCGGCCGTGTCGATCGAGCAGGCGGAGCACGAGTTCGTGTTCGGCACGGCCGTGAACTCCTTCGCGATCGGGAACGCGCCGTACGACGCGTTCGTGCTGGAGCACTTCAACAGCGTGACGCCGGAGAACTCGTGGAAGTGGCAGGCGAACGAGCCGCAGCGGGATGTGCTGTCGTTCACCGGGGCGGACATTGTGGCCTCGTTTGCGCAGTCCAACGGGCTGCGTGTGCACGGTCACACCATGTTCTGGTGCGTGGATCAGTTCGTGCCCGCCTGGCAGTTCGGGCTGGATGCGCAGGAGCTCGAGGGGGAGGTGTCCGAGCGCATCGCGGACATGACCGGCCGGTACGCGTCCGTCGCCGAGGCCTGGGACGTGAACAACGAGATGCTGCACGGCGGCTTCTACCGGGCGAGGCTTGGGCCCGGGATCCGTCCTGCGATGTTCCAGATGATGCGTGGCGCGGCGCCGGGCGTGCGTCTGTTCGTGAACGACTACAACGTGGTGTCCGGGAACGAGACGGAGGCGTACGTCGCGCAGATCGAGGACCTGCTCGCGCAGGGCGCCCCGATCGACGGGATCGGGGTGCAGGCGCACCACTCGAACGGGCTGTCCCCGTACCTCGCGCAGGACCGCCTGGACCGGCTCGCGGAGCTGGGGCTGCCGATCCGCGTCACGGAGTACGACTCGGTGCAGGCCGACCCCGCGCAGCGGAGCGCGGACCTGGAGGAGTTCTATCGCGTCGCCTTCGGGCACCCGGCGGTGGAGGGGATCACGATGTGGGGCTTCTGGGCCGGGCGCCACTGGCGTGGCGCCGACGCGGCCATCGTGGACCTGGACTGGACGGTGAACGAGGCGGGGCAGATGTACCAGAGCCTGCGTCAGGAATGGCGCACCGACGAGGAGGGGAACGCGGACAACGCCGGCGAGTACACGGCACGCGTGTTCCACGGCACCCACGACGTGACCGCTTCGGCCCCGGGGTACGAATCGGCGCAGCGGTCGGTGACGGTCTCGTCGGACGACGCGGGGGTTGTCGTGACGGTCACGCTCGGGCGCGCGTGCGCGACGGACCTCAACGGCGACGGCGTGCAGGACAACGGCGACATCGGCGCGTTCGTGGCGTACTTCCTGGGCCAGGACCTGGCGGCCGATTTCAACGGCGACTCGGTGCTGGACAACGGCGACATCGGCGCGTTCGTGTCGGCGTTTCTGGCGGGGTGCTGACCGACGCGAACGCTGATGCCCGCTCCCCCGGGATGGACAAGGCCGCATTGCGCACGCGGCGATACCCCTTCCGTCACGCTGCGCGTGCCACCCCCCCGCTCGGCGACGGGGGAGCATTGGGAGACCCCTCGCTGGCGCTCGGGGCTAGTTGGTGGTGGGCTGTGGTGGCTTGGAGCGGGTGCTCCACTGCGGGCCGACTTTGGGATTGAGCAGGTGGGGGAGCATGTCGAGCACGGCCTCGGCGTGGGAGTGGTAGAGGCGGGCTTCGGGCTCGCGCCCGTAGGCGTGCCGGGTGGCCTCGGGGAGGTTGTAGAAGGGGATGCGGGCGCGTTGGTGGTGGGTGGCGTGGTGGTCGACGTGGCGTTGGGTGCGTGAGGCGGCCTGGCCGAGGGGTTTGGTGTAGGCGACGGTGCGGGTCATGGTGAGGATGGTGTCGCCGTGCATGCCGAGGTGCTCGGTGAACTTGCGGACGGTCTGTGCGGTGCCTGCGATCCAGGCGGGGACGAGCCAGCCGACGACGAAGAGCTCGAGCCAGCCGAGGGAGAGGATCGCGGCGATGGCGGCGGGCCAGACCACGAGGATGACGGCCCACTCCATGAGGAGGCGTGGGCGATGGCGGGCGGGGACGCTCTTCCAGGAGAAGGCGGTGCGGACGGAGTAGAGGAGGGGGGTGAGGAGGAAGCCGAGGGCGAGTTCGGCCCAGGCGTAGGCGATGCGCAGGGCACGGGGGGCGGATGTGAGGTTGTAGGGCCAGAACTCCGGGTCGCGTTCGCGCCCGAGGTGGGCGTGGTGGCGTGCGTGGACGTATCGGTAGACGGAGAGGGGGATGAGGGCGAGGGTGCCGATGAGGACGCCGTGCAGTTCGTTGAGGGGTTTGGACTTCCAGAGCGAGGCGTGCGCGGCCTCGTGGAGCATGGTGAGTGCTGCGTGGTTCATCCAGGCGGCGACGATCCAGCAGGGGACGACGGCGGGCCAGTAGGGGGTGGGCCAGAGCCAGATCGCGCCGGCGATGGCGCCCAGGTGCATCAACGCGTTGAGCGCGAGCCAGTGGTGCTGGGGGTGGTGGTGGGGATCGGGCTGTGGGCCGTTCCGATCCATGCACGATTTTAGGTCGTGTCAGGACTCGTCGGTGGTGGGTGTGTCGCCGGTGGGCGTGGCCTTGCGTGCGGCGATGAAGGAGCGTACGGCGAGGGCGAGGTAGAGGAGGCAGGCGAGGGCCATGGCGGACTGGACGATGACGGCGACGGGGCGTTCGACGTCGTCGGGGCTGGTGAAGAGTTTGGGGAGGGAGGGGACGCCGCGTGCGGATCCGGCGAGGCCGATCAGGGCGAGGAGGAGTGCGGCGTGGATGAGGTGCTTTCGTTTGTCGGGCCACTTGGCGGCGGCGAGGCCGAGCGCGAGGATGGGCAGGCCGACGAAGGCGGGGATGAGCGCGGTGGGGCTGGCGTTGTCGGTGGTGAGTGCGTAGGCGTAGGCGCCGGCGCCGAGGAGGATGAGCAGGACGGCGAGGGCGATGGTGGTGCGGGTCATGGGCGATTCTATGGTCCCGGTGACAGCGGGGGACCGGGACGGGCTGGTCAGCGGTTCGGCGTGGCGGGCTGGATGCGGAGTGCCGCCGGCTGGTTGTGCTCCACGGGGTGGAGGTAGAGCCCTCTTTCGTGGGCGGGCTTGTCCTGCTCGACGGTGACGGGGTTGTGTCGTGCGTAGGCGTCGATGCGTGAGCCGGTGACCTGCCAGGAGACGCGCAGGCCGTGCGTGCCGCCGGCGATGGTGAATGCGCTGTCGGAGATCTCGCGTTCGATGTAGACGTTGGCGTATCCGCCGATGCAGGTGAGCTGGTAGCGGAAGTCGGCGTTGAGGGCCTGGAAGTAGTCGGGGAGTCGTACCTCGGCGCGCCCGTCGGCGTCGAGTGATACGACGCCGTCGTAGATGTTCTTCATATCGGGTGATTCGACGAAGGAGTGGGAGAGGTACCTGTTGGCGGGGTCGAGGGGGTGGTCGATCTTGAAGGTGCCGGAGGCTTTGGTCAGTGTGCCGGTGACGTGTACCATGCCGTTGAAGTGCCCGGCGAAAGCGCCGCTGATGCCCGAGCCTCGGATGCCGAACCCGCCGTTCCCGCTTGCAAACCCATCGACGCCTGTCCCGCCGTTCTGAGCGATGGCGGAGACGCCGATGCCGCCGCCCGGCGCCTCGGCGAAGACGGATGCGCCGTTCCCGCTGTGTGTGGCGTACACGCCGTAGCCGCCGCCGGTGCTTCGGTTTTCGGCGCGGACGGCGGAACTGCCCAAGCCCGCGGACGAGGACTCGAGGATGGCGTGGACGATCTCGGTGTTGGGCTGCGTTGACACGGAGCGGACGAGGAGTGTGGTTGCGGCGCTCTGTGGGTTGTCGATCTCGATGAGGCCCGCGAGCCCGGTGCCGTTGGTGTGCGCCCAGAGGGGGATGCCGGAGGTGGTCGCGGTGAACTCGCCCCCGAACCCGCTCGCGGTGCTGGCTCGGAGCCCGTCGCCCGAGGAGGAGGCGACGAACTCGCCGCCGAGCCCGGTGGTGGTGAGACCGCGCACGCCGACGCCGGAGACGGTGGTTCCATAGACGCCCCACCCTCCGGCGTCGTGCGAGCCCCAGACGCCGATGCCGTTGGTGCTGAGGCCTCTGTTCTCGCCTCGGAGCGCCGCGGAGAAGCCGCCGGGCGTCGTGGACTCGATGATCCCGCGCACGGCGTTCGCGCTGGGCTGGTTGCTCGGCGTGCGTGCGAGGAGCGCGGGGCTCGAGTTGGTGGGGTGGGTGATGACGAACTCGGCACCGATTCCCAGGTCCGAAGCGCCGTAGACACCGACGCCGGAGGGCGAGGCGCCGGTGACGCCGGTGCCCTGGCCCATGCCGTAGACGCCGGCGGGGAGCGGCGAGGTGAGCGGCGTGCCGAAGATGTTGCCGGCTCGCCCGCGCACGCCGGAGGTTTCGCCGATGCCCATGATGCCGGTGCCGAGGGTGCCGTTGTTGCCGATGGTGAGGACGGGGCCGTCGATGAGGCCGGTGGTGGCGTAGAGCGACACGGGCAGGTCCAGCGACCCGGCGCGGGTGGCGTAGGCCGCGACCGGGGCGTCGGTGATGAGCTGGCGTGGTGTGAGCGTGGTGTACGCGCCGCCGCCGGCGGGGCGGACCGCGAGTTCGATGTAGCGGAAGGCGTGATCGAACGAGAACGTGTCGAAGGGGATGGCGACGGTGAACAGGCCGTCGGCGACGGTGACGGCGAGCAGGGTCTCCGACTCGATGAGGTTGTCCGGCGCGCCGGGCGTGGCGTCGTCGTACAGGTCGAAGCGGAGATCGAACAGGCCGTTGGCGGGGGCGCCCGCGTCGTGCAGCACGCCCTGGTAGGTCACCGGCTCCGCGATCGCATGGCTGGTGGCGAGCGGCGCGGCGGTCAGTACGAAGGCGATCGTGGTGGCGTAGCGACGCATGGGCGACCTCCGGATTGGGTTTCACCCAGCGTACCGGTGGCGGGGGCTGGCTCAAAGCCTGTTTTGTGAAGGTTCCCGGAGGGGGGCTCGGTGTCGGGGCATGAGAGCGTCGCGTGCGAGGGGGCCGGGAGAGCCACTGGGGGCCGAGCGGCGGGGGCACCGGGGGGGCGCGGGGGGGGGCGGGG
>JBICID010000058.1:0-7242 GCA_043101615.1 Phycisphaerales bacterium JB040 | reverse complement strand
CGGATGAGGGGGTTCCCGTCGCACCGCGACGGGATGGCTACGTACCAGCCGGTTGCGTGAGCAACCGGGGAGGGTCATGTCCGAGAGCGGTTGCCGCCCTCCCCGCGTGCTCACGCACGCGGCTGGTTTTCCGATCCGCCGGGTGTAACGGCTAGACCGCAGGACAACCCGTGCTCGCGACCCCCAACCGTGGAGAAGGCTGCGCCGTCTCCACACCACCCCCAATCCCACCCCCCGGCTACTATCCCCCCATGATCGAGCTGGACTACACCCCGGGCATGCGCGTCAAGGTCACGCAGCAGATCCGCTTCGGATCGGGCACCAAAACCACCGAGCTCGAGGGCGAGGTCCTGCGTGCCGGCCAGCAGCAGACCGGCTCCTGGTTCGCCCACTCCAAGGACAAGAAGATCTGGCTCGACCGCCTCGAGATCCGCAAGGACGACGGCGAGCTCATCACCATCAACCTCGACCAGTACTCCCGCGTCGAACCCCTCGATCAGCCCGCCTCCCCCTCATAAACCCTGTGCTTCGGACGGTCTTTGGCGTCAGGAGTAACGGTGTTTGTGCGCGCAGTCGGGCAACACGGCGCACGCTGAGCGCTCGTGCTCAGCCCGCCCGCGTCGATTCCTGAAAAAATTATCCCGAGCACCACACCGCACTTGCGCGCCGTGCGCGTCGTGCGTTGTGGCCCTGTGTGCGCCCATCCGTCGCCGTTTCCCCTGTGGTTGAGGGCGTGTCGTGCGACGCGTCGCCAACCGAACCACGCCGCGTCTTCCGCGGCCAACGACGGGGGACACCCGCCATGCCCGATCGGCACGACGGATCTGCACACGCCGGCCTCGACCAGGCCATGCTGAGCCTCCTCATCGAGGAGCACGAGCGCGTCACCATGGCGCGCCTCGAACGCAACTGGGCGTACTTCCGCAATCCGCTCGTGCCGATCGCGGCGGCGGGCCAGCACCCGCGCTACCGGCTCGCCCAGGAGGCCGGCCTCCCGCCCCGCATCGTCGGGCGCCGACCCGACCCGCGCACCGACGACCGCGCCACCGGGCGGCGCGAGGTCGTCATCGAGAACGACATCGCCTGGCGCATCCACGCCATGATCGACTTCCTCTTCGGTCGCCCGCTGCAGCTCGTCAGCGCCGCCCCAGACGAACCGACGCGCGACCGCATCCAGCGCGTGCTCGAGGCCGTCTGGGAGGCCAGCGGCGGCGTCGGCATGCTGCAGGACGCCGCCCTGCTCGGGCACGTCTTCGGGCACGTCGACTTCGCGCTCCGCATCGATGAGCACGCGCTGCTCAGCGCCGCCGGCGCGGACCCCGCGACCGCCGCCGCCCACGCGATCCGCATCGAGCCCATCGACCCGCGCCGCGGCATCCCCGCCGTCAGCCCGGACGACTACCGCGAGCTCGACGCCTACGTCATCCGCTTCGATCGCGAGCTCAACGAGGCGGTGCCGACGCCGAGCCGGTCCGCGCGTGTTTCGCGTCTCTTCGGGCGCGAGCCGTCCTCCCAGCGATCCGCCGCCCGCCGGCGCAGCACCGTCACCGAGGTCTTCGAGCCCGGCCTGTGGCGACGGCTCGAGGACGGCGAGGAGGTCGCCCGCGCCGAGAGCGTCCTGCTGCCCGATGTCGTCCCGATCGTGCACGCCCAGAACATGAGCCAGCCCTTCGTCTACACCGGCTTCGGCGAGGTCGAAGGACTCATCCCGCTGCAGGACGAGCTCAACACGCGACTCTCCGACCGCGCCAACCGCGTCACCATGCAGAGCTTCCGCATGTACCTCGCCAAGCGCATGGGCGAGGGCGACCTCACCGTCGGGCCCGGCCAGGTCTGGACCGCAGACGACCCCGACGCCAGCGTCGAGACCTTCGGCGGCGACGGCGCCTGCCCCAGCGAGGACGCCCACGTCGAGCAGATACGCGAGGCGCTCGACAAGGCCAGCGGGGTCCCCCCCGTCGCGGGCGGCGTGCTGCGCGACCGCGTCGGCAACCTCTCGAGCGCCATGGCGCTGCGCGTCACCCTGCTCAACCTGCTGGCCAAGACCGGGCGCAAGCGCGTCACCTACGGGCGGGCCATCACCGAGCTCTGTGAACTCATCCTCCGGGCCCTCGACGGCGCGGGCGTGCTGACCACAAGCGAGCAGGATCGCGTCGTCCGCGTCGGGTGGCCCGACCCGATGCCGCTCGACCCGGAGGCCGAGGGACGGGCCGCGGCGGCGCGCGTGGCCCTCGGGGCCGAGTCGGAGCGAGTGCTGAGCGAGCTGGGCTACGCCGCGGGCGACCCCGGCATCGCGTGAACCACACAGGAAAGGAACGAGCCATGGCAATCGATGGAGAAGGCGGTCCGATCAGCGGCGTCGGTGGCGAGGGAGGCGGCGGCCCCGGCGAGGGCGGAGGCGGTGGGGGGGGCGGTGGGGGGGGCGGGGGTGAACCGGCCGCCCAGACCGACCCGATCGCCCCGGTCCACGAGGAGCATCTCTGGGAGACCCGGGCCGAGAAGGCGGAGCTGCGTGTCCAGGAGCTCGAGCACGAGGTCGAGACCCTGCGGGCCCAGCTCGAGGAGGCACGCGAGGGGGCGGACGCGTCGGAGCGCCGGCGCGAGACCGAGCGCCTGCTGCGCGAGGCCAACGCCGTGGACCTCGAGACCGCGTCCCTGCTCACCGAGATCGCGGTGAGCGCGATGGAGGCCCCGGACGTCGCGAGCGCGGTGGCCGAGCTCCGGCGCACCAAGCCCTACCTCTTCCGAGCCCCGGCGAGGACGAGCGCCTCCGCGATGAGCGCCGAAGTGCCGGACGACGGGCACGACACGCTCGAATCCCTCGCCGACCAGGCCCGCACCAGCGGCGACCGCTCGGCCCTGCTGAGGTATCTCCGCGGACGACGCGGGGCCTGATCGCTCGCAAGCCCTCGGCGCGAGCCGAGGGAGATCGGGTGGCGTGGAGACAGCGAAGCTTTCTCCACGGTATGGCGGTCAAGAGCACGGGTTGCCCTTCGGCCAACCCGTGGCACCCGGCGAGGTCTTGGGTGCCCCGAGCTTGGCGGAGCCAAGGTCGGGATCGAGACGGTCAACGCCCGACGATGGCTGCGCCATCCTCGGGGCACCCATGATTCTTGTTTGTTCAAGCCGGGCCGCGTGCTCACGCCCGCGGCTCGGAAAAACCAGAACCCCCTCGCTGGCGCTCGGGGCTAGTTGAGGGATTTCACAACGGATCGCAGTCACACACTCAACCAAAGGGGGACACATGGCATTCACAGGCAAGGCAACGTACACCGCGGGCGCGTCGCTCCCGGAGCTCGCCGAGGACGTCTCGGACATCATCGGCATCGTCAGCCCGTTCGAGACGGCGCTGCTCGACCATCTCGGCGATCCGAAGCGTGAGGCCACCGGCACCGTGCACGAGTGGATCGAGGACTCGCTGCTGGCCAACACCGGCGCCATCAACCAGTCGAGCTTCGTGCCCGACCCGGAGTCCGCGGCCCTCATCACGGTGCACGACATCACCCAGTTCCGCGCCGGCGATCTCATCCGCCCGGCCGGCTCCGGCGAGGTCATGCTCGTCGAGGGCATCAACGCCGGGTCGAGCGCCCTGGGCGTCAGTCGCGGCTACGGCGGCACCACGCCCGCCACGCTCACCGACGGCATGACCCTCACCGTCATCGGCAACGCCGCCCTGGAGGGCGACGCCGCGCCCGAAGTGCGCTACACCAGCCGCGTCCGCCGGCGCAACTACACCCAGATCCTCACCGCCAGCGTCGAGGTCAGCGGGTCGATGCAGGCCTCGCGCGCCTACGGCGTCACCGACGAGCTGGACTACCAGAAGCAGGAACGCATGCGCGAGCTGCTCCGCGACCTCGAGAACACCGTCATCAACGGCGTCGCCCCGGAGAGCGAGCAGCAGGGCTCCTCCACCGTCCGGCGCTCCATGAACGGCATCCTCGCCCACCTCCAGACCAACCGCTTCCAGCCCGGCACCGGCCCCATCCCGGACGGCGACGGCGCGGGCGGGGACGAGCTCAACGAGTCCGTCCTGAACGCCGCGCTCAAGGAGGTCTGGGAGCAGAGCTCGGGCACCATCGACACCGTCGTGGTCGGCGGGGCGCAGAAGCGCCGCATCAACTCCTTCGCCAGCGGGCTGCGGGCCTACCTGCCCGAGGACACGCGCTACAGCGACCTGGTGAGCGTGTACGAGAGCGACTTCGGCGTGTGTCGCGTGGTGATGAGCCGCTGGGTCCCGCGCGACGCGGTGCTGCTGCTGGACTCCAGCCGCGTGCAGGTCATGCCGCTGCAGGGGCGCAGCTTCCACTACAAGCCCCTGAGCGTGGACGGGGACTCGGTGCGGGGCCAGGTGATCGGGGAGTACACGCTGGAGCTCAAGAACGAGAACGCGCACGGCGTGCTCTCCGGGCTCGCGGTGTGAGCCGGGACGCGGGCGGCAGTTGACCGCTGGGCGGGCGGGAGGACCCGGGCGGACGCGAGAGCGTCCGCCCCGGGCTTGGCAGGGGCGACGGCGAGACAGGACGGAGTGGCGCGTGCTCGCGCACGCGATTTGACCCCCCTCCGCCTCGCTGCGCTCGGCACCTCCCCCGTCGGTGACGGGGGAGGATCTATCGAGAGGGGAGAGGCATGGCGTTCGCGACGGATCGGGACTGCGTGGCGTTGGAGCCGGGGGTGATCGGTGAAGCGGCGTGGGCCGGGCAGCGGGTGCTGAGCGGCTCGGGGAGCGTGAGCGGGACCACCCTCACGCTCGAGCCCGGGGGCGTGACGCTGGCGCAGGCGGGGATCGCGCCGGGGCACGTCGTGGTGGTCGGCGGGGTGACGCTGGAGATCGTGAGTGTCGAGTCCGACCTGGGTGCCACGGTCTCGGTCCTGCGGGGCGGCGTGGAGGAGCCGGCGGTGCCGCCCGGCGACATCGGCGCGTCGCCGGTCGAGGTGCACAGCTTCGCGCCCGTGCTGGAGACGGTGCACCGGCAGGTGCTGCGGATGGCCGGGATCGATCCGGACGACACGGAGGGGCTGCTGACCGAGGCGGACGTGCTCAACCCCGGGGCGCTGCGCGAGCTGGAGGCGTGCGGGGCGCTGCACCTGATCTACTCCGCGGTCGCGGCGGCCGGCCCCATCGGAGGCGCGATGGAGAAGAAGGCCAACGCGTGGCGCGACCGTTTCTGGGGCGAGCGGTCTCGGGCCCGCGTGCTGCTCGACCTGGACGGCGACGGCGAGGCGGACGCGTCGAGACGCCTGAACGCGGCCAGGTTTGTGCGCGGGTGAGTTGCCGACGTGTCGGGTGGCGTGGAGACGGCGCAGCCTTCTCCACGGTCTTGGGGTGAAGAGCACGGGTTGCCCTTCGGTCAACCCGTGGCACCCGTCAAAGGTGTTCGGTCATGCGGGGCCGCGTGCTCACGCCCGCGGCTCGGAAAGACAGGAATGGGGGAATGGATGCTGGCATTGAATCCGAGGCGGGTGGAGTTCGGGGGTGATACGTGGGGGAACGTGAGTTCGGTGGCGATCTCGCGCACCGCGGAGACGCTGATCGCGGAGTGGAGCGACGCGGGGCCGCACATGGTGCTGGCGGACGTGCCCGAGCAGCGGGTGACGGTCGAGGTCGTGCAGAGCCTGCTGGGCGAGGACATGGACGAGCCCAAACCCGGCGCGATGGGGACGCTCAGCTTCGAGACCGGTCGCAGCAGCACGGACTCGAGCACCGACACCGTCTCGATGACGGCTGTGATCGAGCGGGTGTGGTACGAGGTGTCTGTGTCGCGCGGGTCGACGCGGCGTGTGCGTCTACTGGCGGTGTCCGCCGACGGGCTGGCCGACCCGGTGAGCGTGTCCTGAGAAGGGGGGGGCGATGACGACGTTTCGCGGGATCGATTTCTTCGGGTCGGGCCCGCACCGGGTGGTGCAGGGCGCGCGCGAGCAGACGCTGGTGGCGTACTGGGTGATCTTCGGGCAGGCGTACGACGACTCGACGGGCACGGAGTCTCAGGGCGACGACGACGTGGTGGTGACGGTGCGTGGGCGCCTGGTCGGCGCGACCGAGGCCGACCTGTGGGACGCGCGCGAGGCGCTCATGGCGGAAGTGCAACGCGGGGTGCCGGCCAAGCGGGGCGACCTGGTGGACGCCGACGGTCGGGTCTGGGCCGACCTGGTGCTGGTGGGGTACGCCGAGGACGGGCCGATCGATCGGGGGCGGGTGTGGAGCGTGGGGTACAGCGCGACGTTCCGGGGCGACGTGGCGTGAGCGGAAGGGGTCGGTGATGGTGGAGGAGGCGGCGGGTTGGGTGGCCCAGTTCGGGGTGGCGGGGCTGGTGGCGTGGATGTGGCTGTCCGAGCGCCGTGCCTCGGGGGTGCGCGAGCGTCAGATGACCGAGCTGCACAACAGGCTGATGCTGGAGCGTCAGGAGACCGAGGTGCTGGTCAAGGCTCTCAACGACAACACGCGGGCGCTGGCGAGCCTGGAGGCGAGCCAGCGCGGGCTGCTGGTCATGCTGGCGCGGGGGGGCGGTCTGAGCGAGGAACGGGCGGGGGTGCGCACCCCGGGCGGTGCGGCGTAGACTGTCGGCATGACGCGGACGAGCGTGCTGGCGGTGATGGCGGTCTCGGCGGTGGTGGGCGGGTGCACGGGCACGCGCTCGCGTCCGGACGCGCCGGTCGAGCCGCTGACGGGGCGTTGGGAGGATCCGGGCCCGTTCGAGGCGACGCGGATGCGTGTGTTCCCGCTGACGCGTCTGGACGAGGCCGCGGACGGGACGGCGCAGATCGTGCTGTTCCTGGAGATGCAGGACCACTGGGGGGACTCGGTGAAGGCGGTGGGCGACCTGACGGTGCGTGTGTGGCCGAGCCGCTCGATCGGGGCGGGCTCGGACCCCGAGGTGTGGGAGGTGAGTCTGTGGGGGTCTGAGAACAACGCGTCGTACTACGACCCGACGAGCCGCACGTACCGTGTGCCGCTGACGGACCTGCCGGCGTGGATCACGTCGAGCGAGGGCCCGAACCGGGACGCGTCGATCGTGGTGGAGGCGGTGCTGCGGACCCCGGCGAGCGAGGGCGGGCAGCGGTCGCTCCGGGATCAGTACACGTTCTCGAAGGGTGGGTGAGGTTGGGGGTGTGGGGCGCCCGCGGATGCAGTTTGGTCGTGCGGGGCCGCGTGCTTACGCCCGCGGCTCGGAAGAGGCAGGAACCCCCTCGCGTGCGCTCGGGGCTCGTGGAGGGTTCGGGTGGCGTGGAGAAGGCGGAGCCTTC
>JBICID010000057.1:0-15678 GCA_043101615.1 Phycisphaerales bacterium JB040 | reverse complement strand
GCGACCTGAACAAGGACGGACGCCTGGACTGGTACGTCTCGAGCATCTACTGGGACTCCACCAACGGGCCGGGCAACCTGCTGATGCTGCAGAACGCCGACCGCACCTTCACCAACGTGGCGTACGAGACCGGGGTCGCCGACGGACGCTGGGGCTGGGGCGTCCTGATGACCGACTTCGACCACGACCGCGACCTGGACCTGGCGGAGGTCAACGGCTGGCCGGTGACGTTCGCCAACCAGCCGCCGCAGCTGTTCGAGCAGACCGCGCCGATGACGTTCGTGAACGTGTACCAGCAGTCCGGGTTCAACAAGATCACCGAGGGACGCGGGCTGGTGAACGCGGACTTCGACAACGACGGCGATCAGGACATGGTCGTGTTCAACGTCGGGCAGTTCGTGAACTACTACGAGAACCAGCTGCTCACCCCCGGCGAGCCGGTGCCGGCCGACCGCAACTGGCTCCGGATCGAACTGGACACACAGGCGCGGGACTCGCTGCCCCCGATGGGCATGCACGCCGCGATCGTGGTGCGCGCCGGCGGCGAGGAGCAGCTGCTGAGCATCGACGGCGGCTTCAACATGTGCTCGCAGGGCGAGATCGGGGCCCACGTGGGCCTGGGCGACGCGACCGAGGCCGACTGGGTCCGCATCGAGTGGATGGACGGCTCCAACACCACCCTGCTGGACGTGGACGCGAACCAGGTCCTGACCGTGCGCGCCACCGCCCACGCGGCCGACCTGAACGACGACGGCGTGCTGGACCTCGCCGACATCCACCTGCTGGTGGAGCGGTTCATCGCCGGCTCGCTCGAGGCGGACGTGAACGGCAACGGGCTGCTGGAGAACAACGACCTGAGCCGCTTTGTGGACCAGTTCCTCGAACGGTGACGAGCCGGTGTGCGTTGGACGGCACGCCCCACGGGTCTCCGGGGCGTGCCGAGCATGGGGAGGGGGAACAGGGAGGGGGGGACTGGGAGCGGGGCGGATGGGACCGGGACGTGCTCGAGGGATGCACGCCCCGCCCCCCCATCTCCCCCGTCCCCTCTTCCCGCCCGCCCACCGCCTTGCAGGCGGGCAGCGCGGGGGCCAAAGTGTGTGGGGGGGAGGTCGTCCACATCGCGGGGCGGCGGGTGCTCTCGTGGCGCCCGCCGCCTCACTCTTTTTGGATCGCGCTCTCAAAGGCGTGGGTTGGGGGGTGCCACGGGTTGATCGAAGAGCAACCCGTGCGTTGATCGTGACGAGACACGGGTTGTCCTGCGGCCAACCCGTGGCACCCCACCCCCCCCATTTCCCCTCTATTCACCCGAGTCGATCGCCCGGACGAACCTCACCCGCACCGTCCGGAGTGACCAGCGTCACCGGACCCGTCGCCGCGCCTGTCCCACCCGAGTTGTACACCCCCAACACGAGACACTCCGACTTCAACCCCGCCACGCGGCGCGAGGGCAGGTTCACCACCGCCAGCACCAGTTTGCCGACGAGCGACTCGGGCGAGTACAGGTCCGTGAGCTGGGCGCTCGATCGCCTGATCCCCATCTCCGGGCCGCAGTCGAGGGTGAGGGCGTACGCGGGGACGTGCGTCTCGGTCCGGAGTGTCGCTTCGGTGACGCGGGCCACGCGGATATCGAGGCGGGCGAGGTCGTCGATGCTCGCGCCCGCGCCCCCGGTCACGACTCGTCCTCGAACTGGTCGCCGGGGCGCGGGTCCTTTGCGTTCGGGCGGATGCGCTCGGGCGGCGGCTTGGAACTCCCGGTCTCGATCTCGTCGAGCAGGCGGAGGTAGGCGTCGTAGCGAGCGGGGTGGATGTTGCCGCGCACGGCGCACCCGGGCTCGTGCGTGTGCGTGCAGTCGTTGAACTTGCACCCGCGCCGGAGGGCCCGGATCTCGGGGAAGGAGTCGCGCAGCTCGACCGGCGTCATGTCGTCGAGCGTGAAGAAGCGGATGCCCGGCGTATCGATGACGAAGAAGGGCCTGTCGTCCGGGCTGGCGGGCGCGATCTCGTGCAGCTGCGACGATGTGGTCGTGTGGCGTCCGCGCTGCGTCAACTCCCCCACCGCCCCCACGCGGATGCCCAGGCGCGGGTCGAGCGCGTTGGTGAGCGAGGACTTGCCCACGCCCGAGTGCCCGACAAACGCGACCGTCTTGCCCGACAAAGCATGGCGCAGCTCGTCCAGGCCCTCGGCCCGCGTCGCGCTGCACTCGATCACCGGCAGCCCGAGCGCCCGGTAGGGCTCCAGCTTGGCCAGCTCCGCGCCCCGCTCCTCCGGTGACAACCCGTCGAGCAGGTCGGCCTTGTTCACCGCGACGATCGCCTGGGCCGGGTCCGGGTCGTCGGCGTGCGAGCCCCCGCCGCTCACGCGCTCGACCCAGGAATCCTCGATCGCGATGAGGTACCGGTCGATCAGGCGCGGGTGCAGGGGCGGCGCGACCACCGAGACCACCACCACGACCGCGTCCACGTTGGCGACGATCGCGCGGCGTTCGCCCGTGTGCGGGTCACGACGCGCCAGCACCGTGTCACGCTGCATCACGTGGTCGATCTCGGGCTCGCCGGTGCGCGAGTCGTCGTGCACCGAGTACCGCACCCGGTCGCCCACGCACAGCTCGGACTGCTGCCGCCCGGCGAGCTCGGCGGGCAACCGGCACGCGACGTCACCCCCCCACTCTTCTTCAGCAGTCGGGCGGTCGGGGTTGGACAGATCGAACGCGGCGCTCGGGCGCACGGTGCACTTGCGCTTGGTCACCGCGACGACGACACCCTCGTGGGTCTCGGCCGCGTGCCCGCCGTCCGCGTCCCCCTTGCCCTTCCCCCGCTTGCCCGGCCCGCCCTCACGCGCCAGGTCCTGGGCCAGCAGCTTGAGCGCGATGAGCCGCACCGGGTCGGCCTTGCGCTTGGTCGAGCCGGGGCGCGGAGCGTCCAGGTCCTCGAACCGCTTGCGCTCGGACTTCTGGTTCTTCTGCGCCTCCCGACGCTGCTCCGCGGCCCGCTTGAACAGCGCGTCCTGCTCGGCCTTGGGCATCGAGCGGAGATAGGCCTCGAGCTGTTTCCGCTGGTGGGGGTTCACGCGGGATTATTCGGGCGTGTTCGTTCGGAGAAAAGATGCTGTACGCAGAGGCGCAGAGTACTCGCAGAGACGCAGAGAAAGACAGGATGGTGAAATCCGAATCAGTGGATCTCTCCGCGCCTCTGCGTCCCCTCCGCGTCTCCGCGTACAGGTCTTTTCTTACTCCGGCAGCTTCTCCAGCTCCGCCTCCACCCGCTCCACCAGGCGAGCCACCGTCTGGTCCCCGAAATCGAACGGCAGGTCCGCCGCCGCGAAGAGCTCGGGCAGCGGACGAGAGCCCCCCATGCTCAGCGCCCGCTTGTACGCGGCCAGCGCGGCGGCCTCGCCTTGCTCCAGGCTCTTGAGCCACAGGCCCAGCGCCCCGAGCTGGGCGATGCCGTACTCGATGTAGTAGAACGGCACGCCGTACAGGTGGCTCTGGCGCTGCCAGATGAGCGGGCGGTGCTTCTCGATGCCGTCCCAGCCGACGCGGTGGCCCTGCAGGCCGAAGCGCATCTCCAGGTCGAGCCAGGCCTTGGCCCGCTCCTCGCGCGTGTGCTCCGGCTGGGCGTACACCCAGTGCTGGAAGGCGTCGATCGTCGCGATCCAGGGCAGCAGGCCGATGGAGCCCTCCATCTGCTGGCGACGGGCGCGGTTGGCGTCGCTCTCGTCGGCGTAGTAGCTGCCCCAGTAGGGCATGGTGAGCAGCTCCATCGTCATGCTCGCGACCTCGGCGAACTCGATGGGGCTCTCGCGGTAGTGCCCGAGCGGCTCGTCCACGCACCACATCGAGTGGAACGCGTGCCCCGCCTCGTGCACCATCGTCTCCACGTCGCGGTGCAGCCCGGCCGCGTTCATGAAGATGAAAGGCTCGCGCGAGCGGTCGCGCATGTACTGGTACCCGCCCGGGGCCTTGCCCTTCCGCGAGTCAAGATCCAGCTTCGCCCCGTTCTCGGCGCCCTTCGTGTTCGAGCCGTCGCCCAGCGAGGCGACCATGCCGGCCAGCTCCGGGCTCAGCCCCTCGAACGCCGCGACCGTCCTGGAGACCAGGTCCACCCCGCCCGAGAACGGACGCAGCGGCGGGCGACCGTCCGGATCCACCGACAGATCCCACGGCATCAGCGTGTCGACGCCCAGCTTGGCCTTTCGCCTGGCGTCCAGGCGCGCGACGAACGGCATCACGTGCTTCTCGATCGCGTCATGAAACGCGAAGCACAGCTCGGGCGTGTAGTCGAACCGGCGCATCGCCTTGAAGGCGTACTCGGTGTAGCTGCCGAATCCCGCGTTGGTCGCCACCCGGTGACGCAGCCCGACCATCTCGTCGTAGATCTCGCTGAGCTTCTCGTGGTCCTGGTAGCGACGCTCCGCGACCGTGGTCCAGGCGCTCTGGCGTACCGAGCGGTCGGGCGACTCCTGGTAGGTGCCCATCTGCGGCAGCGTCTTCTCCTCGCCGTCGAACTCGACCGTCATCGCCCCGCAGACCGTGTCGTACTCCGAGTCCAGCTCGGTCAGGCGCGTCTGCAGCGGGACGTTCTCCTCGCGGAACAGCTCGACCGCCGCGCGCGTGTCGCGGTCGATCACGAGGTAGCGGTCCTCGGGCAGCGGGAATCGCTCCGCCAGCTCGACGTACCGCTTGTCCAGCTCGAAGGCCGCGGGCGTGACCTTGGGCACCACGTTCCGGACGAACGCCAGGTAGGCCTCCTTCTTGGACTCGCTGGCGGTGTCGCACGTCATGTCGATGTACCGGTCGGCCTTGGCCTCGGAGATCGCGGCCTCCAGCTCGCCGCGGTCGATCAGCCACTGCTCCAGGTCGGACGCGGAGTCGATCGGGCGCTCGAGCAGGTCGTTCACACGCGGCTCGATCGCGTCCCAGGTGCCCGCGTCGTAGTCCGCGGGGATGAAGTCGGTCAGCACGGTGGGCATGGAGGTGTCCTCAGGATGAGTGGCGAATGTGGGTTCGGTCGAGATGAAAAGGGTAGCAGCCGGGCATCAGGCATTGGGCACCGGGCATCAGTGAAAGAAAGAGGCCGCTCGAACTCGAGCGACCTCCTGGTGCCTCGTGCCAGATGCCTGATGCCTCAGTCCTCGATGATCCCGAGTTGCCTGTACTTCTCGCGGTACTTGTCCCGCAGCTCGGTCTGCTTGTTCTCCAGGCTGATCCGCTTGCCGTCCACGAAGGCCAGCTCGACCATGGTGGTCACCTCGAGCAGGTGACCGTCGGCGACGACCAGCGTCGCCGCCTTGCCCGTCTCCAGCGAGCCGTGCGTGTCGCCGATCCCCAGGATCTGGGCCGGCCACAGCGTCACGGACCTGAGCGCCGACTCGAGGTCCAGCCCGTACGCGACCGAGCGACCCGGGTCGTAGGGCAGGTTGCGGGTGTGCGCGTTCTCGTCGGAGCAGTTGATCGCGTAGCGGACGCCCAGCTCGGAGAGCGTGATCGGCATGCGGTACATCTCGTCGTGGGCCGAGTCCTCCCGCTTCGGGAAGGCGTAGGTGCCCGAGAGCACCACCGGCACGTCGTGCGTGGTGAGCAGCTCGGCCGCGAGGTGCGCGTCACGCCCGCCCACGATGACCGGCCTCAGGCCCCGCCCGACGGCCCAGGTCACCGCCGAGACGATCTCGTCGTACCCGCCCGCGCTGATGAACACGGGCTCCTGGTCCTCGCCCGCGGAGGGCATCACGTCCAGCATCGCCTCCAGCCCGATGTCCACCGGGTGGCTCGGGTCCGCGCTGCGCCGGGCCCGGTAGGCCTCCACGGTGTCGAAGTACGCGTCGATCTCGTCCACCTGGGCATCGCCGTTCCCCCCGCGACCGCGACGGGAGCCGAACGCCGAGTACCCCTCGCCCACGCTCGGCCAGTTCATGGTGATCCCCGCGTGCGGGTCGATCGCCATGTCGTCATTCGTCCACCCGTCGGCCCGCAGGATCGAGAACCGGCCCGGGATCCAGCCCCCCGTCGGGAACGTGCCGCACGTCAGGATCCCGTTGGAACGCGTCACCGGGATCAGCGTCGTGTCCGGGTTTACCGCGGACGCGGCGTACACCTCTGGCGTGAAGCTTCCCGTCTCGTTCTCGTCGCGGCTCTGCGGGACCGCGCTGATCTCGTGCAGCCCCAGGTTCGTCACCGTCGCGATCATCCCCGGGAACACGTGCCGCCCCGAGACGTCGATCATCTCCGTCCCCTCCGGCAGCGACATCGACGCCAGCGCGTCCGCGTTGCCGACGTACGTGATCACCCCCCCCTCGAACCCGACCAGGCCCGACTCGATCACCTCGCCCGTCGCGGTGTGCACCGTGCCGCCGACCAGGTAGATCGCGTGGTCCTGCGCCGGCGCCTTGTGCACCAGGTCCTGGGCAGGGGCCGCCCCCGCGAGCGTGAGCGTCGCGACGGCCGCGAGCGCGGCGAGCGTGGTGGTGTCCTTCGTGCGCGTCATCACTTGATCTCCTTGAGCTCGTAGGGCGGCGTGTGGCAGCCGCAGTCGCCCGGGGCCATCGAGCCCCCGGTCAGGATCGCCTCGTGCACGTGATGGTGGTCCGGCTCCGGGCCGTCCACCACCTCGCCGGGCGACCCGTCGCCCTCGCCCTCGCCCTCCTCGGCGGCCTCGTCCTCGCCCCGGTCGGGCGCGTCGTTGATCTTCGCGATCAGACGCAGACGCTCCGCGTTGATCCGCTCCCGGTGCGCCAGGTCACGCTCGGTCGAGAAGTACTCCCGACCGTCGATCCACGTCGACTCGCACCGCGAGAACACGCTCAGCGGGTCGCCCGACCAGATCACGAAGTCGGCGTCCTTGCCCACCTCCAGCGAGCCCACACGGTCCTCGATCTGCAGCTGGATCGCCGGGTTGATCGTCACGAACTCCAGCGCCTCGGCCTTCGACAGCCGCCCCTGCGAATACTTGGCCGCCTTGGCCGCCTCCGTGTTCAGGCGGCGCGCCAGGTCGTCCGAGTCCGAGTTGTAGCTCATCACCACGCCCGCCTCGGCCGACAGAGGGCCGCCCTGCGCGATCGCGTCGTACACCTCCAGCTTGAACGCCCACCAGTCGGAGAAGATCGACGCCCCGATCGCGTGCTCGCCCACCGCCTCGGCCACCTTGTACACCTCCAGCCCGTGCTGGAACGTCCCGATCGTGATCCCGAACTCCTCCGCCAGGTTGCACAGCATCAGGATCTCGTCCTGACGGTACGAGTGGCAGTGGATGAAGCGGTCGCCCGCAAGGATCTCGGCGATCGCCTCCAGCTCCAGGTCGCGACGACCGGACTCGGTCCGCATCCCGCGCCCAAGGTACTCCCGCGCCGCGGTAAACCGGTCGCGGATCAGCGCCTCAACCCCCATGCGCGTCTGCGGGTAGCGGCTGCCGCCCGAGTTCCAGTTCACGCCGCGCGGGTTCTCGCCCAGCGCGAACTTGATCCCCGGCATCGCGCCCTCGAAGAAGAACGCCTCGGGGTCCTGGGCCCCCCAACGCACCTTCACCACCTGCGACTGCCCGCCGATCGCGTTCGCCGACCCGTGCAGCAGCTGCGCCGTCGTCACGCCGCCCGCAAGCTGGCGGTACCAGTTGATGTGCCTGGGGTCCAGCGCGTCCCCGATGCGGCACTCGGCCGTGATCGCCTGACCGGACTCGTTCACCCCGAGCTGGAACAGCCCGGTGTGCGAGTGCGTGTCGATCAGCCCCGGCGTCACGTGCATCCCCGACGCGTCGATCCGACGCACCGAGTCCGGCACGCGGTAGTTGATCGTCCCGTCCGGGTTCGCGGCGCCCACCGCGATCACCCGGCCGTCGTCCACGAACAGGTACCCGTTCTCGATCACGCCAGCCGGGCCGGACGTCCAGATCGTCGCCCCGGTGACCAGCACCGCCTCCCGGTCTGGCGCGGCGCTCATCGCGTACGGGCCGAAGCCCCCCTCGGGCAGGTCCGGCACGGGGGTCGGCTCGTCGCCGCCGCGTGCGTTCCGGGCGCGGCCGTTGCCCTCGCCCTCGTCCTCTTCGTCGGCCACATCGCCCTCGTCGGTCTCGACGCGGGCCGCGGAGTACTGGAACACGTTCCCGTCCGGGTCGATCGACGACCCGACGATCAGCCCGCTGGACTGCAGCGCACCGGAGATCACGTACGTCCCGCCCTCGCCCTCGCGCTCGTCGAGCAGGAAGGAGAACACGCCCCCGTCCACCTTCACGTTGCGGGCCTTGTCGGACTCGCGCTCGCCCTCCTCGCCCGGGGCTGGGTCCTCCCAGCCGGAGACCTTCTTGCCGTCGAACGTGAACCCGATCGGCATCTCGTTGCCGCCGATCGAGACCCGCCACTCGCCGTCGAGCGGGAACTCGTCCGGCTCGTGCAGCACGTGCTCGCGACCGTCCACCCACACCGACCGCAGCTTCGTGTCCTTCTCGAACAGGTCCCCGTCGGTCACCACCAGGTTCGCCACCTTGCCCGCCTCGACCGTCCCCAGCGTCCCCGACACGCCCAGCAGGCGGGCCGGCGTCGTGGTCAGCATCGCCAGGGCCGTGTCCGGGTCGAGCCCGCCCTCGTCCACCGCGCGCCGGAGATTGTCGTGGAACTTCGCCCCGTCCGGCAGCTTGCTCGACGTCAGCGCCACCGTCAGCCCGGCCTCGTGCAGCCGACGCGCGTTCGCCGGCGCCTGCTCCCACGCCTGCAGCTCCTCCAGCGACACCCCCTCGATCGCCGACACCGACGACAGGTCGGGCTTGGCCGGGAACCGCAGCGGCACCACCATCGCGTGCCCCATCGACCTGATCGCGTCGAAACGCTGGTACTCGTCCCCGGCGCCAACGATGATCAGGTTGTCAAACCCGAACTCCTCGAACACCTTCCCCGCCAGCATGCTCTGCAGCGTGTCCGACGAGTTCCACATCGTCGGGCGGTCGCCCGTGCGGACCCAGTCGAGCGTCGAGCCCATCGCGTGCGGGCCCGTGTCACGCCAGTGCGCCGCGTCCAGGAACGTCTGGCGCGCCAGCGCGATCATCCCCATGTGCGAGTTGGGGTACCCCGCGAGCTGGTCCGTGCCACCCCCCGCGCCCCACGGCGCCCGGTCGAACCCCATCACGTCCACCGCCCGACCCGCGTACACCCCCGTCCGCCCCTGCGACCGGTCCTCGTACGCCTCCGCCGTCGACACCACCGCACCCATCCCGCGGAAGATCCCGTTCTCCGGCACGATCGCCGCCGCCGCGAACCCGTTCGCACGCAGCTCGCCCGCCAGCGACTCGGGGATCCCCCCGCCCGCCAGCACGTCCCGGTCGGCCTGCACCATGTCCGACGGGTGACGCCCGGGCTCGTCCGTGCCCAGGTTGTCCCGCTCCACCTGCACCCACGCGTCGATGAAGCCCGGGTACACGTGCAGCCCCTCGGCGTCGATCACCCGGTACCCCGCCGGCGCCTCGCCCGACCCCACCGACACGATCCGGCCCGCGTCGATCACGATCGTCGCGTTCTCACGCACCTCCCCCGGCTCGGCGTGCAGCGTCGCCCCCGTGATCGCGTACGCCGTCGGCGCGCTCGAACGAGGCCCGTTGGGCGGCGGGGCGAAGGGCGAGTCGGACGACGGCTGGGCGAGCGCGTAAAGGGTGGCCGCGCCCAGGGCGACAACGGAAGCGTGATGGTTTCGCATGGTTCTCACTATACAGGAACGACCCGCGAAGGTTGACCCCACGGACAAGCGTTTTACGCACGCACGCGACGCCCCCCCACGCCCCCCCCTCGCCCCCCCACGAGAGACCTCCACGCCCGCTCCACGCCGGCACCCCCAGCGAAAGCGGGTGCCCCACACCCCCCTCGCCCCCTACCCTTCCGCCCCAACACCCCTCTTTCGAACTCCCACAGGAGCGAGCCATGGCCGATCTGATCACCGGGAACGCAGTCATCGGGCAGTCCGGCGGCCCCACCGCCGTCATCAACGAGTCCCTCGTCGGCGTCGTCCAGGGGCTCCTGCGCGACGGCGCAGGACGACCCGGACACCCCATCAAGCGGGTCCTGGGCATGCGACACGGCGTCAACGGCCTCACCAGGGGCGACTTCCACGACCTCACCGACCTCGGGCACGACCGCCTCGAACTCCTCGCCCGCACACCCTCCGCCGGCCTCGGCTCCACACGCGACAAGCCCGACGCCGCCTACTGCGAGCGCATCTTCAAGGCCTGCGAGACACACGACATCCGCTACTTCTTCTACATCGGCGGCAACGACTCCTCGGACACCTGCCGCATCGTCAACGAGCTCGCCAACGAGAAGGGCTACGAGCTCCGCTGCTTCCACATCCCCAAGACCGTCGACAACGACCTGATGGAGAACGACCACACCCCGGGCTTCCCCTCCGCCGCCCGCTTCGTCGCCAAGGCCTGCATGGCCGACTTCCTCGACAACATCTCCCTGCCCGGCATCAAGATCAACGTCGTCATGGGACGCCACGCCGGCTTCCTCACCGCCGCCGCCGCCCTCGCACGGCGCGACGACCGCGTCGAGCCCTCCACCGACGGCCCCCAGCTCATCTACCTCCCAGAGGTCCCCTTCGACCTCGAGCAGTTCGCCCAGGACGTCGCCGCCATCTACGAGCAGCGCGGACGCTGCCACATCGCCGTCTCCGAGGGCATCTCCGACAAGGACGGCACACCCATCGGCGCCACCCTCATCCAGAACGCACAGACCGACGCGCACGGCAACGTCCAGCTCTCCGGCTCGGGCGCACTCGGCGACGCCCTCGCCGACCACCTCAAGGCCAAACTCACCCCCGAGGGCGCCAAGCCCGTCCGCGTCCGCGCCGACACCTTCGGCTATGTCCAGCGCTGCTTCCCCGACCAGTCGCCCGTGGACCAGCGCGAGGCACGCGGCACCGGGCGCTACGCCGCACGCCTCGCCATGAGCGGCGACCTCGACGGCTCCGTCGCGATCAAGCGCGTCCACCCGCTCGGCAGCGGCCAGCCCTACGCCGCGGAGTACAAGCGCGTCGAGCTCAGCGCCGTCGCCGCCAAGACCCGCCACATGCCCAAGGAATTCATCGAGGGCCACAACAACGTCAGCCGCGCGGTCCTGGACTACTGCCGCCCGCTGGTCGGCGAACTGCCGCTGTACGAGCGGCTGTAGTCAATCGAGCCCGGAGCGTCAGCGACGGGCCGCGCCACACATCCATCTCTCCCACTTTCACCGCCAGCACACTCCACCACCCCAACCGAGCCGGCAGCGTCCGCGACAGAGCCACACCCCCTCCTTGACGCCTCCGGTGAACAGCCCCGCGATCATCCACGGTCTGCCTGCCACCCAAACCCGACCCGAATCCCAGACAAACCCGCAAGCCGCTGGCGATCCCGCCCGAGCGGGGTATGTTCTGACCGGGAACTGGCTTCGGGGGCTCTCGCAGAGGTGTCGCATGCGTGCGTGGACAAAGCCGATCTCGGGACTGCTGCTCGCCCTGGCCGCCGGCCAGTCGGTCGCCGGCCCCACCTCCGAGAACGCCTTCCCCACCGCCGCCATGCTCTCGGGCGACTGCCGCCTGGTCGTGCTCGGGGACTCCTTCGCGACCTCCACCTTCCGGCGCCCACCCGTCGCCATGCTCAACTTCTGGGAGGCCTCGCCCCTCACCGCGATCGCCGTTCCCGCGGGCGGGCTCAGCCACCTGGGCGCCGGAGAGCCCCTCGCCTCCCCCTACAAGGTCCTCAACGCGGAGGGTGACAACGACTACCACGCACTCGGGTTCACCGGCGAGCCCGTCCCGGTCACCCTGCCCGTCCGCAGCGTCTACGAGTTCGTCGGCGCCCCCGGCTTCACGCCCGGCGACGACGGCGCCCTCATGGCCTATTCCGTCACCAACGCCCGCATCAAGCTCACCCCCGGCGAACGCCTCACCAGCGTCGGCGACCGCGTCCTCTTCCGCGCCCTGTACTGGTCGCCCCCCAACCCAGCCCTGATGCACTCGCCCGTGGAGCTGCGCGTGGGCGCCGACACCCTCGCGTCAGTCAACCCCCGCATCCACGCACGACCACGCTGGCACGAGGGCGCCGACCCCACCGCCGCGCTCGCCACCGACGCCTCACCCGGCGAGATCAACGCGCTCGGACAGGACCTGGACCTCGTCCTCCAGCCCGGCAACGCCAACGCACAGGTCGTCCTCGCCGCGGGACGCGACACCCTGCTCGACGGGCGCGCCCTCCACCCCGCCGGCGGCGTCTACGCACGCCTCGACCCCGGCACCGGGCAGCGCCTCCCCGGCCTCTACTACTCCGCCCTGTCCGACCAGAGCTGGTCCTACTCCGGGTTCTCCAGCGACACCGAGCCCGCCTCCGCTCTCGACAAGACCTACACCATCGACCAGTTCACAGGCTGGCTCGACGCCACCACCCTCGACCCCGACCAGCCCGTCGTCTTCGCCTACTACCTCGCCGCAGAGCCCAACAACGACGGCGACGCCCCCCAGCGCATCGAGGCCATGATCGACCAGGCCCAGGCCGCCGCCGACGCCGTCGGCATCGCACGCGTGCGACACCTGCTCATCGTCCCGCACATGCACGAGGTCAAGGGCCTGCCCACCGAGTTCGTCATGCGCTTCCGCTTCGACCAGCAGCGCAACGCCATGTTCGAGATCGCCGCCCGACGCCCCGAGGTCTCCGCCGTCTCCATCTACGACGCCACCGACCGCGTCCTCTTCAACGGCTCCGACGAGGCACGCCAGTGGCTCCGCGACAACGCCCCCAACCCCTTCCGCTACACCTACAACAGCGTCGACCTCGCCGACGGGCCCCTCGCAGGGGACCTCCTCGACAACTTCGTCCTCCACCCCGAGGGCGAACACGGCGCCGCCTACTTCGCCTCGGTCCTCTACCGAGAGCTCTTCAAACCCCTCGACCTCGACACCAACCGGGACGGCCTGCTCGACCTCGGCGACATCCAGCTCTTCGTCGGCCTCTTCCTCCTCGAGGACATCGGCGCCGACATCAACCGCGACGGCGTCCTCGATCTCGGAGACATCCAGGACTTCGTCGAGCGCTTCCTCGACGAGACCTCCTGACCACCACCCCCGGTACACTCGCCCCGTGTTCCGGCCCCGCACCATCACCCTCGCCGACGGGCGCGCCGTCCTCCTCCGCAACGCGTGCCCCGACGACGCCGAGGCCTTCTACGAACACGGGCGAGCCGTGCAGGCCACCACCGACTTCGTCGTCACCGAGCCCGACGAGATGAAGGGCCCCGACGAGATGCGTCAGCGATTCGCAGACCTGCTCGCACGCCCCGGCGCCATCATCCTGCTGGCCGAGCCGGTCTCCCCCTCGGAAACGCACACTCAACCGGGCAGTCAAGGTGAGGCGGGGGTCGTCGGCGACTGCATGCTCGTCCCGTGGGCCGAACGCAAGATGGCCCACGTCGCCGGCATCGGCATGGGCCTGCGGCAGGACTGGCGGGGAGTCGGGCTCGGCGCCGCGCTCCTCGGGGCCGTCGTCGACCACGCCCGCGCCCACCCGGCCCTGAAACGCCTCGAGCTCGGCTGCTACGCCGAGAACGAGCCCGCCAGACGCCTCTACGCCCGCCTGGGCTTCCTCGAAGAGGGGACCCGCCCGTCCCGTTTCCAGAAACGACCGGGCGTCTTCAGCGACGAGGTTATCATGCACCTGGACGTCAGCGCCCCGGAACGGCCCTGACACGCGAACACCCACCCCGCCCCGGCGTACGGAGACGACGTGGACCAGGGAACCCTCATCTTCGTCATCGCCGCCGTCACCGCCGTCGCACTCGGCGGGGGGGTCGCGCTCTACCTCGCGCTGCGCACCCCCAGGCCCTCCACCGCCGCGGTCACCCTCAAGCCGCAGCTCCTCAAAGCGTGCGGCCCGATCTCCGCGCGACAGGCCGTCCACCTCGCACGCGCCGCACTCAAAAAGCACGCGCCCCCCGGCGCCCTCCGGGGCCTGTGCAGCGGCTCCGACCTCGACCACAAGGGCCTCTCCTGCCGCTGGACCGTCACCCTCGAGACCCACGCCGGCCAGCGCACCGCCGTCGTCCGCTTCGGCTCCTCCACCTCCCTCACCGGCTCGGCCCTGGTCGCCCAGTGCGAGCTCCTCCCCACCCCGCCCAGGCCCGGCAAGCCCCTCACCGACACCTTCGAGGACTCCCCCGCCGCCCTGGCCAACCTCATGCGCGAGGGCGCCGACTTCCACGACGGCGCCAAGGCCACCCTCGCCGCCCGCCCCGACCAGCACGGACGCCCCGTCTGGAAGCTCGACGTCCAGGGACGCTCCTTCGAAACCCCCTTCGTCGAAGCCGCCTAAAACCAGCCGGGTGCCACGGGTTGACCGCAGGACAACCCGTGTTCTCACAGCCCAACCCCCCTCACAACCCCATCGTCATAAACACACTGTTCGGATCCTCGCGATACTTCCCAAACGCCCCGCACCGCTCGAACCCAAAGCGTTCGTACAGCGCCCGCGCCGGCGCAAAGTGCTCCTGCGCCCCCGTCTCCAGGCTCACGCGCGCGTACCCACGCGCCCGCGCCTCGGCCAGCAGGTGCGCCAGCAGCGCCGACGCCACACCACGCCGCAGGTGCCCGAGCGCCGTCCGCATCGACTTCACCTCCGCGTGCCCGCCGTCCAGCTCGGACAGCGCCGCGCACCCGAGCACCTCGCCCCCCTCGCACGCGCTCCAGAACGTGACGCCCCGTGCGCACAAGCCCTCCACGCTCAGCGCGTGCGTGCTCTCCGGCGGCGACACCCCCGACACCTCCGCGAGGTGCTCCGCCAGCAGGGCCGCGACCGGCCCGCGCCTCGGATCATCGACCCGGATCTCCATCGCTCGCTCCGTCGGGAAAGCCGGATTATTGGGCCCGCCCACGCATCCCCGCGCGCACGCCCCAATCCCCCGGATCCCGGTCCAGCACGCCCCCGTTCCGTCCGATCATCCCCGGGCATGCCGGCGCTGCCGACCAACATCCTGGTCCTGATGTTCGCCTCGGTCGGCACCGCCCTGATCGTGGGCGTCTGCGTCCTCGTCCGGCGCCGGCGCCTGCGCCACGCCCTCAGACCCGACAAGACCGTGGTCCGCCTCACCGGGCGCGACCCCATGACCGCCTCCGAGGCCGTCACGCTCGCCCGGAAGGCCTGGCCCCGGGGCGCGCGTGCCGGCGGCCTGCTCTCCGTCAGCTCCGGCGAGGACCTCGACGCCGCGGGGCGTTCCTACGCCTGGAGAGCCGTCTTCGCCGTGCACAACGGGTCCGGCACCGGCGTCGCCGAGTTCCACCCCGAGCCGGACGAGCTGGGCGACGTCCGCGGGGCCCGCCTCGAGCTCTCCGTCGCCATGGTCCCCCCCGCGACCGAGGCCGTGCTGCCCGAGCCATTCCGCGACTCGTGCAAGGTGATGCGCGACGCCGCCCGCAAGGGCGTGGACCCGGGCGGCGCCACGCGCGTCTGCCTCAGCGCCCGCGCCGAGCCCGGGCGCGAGCCCAGGTGGAAGCTCGAGATCGACCGCAAGACCGCCACCACCCGCTTCACCACCTCCGCCGCCTGACCGACCCGAAAGAGCACGTGTGGGGGGGTGCCACGGGTTGACGGCATGACAACCCGTGCGTGTGGGGGGGGTGCCACGGGTTGACGGCATGACAACCCGTGCGCGTGGGGGGGGTGCCACGCGTTGACCGAAGGACA
>JBICID010000056.1:0-35558 GCA_043101615.1 Phycisphaerales bacterium JB040 | reverse complement strand
CTGTCAGCGGGAAGCCCCGGATGAGCGTGCCGGTCCTGGTGTCCACGGCGAGGGCGGTCGAATCGGGGAGCCCGGCGAGGACACCGGCCCGCCGTGGGGCCCCGTCAGGCTGGGCTCGCTCTTGCCCAGGGCCTTCGTGCTTTCGGAAGACGCCAGCACCGCCTACGCCGGGCTCCCCGATTCGACCGCCCTCGCCGTGGACACCAGGACCGGCACGCTCATCCGGGGCTTCCCGCTGACAGGCACGAGCGTGATCGACCTCCACATCGACCCCGAGCGAAGCCGGCTGATGGCCTCGCTCGATGACGGCCGGATCGTCGCGTTCTCAGAGCAGCAGAGCCCGCTCGCGTTCACAGGCCATCTCGGCGCGGTCAACCCGCTCGCGATCACACCGGACGGGTCGCGACTCGTTTCGGGTTCCTGGGACGGGACCGTCCGCGTGTGGGACACGGGCTCCGGGAGCGCGCTGCACACGGCCCGCGTGTCCTACCCGAACGGCGCCCCGGCCGCGGTGCTGGAGCTCGCGATGAGCCCCGACGGAAGCGAGTGCGCCGTCATCGCCACCTCCGCGTTCGACCGCCCCGTGATGACCTGCCGCATCGCGCTCGACACGGGAGCGATCTCCGGCGTGGCGGTCGCATCGAAGGTCGGGCGGGCATCCGCCCGGTACGCGCCGGACGGCACGCCGCACCTCTTCGGCTCGGTCTTCGATCTCCCCCCCGAGAACACCACCCTCAGGGCCCTCCCGAACACCCCCTTCGGATTCACACGCCCGGTGAGCCAGAACCCGGAGCGTTTCGCGCACGGCGTCCCCGGCGGGGGCATCGCGATCCGGGACATCCGCACCGGCGAGGAACTCGCCGCCTTCACGCACCAGGCCGCGCAGCTCGGAGTCATCGCCCTGTCCCCGGACGCCAACGCCGTGGCGCTCGGCGATTTCCGTGCCCAGGTCGAGGTCGTCGACGCTCGCGACGGCCGGCCGATCGGCACGCTCGACGGCCACTCCGGCGGCGTGCTCGGCGTCGCGTGGTCGCCGGACGGAACCCGCATCGCCACGGCCTCGCGCGACGGCACGGTGGGGATCTGGGACGCGAAGACCTACCGGCTGCTGGTCCGACTCAACGGGCATTCCGACTACGTCTTCGACGTCGTCTGGAGCCCGGACGGGCGCACGCTGTACTCCTCCTCCGGAGACGGCTCGGTCAGAGTGTGGCGCGCCGATCGACCCGAGACCCGCTGAAAACCGTTTCGACCGGTCTGACCAGGCGCGGGTCCCCACGACTTCCAGAAAGCTCAGCCTCGCACGCTCAATCACCCCGGGATCGGCGTCAGAGGGCACGCTGCGTGCCGACCCGCTCCGGTCAGCACCCGGCCAGGAACGCGCTGACGAAGTCCCCGATGTCGCCGTTGTCGAACACGCCGTCCCGGTTGACATCGGCGCCGGCGTCACCGGCGAGGTAGGCCGCGACAAAGGCGTTGATGTCGGCGTTGTCCAGCACGCCATCGGCGTTGAGATCGGAGCGGGGGACCCCCAGGCAGCGGAGATCGAACAGGTAGGCAGCGCCCGAGTTCGTGCCGTTGTCGTCGCCGCCGTAGGCGCCGGCGCCCGCGACGCCGGCGTCCAGGGCGACGGTCCGCCCGAACCGGTCGCCCGAAGCCCCGTCGCGGGGCAGCAGCTTGGCGAGCTGGACGCCCGTCGCCGCATCAAACAGATACGCCGAGCCCGAGGCGCCGCCGTTGTCCGCGTCGTACGCGGCCCCCACCACCACGACGCCCGCGTCGAGGCCGATGGAGTACCCGAACCGGTCACGCTCCGCCCCGTCGCCCGGCAACAGCTTGGCGAGCTGGACGCCCGTCCCCAAATCGAACAGGTACGCCGAGCCGGAGTCGAGCCCGTTGTCGTCGTCCAAGAACGACGTTACGGCCGCGATGCCACCGCCCAGGCCGATCGAACGTCCGAACCGGTCGCCCTCGGCGCCGTCGTCGGGCAGGAGCTTGCGGAGCTGTGCGCCCGTGCCCGCATCGAACAGATACACCGAGCCAGAGTTCGGGCCGTTGTCGTCATCGCTGAACGAGCCGACCGCCACCACCCCGTCGCGGATGGCGATGGGCGCCCCGAAGAGATCGTTGACCGCGCCGTCCTCCGGCAGGAGCTTGACGAGCTGGGCGCCCGTCGCCGCGTCGAACAGGTAGGCCGAGCCGGAATTGCTGCCGCCGTCGTCGTCACGCCACGAGCCGACCGCCACGAGCCCCGCGTCGATGGACACCGACCAGCCGAACTGATCGTCCGGGGCGCCGTCGTCCGGCAGCAGCTTCCTGAGCTCGGCCCCAGAGGCGGCGTCGAACAGGTACACCCCTCCCGACTCGGGCCCGTTGTCGTCGTCCAGATGCGCCCCGACCGCCACAACCCCCCCGCCGATCGCCACGGACCATCCGAACTGATCGCCCGGCGCCCCGTCGACGGGCAGCAGCTTGGCAAGCTGCAGACCACTCGCGGCGTCGAACAGGTAGGCCGATCCCGAGCCCGCGCCGTTGTCATCGTCAAGCCAGGCGCCGACGACCACCTTCCCGTCGCCCAGAGCGATCGACCAGCCGAACTGGTCCTCCGGCGAGCCGTCACCGGGAAGGAGCTTGAAGTCTTCCCGCACCGCCTGACCCGCGGCCGGAACTGCGAGAACGCACAGCGCGACGAGCACGGAACAAAGCAAGGCCGCACCCGGAACACGATCTCCGCACATGCCACCAGAATACGCCCTCCACGGCGACCGGACACGGAAACTCGATCGCCCGCGCACACATCGCCTCGACCGGGGCGCCCTCACACGGCCGCCGAGTCCAGCACACCCGCCCTCCACTCCGACATCGCCCGGGCCAAGGCCAGCGTCTCGGCATGGTTGACCATCGCCCCCACGGGCTCGGGCTTGCCGTGCACGATCAGCCCCCCCACGGCGATCGCCTCGAGCGCAAAGCAGTCGTGGGGCGACGGGAGCGACTCGGCCCGGCGCTCGCCGTCCGCGCTCACCACCAGCTCGCCCAGCGTGCCGTCGCGTCGCCCCTCGGGCAGGAAGGGGTTGGGCAGCTCGATCGTCCCCCGCTCACCCTCGATCACCCCGGTCACGCCGAGCCTGCTCGTCAGCGACACCGCTAGGTGCGCACGGCAGTCGCCCGAGCCGGTCTCGAACACGAACTCCCCCTCGGCGTGCACGTCCACACCCAGGGCCGACGCCTCGCCCCGGGCACTCACCAGCCTCGGCGGGCAGCAGTCGCTCCCCGCCTGCGCCCGGGCCGCCAGCATCGCCAGCGTGAGCGGGTACCCGCCGATGTCGTAGATCACCCCGCCGCCCAACTCCGGATTCAGCAGCCGCTCCGGCGGGCCCTTCGGGTTCGGCACCCCGAAGACCGAGCGGACGGCCCGCACGCGCCCGATCGCCCCCTCCCGGATCAGCTGCTCCACGCGCGCGATCTGCGGGTGCGTCCGGTACATCCACGCCTCGACCAACGCAACCCCGCAAGCGCCCGCGAGCCCGACCAGACGCTCGGTCTCCGCAGGCTCGATCGTCAGCGGCTTCTCGCACAGCACCGCCTTCCCAGCACGCAGCCCCGCCTCGACCGCGGGCGCGTGCATCGGGTGCGGCGTCGCGACGTACACCGCCTGGACCGCGTCGTCCCCCACCAACTCGTCAAGCGTCTCGGCCCACTCGCCCGAATGCTCCGACGCGAACGCCTCCGCCCGATCGCGCGAACGAGAGAAGACCCGCTCCACCCGCCCCGCGCCCGACCGCTCCAGCGCGCCCGCGAACACCCGCGCGATCACCCCCGGCCCCACGATCCCCCAGCCGATCGGCTCGGGCGATGCCACACACCACGCGGGCGCCTGAAACCCGTCCGGCCAGTCACTCGCCATGCGCGGGGTCTCCCTCGGGCCACGAGTTCTCGGGGTCTTCCAGCACGAACGAGTTCGCGACCGAGTTCCCGAACCGCTCGAAGTCGTGGAACCGCCAGACCACCTCCTTGCCCGGCGTCACCTCGATCATCTGCGCCTGCCCCTCCCCCGCGTGACAGTTCCCGATCACCGTGTTCCCGTTCGCCAGCCGCTGCACCGTCGTCACCCACGCCAGGTCGATCCCCTCCAGCTCCAGTCGCGACACGCCCCACACGATCTCGCCCCCGGGGCTCACCTCCAGCACCGAGTGACCGTTCCCCGTGCCGATCAGCGTGTTCCCGTTCTCCAGGCGCACCGCGGAGAAGACAGCGTCCCCGTGCCCGACCGGGCTCTCGGGCTCGCCCTCCGCGGGCGTGTGCACCGGCACGTCGAAGCTCCACACCACCGTGCCGTCGGGCGTGTACTCGCGGACGACCCCGTCTCGCTCGTGCGCCACCAGGTACGTCCCCGCGTCCGTCTTCCGCGCCAGACGCGTGTCGTGGTGCGGGTCCGGGTTGCTCACCGTCAGCGGCGTCACGCTCAAGAGCGCACCCCCCGAGTCCACCTCGATGACCCGCGCCGGACCGCTCTCCGCGATCATCGTCACCCCGCCCGGCAACCGCTGGAACGCGTGCACCTCCACGCGCTCGCCGGGCGTCGCACGGTTCTGTGTCGCCGCGTCGTACCGCCACACCGTCTCCCCGGTCCCTGGGTCCACCTCCACCAGCTCCGTCCACGACGTCTGGAACAGCACGTTCCCGTTCTCCAGCACGTGCAGGTCGTGCAGGTCCTCGACCGGGTGCTCCCACAGCGTGTCCGGACGACCGATCGACACCTCCCGCAGCAGCGCGATCCGACCGACCGATGCGTCCGCCACCAGGATCCGACGCGGCCCGCGCGCCGAGAACGGGTCCTCCTCCAGCCCCAGGCCCGCCGACACCTCCACCCCGGGGCGGGCCTCCCGGAAGCCACGCAGCCCCTCCCCCGTCACACGCGTGCCGAACAGCACCAGCCGCTCCAGCCCGGCCAGCACCGCGATGTCGGAGAGCGCCCGATCGGTGACGCCGGTCGAGTGCAGGTTCAGGTACACCAGGCTCGGGCAGTTCCGCACGATCGCGCCCAAGGCCTCGTCGTCCACCGAGCTCCGCTCCAGGTACAGCCGCTCCAGCGAGGCGAGCGAGCCAAGATCCAGCAGCGCCGAGGCGTCGAACGTCCGCCCCGCCAGCGACAGCTCCACCACCCTCGACCCCGCACGCCCCAGCGCCAGCAGACGCTCGTCCTCAACCGCCCCCGACCCCAGCGAGTAATCCACACGGAGCAGCGACACCCCGCCCTCACCAGGGATCTCGGTCACCACCGCGCCCGTCTCCTCGCGCACGACCTCCAGCAACGCGGCGTCCGCGGCCTCGGCGACAGACGCCGCCTCGATCTCCGCCGCGACCCCTTCCAGGCGAGCCCCCTCACGCACCCACCGCATCACCGCGAGCACCTCGACCTCCCCCACCGGCGCTCCGTCCGGCGGCATGGCGTCCGGGTGCCCCGCAGGCAGGCTGATCCGCCGGAACAGCTCCGACCGAGACGGATCCCCCGCCACCACCACCGACGCGATCCCCTCCGGTGTGTCCAGCCTCAGATTCCCCTTCTGCTTGCTCGCCCCGTGACACTCGACGCACGAGCCGCCCAGCATCGACAGCAGCACGCCAGCGTCGCCCCCCGGCCCGGAGTCTCCGGACACCAGCACCGGCGCCTCCCGGCTCCCGAAACCCATCCACGACGGTGCGTACGCCGTGAGATAGCCCTCCCCGTGCGTCAGCGTCCCGCCCAGGTGCCCGGTCACCCCGGTCAGCAGGGCCGCCAGCGCCAGCCCGAGCCATCGCCCCGTCTTGGTGTTCCCGTCGCGCCGCGTGTCCTCGTCGGCCTGCTCCAGCTCGGGCCAGGCCACGATCGTGGTCACCAGCAGCACCACCCCCAGCGCCACCCCCAGCCAGCGGTGCCAGAACAGCGGGTCCGACGCATACCCCCCGCCCTCCGCCAGCAGCCAGCCCACACCCGCCGAGCCCGCGGCCCCAAGCGCCGTGAACCCGTACAACGCGCGCCGCACGAACGCCGGCACCGGGCGACGCACCAGCAGGCTCATCCCTTCTACCAGCAGCACCCCGCCCAGCAGCCCGATCGGCAGATGCACCACCAACGGGTGGAACCGCCCGACGAACTCCGCCCAGTCCGTACCCCCGGCGCCCGGCGTGACGGCCACGCCGAGCACCGTCGCCAGCGACGGCGTCACGCCATCACCTGCCAGATCGGCTGCGCCCCCTCGACACCCACCAGCTTCTCGTCCAGCCCGTTGAAGAAGTACGTCAGCCCGTTCGGGTCCATCCCCATCAGGTGCAGGATCGTCGCGTGCAGGTTCTTCACGTGGAAGCGGTCCGTCACCGCCTTCGAGCCCAGCTCGTCCGTCTCGCCCACCGACACGCCCCCCTTGATCCCGCCGCCCGCCATCCACATGGTGAAGCCCCACGAGTTGTGGTCCCGCCCCGTCCCCTCGGCGTACTCCGCGGTCGGCTGACGCCCGAACTCGCCGCCCCACACCACCAGCGTCTCATCCAGCAAACCCCGCTGCTTCAGGTCCTTCAGCAGCGCCGCGATCGGGCGGTCCGTCCGCCCAGCGTGCAGCGAGTGGTTGTGGATCAGGTCCCCGTGCGCGTCCCAGTTGTGGTCGTTGTGCCCGCCCCCGGCGTACACCTGGATGAACCGCACCCCCCGCTCCACAAGCCGGCGCGCCAGCAGGCACTTCTTGCCGTACTCACGCGTCTGATCACGGTCGAGCCCGTACATCGACAGCGTCTTCTCGTCCTCGCCCGACAGGTCCACCGCCTCGGGCGCCGCCGACTGCATCCGGTACGCCAGCTCGAACTGCGCGATCCGAGAGTCCAGCTCCGCGTTGCCGACGCGCCCGGCCGCGTGGCGCAGGTTCTCGTCCTTCAGCCGGTCCAACAGCTCACGCTGCACGCCGTCCCTTAGCAGCTCGGGGGATTCCAGGTCCAGGATCGGCGCCCCCTTCGAACGCAGCTGCACGCCCTGGTAGCTCGCCGGCATGTACCCGCTCGTCCAGTTCTTCGCGCCGCTGATCGGCCCACCCGCCTCGTCCAGCATCACCACGTACCCCGGCAGGTTCTCGTTGTCCGAGCCCAGCCCGTAGTTCACCCACGAACCGATCGACGGGTGCCCGCTCGTGATCCGACCGCAGTTCATGTTCAACAGCGCCGACCCGTGGATCGGGCTCTCGGCGTACATGGAATGGATGAACGCGATGTCGTCCACGCACGTCCCCACGTGCGGGAACAGGTCCGACACCATCTTCCCGCACTCCCCGTATGGGCGGAACCGCCACTTCGGGCCCACAACCCGCCCCCCGGCACGCTTGCCCTGACGCCCGAACGTCGGCACGTCGATCGTCTTCCCGTCCGCACGGTACAGCTTCGGCTTGTAGTCGAACGTGTCCACCTGGCTCGGGCCGCCGTACATGAACAGGAAGATCACGCTCTTGGCCTTCGGAGCCCGCACCAGGAAGTTCCCGGCGTTCATCGCGTTGGCCAGCATCGGGTTCGCCGTCACCCCGTCCGCCGCGACCGCCTGACGCGCCAGCCAACCGTTGCCCAGCATGCCCGCCAGCGCCACCCCCGCGAAGCCGCCCGCGGCCTCCCACAGAAACTCGCGCCGCGTCCGCCCGCAGAAGTCTCGGTGATGATGCCCGTGATGATGGTGTCCCATGGCTCAGTCCACCCACATGAATTCGTTGAGATTGAACAGCATCAACGCGAACACCGTCATCGCGTCACGATCGTTGAGCCCGTACTCCAGCCGCAGCTCGTCCAGGAAGCCCAGGTGCCTCTCCACCTCCGCCTCGTCCGCCTCGCGACCCAGCGCCAGGCTCACCCCCAGACGCACCGCGTCCGCGTGCGACCCCGTCTCGCCCAGCAGCCGGTCCGCCAGGTGGGCCGCGGCGTCGTGCGTGAAATCGCCGTTCAGCGTGATCAGCGACTGTGTCGGCACGTTCGTCGGGAACCGCACCGGGCACGAGATGTCCGGGTCCGGCTGGTCGAAGTTCTCGAAGATCGGCGGGCGCAGCGACCGCTTGATGAACACGTACACGCTCCGGCGGCGCGCGTCGGCCTCGCTCGACACCCCCCACGCCTCGTCCGGGCGGGACGCCGTCGCCAGCACCTCCTCCGGCAGCGGCGGGTACACGCTCGGGCCGTACAGACGCTCGGTCAGCAGGCCCGCGACCGCCAGCACCGAGTCGCGGTACTGCTCCGCCGTCAGCCGGCGCGGGTCCGCGTGCGAGTAGTAGTTGTTCCGCGGGTCCGTCGCCAACGCCGAGTCGCTCGCCACCGAACTCAACCGGTACACGCGGCTCAGCATCAGCTCACGGTGCATCGCCTTCAGCGACCACCCCCGCTCGATCAACCGGCCGGCCAGGTAGTCCAGCAGCGCCGGGTGCGTCGGACGCTGCCCCAGCCTCCCGAAATCCCCCGACGAGCGGCTCAGCCCACGCCCGAAGTGGAACTGCCACAGACGGTTCGCCGCGACCCGCGCCGTCAGGAACGACCCCTCGTCGGTCAGCCAACGCGCCAGCGCCAATCGCCGCCCCGTCGATGCCTCACCGACCTCCGGGAACTCCGGCTCGCCCGCCCACGCCAGCACCGTCGGCACACGCGCCTGCACCGCCTCACCCGGCGCGTGCGCACTCCCGCGGAACAGCACGTGCTGCGTCGGCGCCTCCGCCCCACGCTCAGACACCACCAGCGCCGCGTACGGCTCCGCCACCGGCAGACGCTCCAGCGACCGGAGCTCGTCCACGAGCTCACGCACCCGCCTCTGCTCTTCGGGCGTCAGGCCTTCGACGCCCGCCTCTCGACGCGCCTCGGACTCGGCACGCAGCACCCGCGCCTCCTCCGTGTCCAGCCAGCCAACACGCAGCCCCGCGTCCAGGTACTGCCCGCCCCCCGTCTGCGAGCACGTGATCGCGATGGTGTTCGACCCCACGACCAGCGCGTTCACCGCCTCCCGCCCGAGCTGGATGTCGCGATAGTCGGTCGTGTACCCGCGCAGCGAGGCCACGCGCACCCCGTTGAGGTACACCTCCGCGTCCTCGTCGTGGTGGATGCTCAGGATCACGCCCGCGGGAATCTCCCCGAGCCGGAAGCGTGTCCGGATCGTGATCCGCCGCGAGTCCCACTCCGTGCTGACCCGCGCCCCCGGCGTGCCGCGCGTCCCGAAGCCCGCCTCGCCCTCCGCCCACGCGCGATCGTCGAAGGCCTGCCGGAACCAGTCCGCGGGCGGCTCGCCAGTGATCCAGCGCCACTGGACCGGCTCAGACCGAGCGTCCGCCAGCAGGGTCTCGCCTCCCCTCTCACCCCACGACGCGTCCCCCGTCAGATCCAGCAGCCGCTCGCGCGTCAGGCGCACGCGGCGGTCCCGCTCCTCCACCGAGACCTGCCCCGCGTGAGGAGGGTCCGACACCGGACGCGTCATCCCCCCCCCAAGGTGCTGCCCGAACTCGCCCGACCCGTACCCCTCCACGTTGTTGAAGAACGCCGTGAACGCGTAGTAGTCACGCTGCGAGATCGGATCGGCCTTGTGGTCGTGGCACCGGGCGCACCCCAGCGTCATGCCCAGCACCACCTGCCCCGTCGTGTCCACGATGTCCGCCAGCTCGTCCGCCCGCGCCTGCACCGGGTCCGCCGGCTCGTCGTCCCACACCCCCAGCCGGAAGTACCCCGTCGCCAGGAGCGCCGTCTCGTCCACCCCCGGAGCCCTGCCCCCCCCGCTCGCCAGCAGCTCGTCACCCGCGAGCTGCTCGATCAGGAACCGGTCGTAGGGCATGTCCTCGTGCAGCGCACGGATCACCCAGTCCCGGTACCGCCAGATGTTCGTCTTCGTCGCGTCACGCTCGTACCCGTTCGTCTCCGCGTACCGCACCTGGTCCAGCCAGTGGCGCGCCCAGTGCTCGGCGTACGCCGGTGACGCCAGCAGACGATCGATCAGCCCCGCCCACGCCGCGTCGGCGTCAGCCCCGTACGCCGCGAGAAACTCGCGCCGCTCCTCGGGCGTCGGCGGCAAGCCCGTCAGGTCGTACGTCGCCCGGCGCAGCAGCTGCTCGGGGGTCGCCAGCGGGCCCGGCGTCAGATCGTTCGACACCAGCCCGTTGTAGATGAACCGATCGATCGCGGTCCCGCCCCACGCCGGGTCCTCAACAACGGGCGGTTCCACCTCCGACAGCGCCTGGTACGCCCACCAGTCCGAGTCCTCCGCCGAGACGCCGGACTCGAGCGGGTGCGCAGCCGGATCGGCCAACCGCCCACGATCGTCCCCCGGCCACGGGGCCCCCGCCTCCACCCACGCACGCAACAGCTCGATCTCACCCTCCGGCAGCTTCCCGCCTGGAGGCATCGCCAGCTCCGGATCCGCGTACCCGATCACGTGCAGAAGCCGGCTCGCCCCCGGGTCGCCCGCGTCCACCGCCGGCCCACGCCCGCCCCCCAGCGCGAACGTCTCCCCGTCCGCGAAGCTCAGCCCGCTCTTGCGCTCCTCACCCCCGTGGCACTCCAGGCACCGCCGCTCCAGGATCTCGCGCACACCCTCCCACGCCGGCCCACCCCCATCAACCCCCACCCCCCCGAGTGAAACCTCCGCCACCGGAACCACCCGCCCCGCCCCGAGCAGCAACACCCCGAGCGCACCCAGCCCCAACACACCCAACCCGCCACCCCACAGGGCGGGACCAACGCGGCTCGGATGAGTGCGGCTCCTCGGCATCACGGCCTCTCAAAGCGAATGGAAGCGTTCCAGACTCTCCATGCTACCATGCCAGACCACGCCCCAAAATGCCACCATGACCACCGATTGCGACAATTCAGACACCCGAGACACACAGGAACGGTCCGTCCTGCTCGCGATGTCGTGGTACGACCATCGCGTGCACCGGGGCATCTCCCGGTACGCACAGGGCCGATCCTGGCGCGTCGACGCACGCATGGCCAACTCCACCGAGCTCGCCTGGGGCTGGCAGGGCGACGGCGTCATCGCCAAGCTCGGCTGCTCCACCCTCGACGAGTCCCTCCGCGACTTCATTCTCGGGCTCGGGTGCCCCACCATCGACCTCTCCGTCTTCGGGCCAGAGCAGGGCCTGCACAGCCTCGAGTTCGACCCAGACGCGATCGGCACACTCGCCGTCGACCACTTCCTCGAACGCGGCTTCCGACGCTTCGCCTGGTACCCCGACCTCGACCTGCCCCCCATCGCGATACGCAGGACCGGCTTCGAGCACGCCGCCGCACGCGAGGGCGCCACCGTCCACGCGCTCAAGCCCATCGCGGAAACCGGAACCAAGAACAACCGCGCCTGGGCCGAGGCCGAGCGGGCACTGGGCGAGCAGCTCGCGGCCCTCGAGCTCCCGATCGCGGTCATGGCCTTCAACGACGAGTGGGGCGCCCAGATCATCCGTGCCTGCGAACGCGTCGGCCTGCGCGTGCCCGAGCAGGTCGCCGTGCTGGGTGTGGACGACAACGAGCTGGTCTGCGAGCACCTCTCCGTCCCCCTCTCCAGCGTCGCGCTCGACCTGGAACGCTGGGGCGAGCTCGCGGCCCAGCGTTTGGGCGAGCTGATGGACACGCACCCGACCGAACGTGCGCACAAACAGCCCACCATGCAACTCGTGCAGCCACGGGGCGTCGTCGCACGACGCAGCACCGACGTCCTCGCCGTCGCCCACCCCGACGTCGCCCACGCCGCGAAGTACATCGCCGAGCACTTCCGCGAGAACATCGGCGTGGAAGACGTCATCGCCCACGGACGCATGTCCGGCAGCGGCCTGAAACGCGCCTTCCGCACCCACCTGCGCCGCTCGATCAGCGAGGAGATCCAACGCGTGCGCCTGGAAGCCACCCGGCGCCTGCTCACCCAGACCGACTGGACCCTCGACCGCATCGCCGACGAGGTCGGCCTGGGCTCGGCCCGCAGCCTCCACCGCCTCTTCGCCCGCGCCGAGACAGAATCACCGACCGAGTTCAGACAAAGGCGCAACGGCGAGCGAGGCACCAACACCTGAAACCCACACCAAGGGGTGCCACGGGTTGACCAAAGGGCAACCCGTGCTCAGGGGGGTGCCACGGGTTGACCGAAGGCAACCCGTGCCGCTCACCCGGGCGGAATCGGCGCCCCGCACTCCGGGCACTCCCGGATCTCCGGGCTCCCCGGGTCGTACCCGCAGGCCTTGCAGATCCGATGCTTCCTGGACGCCAGCGCCTCCCGCACCTCGCCGGCCTTCTGCTCGTCCAGCCCGTACCCCAGCATGATCAGGATCGCCAGCACCGTGCCCCCGATCGGCACGAGGATGTACGCCAGGCGCATCCCGGTCATCGCCGACGCCGTCTGCTCCCCGGCCTCCGGGTCGAATCCCACGGCCTCCATGATCAGCCCGCCCAGCAACGCCGCGATCGCAAACCCGAACTTCACCATCCACCAGTACACCGCACCGAACGCCCCCTCACGGCGCGACCCCGTCCGCAGCTCGTCCAGGTCGCACACGTCCGCCGTCATCGACATCATGAGCGTGAACAGGCTGCCGATCCCGAACGAGAAGAACGGCAGCGGCAGGAGGATCAGCCACGGGTTGGACGGGTCGAAGCACCACCAGAAGCTGGCGTACCCCAGAATCGAGATCGACTGGGCGACCACGAACGCGTTCTTCTTGCCCAGCTTCTCCGACATGATCGTCACGATCGGGATCGCCAGGAACGTTGTCGTGAGCGCACCCGCCGACCCGAACCACGTCGGCCACGTCCCCGCCGCACCCGCGTCGCCACTGAACATGTGGTGCACGATGATGAAGAAGCTGAACGCCGCGACCGTGTTGAACGCGTTGAAGACAAAGAACGTCGCGGCGCAGATGCGCACGAACGGGCCGATCTTGAACGTCGCGACGAAGTTGCTCGCCACGTTCGAAAGGTTCTTCCCGAGGTTCTTCAGCGACATGTCCTCGAGCGTGCTCGCATCAACCGGCTGCGTCTTGCACAGCACCGCCGGCACCAACGCCAGCACCATGCACCCCAGCCCCACCCACACAGACAAGCTCCGCGCACCCGCCGCCGCACTCTCGTACAGATCCGGGTCGTACAGCAACACCCAGAACCACGGCACGATCACCCACGCCCACTGACCGATCCACTGCGCCACCGCCATCAGGCGCGTCCGCTCGTGAAAGTTCGAGCTCATCTCGTACCCCATCGCGACGTACGGCGTCGCGAAGATCGTCAGCCCGAGATAGAACACGAACGCGAACCCGAGGAAGTACCAGAAGTTGAACCACATCGGGTTCGACTCGTCCAACTGCCACATCAGCACGTACGCCACACCAGCCAGGATCGCGCCGATGAAGATGTACGGCCGACGCCGCCCCCACCGGCTCTTCGTGTTGTCCGTGATGAACCCCATGATCGGGTCCGTCAACGCGTCGCTCAGACGCGGCAGGAACGCGACCACACCCCACATCCAAGGCTTCATGCCCAGACCCTGCACGAGCACCACCATGAAGATGCCCAGCGCCGCGGGGAACATCTGGTTCGCCAGCATCCCCACGCCGTACGCGATCTTCTGGGGCAGCGGGACGCGGTCGTAGCGATCGATGGCGGGCGACGGGTCGGTCATGCGCGGGCTCCCTCGGAACGGGAGTGTAGTGAATCCGCACGACGCTGGAACTGTTACAACGACGGATTCGGGGCCGGACGGGCGATCCCGCCCGTCCCCCCCTCACCGGGCCCGACGCAGGGCGCTCCGCTCGTGCCCGATCAGCCCCTCGGCCCGGGCGATCGCGCCCGTATCCGCCACCATCTCCCCCGCCGCGACCCCGTCATCGACACGCAGCCACGTCCGCAGGCGCAGGAAGTGCGTCACGCTGAGCCCCGCCTGCGACCGGGCCGTGCCGCCGGTCGGGAGCGTGTGGTTCGGGCCGGCCCCGTAATCCCCCAAGACTTCCGCCGAGCCCGGGCCCACGAACACCCCGCCCGCGTTGCGGACGCGCCGCGCGACACCTTCCGCGTCCTCGGTCATGATTTCCAGATGCTCCGGCGCGACCCGGTCCGTCACCGCGATCGCCTCGTCCAGCGACTCGCACACGCAGCAGAACCCGTTTGCCACCGCGACAGACGCAACGTCACGCGTCGGGAGTGCGTCCAGTTGTGCGCGCAGCTGCTCATCCGTGCGCACGGCCAGCGATTCCGACGTCGTCACCAGGATCGCACGCGCGTCCGTGTCGTGCTCGGCCTGGGCCAGCAGGTCCGCCGCGACCGTGGCGGGGTCGGCCGAGTCGTCCGCCAGCACCAGCAGCTCGCTCGGGCCGGCGAGCATGTCGATGCCGACCACGCCCGAGAGCAGCTGCTTCGCCGCGGTCACCCAGCGGTTGCCGGGCCCGACCACTACGTCCACCGGCTCCATCACCCCCAGCCCGAGCGCCATGGTCGCGACCGCCTGCACGCCACCGATGGCCAGGAACGCGTCCGCCCCCGCGATCGCCGCGCTCGCGAGGTTCACCGGGTGAGCCCCCGGCGACGCCACTACCACCCGCTCCACGCCCGCCGCCCGAGCGGTCAGGGCCGTCATCAGCACCGACGACGGCAGCGGGTATCGCCCCGCGGGCGCGTAGCACCCACCCGCCCCGACCGGCTCGACCGTGTGCCCCGCCTCGCCGCCCGGCACCGGGACCGTGACCTCGCCGATCGCACGGCGCTGGGCCTCGGCGAACGCCCGGATCCTGTCCGCCGCACGCTCCAGCGACGCGCGCAGGTCCGGGTCGAGCTCGTCCAGGGCCTGCTGCATCTCGTCCCCGGTGCGGAGGAGCGGCTCACCCGGCTTCACATCGCCGAACTTCTCCGCCAGCTCGCGCACCGCGACCTCGCCGCGGGCACGCAGGTCGTCCAGCATCGACTGCGTGGTCGCGAGCGTGTCGCGATCGACCGGGCCCTCGGTCGAGCGGGCGACGTCCGCAGGGGCAACCCGTCTGAGCAGCGGTCCCGTCACGGCGTGCTCCCGTCATTCGCGGGTGGGGGCGCCTTGGCGTCGCCCTTGCGCCGCGTGACCTTGAGTGACCGACCGTCCAGGTGACGCTCGATGTCTTCCAGGCGTGCCCCGGCGCTGACCGCCTTGGTGAGCGCGAAGTAGAGCACGTCCGCCGCCTCCCAGGCCGCGTCGCCCGGTGTGCCCGCCTCGGCCAGCTCGCCCGCCTCCTCCATGAGCTTGGCCCGCAGCAGGCCCGGCTCGGTGACGAGGCGCTTGGTGTACGAGCCCTCCGGTGCGGCCTCCAGCCGGGCCCGTATGGTCCGCTCCAGCTCGCCCAGCCCGCGCGGGCCGGGGCTGGTGGCGCTCGACTCGAAGCAGCCCCGCGTGCCGGTGTGGCAGAAGGACCCTGCCTGCCTCACCGTGGCCCGCAACGCGTCCCGGTCGCAGTCCACCTCCAGCCGGATCAGCTCCTGCGTGTCCCCCGACGTCGCGCCCTTCTCCCACAACTCGTTGCGAGAGCGAGACCAGTACACCCCCCGCCCGGACTCGAGCGACGCGTGCACGCTCCGCAGGTTGGAATACACCAGCCCGAGGCACACCCCCAGCTCGTCCACCACGACCGTGGGCCACAGCCCGTCCGGGCGGTCGGACGCGAGCGGTGCGCAGAATCCCTCGGCCAGTGAGATCGTCCCCGAGTACAGGCTCATGCCGACCTGCGTGTCAGCCCCGGCCCGGTCCGCCTCGCCGATGTCGCGCGCCAGACGCACGCCGCCCGCGACCGTCACCCGAGCCCCCCCCGCCCCCCCGGCCAGCTCCACCACCCTCTTCACCCGCTCGATGGGCAGCCCGGTCATCCGCCCCTCGATCTCAACGAACGTGACCAGGAACCCGCCGACGCAGTCCCGCAGCTCGGCGATCTTGTCCTCCAGCCCGGCGCCCGTCGCGTTGGTCCAGCCCCTGTCCACTACCCGGCCGTCACGCGAGTCCACCGCCGCGATCACACGCTCACGCGGCAGTTCTCGAAGCACCTCCGGCGTCGCCGCGGTGCCCAGGATCACCTTGCGCGCCCCCGCGTCCAGCCACTCGATCGCACGCTCCGCCGACCGGATCCCCCCGCCCACGCGGCACGGGGCGATCCTGAGCAGGTCCCGGATCGTCTCCTCGTTCGACCCCGTCCCCATCGCGGCGTCGAGGTCGATCACCGCGATCTCACCCACACGCCCGAACTTCTCCGCGATCGGGCGCGGGTCGCCCGCGTCGATGGCCCGCTCCTTCCCGCCCACCAGCTGCACCGCGTGCCCGTTCTGCAGATCGATCGACGGAACAATCACTGCGTGACCTCCAGCCTGCGGACGGGCACGCCCGCCCTCGCCAGCTCCTCCTTGATGCCCGCGACGGTCCACTCGCCCTCGTGAAAGATCGAGGCCGCGAGGACAGCATCGGCCCCGTGGGTGAGCGCCTCAGCCATGTGACCGGGCGAATCGGCCCCGCCCGAGGCGATGATGGGACGCTCGACCGCACGCGAGGCCGCCCCGAGCAGCTCGAGGTCGTACCCCTCGCGCGTGCCGTCACGGTCCCAGCTCGTCAGCAGCATCTCGCCCGCGCCGAGCTCCTGCCCGCGACGCATCCACTCGATCGCGTCCAGGCCGGTCCGATTCGTCCCGGACCGCGTCACCACTTCCCACCCGTCTCGACCACCCTCACGCCTCGCCGCGTCCACCGCGAGCACCACGCACTGCACGCCCACACGCTCGGCCAGCTCGGACAGGATCTCGGGCCGGTCCACCGCAGCGGTGTTCACGCCGACCTTGTCAGCACCGCTCGCCAGCATCCGCTCGGCGTCCTCCCGCCTGCGGATGCCGCCACCGATGGTGATCGGGATCGAGATCGCCCCGCGCACCGCCCGCAGCGTCTCGACCGCCGTGCCCCGCCCCTCGGGCGTCGCGGACACGTCCAGCACCACCAGCTCGTCGGCACCCTGCGCCTCGTACGCCGCGGCCAGCTCGACCGGGTCGCCCGAGTCGCGCAGGTTCCCGAAGCGCACACCCTTCACCACCCTGCCGTCACGCACGTCGAGGCACGGGATCACGCGTCTGGTCAGCATGCGCCCCTCACGATCCGCGGGACGCTCGCGTCCAGCCCGGCGCACTCGCGCGACCACGCGCCGAGCAGCCCCAGCCCCCACGGCCCGCTCAGCTCCGGGTGGAACTGGCACGCCAGCACGTTCCCCCTCCGCATCGAGGCGATGAACGGGCCGACGTGGTCCGACGTCGCGCCCGACCAGCCCGCGGGCAGCTCGGTCAGGCGGTAGGTGTTGGCGAAGTACGCGTACCCCTCGCCCGCCAGCCCGTACCCGGAGCCCGGCGTGACCAGGTTCCACCCGAACTGCGGCGTGCGGGCCCCGGGCGGGAAGTGCGTCGCCGCGACCGGCGCCACGCCCAGCCCCACCGCCCCGGGCGTCTCCTCCGACGACTCGCCCAGCAGCTGCATCCCCAGGCAGACGCACAGCGTCGCCCGGTCCGACGCGATCCGCTCCGTGATCGCGTCCACCAGCCCCAGCTCGCGCAGCCTCGCGATCCCGGCCCCGAAGGCCCCGACGCCGGGCAGCACCACCGCCGGGGCGTCCCGGACCACGTCCGGCGACGCGCACAGCGCCGACGCGAGCCCGAGCCGCCCGAACGCGGCGGCCACCGACGCGGTGTTGGCGATGCCCGTGTCGATGATGCGGACGGGGGCGTCCGGGTTGGAATCCGTGAGCGTCACAGCACCCCCTTGGTGCTGGGCACGGTGTCCCCGTCGATCGACACCGCCTCGCGCAGGGCGATCGCGGTGGCCTTGAACGCCGCCTCGGCCTTGTGGTGGTCGTTGGCGCCGCGCAGCACGTCCACGTGCAGCGTCGCCCGCATCCCGACCGCGAGCGACCAGAAGAAGTGCGTCAGCATCTCGCACGACACCCCGCCGATCGCGTCGCGCTTCAGGCCCAGCTCCACGGTCGCCCACGGGCGCCCGGACAGGTCCACGACACAGCGCGCCAGCGCCTCGTCCAGCGGGGCGTACGCGTGCGCGAACCGGCGCACCCCGCGCCGCTCGCCCAGGGCCCGGTCGATCGCCTGCCCGAGCGCCAGGGCGCAGTCCTCGACCGTGTGGTGGTCGTCCACCTCCAGGTCGCCCGTGCAGGCCAGCTCCAGGTCGATCCGCGAGTGCCTGCCCAGCGCGGTCAGCATGTGGTCGAAGAAACCGAGCCCGGAGGAGACGCTGGTCTCGCCCGAGCCGTCCAGGCTCACCGAGGCCGTGATGGTGGTCTCGCTCGTGGTGCGTTCCACGGTGGCGGTTCGTGCGCTCATGCCGACACTCCTCCCGCGCCCGCGATCTCGCGCAGCGCGCTGGTCAGTCGCTCGAAGTGCTCATCATTGCCCGGGAGCGTGATCCGCAGCCAGGATCCCAGCCCGGGCCGGCTCGGGAAGGCCCGCACCGCGATCCCGCGGGCCCGGAAGGCCTCTCGCACGCCCGGCGCATCGCCGACGCGCGCCAGCACGAAGTTCGCGTGCGACTCCAGCGGCTCGGCCCCGAGCCCGCGGAGCAGCTCCGTCAGGCCCGACCGCTCCCTGTTCACGCGCGACACGACCCCGGCGGTCCAGGCCTCGCCCTCATCGCTCAGCGACCATGCCGCGCCACGCAGGCTCGGCCCGGTCACCGCGAACGGACCGCCCGCGGCCCGCACCCAGCCCGCCATCGGCTCGGGGGCAACGCACAGCCCGAGCCGCAGCCCAGCCATGCCGCGCGCCTTGGAAAACGTCCGAACGACCGCCACGTTGGGAAACGACACGAGCCGCCCCATCGGATCGGAGGCCCCGAACTCGGCGTACGCCAGATCGACCAGGCACGCCAGCCCCGCGTCGCGGGAGGCCTCCACCACACGCAGCAGCGCGTCCTCCGGGATCGCACGCCCGGTCGGGTTGTTGGGCGACACCAGCGCCACCAGCCCGCCCCCCCCAGTGCCGGCCCGCTCGACCTCGCGCACAAAGGAATCGACAGGGAAGTCACCCTCGAACCACTCCAGCCCAACCACCCCCGCACCGGCCAGCTCCCCCGAACGACGGATCATCTCGAACCCCGGCTCGTGCGTGATCAGCGTGCGCCCGGGCTCGCACGTCGCGCGGCAGACGCGGTCGATCGCGTCGTCGCCCCCGTTGGTCAGGATCACCCGTTCCGGGGCGATGCCGAACCTGGCCGCGAGCAGCTCCTCGACCCCGGCCGGGTTCGGATATTGGCGGACGGCCTCCGCATCGTCGAGCCCCAGCCCGCGCAGCACCCCATCCGGCAAACGCGGCCCCTCGTTGGCGTCAAGCCACAGGTCAATGGCCGGGTCGGCCTGGGCCGCTCGCCGGTACGCCACCACGCCGCGGACGCGCTCGGCGGGCCGGATGCCGGGAACTCTGGATGCCTGCGGCTCGGTCGTCATGGTGGGGCTCATGCAGTAACTGCTCGCGAGTGGGCCTTCGGTTCCGAGTGAACTTAGTTGTGTGGGGGGGTCAGACCACGATCTGTTCGGGCTTGGTCACCACGATGTCCGTCCCGCCCGCCGCCTTGATCATCGGGATCACCTCGGTCAGCGTCCTGCGCGGCACCGCCGACTTCACCGCGAACCCCGCCGCCCCGTGCAGCGTGGACACCGTCGGCTCGCGCATGCAGGGCAGCTGCGCCACCACCGCCTCCATCTGCTCGGGCGACACGTTGAACTCGATCATCACCCGCTGGCGGGCCTCCAGCACCGACCGCACCAGCGTCCCGAACGTCTCGATCAGCTTGCGCTTCGCCGGGTCGTCCATCGCCCGCCGGCTGGCGTACAGACGCGTGGACGACGTCATCAGCGTGTCCACGATGTCCAGCCGGTTGGCCTCCAGCGTCGAGCCCGTCGCGGTGTTGTCCACGATGCAGTCGCAGTCGTCCGGCGGCAGCACCTCCGTCGCCCCGTACGACCGCATCACGCGCGCGTTCAGGCCCCTCTCCGCGATCCAGCGACCGGTGATGTTCAGGTACTCGCTCGCCACGATCAGCGGGTGGTCGGCGGGACGCTCGGGCAGCCGCCCGTCCACCAGCGAGTCGCTCGGGGCCGCGGCGACCAGGCGCACCGTGTCCAGCCCCGTGTCCAGGATCTCGACCGGCTCGACCCCCGTCTCGATGACCCAGTCCTTGCCCGCGAACCCCAGGTCACGCGTCCCGTCGCCCAGCATCTCCACGATCGCGTGCGGCTTGAGGATCTTCACGTTCACGCCCTCCACACCGATCGAGGGCCGGTAGTCCCGGGCCGCGGCCTTGACCCCCATCCCCGCCTCTCTCAGCAGCTGGTTCACCCCCTCGGCCATCCGCCCCTTGGGCAGTGCGAGCTTGAGCTGGGCGGCGTCGGCGTCGGGGGTGGTCGGCATGGCGGGTTCCGGGGTGGGGCGTGTGGTCTGGGCGGGGGCAACGGTCATCGGGGTCTCTTTTCTTCGGGGTCCGGGCCGGAGCCGATGCCCGTCGCGGGAGTATTCCCAAGCGACAAGACGCCGGCACGGGGCCGGCGTCACGGTGAAATCTGGCTCGGGGAACGCTCCCTCTAGCCCGCACCGATCGCCGACCCACTCGCGTGGGCGTGGTGATGGCGATGATGGGCATGGACTGAGGACATCCGCAAACGATAGGTTCGAGCCGAGCACCGTCAAGACGCCGGCGCACGAAAACGCCCCGGGAGCGAACCCCGGGGCGGCGTGATCATGTGATCGGACGCGGGCGACCCGCTCGCATCGGGTTACGGGCAGCCCGCCAGGAAGAGCTGCACGAAGGCCCCGATGTCGCCGTTGTCCAGGATGCCGTCGTTGTTGATGTCCGCTGGGCACTCGGGCGCCGGCTCGGGCTGGAACTCGTAGCACCCGTGGTCCACCGCGAGCCCCAGCGTGTTGCGACCGGTGTCGGAGGTGCCCGCGTCGTTGAGCACGCGCGGGTTCCCGTCCAGGTCCACCGGGTTGTCGTCGGTCGGGTTCACGATGCCGGTCCCCGTGTTGGCCCACAGGCTGGTGTTGCCCGCGTCGATCGAGAACGAGCCCTCGACCAGCCGGTAGTCGCCCCCGGCCCGGTCCGCAAGCGTCACCGGAAGGTCCACGTTGCCCGCGCCGGGCCAGCCGCCCTGCACGTTGCTGTACTCCACGCCGTTGCCGTCCGCGTCGAACTGGTTGGGCGTGTTCCCACGCACCAGGCAGTTGCGGATGAACGTGCCCGCGTTGGTGCCGGTGGTGAAGATCGCCCCGCCGTCCGCGGCCCCGCCGGTCACGCCCAGCGACTGGTTGTCGATGATGGTGCAGTTGAGCACCTTCGCGTCCGTGCCGGTGGAGAGGTACAGCGCACCGCCCGAGCTCGCCGCGACGTTGCGGGCGAACAGGCAGTTGACGAACTCCATCTCCGCCGTTGTCTCGCCGGTGGCCCACACGGCCCCGCCGTCGTTGCCGTTCGGCCCGCCGGTCGAGTTGTCGAGGAACTCGCAGCGCTCGTAGCGGACGGGGGCCTCGTCGTGGTACACCGCACCCCCGTTGGATCCGGCGGTGTTGGAAAGGAAGTCGGTGTCGGTGACGGTCCCGCTCGTGCCCGGGCGGGCGTAAAGAGCCCCGGCGCTGCCCCCGGAGCCGGTCGCGTTGCCCGAGAACACGCACCGGTCCAGGTCGATGCTGGTGCCGTTGAAGAACGTCACGCCCCCGCCGCTGCCCCGCGAGGTGTTCTGGACAAAGTCGCAGTCCTCCAGCACCACCACCGCCGAGTCGGCGAAGATCGCGCCGCCCTCGCCCCCGGTCGCAGGATCGAGCGAGTTCAGCGTGAACTCCGTCCTGCGTGCGATCAGCGTCCCGTTGACCTGCACCGCCCCGCCGTCGTCGTCCGCCGTGTTGTTCTCGAACACGCAGTCCTCCACCGTCGCGATCGTGCCGGAGTTCACGTACAGCCCTCCGCCGTCCAGCGCGCTGCCGAACTCGACCGTCAGGTCACGCAGCGTGACCTGGGCCCCGTTCGTCAGCGTCATGACCGTGCCGATGTTCTGCCCGTGGAGCCGGGTCTGCCCCGCGCCGAGGCCCACGAACTCCAGGTCTTTGTTCACGACCAGGTTCTCGAAGTAGGTCTGGCCCGCCAGGATGATCCGGTCGCCGTCGCTCGCGTTCACGACCGCCGCGGCGATCGTGAAGTAGTCCCCTGGCACGCTGATGTCGTCCCCCAGCGCGTGCCCGCCCACCCCCGCGCCCAGCGCGAGCCCGACGAGCGAGATTCGGACCGATTGGATCGTGCGTGTCATGTCTGTCTCCTGTGGTGTGGTGCTTCCCACCCCCACAGGCGACACTCGCGCCGCCCGCGCCCGACGACATCGCGCATTCCCCGCCCCCCCGAGTTCGGTTGCAACCCGCCGGGATCGCGACCGGCTCACCCCTTCTCGCGCACCGCCGACAGGTCCGCCCCCGTGTCGGCCACCCACTCCCGGAGCACGCCGATCACGCGCCGCAGCACACACGCCCCCAGTGCGCACGGGTCCCGAGCCTCGCCCGGGTCCGCCTCCACGTGCCCCGTCGGCCAGCGCCGGTTCAGCGCCGTGGCCCGCTCGCCCATCGGGACGGACGTGTCCTGCCAGCCCAGATCGTCGACCAGCACCAGCAGCAGGTTGGGGGGTTCGTGCGCTCGCCCGCCCGAAGAAACGCACCCCGAGATCAGAAAATCGCCGAGCGCGAGCAGCCCGAATGTCGCCCTCCGACCTGATCCCCCGAGCGGAAAACCGGATGGCACGGTCGAGAAGAGTCGCACAATCCCGTTGCTACCACAAGCGCCACGCCGGGCGACGGCGCGCACGCGGTACACTCATCGCTCGGGCATTCCCCCGTTCCGGGCACCCCAGCATGACCGACGAGCGTCAGACCACCATCTCCGCCTGGCTGAGCTCCGCCGGGAGCGCACCGGGAGCCCCCGACGTCGGCTCCCCCATGGCCGAGCTGGTCTACGACGAGCTCCACCGCATCGCCACCGGCCTGATGCGACAGGAACGCGTCGGCCACACCCTCCAGCCCACCGCCCTCGTCAACGAGGCCTACCTCCAGCTCCTCGACCACACCGCCAACATCCCCGAGGCACGCCACCGCTTCCTCGCGCTCGCGGCACGCGTCATGCGACACGTCCTCATCGACCACGCACGCGGCAAGGGGCGCGCCAAACGCGGCGGCGACCGCAGACGCGTCGACCTCACCCTCCACGCCCTCGGCGGCGACCAGCCCACCTTCGGCCCCGACGACCTCATCACCCTCGACGAGTGCCTGGCCCAATTGGAAAAGCTCGACGAGCGCAAGGCCCGACTCGTCGAGCTCCGCTATTTCGCCGGCCTCGACGAGCAGACCGCCGCCGACGTGCTCGGCATCGCACGCTCCACCGCCGCCGCCGACTGGCGCTTCGCCCGCGCCTGGCTGCTCAACAAAATGAACCCCGGGGCACGCGGGGACACCCCGTGAGCGAGACGAGCCTCCAGCGCGTGCAGGAGCTGTTCGAGGCCGCCCTCGAGCGCGAGCCGCACCACCGAGAGGCCTATCTCCGCCAGGCCGCGGGCGACGACCGACTCGCCGACGAGGTCCTGGGTCTGCTCCGGGCCGACGCCACCGCCGACGGCAGGCTGGAATCACCACCCTCCCTCGGGCTCGACGCACCCGGCGCCCCGATGCCCGACGAGATCGCCGGCTACACCATCGTCGGCGAGCTCGGGCACGGCGGCATGGGCGTCGTCTACGAGGCCCTCCAGCCCGACACCTCGCGACACGTCGCCCTCAAGGTCGTCCGCCCCGGCTACCTCTCGCGCGACGCCCAGCGCCGCTTCGAGCTCGAGGCACGCGTCCTGGCCCGACTCGACCACCCCGGCATCGCCACCATCTACGAGTCAGGCATCGCTCGCACCGACGCCGGGGAGCAGCACTACTTCGCCATGGAGCTCGTCCGGGGCACGCCCCTCACCGAGCACGCCAACACCAACCGGCTCGGCACGCGACAGCGCCTCGACCTGATGGCCCTCGTCGCCGACGCCGTGCAGCACGCCCACGACCGCGGCATCGTCCACCGCGATCTCAAGCCCGCCAACATCATGGTCACCGGCGACGGGCGCGTGAAGATCCTCGACTTCGGCATCGCCCGCGCCGTGGACCCCGACCTGCGCTCCACCACCCTGGCCACCCACACCGGCCAGCTCATCGGCACCGTGGCCTACATGGCCCCGGAGCAGCTCTCGGGCAAGCCCGACGACGTGGACCACCGCACCGATATCTACGCCCTCGGCGTGATCCTGTACGAGCTGCTCGCCGGCGAGCTGCCGCACGACCTCAAGGGCCGGGCCCTGCTCGAGGCCGTGCGGTACGTCGAGGACCACACCCCCAGCTCGCTGGCGACCATCAACCGCTCCTACCGGGGCGACATCGACACCATCGCCGCCAAGGCCATGGAGAAGGACCCGCAGCGACGCTACGCCACCGCCTCAGACCTCGCGTCCGACCTGCGCCGCCACCTGTCCGACCAGCCCATCCTCGCCCGACCCCCCAGCACGCTCTACCAGTTCCGAAAGTTCGCCAAGCGCAACAAGGCGCTCGTCGGGGCGGTGCTCGCGATCTTCGTGGTGCTCGTCGCGGCCCTGGGCGCCGTCACCGCCACCCTCGCCTCCGAGCGCGAGCAGCGCGCCCTCGCCCAGCGTCAGCGCGACACCCTCGCCGACGTCAACGAGTACCTCACCAGCGACCTGCTCTCGCTGGCAGACCCCACCGCCGAGGGCGACCGCCAGATCACCCTGCTCGACGCCATCGCCCAGTCCAGCGAGGGGCTCTCGGAGCGCTTCGCCGGCGCGCCAGAAGTCGAGGGCATGCTCCGGAAGACCATCGGATGGGTCTACCTCTCGCTCTTCATGCTCGACGAGGCCGAGCCGCACCTCGAACGCTCCGTCGAGCTCGCCCGCGCCCACAACCTCCACGACGGCACGCTCCCCAACCGGCTCAACTACCTCGCCATGCTCCGCATCGACCAGCAGGCATTCGAGGAGGCCGAGCGGCTGCTCGACGAGGCGCTCCCGCTCGCCCGGCGCGAGATCACCGACGACCACAGCACCTTCCTCAGCATCCTCCAGAACCAGGCCTCCGTCGCCTTCCGCACCGGAGACCCCGAGGGCGCACGCGAGATGTTCACCCGGGCCGCCGAGTACGGGGAGGAGCACGCCCCCGACACCGAGGCCACCGCATCGGCCTACGTCTCGCTCGCCTGGGTCACCCTCGGGCTCGAGGGGCCCGAGGCCGCCATCCCGCTCTCCGAGATCGCCATGCGGAAGTTCGCCGTCGTCCACGGGCCCGAGCACCCCTACTCCATGACGGCCCGGTCCAACCACGCCATCATCCTCGCACGCGCCGAACGCTGGGACGAGGCCGAACGCATCCACCGCGACCTGCTCGACGTCCGCCTGCGCGTGCTGGGCGACACCCACACCGACACCCTGGTCACCAAGAACTCCATCGCCATCTGCCGCATGGAGCAGGGCGACTTCGAGCAGGCAGAGGACTTGGCGCTGCAGGCCGAGGCCGGCTTCCTCGAACTCCTCGGAACCGACCACGCCTACTACCAGGCCGTGCTCCGCACCGTCATCGCGCTCTACGCGCGATGGGGACGCCTCGACGACGCGGGCGAGTGGCTCGCCAGGTTCCCAGACGACGCACCGCTGAACCTCCAGGACGACACCCTCAAGATCCTCACCGAGGCCGGCCTCGAGCTGCGCGGCTCCGATCACCAGCCCGATCCGTGAGCCCCCGCATAGCATCACCACGCCATGCGTGCCGGCGACCAACCGCACCAACCAGCCGCGAACGATCACCCCTTCGCGGTGCCCTTCACGCACCGCTTCCGCACCCTCCCGGACGCGCTCGACCCCGGCAACCCGTCCCTCGCCGGCCTGCTCGAGCCCACCGGCGAGTCCGGCGCCGCCCGCGTGGGCGTCTTCCTCGACGCCGGGCTCGTCGAGGCACGCCCCGACCTGCCCGAACGCGTGCGGGCCTACTTCGACGCCCACGCAGACCGGCTCACGCTCACCTCCGACCCCACGCACGTCACGGGCGGCGAGGACTGCAAGAACGACGAGTCCATCCTCCACGCCGTCCTGCAACGCATGCACGACGACCGGCTCTGCCGACGCTCCTACGCACTCACCATCGGCGGCGGGGCCGTGCTCGACTGCGTCGGCTACGCCGCCTCCATCACCCACCGCGGCATCCGCCAGGTCCGCCTGCCCTCCACCACCCTCGCCCAGGGCGACTCGGGCGTCGGCGTCAAGAACGGCGTCAACGCCTTCGGCAAGAAGAACTTCCTCGGCGTCTTCGCACCCCCACACGCCGTGGTGAACGACCCTGCGCTGCTGGCCACGCTCTCGGACAGAGACTGGCGCTCCGGCTTCTCGGAAGCCGTCAAGGTCGCCCTGCTCAAGGACGCCCCGCTGTTCGAACAGATCGAGCGACACGCCGCACGCATCAACGCACGAGCGCCGGAAGCCCTCGACACCGCCCACGCCATCCTCGAACGCTCCGCCCGCCTCCACCTCGACCACATCGTCCGCGGCGGCGACCCCTTCGAGACCGCCAACGCCCGCCCCCTCGACTTCGGGCACTGGGCCGCACACAAGCTCGAATCACTCACCAACTACGACCTCCGCCACGGCGAGGCCGTCGCCATCGGAATCGCCCTCGACACCCGATACAGCGCCCACATCGGCCTGTGCCCGCCCGAGCTCGCCGACCGCGTCCACTCCTCGCTCACCGCCCTCGGCTTCACCCTCGCCCACCCGCTGCTCGCACGGCCCGAGGCGGTCCTCCCCGGCCTCGACGAGTTCCGCGAGCACCTCGGCGGCGAGCTCACCATCACCCTCTGCCCCGAGCCCGGGCGAGACGCCGAGGTCCACTCCATCGACGAGAACGCCATGCGACGTGCGTTCGCCGTGCTGGCGAGCGCTCCTGAACACGCCTCGTGAAGATTTGTACGCGGAGACGCGGAGGACCGCAGAGGCGCAGAGAAAGACTGAATCAGGATTTCATCTGGCTATTGCGGACTCGTATCGGTCTCCGAGTTCATCACTCAGGGTTCTTGGCCTTTGTTGATTCTCTCCGCGTCTCTGCGGTCCTCCGCGCCTCTGCGTACCTGCCTTTCCCGCTACCCTTTACACATGCCCTCCCCGCCCGATCCGTCCCGCACCGCAAAGAAAACCGCCGCCCAGCTCCTCGACCTCGACTTCCTCGAGAACCGGGCCAGGGCCATCGACATCGCCGCCTTCCTCGACCGGCTCGACCGCGCCAGCGACGGGCCCGACGCCGCGGCCGCGGACTTCCGGGCACGCGAGCTCCGCAAGGCCCTCGCGATCCTGCTCGAAGACGGGCCCGACCGGGCCGCACGCGTGCTCGACGCACTCTCCGACCCCACCGACGAGCCCATCGACACGGCGCCCGGTAAAGGGGCAACAGGCGCGTGGCCCGGAAGGGAGGGGGGGTAATGTACATCGACCCGCACATCCACATGGTCAGCCGCACGACCGACGACTACCAGCGCATGGCGCTCGCCGGCTGCGTCGCCATCACCGAGCCCGCCTTCTGGGCCGGTTTCGACCGCTCCAGCCCCCAGGGCTTCTACGACTACTTCACCCTGCTCACCTCCGCCGAGCCCGCGCGAGCCGCGCAGTACGGCATCGCCCACCACTGCTGGATCTGCATCAATCCCAAGGAGGCCGAGGACCCCGGCTTCGCGCGCGATGTCCTCAAGCTCGTCCCCGAGTTCCTCGCTAAGCCCAACGTGCTCGGCGTCGGTGAGATCGGCCTCAACAAGAACTCCAAAAACGAACTCGCCATCCTCGAAGAGCAGATCGCCATCGCCGCGCAGCACAACCAGCTCATCCTCGTCCACACCCCCCACCTCGAGGACAAGAAGAAGGGCACCCGCCTGATCATGGACGCCATCGAGGCCAACGCCTCCATCGACCCCGGACGCGTCCTCATCGACCACGTCGAGGAGCACACCGTCCGCATGGTCCTCGACCGCGGCTTCTGGGCCGGCATGACGCTCTACCCCGACACCAAGTGCACGCCGAAGCGGGCCGTGGACATCTTCGAAACGCATGGCACCGAGCGTCTCTGGATCAACTCCGCCGGCGACTGGGGCCCCTCCGACCCCCTCGCCGTCCCCAAGTGCCGCCAGGAGATGAAGCGACGCGGGCACGACGACGCCACCATCGACCTCGTCAGCTTCGGCAACCCCAAGAAGTTCCTCAGCCAATCGCCCAACTTCAGAGCCGGGCTCGCCTGACCGATGCCCGCCCCGCCGCGCGTCTGTTACTGCACCAACGTCCACCCCGGCACCACGCCCGACGAGATCCTCGCCCAGCTCGACGAGCACGACCCGAGACCCCACCGCGACACCGGCGGGGACGAGTACCCCATCGGCCTCTGGCTATCAGACGAGGTCGCCGAGACCCTCGACGCCGACGACGACCTGCTCACACGATTCGCCGGCGAGCTGCAAGCCCGCGACATCCAAGTCGTCACACTCAACGGCTTCCCGCAACGAAACTTCCACCAGCCCGTCGTCAAGCACGACGTCTACCGCCCCAACTGGACCCAGCCCGCACGCCTCGAGCACACCCTCCGCCTCGCACGCGTCCTCACCGAGCTCATGCCCGAGGGCAGCGCCGCCTCCATCTCAACCCTCCCCATCGGCTGGCGTGCCGATCTCATCGATGACGAGTCCTCGGAACGCATCCTCGACGCACCCGCACTCAACCTCGCGGCCGAGTTGCTGACTTTGTGCGCACGAGAGCTCAACTGGCTCGCCGGCCAGACCGGGCGCACCATCACCCTCGACCTCGAGCCCGAACCAGGCTGCCTGCTCGACACCGCCCCGGACGTCCTCGCCTGGTGGCAACGCCTCCGCTCCAAGGCCGAGCCCTACGAGCTGGAGCACCTGGGCGTCTGCCACGACGTCTGCCACAGCGCCGTGATGTTCGAGCCCCAGGACCACGCCCTGCGGTCCTACGCCGAGGCCGGCGTGCCCGTCCACAAGGTCCAGGTCTCCAGCGCCATCCGGGCCGCGCTCACGCCAGAGGCCATCGTCGCGCTGAACGCCTTCGACGAGCCCCGCTACCTGCACCAGACCGCCATCCGCACGCCCGACGGCGCCCGCTTCTTCGAGGACCTCACCGACATGCTCGCGCTCACAGGCCCAGACCCAACCGCCGAGGCACGCGTGCACTTCCACGTGCCCATCTTCCTCGAATCGCTCGGCCCGCTGGGCACCACCCAGGCCCAGATCCACGAGGCCGTGCGCCATTCCCAGGAGCTTTCCCCACGGCCAGTCTTCGAGCTCGAAACCTACGCCTGGAACGTCCTCCCAGAGGCCCACCGCCCCGCGACCCTCGCACACGCCATCGCGATGGAACTGGACTGGTTTGTGCGCACGTTCCCACAACTCGCCGGATAATCCCGCATGCCCCTCGCCCGCACCGCCCGCGCCTGGCTCGAGGTCACCCGCCTCAGCAACCTGCCGACCGTGCCGATCAACGTGCTCGCAGGCGCAGGGCTCGCGCTCGGCGCCGACGCCACGTTAGCGTGGCGCCCGCTCGCCCTGGCGATGATCGCGGGCGCCCTGCTGTACTGCGCGGGCATGGCCCTGAACGACGCCGCGGACGTCGCACGCGATGCCGACTCCCGCCCGGAACGACCCATCCCCTCCGGACGCCTCGACCGTCGGACCGTCTGGGTCATCGGCGGGCTGCTGCTGGGCGCCGGGATCGCCGGCGCGGGCGCGATCGGCCACCCCGCCGCCCTCACCGCGATCGCCATCGCCTTGTTGGTGCTCGCGTACACGTTCACGCACGGCAAGCACGCGTGGGCCTGCGTGCTGATGGGGGGGTGCCGCGTCGGGCTGTACCCGCTCGGGGCGCTCGCGGTGGTGGACACCTGGGGCGAGATCCCCACCGGCGTGCTCGTCTTCGGGGCCGGGCTCGGGCTGACGACCGTCCTCATCACCCTGGCCGCTCGAGCAGAAGCGAGCGCGACCCCCCACACCAAGCGCCTGCTCGCCTGGTCCGTCGTGTTCGTCCCGCTCTGTGCCCCGCTGCTGGCCGAGCCCGCACACATCCGCACCACCCCCAGCCTCCTCACGGCGGTCGCCTTCGCGCTCTGGAGCTCGTGGTGCGCCCGGGCCGCGATCGCGGGCAAACCCTGGATCGCCATTCCCGGATGGATCGCGGGCTTCTGCCTGTTCGACGCCATGGCCCTCGCGATGCACGGCCAAGTCTCCCTGGCAATCGCGGGCGGGGTCTGTTTCGCGGTCACCCTCGCGGCCCAACGCGTGCTGCCGGGCAGTTGAGCCGGCAGGCAACGCCATCGGGAACATGCTTTAGCTGCGCGAAAACACGGCACCCGTCCACATTTCCCCCACACCCGTCTCACCCCTCCGGGAACAGGTGCTCCAGGATCACCTCGCGCACGCCACGCATCGGCATCGCGTTGTGGCGCTCGCTGAGCACCCCGTCCTCGGGCTCGATCAGGATTGGGGCGTACCCCTCCTCGACCTCGACACGCCCGTGCGTGCCCCGCACCAGCGACGCGTCCAGCGGGATCACGTCCATCAGCGTCCGGAAGCCCAGCTTCTTTTTCGCCAGCTTGCCCGCCAGTCGAAGCTTCGGGAGCGCGATCTCCGGATCGACAAAAAGCTCGCACGGGTCGTACCCCGGCTTGCGATGGATATCGACGGTCCGGGCGAAGTCCGGCGCCCGCGCATCGTCCGTCCAGTAGTAGTACGTGCACCAGCACCCCGGCTCTGTTACCACGAGCAGCTCACCCGCCCGCTCATGATCCAGCCCCAGCTCGCGCAGCTCATCCGCCCCCAGCACCCGCTCCACGCCCGGAGTGGATTCCAACGCCGCTCGTGCCCGATCACGCGACTCCTCATCCGCGCAGTACACGTGCGCCACCTGATGATCCGCCAGCGCACACGCACGGCTCGCCCCGCAGTCCAGCAGCTCCCGCCCGTTCTCCTCTCGCACCAGTATCAGCCCCGCCTCCCGCAGCACCCGGTTCGGATGCACCGCACCGCCGCCCCGCACCGGCTCGATCCCGTACTCGCTGACCACCAGCACGCTCGCCCCGCGTGACTCGTAGTGCTCGACCAGCCCCCCCACCACCGCGTCGATCTCACCCGCTGCGTGCAGCGCCTCCGATGAACCCGGGCCGTGCTTCTGCAGCGCGTAGTCCAGGTGCGGCAGGTAGACCAGGCTCAGCGAGGGGTCGAACCGCTCGTCGGTCATCCTGGCCGCGTCCGCGATCCAGCGGCTGGATTCGATCCCCGCCATCGGCCCCCAGAACCGGAACAGCGGGAACGGGCCCAGGCGCGCCTGCAACTCGTCCCGCCACCCCGCCGGGTGGCTGTAGCAGTCCGGCACCTTCGTCCCGTCCGCCCGGTACTGCGGGCGCGGCGTCACGCTCACGTCCATGCTGGAGTACATGTTGAACCACCAGAACAGGTTCGCGCACGTGAAATTGGCGTCGCGCCGGCGCGCCGTCTCCCACACCTTCTCGCCCCGCACCAGCCGGTTGGACTGCTTCCAGAACCGGGGCTCGTGGTGCTCGCGGTCGTACCAGCCGTTGGCGACCACGGCGTGCTCGCGCACCGGGAGGCCCGTCAGCATCGACGACTGGCTCGTGCAGGTGACCGCCGGGAGGTCTGGCACGAGGGTGGTGGTCGTGCCGCGCTCGATCAGCGCGTTCAGGCACGGCGTGCGATCGCCCAGCACCGACCGCGACAGCGCCACCACGTTCAGCACCGCGACTTTGTGCGCCCGAACGCTCACCTACGAGCCCTTGTGCGACATCTTCAGGATCGCGCCGAACCCGCCCACCAGCACCACCAGCAGCCCGATCGAGACGCCGAACAGCAGGAGCGGCGTCCAGGTGATGGGCCGTCTCCGGGGGGCCTCCGGGCCCGTCCCGCCCGGCGCCCCGTCGCGCGCCTGCGCAACCGGCGTCAGCCGGCCCCCCAGCGAATCCGTCGCCAGCGGGAACGCCTCGTCGAGCTCCGCGATCGGCCAGTACGACTTGCCGGGCACCTCCCGGGCCCGCTCCGAGGCGACGGTCTCCGGATCGACCGGCGACGCGAAGTTGCCCCAGCTCTGGCGCGCGTGGGTCAGCACCGCCGCGATCTCCTCGTCGGAAAGGACCCCGCCCAGCGGCTCCATCGCCGAGTTGTAGACCGCGCCGTCCGCCCCCTCCAGCGCCCCGTACAGCCCGTGCAGCACCACGCTCGCGGCCCGAGCCGGATCGCCCAGCAGCCGCTTCGAGCCCACCAGCGGCGGGAACCCCTCCAGCCCCGTGCCGTCCGACGCGTGACACCGCACGCACCCGATCGCCTCGTCGTAGTAAATCGACTCCCCGAGCCCGGCCACCTCGTTGCTCGGACGCTCCACCACGAACCCGGCCGCACGCTCGGGCCACTCCGCCGGATCCAGCGCGTGCAGCGCGATCTGCGCCGACATCGCGTCCAGCTGCGCCTGGCCCCAGTCGCTCATCGGCGTGTCCCACCCCCGCTCCACCAGCCCCACCGCCGAGTCCAGCACCGCGCCCCGCGCCTCGCCCCCGAACCGCATCGCCTGCGACAACGCCAGCCGGCGCTCCCAGGAATCCAGCGATTCACGCAGCGAACCGAACGCCTCGCCCGAGATCTCTACCAGGCGCGCTCGCACCCGATCGCTCAGCTCCGCGTCCGACGCGGTCCGCTCCGCCGCCCGCACCAGCAGGCCGGGCTCGCGCGTCATCAGCCGCTCCGGCTCGATCCCCATCAGCAGCAGCACCGACGCCACCTTCGCCGCCAGGAACTTCTCCGCGTGCTCGATCCAGCGTTCGTCGGCCTGCGCCGCCCGCTCCACCGCCTCGCGCGGCAACCGCTCGACCAGCTCGAGCAGATCCAGTCCGCGAACCAGCTCGCGCTCCTCGGCAAGCCGATCGAACAGCAACGCGCTCTGCGCGTCGGCGTCCTCACCCACCAGCCCCTCCAGCAATTCCATCCGACGATCCGCCGGCGCCTCGTGCCGGGCGAGCAGCTCGAACACCACCAGCTCGTCGGCCTCCATCTCCAGCAGGCTGTCCGTCGGCGTCTGGCGGAGCCGCAACGCACGCACGATGGCCGGGACCTCCTCCAGGCCGCGGCTCAGGTGCACCAGCGTCTCGGTCAGCACCGTCCGCATCGGCCCGTCCATGGAACGCTCCAGCGCCGCCTCCGCGAGCGAGATCCCCCGCTCCGGGCTCATGAACCCCGCCGCGATCACCCCCTCCAGACGAACGTGCATGTCCTCGTCACCCACCGCCCGCTGCACGAACCGTGCCGCATCGCTCTCCGGGAACCGCCCCTCCGCGAGCCAGTGGCGGAGCACCCGCACCGCGCCCGCCCGCGCCCGCGCGTCCACCCCGAACACCAGCCCCTCCAACAGTCCGGCGTCGGTCTCCCCGCGCGCATGGCTCATCCACAGCCGCTCCAGCTGCAAGCGCCAGTAGTCGCGATCGAACCCCTCCTCCAGCTCCTCGAACCACGCCGCCACCTCCGACTCGATCACGTCGTCCGGCAGCCTCTGCAAACGCCGGCGCACCAGCTGACGCGTGTTGTCCTCCGGCAGACGCAGCAGCTCGCACAGCTCCGTCGGGCTCGCGCCCACGATGTCGGGCGGGTCGAGCAGCGGGCGCGTTTCGTGCCGGATGCGCCAGATGCGCCCGTGCGTGCTGTCGCGCCGCGGGTCGCGCGTGGAGTACTGCATGTGCCCGATCAGCGGGTTGCACCAGTCCACCAGGTAGACCGCCCCGTCCGGGCCGGTCTCGATCGCGACGGGCCGGAAGTTGGTATCGCTCGACTCGATCAGGTCCTGCGGCATGTTCTCGGTGGACCAGCTCGAGCCCTCGGGCGTGATCCGGTTCCAGCGTGTGCCGTGGAACCCGATCGACTGGTTCACCAGAAAACTCCCCTGCACGTCGTCCGGGAAGTGGCGGCTGTACAGGATCTCCGCCCCGGCGGTCGGGCGCCCGCGGTTGATGATGTGCCCGGGCCGCCCCGGCTTGCGCGGGTACTCGAACGCGTGCACCACGTGCGAGAGCGCATAGTTCGACCCGCCGCTCGCGTCGGCCAGGATGCCCGCCCCGAAGTTGTCGAACGCCAGCCCCCACGGGTTGGCGAAGTCGGCGTGGCTCATCACGTCGAGGCGCCCGCTCACCGGGTCCAGCCGCCACGCGGCCGCGTCGCGCGTCCGGCGCACGCCCCAGGGCGTCTCCACGTTGGCGATCGAGAACACGCCCTCGTGGAACCACAGCCCGCCCATCGGGTCCCACTCGAACGCGCTGACCTGGTGGTGCGAGTCGGGCATCGCGAACCCGGTTGCGATGATCTCGCGCACGTCGGCCACGCTGTCGCCGTCGGTGTCGGTCAGCTTGAGCAGGTCCGGCGCCTGCCCGATGTAGACCTCCGTCGTGTCCCCCACCGTGCTGTCCACCGCGAACCCCGTCGGGATGTACAGCCCGTCGGCAAACACCGTCCGCTCGTCGGCCCGACCGTCGCCGTCCGTGTCCTCCAGGATCAGCAGCTTGCATCGGGGGCGCTCGCCCGGCAGCAGGTGCGGGTACGTGATCGCGCACAGCACCCACAGCCGGTGGCGCTCGTCGAACGCCAGCGCCAGCGGGTTGGCCACTTCCGGGAAGTCCTGCTCGCTGGCGAAGATCTCCGCGACGTAACCGTCCGCGAGCGTAAAGCTCGACTTGAACTCCTCGGGCGGCAGGATGGTGGTGGAGCCGAGCGAGGTCTCGGTCCCCTTGGCCTCGATCGCGGGTGGCGTCCAGGAGTCCTCGGGGAGGCTCAGGCTCAGCGGTAAATCTGCCCATACGCCACCATCTTCATCCAAATCATCATCGAATCCCATGAACAATTCGTCTGGGCTCGGTTTCGGCATGCCCCAAATCCGTGCGTCGCGTGCCGCAAGCATGCGATCAAGCTGCTCGAATTCGGCGGGGAAATTCACGATGCCGAACGGCTCATGGCGTCTGCCCCACACGTATTCGGTGTTGGTCGGGCGATAGATCAACCGCTGATACCAGTGAGCATCTGCTGCTGCCGAGACCAGTGGCCGTACATTTGATTCTCTTACGGGATCCTCCAGTGATGAGATGTCCAAGTCAGTCAATACAAGAGCATCCGGCGAAACCCACCCCAGCTTGATCCCGATTCGACCGGTAAACCAACGTGCTCCTGGAACGGTTGGATGTATCCCGTTGATGGCTAATTCGAGCTGTGTGTCATCTGCACCCGTGTGGTAGAGGTCAACCCCTCGAACACTTGTGCTGATCTCTGCTATCTGCAGCATGACTTCAACAAATCGCCGAATCTGTTCATTGTGCGCCGTGTCCGAAATATGCCGAATCGGCGTCAGCAAAACCAGCTTGCGCGCCGTCCCGTCCCCCTTCGTCCCCACCCGCTCGATCAGCCCCCGCAAATCCTCCTC
>JBICID010000055.1:0-3824 GCA_043101615.1 Phycisphaerales bacterium JB040 | reverse complement strand
ACCCCAGCGCCTCGGCGTGCAGCTCACGCGCGATCGCGCGCGTCCGCTCCACCCCCAGCACCCCCGGGTACGTCAGCTTGCCCGCGGCCGCGTCCTTGCCCGTCCGCTTGCCCACCTCCTCCGAGGTCCCCGTCGCGTCCAGCAGGTCGTCGAGCACCTGGAACTGCAACCCCACGATCTCGCCGAAACGCGTCAACGCCTCCAGCGACGACGCGTCGGCGCCCCCCAACCTCCCCCCCGCGCGGCACGCCGCGCGGATCAGCGCCCCCGTCTTATTCCGGTGGATCAGCCGCAGGCGATCCTCGGCGCCAAGCGACGCCTCGAACCCGCCCACCGTGTCGTACACCTGCCCGTTGATCATCCCCACCGTCCCCGCGATCAGCTCCGCCTGCACCCGCGCCCGCAGCCCGACGTCACCGATCCCCTCCAGCACCCCGAACGCCAGCGCCAGCATCGCGTCGCCCGCCAGGATCGCCATCGCCTCGCCCGCGTGCCGGTGCAGCGTCGGGCGTCCACGCCGCAGGTCGTCGTCGTCCATCGCCGGCAGGTCGTCGTGCACCAGGCTGAACGCGTGCACCAGCTCGATCGCGCACCCCGCCGGCAGGCTCGCCTCACCCCGCCCGCCCACCGCCTCCGCGCTCAGCCACGCCAGCACAGGACGCATCCGCTTCCCCCCACCCAGCAGGGCGTACCGCACCGCCCCGTCCAGCTCCCGCGCCAGCCCGAGACCGTTCAGGTACCCCTCCAGGCTCGCGTCCACCGCGCGCACGATCGACCCCGTGTCCCCCTCCCACGCCCGGGTGTCTTCCCTCGTCGATCCCAACGCGTGCTCCCAACGGCCCGGCGACGGGGCCCACGACAGGGCCCGGTCGGTCACTGTACGCCCGGTGCGCCCCGGCCCCGTATCCTCCACCCATGCTCGACGCCCTGCTCGACATCTTCCGCGCCGGCGGATGGGTCATGTACCCCCTGCTCGCCATGAGCCTCGCCTCGGTCACACTCATCATCGAGCGGGCCGCCTTCTGGGCCCGCACGCACTCGGTCGCCACCCGTCGGTTCCTCGCCGAGGCCTCCGAGCTGCTCGCCACGGGGCGCGCCGCCCAGGCCCGCACACTCGCCGGCAAGCACGACGGGCTCTACGCCAGGTTCCTCGCAGGACTGCTCGCGGGCACGCCCTCCGACGGAGACGCCATGCAGCGGATCGAGACCCTCAGGCCCGCCATCGAACGCTTCGGCACCACCATGGCCACCATCGTCGCCGCGGCCCCCCTGCTCGGCATCCTCGGCACCGTCACCGGCATCATCCAGTCCTTCAACCTCATCGGCGCCGACGACCCCGTCACCGACCCCACCGCCGTCGCCGCCGGCATCGCCCAGGCCCTCTACACCACCGCCTACGGCCTGGTCGTCGCGCTCGTCACCGTCTTCCCCCACGCCATCTACCGCACCCACGCCGAACGCTGCCTCGCACGCCTCGAGGCCCTCTCGGCCGCCGCCACAGAATCCCGCGACCAGGCCTGAACCCCAAGCCGAGGGATCATTGCCTTCTCCACCACCAGGTGAAAAAGGCGCCCGCCCAGCACCGCGACGGGAGAGACCAAAGCACAACCCGCCCCGAGCGCGAGCGATGGGTTTCTCGCCCAGATCCGAACCGCGAGCGAATCCGCTCTCACCCCGCCTCACCGAACCCCGCACCCCTCAATCGTGCGCCTTCAACAGCTCCCAGATCTCCTCCCCCGTCGTCGCCTGGTACACCTTCGAGCGGAAGTCCTCCAGCGTCATCAGGCGGCTCACCCGCGCCAGCGCCTGGATGTGGTCCGAGTTCTTGTCCGGCGGGCTCGCCAGCAGCACGATCAGACGCACCGGCTGCCCGTCGATCGCCTCGAAGTCCATCGGCTCCGCCGGCTTGCCGATCGCCATCACGATCTGGTCCAGCCCCTCGCTCTTCCCGTGCGGGATCGCCAGGCCGTGACCGATCCCCGTCGTCCGTGTCTGCTCACGCGTCCACACCGCCTCCTTCAGCACCTCGGGCTGGTGGATCCGGTCGTGCTCGGCCAGCAGGTCCACCAGCTCGTCGATCGCGCCTCGCTTGCTCGTCGACTCCAGCGGGGCCTTCACACAGTCCGGCGTGATGATGTCCAGCAGATTCATCCGTGCTCCTCTGTCCTCATGGCCCGAGGCCCGCGACACACGCCCGCCCGCGTCCCGTCCAGATCCCGGCGAACGCGACCGGCGGGGGTGGGGGGGTGCGAGGGGTCAGGAGTCTACGCCGATCCGGCAGGGCCCGTCAGCACCGCCACGTACGACCCGTCACGGTACTCCTCCGGCCCGTCGCCCGGCACGCCGCGCGGCCACGCCCGAGACTCGATCACCACACGCATCCCCAGCTCCGACACCGCCCAGGCCGCCTGCGCCTCGTTCTCCTCCCGCTCCAGGCTGCACGTCGCGTACACCAGCGCGCCGCCCGCCCGCACCAGCCCGACCGCCCCGCCCAGGATCTCACGCTGGATACCCACCATCCGCTCGAGCTGCCCCGTGCCACCAGCGCCAGAGACCGACCGGTACCGCGCCTCCAGCCGACGCGCCAGCACCCCCGTGTTCGAGCACGGCACGTCCAGCAGCACCGCGTCCGCCCACCCCGGGCCCCGCTCCATCACCTCGGCGTGCGTCGCCACCCGCACACGCCCGTGCCCATGAAACGCCCGACGCAGCGTCTCCAGCCGCCCCGCGTCCACGTCCGTCGCCAGCACCTCCGCCCCCGGGAACGCCTCCGCGAGCTGGCGCGTCTTGGTCCCCTGACCGGCGCACAGATCGATGATCCGCCCGGGCGCCGGGTCCAGCGACTCCGCCATCGCCCGCACAGGCTCGCTCGACGCCTCGTCCTGCACCCACAGGTCGCGCCGACGTTCCAGCAGCGCCCCCAGCGTCCCGGGCTCGCCCACGAACACGCGATGTCGCTCCGAGCGGTGGGGGGCCAGGTCGGCCTCACCCTCGACCGGCTCGCGCGCAAACGCCGTGTGCACCACCGTCGCCGGGCTCACCAGCGTGTGCAGCGACAGCTCCTCCGCCCGCTCCATCCCCCACGCCTCCGCCCACCGACGAATCGTCCCCCCCGGCACGCTCGACGCCACGCTCAGCCGCTTCAGACGGTCCTCGGGCAGCACGTCCCTCGTCAGCCACAGCGCCGTCCCGTCCGGCAGCGGGATCGCCTCCCGCTCGTCGTCCCACTCGCCCCCCACCTCGCCCCGCAGCCCGATCACCTTCCGCAGCACCGCGTTCACCAGCCCCGACGCCTTGGCCCGACCGGCACGCTTCACCCACTCCACCGTCTCGTCCAGCGTCGCGTGGTCCGGCACGCGGTCCAGCAGCAGCAGCTGCGCCGACCCGCCCAAGAGCGCCGCACGCACCACCGGCTCCAGCGTCGAGATCGGCCGACCGCCAGCGACCTCCACCACTCGAGACAGCGTCAGCCAGCGACGCACCGCGCCGTCGTAGATCGCGTGCGCCAGCGCCGCGTCACGCCCCGACAGCCCGCCCGTCTCCAGACGCATCGGCATCAGGTCCGGGAAGCGGGCGCTCTGCTCGGCCAGCGCCGCCAACGCCGCCCCGCGCGCGCTCCCGACCGGCAGCTCGCCAAGCGCCCCGAAACCCCGCACCCCCCCACGCGCCCCCCCACGCGACCCCCCTCGCACTCCGTCACCGCCACGCCCCCCGCGCCCCCCCGTCCCACCCCCCGCGCCCGCGCGACCCCCCCCCCCGGGGACCCCCCCCCACCCGAGATCGGAACAGCACACCGCAGAACTCCCCTCACCTGGCAACTAATC
>JBICID010000054.1:0-50011 GCA_043101615.1 Phycisphaerales bacterium JB040 | reverse complement strand
ACCACCCGCGCGAGACCGCCCGCCAGGGGGCCGCCTACCGCCAGCGCCTCACCCTTGTGCGGCGCCAGTCCATCTCGCTGCGCCGCTACCTCGCCCCGCAGCGCGACGCCCTGGTCGCCCTCGCCTCCGAGCAGCACGAATCACTCGCCCCCCACGACCGGGCCGCCATCAGGCGGGCCGCCGACCAGACCGCTCGCTGCGTCGAGGACCTCGACGAGCTCCGCGACCGGGCCGCGGTCGCCACCGACGAGCTCCGCGCACGCCAGGACGAACGCATCGGGCGGACCAGCTACCTGCTCACCCTCGTCGCCACGATCGCCCTGCCGCTGGGGCTCATCACCGGACTGTTCGGCATCAACGTCGGCGGGATGCCGGGGGTGGAGTCGCCCGGCGCCTTCTGGATCGTCACCGTCGGCATGATCGTGCTCTCCGCCGCCGGCATCGCCCTGTTCAAGTTCATCCGCTGGCTCTGACCCCTCGGGCCAGGCCGGAGCGCAACAAAAAGACGCCCGACTCACGTCGGGCGCCTGGTGTGTCATCGACGTGGAACGGGGATCAGCCCCCGCCGGTCGGGTCGTCGCCGGTCGCGTCGTCCACGGCGTCTGCCGCGTCTTCGACCGCGTCCTCGGTCGCCTCAGCCGCGTCCTCGGCGGCGTCCTGCACGGTGTCCGCGGCGTCCTCGGTCGTTTCCTCGACCTGCTCCGCGGCATTCTCCATCCCGGTGTCATCGGCCGACTCTTCGCACCCGACGAGGGTCAGCGAGACCGCGAACAACGCGGGGGCGGCCATACGTCCAATCAGTGTCTTGGTGTCCATGTGGCGGCACCTCCTTATTGGCAATCATACGGGCACAACCCAAGGCGAATCGACAGATCCGCACAAATTGCGAACGTCGATCGCCCGGAGTTATTTCAGATCTCGACCATGAACACCATCCACGGTGTGCATTCCGAAGACACCGATGCCACGCATGGCTTGGGGCACATTCCCGTCCCCGCTGAGGCAAGGAGTTGATAGATCTGGTCCATCGTGACGGGACGCGTGCCCGTCGACAAAGGCAAACCCGGCACTCCGAACCTCCGGCCCAAGCTCCCCGACCCCGACCGGGATCGGCGGCTTGTGGAGGGGATTGAACTCGACTATGCCGGCCTTGTCCGAAGGGAATGCGGCCTCGCTCACACGAACCCCTCGCCACAGGGCCACGTCTCGATCGCGTTCGTTCACCCAATACTCCGGGCTGGCCATGAATGAAGCCGTGAGACGGTAACTGATGAAGACTCCCTTGCGGCGGGCCGCGGGATGGGCGAAGATTTCGCCGAGTGGATCGCCGCCGTAGTACTCGTCGGAGAGCCCGAACTGCCAGAACTCCGTGAACTCGAAGTAGTCGATCGGGAGCACGAACCCCCCGCCTCGCAGGACCGACTTCGTTGCCCCGGGATCGACGGCGTACGGGAAGTAGTCGTCCCAGTCATTGGCGTAGAGCCCCGTGGTGGCCGCGTGCTCCCGCATACGTGCCAACGACACTGCGTCCTGGGCAGCGCCACGCACTCCCCCGAGCGCCGGCAGCGTTAATGCGATCAATAACGTGATTATCACGATCACCAATATCAACTCGATCAGGCTCATGCCACGCTGTATTGGCCGCGCCCGCATTATGCCGTCGCCGATCCGCCAGCCGACACTCCATCCCGACTGCCAACGCAACTCCCACAACGCTGCCCCCATAGCCTGTCCGCCACCAGCCATCCGCCGAAGGCCACGATCATCGACCCGTTGAGCACCACCAGCCGCGTCACTGTCGACTGTGTATCCAGATAACGCACCAGCGGCCCAATGCACCCGCAGTCCGGCGGCGCCGCAACGCTGTATTGCCATACCGAGAGACCTGCCAGACACGACGCCAAGAAAACACCCGCGAGCGCAGCCGTACGCCGTCTCGATGAGAACCAAAGCAAGCCCGTCACGACTTCTGCGGATGGCACGATCACCGCAACGACGGGTTTTATGGCCTCAGGGACGAGCGTCCACCCACCAAGTGCACTGACAAACCCGTTCAACTCGACGAGCTTCAGCGCGCCCAGCAATGCAAGCACGACTGCCGCTCCAGCCGCAACGATTTCGAGACAACGCAAGACCACGATAAGTCAACTCCGTCCCACGATTACTCGGGCGGGCCCTTCTCGCAATTCGCCCCCATAACCTCTCGGCTTGAGACGGTTATTTCACACTCTGTATAGACGTTGCAAAACTCGTTCTCATCCGGAGCGCTGTACCCCTGGTGGCAGAGCCGCTCCAACGGCGGCGTCTGCATTGCCCTGCCCGTCTCGAAGCCTCCGCCTGTTGTAAAAACCTCCTCCGAAGTGAAGGTCACCACGGGAGTGCAGGCATTCACATCGCAACCGCCTATGACTACACAGGCACTGCCGAGAGAAAACTGCCTGTAGCAGATGGCTCTCGAAGCCAGCGTCACCGCGAGACACAGGGCCAGAGGGCCGGATGTCCCATACTTCATCTCATATCCTTTCTTCGCACTACAGCTTTGACCGAGAAAATCTATACCATATAAAGCTCACCACCAGGCAACACAACAGAACCCACCCGACGAATCGGAACACCGCGCCCCCATCCCTGCCATTCAGATGGCTCCCACGGATACGTTCCCATTGGCCCTCCACAACCGCAAGTGTCTCCTTGCTGTCTGTACGATTGTCAACGTACGAGGTCGCGGTCACCTCTCCCCGGACCGGATCGTCGCCATCAAGCGGCGGAGTCGCAGATACAAGGAGTACCTCGTCTCGCGAGACTGCCTTCGGGGCCGCGAACTCGATTTTTTCGAGCGACGCTCCTTCGGGGTCGATACGCTCAAACTTGCGAGCAAACCAGCCCGTGGGACTCTCTTCGCACGGAATCCAATCGCCCAGAATTTGCTTGACGATTGGCGACGGGTTGCCGGCATCGAAGTATGTCAAGGAACCCACCAACAGTGAGCCCCGCACTGTCGTGCCCTCAGCCACGAAGCTACGCACGCCGTTGGCCGACTCGCACCGCACCGTCCACCGCTCGTCTGTCCCCTGCGGCGTGCCGGGGTAAAACTCAAGTGGCCCGGATCCAGTCAGCCCGTAACACGCCCGCACCCATTGATACGCCTGTAATCCGACCGTGTGAGCTGGGTCAAACCGATACTCTCGCGCCCCCGCACTTTCTTCGTTGAGCCGGAGTTGCCGATCACTCAAAGCCCAAGAGCCTCGCTCATCGGGGTGCGCCCCCGAATCCCCGTAGTTCAGGATTGACTCCTCGGTACTCCTCGAGACTCGCCAAGCCCGGTCGTTCCAGTACCAGAACTGGACAACCGAGTTCGAGTCGGACGCGGATGCACCGGCGCCTCGCTTGAATCCATCCCTGTTCCATCGCGCGTACTCAAGAAAGATGCCCTGCGGTAGATCTGCACCTTCAGAGGCGTTCCACAGGGCCGCGAACTCCTCCGCCGTCGGCTGCCCTACGCTGATCGCGCACGCCACACACAACCCCACCAACCCCGTCGTAGCCCGAGCCCGCAACCTCATCTTCAATCGCATGACCTCGTGATATCGCATCCCGCGAATATAGCACAAGGCTACGTGTGGCAAAAAAAAACGAAAATTCTGCTGATCACACAATATTGAGTTGCACGCTGGCCCCCGAATCGGGTGCCCTCACTCCCCCAGCGTGCTCTTCCGACGAAGCACGTGGTGGTAGTGCTGCGCGAACCGGTGCGCCTCGTCCCGCACCTGCTGGCACAGCCGCAAACCCGCGTTGTTGCGGCTCAGACGGATCGGCTCGGACCGGCCTTGCACGTAGATCAGCTCTTCCTTCTTCGCAAGGCTGATCACCATGGGCGGCCTCACCCCGCCGCTGGACGCCAGCTCGTCGAAGGCCTCCAGGGCCGCGTGCAGCTGCCCCAGCCCGCCGTCGATCAGGATGACGTCGGGGTACAGCTCATGCCCCTCCCCCGCCTCGCGGTAGCGCCGGCTGACCACCTCGCGGATGCTGGCGTAGTCGTCGTTGGTCCCGCCGCCGGGCAGGTTCTCCACGCTCCGGATGCGGTACCGGCGGTACTCGTCCTTGAACGGGCGCCCGTCCACGAAGCAGACCTTGCTGCCGACCGTCTCGCCGCCCTGCAGGTGCGCGATGTCGATGCCCTCGAGGCAGCGCACCGGCTGGTCGAGCCCCAGCGTCTTCTGCAGGCTGCGCGTCGCGGACTTGGGGTTCAGATAGCCGATCTCGGTCTCGGGCTGCCAGCCGTCGCGCTGCGTCGCCCGGTTGTCGAGGCGTTCGATCGCGTCGATCTGGTCGCGCAGCGTCGCGGCCCGCTCGAAATCCAGCGACGCGGACGCCTCCTCCATCTCCGCCTTCATCTCGCGCAGCATCCTCGACCGCTTGGTCCCCAGGAACTGCACGAAGCGGTCGATGTCGCGCCCGTACGCCGTCACCGAGACGCTCTCGTTGCACGGGGCCGTGCACTGCCCGATCGAGGCCAGCAGGCAGGGGCGGAAGAACCGGTTCTTCGGATCGCCCGCCTGGATGTCGATCGAGCACGTGCGGTACTTGAAGACCCGCTGCAGCGTGCTCACGGCCTCGCGCAGCGCCCCGGCGTTGGTGAACGGGCCGAAGATCCGCGCGTTCTTCATCTCCGGTCGCTTCTCGCCCTCGTCGTCCAGCCCGGCGGGGTTGCGCGTGACGAACACGCGCGGGTAGTCCTCGTTGCGTGTCACCACCAGGTACGGGAAGGTCTTGCCGTCGGTCAGGCGGGCGTTGAAGGGGGGCTGGATGTCCTTGATCAGCCGGTTCTCCGCCAGCAGGGCCTCCCACTCGCTCTCGAACCGCAGCACGTCGAAGGAGTGGATCTGGTCGAGCATGCGGTGTTTCTTGGGCCCCAGGTCGGCCGAGGGCACGAAGTAGCTCGACACCCGGTCGGGCAGCTTGCCCGCCTTGCCCACGTACAGCACCACGCCCTTGTGGTCCTTCATGAGGTAGACGCCGGGCGCCGGGGGCAGGTCGCGGGCCGTGCGCAGCAGGCGGGCCAGGCGGGCCTCGTCGGACTCCGTGCCCCACGCCGGGGGCGTGTCGCCGGGGAGGAAGCCCTCCTCGTCCGCGATGGGGGTGTCCGGGTCGTCAGGCACGCCGGATGGTATTCGTCCCCCCGGCTGCGCTGCGGGGGGCCCCGAACCGGTGGTGAGATTGACGCACGCCTACCGACGCGTGTGAAGACCCTCCCAAGGCCCGAAACGCCCTCAACGGGGCCCGCGGGCGTGCCGATCCGTGGGCCGGACCATGGCGATACGAGACGAACACACCCGGTCGCTGCTGCGTCGCCTGCTCGACGAGATGGACCACGCCCAGGGCGAGTACGAGGGCCCCGAGCGACGGCGTGAGACACGCCTCGCCTACCGACGCATCACCCCCCCCACTCGCATGGCCCAGGTCACCGGCGACGTGCTCAACGTCGCGACGATCACGCGCAACCTCTCGCCGCTCGGCGTCGGGCTGCTGCACCGCCCCTACGTCTACTCCGGCTCCAGCCTGGTGCTCACGCTGCAGAAGGTCACGGGAGAGCCGGTGCACCTCGTCGGCGAGGTCCTCAACTGCCACTACGCCGGCGAGAGCTACCACGAGTCCAGCGTCCGCTTCGAGGCCCGCATCGAGCTCAAGGACTTCCTGACCGAGGCCCAGCGCGGGCGGGCCGCCAAGCACCTCGACCAGGTCCGGCGCCGCCTCGACGGCGTCCGGATGCTCCTGATCGACCCCACCGGGGCCGTCATGAAACGCATGGGCCACTCCTTCCGGGCCCTGGGCGCCAACGTCGTCTCGGTCGAGTTCCTCGGGCGGGCCCTGGACCACGTCCGCACCAACCCGGTGGACCTGCTCTTCTGCGGCCCCGCCCACGACGGCGCCGACGCCGCCCAGATCGTCAAGCTCAGTCGGGCCGCCGGGTATGTGCGCCCCATCATCGCGATCGGGTGGTCCAACGCGGACCTGGCCGCGGCCCGAAAGGTCGAGGACGCGGGCGTGATCGCCTCGCTCGAATCGAGCTCGGCGATGGACGTGATGAAGGTTATCGGAACCCTGGACCCGAAGCCCGAAACAAGGGAGAAGGCCGCCTAAACCCCTTGATTTCTCGGGTTTCCGGGCGAGCGCAGAGATTTTCAGCCTTCAACCGCTATTCAGAGCGGGAACTCTTGTTTGAGAACCCCGGTCCCGGTACGCTCGCGCTGAGAGCACTGCCCACGCCCCGATCGGGCCGGGCTTTGAGAGAAGAGAAACACATGAGAATGACCTCGCTCACCACGCTGCTGGGGTGCGGCCTGCTCACCTGCGGGGCGACCGCGCAAACGTTCTACTTCGTCGGCGCCGACGGGTTGTCGGCCGAAGCGGAGTTCACCCTGATCAACCCGACCACGCTGGAGGTGCGCCTGAAGAACACCTCGACGGGCGTGCCGAGCGGGTTCAGCAACTCCGACCAGCTCCTCACCGGCGTGTCGTGGGACTTCGGCGCCCCGGGCCAGGGCATCGGCGACAACACGATCACCGGGGGCAGCGTCGTGATCGGCCCGAGCAGCGCCTCGGTCGACTTCGACACCGGCTCCTACGGCGCCGGCACCGACGTCTCCGGCGAATTTGCCTACGGCAACATGGACGGCACCGGCCTGCTCGAGAACTTCTTCTCCACCAACACCGCCCAAGCCACCCCGTTCGGCGGCGCCAACCTCGACGGGCCCGTCAACATCGACGGCCCGCAGCCCGGGCTCATCTCCAACGCCTTCTCACTCCCGCTCGGCGGGCTCGGCGCCATCCGGGACGAGGTCATCGCGACACTCACGCTGAGCCAGGCGCTCGCCGACACGTCCTTCCTGCAGAACGGTGTCCGCGTCGAGTTCGGCTCGGACGCCTACTTCATCACCGTCCCGGCCCCGACCTCCGCCGCCCTGCTCGGGCTGGCCGGCCTCGTCGGCGCCCGTCGCAGACGCTGATTCCAAGTTTCAACCGGCACCACGAAGCACCCACCGGCCCCGTGCCGGTGGGTGCTTCTTTTTCGTGCGCACTCAAACCCCGTGAGTCGAAAAGGCGACTCCCAACAGCGTCAGCAAATCCGATGTTCCAATTGTGGGGGGGGGTTAGTAGTTGAGCTTGAGTTGCTCGTCCCACTGCTCGCGGTTGGTCTGCCAGCCGGGGCCGCGCCACTGCTGCCAGGGCTGCAGGCGGTTGCGCCAGAACTGGCGTTCGAAGTTGACCTGGGTGTCGGGGTGCATCGCCTGGAAGGCCTGCAGCATGCGGACCTCGTCGGCGAGGACGAGGAGGGTGTCCTCGGCCTGCTGGACCTGCGTGGGCTCGGCCCAGGCGCTGCGGAGGGTCGCGTCCAGGGCGGACTGGTACAGGTCGATCAGGTGCCGGTACTCCTGCAGCGTGCGGTCGGACGGCCCCTGGGTCGACAGGCGCTGGGCCTCGACCTGCATCACGCTCTCGAGCGCCCGGATCTGGTGGCGCTGCCCGCGGGTGCGCTCCACTCGGCAGCCGGCCAGGGGCATCGCCAGCGCGAGGGCCCCGGCGGTCACCAGCATCAGTCGCGTCCCACGTGTCATGCCAACTCCTTGGGTCGTGCCCGAGCGGTTCGGTCGGGTCGTGGCTCGTGCCCGCGGTCGGTCGCGGGGCTCGGGGTGTTCATCGGACGGTCGGGCGGTGGGCCCGCACCGGAATCCCTGTAACGCGGGAGGGCCCGCCCGGTTCATCGGAAACGCCGATTCGGGCCGATCTCGCGTGTCACAGGGTACGCCCGGACCCCCACGCCCCGCAACACGTCACTCGTCCAGAGCGAGCCGGACCATCATCTCGACCGAGGTCGGGAGGGCCTTGTCCTTGAAATCGAACCTGGATTCGTGCAGCAGGGGCTCCTTCTCGGACCCGGCCCGATCACGCTCGCCCAGGCCCACCCAGAAGAAGCAGGCGGGGACCTTGTCGCAGTAGTACGCGAAGTCCTCGCCGCCCATGGTCGGCTCGGGCTCCACGCGGGCCCGCTCCACGCCGACGACCTCGCGCGCGATCCGCAGGGCCCGCTCGGCCTCGTCGGCGTCGTTGCGGACCACCGGGTACCCCGGCTCCCAGTTGACGCGGGCCTCGCACCCGTAGGCCCGCGCGGCGTCGTCCACCACGCGCAGGAACTCGCGCTGCAGCAGTTCACGCGTGCCGGCGTCGATGGCCCGCCGCGTGCCGTTCATCTCGACCTCGCCCGGGATCACGTTGTTGGCCTTGCCGGCGTGGATGGAGGCGACCGTGATGACCGCGGGGCTCAGGGGCTTCACGACGCGGGCGACGATCTGCTGGACCGCCTGGATGACGCCGGCGCTGGCGAGGATGGGGTCCTTGCACAGGTGGGGGTAGGCGCCGTGCCCGCCGCGCCCGACGACGGTCATGGTGAACTCGTCGGTGGAGGCCATGAGGGGGCCGGGGCGGGTGCTGACGACGCCCAGCGGGAGCTCGGGCCAGCCGTGCATGCCGTACATGCGGGCGACCTTCGGCCCCATCCCCTCGCCCAGGCGCTCGGCGCCGTCGAGGCAGCCGTCTCGGACCATGTACTCGCCCCCGAAGCCGCCCTCCTCGGCGGGCTGGAAGACGAGGGTGACGGGGTTGGGGCGGTCGGGCAGCGAGGCGAGGACGCGGGCCGCGCCCAGGGCGGTGGTCATGTGCCCGTCGTGCCCGCAGGCGTGCATGACGCCGGGGTGGGTGCTGGCGTAGGGTGCGCCGGTCTGCTCCTCGATCGGCAGGGCGTCCATGTCGGCCCGGATGGCGACCGCGAGCCGGTGAGTCTCGACCGGGGCTCCGTCGCGAGAGGCGGGCAGGTGGGCGACGATGCCGGTGCCGGTGCCGGGCTCGTGCCCGCCGAGGCCGGTGACGAACGGGATGCCCAGCTCGGTGAGCTCCCGCTGGATGCGGGCGCTGGTGAGGCGCTCCTCGTGCATGACCTCCGGGATGCGGTGCAGGTCGTGGCGCAGCGCGACCAGCGTGTCGAGCTCGCCGGCGATGCGGTCGCGGACGGAGGATGCGGCAGCGGTCATGGGCATCCCCGATGGTAGGGGCCCGGGGCTCAGCCGCCGGGCAGCACGCGCTCGCACAGCTCGAGGGCCGCGGGGACGGACTCCGCGACCGACTCGTACCAGCCGCGCTGGTGGGCGGGCAGCGCGACGGGATAGCCCTCGCCGGCATCGGGGTGCACCGGGCGGTTGGCGCTCTCGCTGGCGGCCAGCACGCGCTCGCCGTGCCCGGAGAGCAGCCAGTCGATGAAGGCCCTGCCCTGCTCGGGGTTGGCCCCGCCGGCGACCAGGCCGACGGTGCAGGGGACCGCCAGGGGGCCCCCGCCGGCGTCGTCGAGCGCGGGCTCGAGCATCGCGACGTCCCAGCCCCGGTTCTGGCCGACCAGCACGTCGTCGGTGTCGGTGAGGGCGACGTCGATCTCGCCCATCCAGACGGCGCGGACGACCGTGGAGTTGGAGTCGTACACGCGCACGCCGTTCGCGGTGAGCCCCTCGAGCCAGGCCTCGAACCGCTCGGGCCCCCAGGCGTGGTAGAGCGCCCCCATGTGCCCACGCGTGGTGCCGAACTGCGGTCGGGCGATCCCGATGCGCCCGTTCCAGGCCGGATCGGTGAGGTCGTCGAGCGAGGCGGGCGGTTCGGAGGCTCGCTCGGTCGAGTGCACGATGACGCGCGCCCGCAGCGCGTGCCCGTACCACGAGCCGTCCGACGCGATCAGGGCCTCCGGCCAGCCGTCCTCGAACGCGCTCTCGGCGGCGGGGCTCTCGTAGGGTGTCAGCACGCCGGCCTCGCTGAGCGTGACGCTGCCGAAGGGCTCGCTGGACCACCAGACGTCGGCGGTGGACGAGCCCGACTCGTGCTCGGCGAGCAGGCGGGTGACCAGGCCCGTGGTCTTGGTCGCCTCGGTGTCGCCCACGAGTCGGACCTCGATGCCGGTCTCCCGCTCGTAGGCCTCGATGGCCTCGGCGAGGACGTAGTCGTCCACGGAGCTGTACAGCACGAGCGTGGGCGTGTCGGAGCCCCGCTCGCCCTGGCCGCAAGCGCCGAGCGTGACAAGGGCGATCGCGCCGAGGAGTCCGGTCAGAGGCTTGTGTCGCATGGGTCAGTTGTCCGAGTCGTCGGCGGCGGTGCGCTCGAGGCGTCCGAAGTAGCCCTGCACGGCCCCCTCCATCTCGCGCGGGACGCGCCGGACGTCGATGGCCTCGGCGGCCTCGGCCCGGCCCGCGGCGACCGCGGCCGCGAACGCGGCCTTGGACTCGCCCCGGACCTGCTGCCCGTAGACCAGCGTGGAGGCGATGACGGGTCCGTCGGTCGTGTTCACGTTCGACTTCTCCATCTGGAGCAGGTAATCGGTCGCGATCTCGTCGGGCCCGGCGCCGTTGCCCCGGCCGGGGCCTCCGGAGCCGTTGCCCATCGCCATGGTCTGGCCCTGCTGCCACTGGCCGGTCTGGCCGGGCTGGCCGCTGCCGAACATCTGGCCCGAGCCCTGGCCCTGGCACATGCTCTCGCCCAGTGCCGCCATCTGGCCCTGGCACTGGCCCAGCGCCTGCTGGGCCGCGGCCATCTCGGCCTTGAGGGCGGACATGCTGCTGAGCTGACCGGACATCGACTCCCCGCCCTGCTGCATCTGCTGCTGGCCCTGCTGGCTCTGGGCGTTCTGCATGCCCTGGGCCATCTGGCCCATGGACTGCGACAGCGAGCTCATCGCGTCGGCGGCCTTGCGCTGCGCGTTGGCCGCCTGCTGCAGCTGCTGCTTCTGCTGGTCGGTCAGGCTCTGGTTCTGCTGGAGCTGCTGCTGCATCTGGTCGGCGTTGGCGGCCATCTGCCTGGCCTGCTCCTCGCTGAAGCCTGCGGCCTGGAGCTGCTCGGTCATCTGCTGCTGCTGCTGGGCCATCTGCTGCATCTGCTGGGAGAGCTGCTTGAGCTGGTCGGCGGCGGCGCGCTTCTCTTCCTTGGTCATGTCGCCGTTCTTGACCTGGTCCATCAGCTTCTCGAGCTGCTCCTGGGCCTTGTCGAAGTCGGCGTTGGCCATGGCGCGGGCCATCTCGGAGGCGGGGCCGGGGCCGGGGTCGGTCAGGCGACGCATCGCGTCCTGCATCGCCTTGGCCTCGGCGCCCTTCTCGCCCTCGAGCGTGGACTTGAGCTCCTCCTCCATGCGGGTCAGCTCCTTGAGGGCCGTCCGCTGGACCTCCTCGAGCGTGGTCGGGGCCGCGGGATCGAGCGGCTCGCCCGCCTCGAGCTCGGGCTCCTCGGGCTTCTTCATCTCCAGGCCCTTGGGCCGGGTGATGGCCTCGACCTTCTGCTTGAGCTCCTCGGTCTCGGCCTTGACCTGGGCGATCTCGGCACGCTCCTGCTCGCGCTGGGCCTGCTCCTCGAACAGCCCGGTCACGTCGTAGGTCGGCAGCCACCAGACCGCCAGCAGCGCGAGGGCCAGCGCCACGGGCACGGGCCAGCGGGCCGGCGCGGCGATGGGCACGGCCTGGCCGACGTTGACCCTGCGCGCGGTCTCGCGCGCGGTGTCGATCACGTTGGTGTCCCACGCGTCCTTGGGCATGCCCAGGTACAGCGCGGTGCCGAGCGAGGCGCGGAGGCCCGCGCGGTCGTCCACCTCACGCGCCACGGCCAGGTCCTTCTTCCTGCGCACGAACGCGATCACGGCGCTGACCGCCAGCGTGACCACGCCGGCGCCGAGCAGGGACGCGTCCCACGGGATCTCGAACGGGAAGAGCTTCTGCGCGATGCGGGCCGCCAGGATGAGCGAGCAGGCCACGGTGGCGACGACCACCAGGACCCTCAGGAAGTCGATGAGCAGGAGCCTGGAGCCGGCCTTGTTCACCACGCTGCGGATCTCGTCCATCGCGGTCCTCGCTTCCGTCGGGCGAGCTGGCTCGCCCCGTGCTCGTGCCCCGACGATCTCTTCGTGACCGGTCGGGGCCCTGTTCACTATTCTCCGGTTTCGCGTCGCCGGATTCTCTGCTGGGTACCCGGCTGTGACACGTCGGTTGCCGGGCGTGCCACCCGGTCGGGCCGCACGGACCCCCTTTATCGTATGAAGAACGACCCCCGAACCCCAACTATTGCAAACTTTTTCCGAACGGGGTTCCGGCGTTTTCTGACCGGGGCGTACATCGGGCGGGAGGAGGCGACCCGGGCCTTCGAGCGCCAGCGGGCCCGGGACGCCATCGGCGACCGGGTGATGCTGTGGCTGGCCTGCCTGGGCGTGGCGGGCCTGTGCGGGCCGACGGTGGTGTCGGAGCTGGCGTTGGCGCCGCTGGCGGTGTTCTTCTTCGTGCGCACGTTCAACACGTTCCCGACGTGGATCCACTGGTTCGGGCAGCCCATGTTCCTGGTGGCGCTCGCATTCGCGGCGTGGCAGGCGACGACGCTGCTGTGGACGCGCGACCTGCGCCTCGGGCTGGACGAGCTCAGCGAGACCCGCTGGGCGGTGGTCGGCGTGCTGGTGTGGCCGATCATTCATCGGAGGCGGACGCTGCTCGCGGCGCTCGCGGTGGGGTTCGTGATGGCGCACGCGGCGCAGGTGTGGCAGTACGCGGACTGGAAGCTGGGCCTGCACGGCCCGCTCTACCCGCCCGACCCACGGCGCCTCTCGGGCTGGTGGGACCCGGTGGTGGGCGGGAGCATGCTCACGGCGGCGGTCGGGCTGCACCTGCCCGGGGCGGTGTTCGGGCGAGGGCGGACGCGATGGCTGGCGACGGCGGGCCTGCTCGCGGCGCTGGTCGGCGTGCTGGCGACCGGCTCGCGCGGCGCGTGGCTGGCGAGCGGGGCGCTCGTGCTGGGCACGCTGGTGTTCGCGCTGGCGCGGTCGCGTTCGCGCCGGGCCCTGGTCGCGGGGGCGGGCGGGCTGGTTGCGCTGGGGATCGGGCTGGCGGTGCTGTGGGGGCCGGTGTCGAGCCGCGTGGGTCAGGCGACGGCGGAGATCCGGGACGTGGCGCAGGGGGACCGTCGCTCCGACATCGGGCGGCGTGTGGACATGGCGGAGTGGGCGGGGCGTGCGATCGTGGCCCGCCCGGTGGGCGGCGTGGGGGCGGGCGGGTACCGGGCGTGGGTGGAGACACGCGAGGGGCCGGAGGTGTTCGACCACGCGCACAACTCCGTGCTGCACCTGGGCGCGACGACCGGGCTGGTGGGGCTCGGGCTGTGGGGGCTGCTGGTGTGGGTCGTGATGCGGAACGCCTCGATCGGCGTGCGGAGGCTCGGTGATCCCGGCGGGACGTCGGGGCCGTTGTTCGCGTTGCTGGGTTTCGTACTCGTCAGCGCGTTCGACGTGGTGCACCTGAACGCGCAGACCGCGGCGTTGATGTGGTTGCTCGCGGGGATGTGCCCGACGTGGGAGCCGCCGGGGCCGGAGAACCAGGGCTAGCGCGTTGGTTGGCGTGGGGACCGCGTGCTCACGCCCGCGGCTCGGAGAGACTATGAGAAGCTGAGGGTGCGACGGCCGAAGTCGAGCTTCATCGCCTGTTTGGCCTCGTACAGCGTCTCTTCCGCGGCCTCGTTCGCTTTCCGCGTGTGCTCGCGGAGCAGCTCGAGGATCTTCTCGTCGCCCGCGGGGCCGTCGTACTCGGCGCGTCGGGCGCGCATGGGTTCGAGCAATTGGTCGATGGCCTCGGCGACCTCGACCTTGATGTGCCCGTCGCCGATGTTGTCGCCCGCGGCGTACTTCTCTTCGAGCTCCTTCACCCGGGCCTCGTCCGGGATGAAGGCCCGGACGTAGTCGAACAGCGCGTTGGTGATGTCGCCCGGCGCGTCCATGGACTCGCGCCCGGTGTACATCTTGCCCATCTTCTTCTTGATCTGCTTGAAGGTGTCGGTGAGGAAGATGGCGTTGTTGAGGCTCTTGGACATCTTGTTCACGCCGTCGGTGCCGATCAGGCGCGCCACGCGACCGACCTTGCCCTCCGGGATCGGGAAGAGCCCGCCGGCCTCGACGTGGCCGTCGTCATCGGTGTGCGGGTCCACGCCGCAGTAGAGCTGGTTGAACCGTCGCGCCACCTCGCGGCAGGGCTCGATGTGGGCCAGCTGGTCCTCCCCCACCGGCACCAGCTCGGGTCGGAAGATGAGGATGTCGGCGCACTGCCCGACGGTGTACATCGGGAAGCCGAAGGAGTAGTTGTCGCCCAGGCCCTTGGTCTCCAGCTCGGTCTTGAGCGTGGGGTTGCGCATCACGCGGTTGAAGGGCAGCAGCATCGCGAGGTACCAGGTCAGCTCGGCGATGGCGGGGATCTCGGTCTGGAGGACGAACGTGGACTTGGCCGGGTCCATGCCGACCGAGATCCAGTCCTTGACGATCTCGAGCGTGCTCTCGCGGATGTCGGCGGGCTGGTCGGCGCGCGTGGTGAACGCGTGCATGTTGGCGATGAGGAAGAAGCAGTCGTAGTCGTCGATGAGGTTGACGCGGTTCTCGAGCGAGCCGACCCAGTGCCCCAGGTGCAGGCGCCCGGTGGGCGTGTCGCCGGTGAGGATGCGCGGTTTGCCGGTGCGTGGGGCGGTCATGGGCGGGAAGTGTAGACGGGGCCGGTCGGCACGCCCCCCCGGCGCAGGCCCGCGGGCGTGGAGTCCCGATCGCGGGTCACGGGCCCCTCGCGTTCAGAACGAGGCGGCGCCGGGCTCGGCCATCTCGGGCGAGAACAGGAAGGCCAGCAGCAGGTTCAGCCCGTTGAAGCCGGCGTGCATCGCGATCGGCACGCCGACGCGCTTGGTCCGCTCGTACGCGATGCCGCACGCGAGGCCGAGGGCGAACAGGGGCAGCAGCGAGTGCCAGGGCACCTCGTTGCCGCGGCTGCCCAGCAGGCGTTCCATCAGGGCGAAGGCGGTGGCGCTGAACAGGATCGAGAACCAGGCGCTGCCGGTGAGGCGGAGCACGGCGGTCTGCACGAAGACGCGGTAGATCAGCTCCTGCACCAGCGGGGCCCCGACGAGGATGCCCAGGATCAGCAGCCAGGACCACGCGCTGGAGGGATCCGAGGTGATGTGCTCCAGGATCGGGTGGACCTCGGGGTAGTAGTCCGCCCCGTCGGACAGGCTGCGGTGCAGCAGCGTGCCGCACTCGCTGGCGAGCTCGACCAGGGGCCAGGCGATGGCGAAGCAGCCCATGCCGACGGCGAAGTCGAGCGGGGCGAGGCGCATGCCGCCCTTGTCGCAGCTCTTGCCGAGCACGTAGAGCATGCCCAGCCCGGCGACGCCGCCGAAGAGGTAGCCGACCAGGCGGACGACGGTCTCGCGCTGGAAGTCGTCCAGGTCGGCGTTCTGGTAGAACTCGACGCGTTCGAGCACGGTGCCGCTGGAGAGCATGGCGAGGAAGACGACCAGGGCGGCGAACATCCAGATGGCGCTGGGGATGGAGGTGATCTCGCGCAGGCCGGCGGAGTTGAAGCCGCCCGGGCGGAGCAGGCCGCCGGCCATCAGGAACGCGCCGATGAGGGCGACCAGGCCGAGGAGGATCGGGATCTTCCATTGGGCGAGGTTGCGTGAGACCTCGTCGACGCTCATGCCGGCGATCTCGTTGACGGACTGGGCGACCGGGAGCGGGCCCTGCGCCAGAGATTCCGCCCCGGCGGGGGTCGAAGTGAGCGTCAGGGCGGCAACAATCCCGAGCATGGCCAGCGACGACCCAGCCCGAGACCTGCCCCCCACGCTCGCCGAGATCGTGGCCCACAAGCGGACCGAGATCGAGGCGGCCAAGGCGCGGACGACGCTGAAGGACCTGGAGATCGAGGTGGCCCAGGCCGAGCCCCCGCGCAACTTCTTCGCCGCGGTGGTGAACCGCAAGCACCCCGGCACGACCGCGGTGATCGCGGAGGTGAAGCGCAAGAGCCCCTCGGCCGGCTGGATGCGGCCCGAGTATGAACCGAACGGGGAGCGGGATGGGTTCGAGCCTGAGGTCATCGCGCAGCGGTACTCCGAGGCTGGGGCATCGGCGATTTCCTGCCTCACCGATCACAAGTTCTTCGGCGGAAACCTGGGGTACATCCAGCGGATCAAGGACGCCTGCCCCCTCCCCGTGCTCCGAAAAGACTTCATCCTCGACCCCTGGCAGATGTGGGAGAGTCGTGCGGCGGGGGCGGACGCGGTGCTGCTGATCGCCGAGTGCCTGACCGAGAGCGCCATCGTGGACCTGCTGATTCTCGGCCGCCAGCTCCAGCTCACCACCCTGCTGGAGGTGCACTCGATGGAGAACCTGCTGCGGGTCCGCCCGCACATCGGCTTCCCGCACGCGGGGTACAACCTGCTGGGCATCAACAACCGCGACCTGACCACCATGACGACCGACGTCAGCCACACCACACGCCTGGTGGACCTGGTGGACGAGCCGGGCGTGCTGGTCAGCGAGTCGGGCATCCGCACGCCCGACGACCTCGCCCGGCTCCGCAAGGCCGGCGTGCACATCGTGCTGGTCGGCGAGCACCTGATGCGCCGCGAGGACCCGGGCGCCGCGCTGGCCGAACTGCTCGCGTCCGGCACGGGCACGCCTTGACGCCAGGTTCCCGAGCTACGATCCGGCACCCTGCTCGCGGGGCAATCCCGGGGGAGCTCACGCGTTCGAACACCGGAGGTGGTGCGATGCTGACGGCCAGAGCGATGCGGACAACACTGGCGGCGGTCGTGACGGCCATGGCCGCCCCGGCGCTCACGCCCGCGGCGTCCGCCCAGGCGCTCGACGCCCGGAGCGCCCTGGAGGACTGCTCGCAGGCCCTCGCCGCGGTCGAGTCCGGCTCGGCCCGATGGACGATCGAGGGGCTCGGCGAGGGGATGTTCAAGGAGCTCAGCGGCACCGGCTCGGGCGACCTCAAGTGGGTCCGCCTCGAGGGCACCCGCGCCGTCCGCTACACCGGCACCATGACCCGCACCAGCAAGTCCGAGCCGGAGACCGTGGACATGGTCTTCACGCAGGAGAAGGTCACCCAGCTCGACCGCGACGACGACCTGTTCATCGAGCGCAGCCCCAACGACCGGCGCCCGCACCCCAGGCTCGCCACCCTGCGCAAGCTCATGCTCGACTTCTGGGTCGAGGAGACACCCTTCGCCTTCGAGCTCGAGCGGGCCACCTCCATCCAGTTCCTGGACGAGACCGCGGAGGCCGGGGGGGAGACCTGCGACGTCATCGAGATCCGCCTGCCGGAGCTGAACCCCGCCGAGAAGCAGAACTTCCCGCGCCGCTCGGCCAACCTGGTCCGCGTGTTCGTCGCCCAGAGCGACGGGCTGCCGCGCCGGATCGAGTCGGCCGCGGAGACACAGCTCGGCACCGTGGGCGACGCCGTGACACTGCACGACCTGCGCACCGGCCTGATGCTCACGCCCGGCGACATCCTGCACGAGCTGCCCCCCGGCTGGCGGGTGGACTCCAACCTGCCCATGGACATGCGCACGCGCGCCCCGGGCCAGCCCACGCCCCCGGCCGGCGAGGGCGCAGCCCCCGCCCAGCCCGAGGAGAACCGCCCGGCCCCACGCCCACGGGCCGCGAACTACGAGTTCACGACCGAGACCAGCAAGAAGGTCACGTGGGACTCGCAGCGCGGGCGCGTGACCGTGCTGTACTTCTGGGGGAGCTGGTGCCTGCCCTGCAAGGAGTTCAGCCCGCTGGTCTCCGAGATGGCGGCCAACACCGCCGAGGCGCCCATCGACGTGTTCGGGCTCGCCGTCCGGGAGCGCAACCCGGCGACGGCCCGCAACATCGTGGCCCAGAACGACTACGCCTTCGACCTGGTGCTGGAGGCCGACACGCTGGCGAGCGACTTCCGCGTCCGCCTGTACCCCACGATCGTGGTGATCGACAAGGAGGGGCGCCTGGTGCGGTCGGTCCACCTCCAGGCGGGCAAGACCGCCGAGGAGACGATGCGGGACGTGCGCGAGGCGGTGACGATCGCGGCCGGCGAGTGAGACCCAGCGCCGCTCGAGGCGCGAGGATCAACGCGCCCACCGGGGAACCGTGGCACAACGGGCCACAAAAAACGCCCGGCCTGAGCCGGGCGCTGGTGAGGCGAATGCGGTCGGGAGGCCCCGCCCCGGGTCTCAGTCCATCAGCGCGGCCTGGGCCGCGGCGAGGCGGGCGATCGGCACGCGGAAGGGCGAGCAGCTCACGTAGTCGAGCCCGGCGCGGTGGCAGAAGTGCACCGACTTGGGGTCGCCCCCGTGCTCGCCGCAGATGCCCAGCTTGATGGTCTTGTTGGTCGATCGCCCCTTGGCGACGGCCATCTCGACGAGCTGGCCGGTGCCGGTCTGGTCGAGGCTCTGGAAGGGGTCCTCGTCGAGCACGCCGCGGTCGATGTAGTCGGGCAGGAAGCCGTTGACGTCGTCGCGCGAGTAGCCGAAGGTGAGCTGCGTCAGGTCGTTGGTGCCGAAGCTGAAGAAGTCGGCGACCTCGGCGATCTCGTCGGCGGTCAGGGCCGCACGCGGGATCTCGATCATCGTGCCGACCTTGATGTCCAGCTTCTTCTTGAACCCGTGCTCGGCCTTGGTGCGTGCGATGACCGCGACGGCCTCGTCGCGCAGGATTGCCAGCTCGCGCCGCGTGCCCACCAGCGGGATCATCACCTCGGGGTGCACCTTCACGCCCTCGTTGACGCACTCGATCGCGGCCTCGGTGATCGCCTTGACCTGCATGTCCAGGATCTCGGGGTAGGTGATCGCCAGGCGGCAGCCGCGGTGGCCCATCATCGGGTTGGCCTCGTGCAGCATCGCGACGCGCTGCCGGACCTTCTCGGGGGTGTAGCCCAGGCCGCGGGCGACCTCGGCGATCGCCTTGTCCTCGTGGGGCAGGAACTCGTGCAGCGGGGGGTCCAGCAGGCGGATGGTAACCGGCAGGCCCCGCATCGCCTTGAACAGCCCGTAGAAGTCGCCCTTCTGGTAGGGCAGCAGCTTGGCCAGGTTCTCCTCGCGCTGCTCCTTGGACTCCGACAGGATCATCTGGCGCATCGCGGTGATGCGGTCGCCCTCGAAGAACATGTGCTCGGTGCGGGTCAGGCCGATGCCCTGGGCGCCGAACTCGCGGGCCCGCTCGGCGTCCTTGGGGGTGTCGGCGTTGGTCCGCACGCCCAGCGTGCGGTACTTGTCGGCCCACTTCATCACCTTCGCGAAGTCGCCGGAGAGCTCGGGGTCGCGCGTCGCGATCGCCCCCTCCATCACCTCGCCGCTGGAGCCGTCGATCGAGATGGTGTCGCCGCGCCCGAACCGCTGCCCGCCGACCTCGAAGTAGCCCTCCTTCTCGTGGATGTGGATGGCCCCGGCGCCGGCGACGCAGCACTTGCCCCACCCGCGGGCCACGACCGCCGCGTGGCTGGTCATGCCGCCCGTCGAGGTCAGGATGCCCGCAGCCGAGTGCATGCCGTCCACGTCCTCGGGGCTGGTCTCCTTGCGGACCAGGATGACCTTCTCGCCGGCGTGGGCGCGCTCCACCGCCTCGTCGGCGGTGAAGGCCGGCTTGCCGACCGCCGCCCCGGGCGAGGCGGGCAGCCCCTTGGCCAGCACGGTCGCGATCTTCTTCTGCGTCTCGGAGAAGCTCGGCAGCAGCAGCTGTGTCAGGTCGCCCGCGGGGATGCGCAGGATCGCACGCTTCTCGTCGATCAGCTTCTCCTTCACCATGTCGCACGCGATCTTCACCGCGGCGGCGCCGGTGCGCTTGCCCGTGCGCGTCTGCAGCATGTACAGCTTCCCGCGCTCGATCGTGAACTCGATGTCCTGCATGTCGGTGTAGTGCTGCTCGAGCTTCTTCTTGATCGTGTTCAGCTCGGAGTACACCCGCTTGTTCCACTTGGGCATCTCGCCCAGCTGCTTGGGCGTGCGGATGCCCGCCACCACGTCCTCGCCCTGGGCGTTGATCAGGAACTCGCCGTAGAACTTGTTCTCGCCCGTGGACGGGTTGCGTGTGAACGCCACGCCCGTGCCGCAGTCGTCGCCCATGTTGCCGAAGACCATGGTCTGCACGTTCACCGCGGTGCCCGGCAGGCCGGTGATGCCCTCGATGCGCCGGTAGCTCCGGGCCTTGTCGCTCATCCAGCTCTTGAACACCGCCTCCACCGCCAGCTCGAGCTGCTTGAACGGGTTCTGCGGGAACTCGTCCCCCACCGCCTTGCGGTAGACCTCCTTGTACCGGTCGCACAGCTCGACCAGCCCCTCCGCCGGGACGTCCGTGTCCAGCTCCGCGTGGTACTTGCTCTTCACCGCGTCGAACGCCTGCTCGAACAGGTGGTGGTGCACCCCCATCACCACGTCGCCGAACATGTTGATCAGACGACGGTACGCGTCGTACGCGAACCGCATGTTCCCCGTCAGCTCCGCCAGCCCCTCCACCGAGCGGTCCGTCAGCCCGAGGTTCAGGATCGTGTCCATCATCCCCGGCATCGAGACCGCGGCGCCGGAACGCACCGAGACCAGCAGCGGGTCCGTCTCGCTGCCGAACGTCTTGCCCGTCTCACGCTCGAGCACCTGCATCTGCTTGGTGACCTCGTGCATCAGCCCCTTGGGCATGCGCCCGCCGGCTTCGTTGTACTGCTTGCACGTCTCGGTCGTGATCGTGAACCCGGGCGGCACCGGCAGCCCGATCGACGTCATGTCCGCAAGGTTCGCTCCCTTCCCGCCCAGCAGCGTCTTCATCGACCGGTCGCCCTCGGTCTTCGCGGCCCCGAAGTAGTACACCATCTTGCCCGGCACGATCTTCTTCGAGCCGGCCTTGGCGCCCTTCTTCTTCCCCACCTTCTTGACCGTCTTCTTCTTCGACCCCGCGCTCGCGGCGTGCGTCCGCACCCCCTTCTTCTTGGTCGACTTCTTCGTCGTCGATTTCTTCGCGGCCTTCTTGGCGACCGACTTCTTGGCGGGCTTCTTCGCGGTCTTCTTCTTGGACGTCTTCTTCGCCATCGCGATCGGACCTCTCTCGTTGGTCGTTGGGAATGGGTTGCGAGGCCGCGCCTCGGACCGGTCTGCTGGGATCGCCCCCCAAACGATTCCTCGACGCGGGGCGGAGACTCTAGGTGGGTTCCCGGACCCGGGCGAGCAGCCCACGAAAGCCCGTGCCCTCGCAAGCACCGCCACGGCCCGCCTCTACCATCACCGATCGAGCCCACGCGTCCCATCACGACCCCGGCGTCCGCCATCGCGGGCTGGCCCCCGTCTCGCCCCCTCGCCGCCCTCTGGCGGACCGGGCACGCCACACCCACCAGGCTCTTCGAACCCACCGAGTCACGCTCCCTCGACAGCCCCGACGGGCTGGACACGCTCACAACCACCGGCGCTGCCTCCCCCCACCGTGGGTGGGTCCTCGCCCTCTCTTACGACCTGGGACGCACGCTCGAGCCCGCCGCCGGAGTCCGGGCCCTCCCGCCCTCGCCCTGGCCCCGCATCCTCGCCCAGCGCGTCGAGGGCTGCCTCGCCTACGACCACGACACCCACGCCTGGTCCGCCCACGACGACGCCCCGACGCTCCCCACCCACCGGCACGCCCCCGAGCCGGCCTTCCACGCTCTCACGCCGCTCTCCGCCACAGGGCGTGACGCCTACACACGCGCCGTCACACGCGTGCTCGAGTACATCCGGGCCGGCGACGTCTACCAGGCCAACATCGGGCACCGGCTCACGGCCCGGTGCGACGGCTCGGCGCGGGCCCTCATGGCCGCCCTGGCGCACGCGGCCGACCCCTGGCACGGCGCCTATCTCGAGCACGACCCCGACCCCGCCACACGACTGGCCTGGTGCAGCGCCTCCCCGGAGCTGCTGCTCGACTACCACGCACCCACCCGCACCGCCCTCACCCGCCCCATGAAGGGCACCCAGGCCATCGCCCAGGACCGGGCCGCCCTGGAGCGGTCCGCCAAGGAGCGGGCCGAGCTGGCCATGATCGTCGACCTCATGCGCAACGACCTCGGACGCGTCGCGGAGTTCGGCACCGTCCGCGTCGAGACGCCGCGGACGCTCGAATCGCACGCGGGCTCGATCCGGCACGCCACCGCCACCGTCCGCGCCAGGGTCCGCCAGGGCGTCCCCGTCTCCGAGCTGGTCCGGAGCGTGTTCCCCGCCGGATCTGTCACCGGCGCCCCCAAGATCCGGGCGATGCAGATCATCGACGAGCTCGAGGGCCACCCGCGCGGGCCGTGGTGCGGCTCCATCGGCTTCCTCGCCGACGACGGCTCGCTCACCCTCAACGTCGCCATCCGCACCGCCCTGCTCGCCGGCACGCCCGACCCCGCGCGGCGCGACGGGCTCGCGGACGCCGAGCTCACGCACTGGGTCGGCGCGGGCATCGTCGCGGACTCCGACCCCGACAGGGAATGGGACGAGACCCTCCTGAAGGCCGAGCCCTTCCTCCGAGCGCTGCGTGCCGCACGCGCCGCCCCCGTCCCGGAGGCGGCCCCGTGAGCAACCCCCGCAGCAACGCCCCCGTCCTTCGCACCGACCTGGTCGACGTGTACGTCTTCCGCTGCACCACGCGCGGGGTCGAGCTCCTCCAGCTCCGGCGCGTCGACGACGACCCCGACGAGCCGCACTCACTGCACGGCACCTGGCAGCCCGTCATGGGGCACCTGGAGGGCGACGAGCGGGTCGAGGACGCCGCGTCGCGCGAGCTGCTCGAGGAGACCGGCCTGGACGTCCGCTCGGACGCGTGCGTCCGCCTGTTCGCCCTCGAGCAGGTCCACCCGTACTACCTGCCCTCGCGCAACGCGATCATGCTCTCGCCCCGCCTGGCCTGCGAGGTGGTCCCGGGCTGGGAGCCGACGCTCAACGACGAGCACGACGCGTCGCGATGGGTGCCCATCGACGAGGCCGACGCCCACTTCATGTGGCCCGGGCAGCGGGCCTGCCTGGCGGAACTGCGCACGCTGCTCGCGGACTGACCCGCCCCCTCACGCCGCCGGTCGCCCCGCCGCCGCGCGGCGCAGCTCGACCCCGCCGAACCGGGTGAACCGCGGCTGCTCCGATGCCGGGGACCACGCGATCAGCACCCTCCCGTCGTCGCCCGCGCCTTCGAGCGCGTCCAGCATCGGGCCCGGCGACATCGTGCCGACCACCAGCCGGTCCGCCGACGACTCGTCCGAGACGACTTCGACGCCGAGCTCCTCGAGCGCCCGTCGCACCACCCACTCGTTCTTCCCGCCCGCCACGATCGCCGCGGCCCGGAACGCCCGCTCGCGATGGGCCCCGCCCAGCGCACGGCGCGCCGCGTCCAGCCCGGTGAACCGGTCCCACAGGTCGTTCGCCATCGGCAGACGTGCCTGCTCCGCGAGGGTCGCACGCAGCTCGCCCAGCCCGCGCTCGAACCCCTCGACCGCCGATTCCTTCTCCGCGATCGCCCGGTAGCGCCGCTCGTTCTCGTCCAGCATCGCCTCCAGGTGCTCGTCCGGGCAGTGGCGCTGCAGCACCCAGCCGTTGTTGCGGACCAGTCGCTCCAGGATCACGCCCATGTCGCGCCCGGAGTTCACCTTGCGGTGCAGCACGCGGAAGCGCGGGTCGAACACGATCCGACGGTCCGCCTGGATCAGCTTGGCCGCGAGGTCGTACTCCTCGGCGTAGTAGCCGAACGACTCGTCGTACCCGCCCGCCGCCAGGAACGCCCAGCGCCGCACCGCCACGCCGCACCCGATGAAGACCTCGGGCAGCCCTCCCCGCTCGCGCGAGCCGTCCGGCAGCGTGATGTCGGCCATCACCGCGCCCACGTCGACCGGCTGGCTCGCCAGCGAGTCCACGAAGCCCGCGTCGATCGGGGCCGAGTCGTCGTCGAGCAGCACCACCCACTCGCTGTCCGGGTGCGCGCTGCGGACCCCCAGGTTCCGCGCCGCCGCCCCGAGGTTCTCCTCCAGACGCACCAGGCGCACCGGCATCCCGTTCGGGAGCGTGCCGGGAGCGTCCGCCTGCGGCGAGGAGGCGTTGTCCACGACGAAGACCTCGCCCTCGAGCCCGGCCAGCGCACCCAACGCCGCGAGCGTCTCGTGCAGCTCCGTCGGTCGGTTCCGGGTGGGCAGGACGAACGTGATCATGCCTCGCCCACCAGCCTCAGCTCGCCGGTCTCCTTGGGCTCCAGCGCGACCGACTGGGCCTCGTCGGGCGCGAAGGCCAGGCGCGCCCCGTGCAGGCGGTGCAACTGCCGGCGCAGGTCCGCGGCGCTCACCGGCGTGTTGCCCAGACGGCCCGCCTGCACCGCCGCCGCCGCCGCCCCCAGCAGCGTCGCCCCCAGCAGACCCGAGCCGGTGGTGAGCGCCAGCGTCGCCGTCGCCAGCAGCGCGTCGCCGCACCCCAGCGCGTCCACCGCGTGCGGCACCAGCGAGGGCACGTGCTCGCCCACCAGCCGGCTCGACCACCCCGACCCCGAAGACGCCGCCCCGGCGCGACGGTCGAACGCGATCTGCCCCTCGGCCCCCATCGTCACGATCGCGGCGTGCGTCCCCGTCTTCTTGAGGTGCTGCCACGTCACCGCCGGCAGGCCGTCGCCGTAGTTCCCCACCGCGTCGCGCAGCTCGCTCTCGCTCGGGCAGACCAGGTCCAGCCCGCGCATCGACGACAGCGACGACCGACGACCGCTCACGTCCCCGGTCAGCACACGCGCCGACCGACGCAGCTTCGGGATCAGCCGCTCCAGCACGCCCGGCGTCAGCAGCCCCAGCCCGAAGTCCGCCACGATCGCGCCGTCCGCCCCGTGCTCGCGCGCGGCCCCCTCCGCGGTGGCGACCAGCGCCTCGCGCTGCTGCGCGTCCAGCACGATCGGGTCCACCAGGTCCAGCTTCATCACCTTCTGCGTCTGCACCAGGAACCGCTGCTTCTCGGGCACGTGCATGTCCACGTCCACCGCCCGGACCTCGATCCCCTCGCCCCGCAGGCGCCGGCGCAGCTCCTCCCCGCGCGCCGACCCCGGGAGCGCGGTCACCAGCACCGGGCGACCCCCCAGCGCCGCGACGTGACGCGCCAGGATCGCCGCGCCCCCGTCAAAGTGCCGGTGCTCCAGCGGACGCAGCGTCATCACCGGGCTCTCGCCCGCGACGTCGGGCCGGTCGCAGAACACGTAGGTGTCCAGGATCACCTCCCCCACGATCACGATCCGGCGCCCGCGCATCGACTCCACCGTCGCCGTCAGGCGCGACGCCGTCAGCTCCGGCGAGTCAAGCAGCTGACGCAGGCGCCCGTGGAACGGGTCCACCGAGCTCTCGATCGCCCGGATCAGCGCCGTCGAGCTGAACACAACGTCACCCGAGCTGAACACCACACGCCCGCCCGCCTCCTCGACCGTGCGACGCTCCGCCTCGAATCGAGGGTCGCGGTTGTGCTCGTACTCCCGCCCCTTGATGTACACGTCCGGACGCACACGCCGCAGCAGCCCCTCCGCCGTCGGCTCCGGCGAGACGTGCACCCAGTCCACGCAGTCCAGCTCCGCCAGGTTCTCCGCCCGCAGCTCCTGCGGGATCAGCGGGCGACCGTCCCCCTTGCCCACGCCCGAATCCCCCGTGATCGAGACCAGCAGCACGTCCCCCTGGGCCTTGGCGAACCGCAGGTGGCGGATGTGACCCGGGTGCACGATGTCGAAGCACCCGTGGCAGTGCACCACACGGCGCCCCTCCGAACGGGCCTGGGCGCGCAGGCGCTCCAGCTCCTCGCCGGAGAGGATCTTGCGACCGGGATCCGAGGTCGGGACACGCATCCCCGCGTTATCGGCCAGACAGGGGGGTTTCCCGAACCATTTCGCTCCCGCGCCACCATCCCCGGGCCCGATCGGCCCGCCCCCCCGTTCGAGCGGCTCGCCCGTGCAGCCCGCCCGCACCCGACATCCCCGAACCCCGGGATGGAGTCGCCCGGGGATCCGGCCGATCCCGTGCGTCGAGGTAGAACCCATGCAAGACCAGATCGCCGACGTCTTCGTGCTCTCGCTGACCACCCGCGTCGGTGTCCGCGCGTTCGCCGCGGACGGGCTGCTCGACCAGCAGCGCCCGCTGCTGCGCCGGCTGCAGAAGCACTTCGGGGCGATCGCGGTGCTCGGGCACGGGCCCGACGCCGACACCATCGACGACCCCGACGGCTTCATCGTCTTCGACGCCGTCGAGAACATCGCCGACGCCCTGATCGCCCACGCCCGCCGGGCCGGTCACCAGAGCGTCCGCTCGGTCGTGGTGCAGACCCACCAGCTCGACGACGGGTCGGCCCCGGTCCGCGTGGTCGAGGAGCTGCGGGCCCGCGCCATCGACGCGGCCCTGGTCGCACGCGGGGGCTACCTGCACTCGCGGTTCATCGCCCGTCGCAGCGGGTCCGACTCGCCGGAGGCCCGCTCCGCCGCCGACGCCGAGCGGGTGCTGTGCACCAACGCCGACGTCGTGGTCGGCACCACCGGCGTGATGGTGGACGACCTGGCCTGGCGCTGGCGCCTGCCCGCGGGTCGCACGCGCGTCGTGCCCAACTTCGTCGACGACGGGCCCGACCCCGTCCCCTGCGAGCAGCGCGACCAGAGCCTGCTGCTCTCCGTGGGCGACTTCACACGCCAGAAGCAGATGGACCGCATCGTGCTGGCCGTCGCAGAACTCCCCCAGCCGATGCGGGAAGAGCTCAGGCTCGTCATCGTCGGTCGGGGGGACGCACGCGTCGAGATCATGAAGCTGGCCCACGAGCACGGGGTCTCGCTCGAGGTCCGCGACCGCATGCCCCACGCCGAGCTGATGGAGCTCATGGGACGGGCCGCGATCTACCTGCAGGCCTCCGCCTACGAGGGCCACCCGCTCGCCCTGATCGAGGCCATGGCCACCGGCTGCCCCGCCATCGTCGCCAACACCCCGGGCCTGGGCAACCTGGTCGAGAACGGGGTCAACGGGATCGTGGTGCCGGGCACTCCCGAGTCCTTCTCCTACGCCGTCTCAGGGATCATGGAGGACGAGGCGTGGCGCGAGATGCTCGGGACCGCCGCCTCGGGCAACGCACGCCGACGCTTCGGCCTCTCGACCGTGATGGACTCGCAGACCGACGCCCTGCGCGCCGCGATGCGGTACGCCGTCGAGGGCCGTCAGGCCGCGTGAGGCTCGGGCTCGCCCGCGTGGTGACGCTTGCCCGCCCCCTCCAGCAGCCCGCACCGCCAGTGCCAGCGCTTGATCAGCAGGTGCTGACCGTACAGGGCCTCGATCAGCTCGCCCGTCGCCGAGGCCGCCGGACGTGCGACCTGGCGGAGGAACGCCGCCTCCAGCCGCCCCACCGTGACGCGCTCACGCGCCACGAACGCCTCCGAGTACTCGACCTCCTCACGCGTGCGTACGTCGCGCCCGAAGACCTCGCGGGCGCACGCCGGGTTGGCCCCCGCCAGCGCCCACGCGTCCCGGCCCAGCCGCCGCTCACGCTCGAAGTACGCCCGCGGCTCGTACCGGTGGTGGTGCGTGACCGACGCATCGGGTCGGTACAGCACCGGCGCACCGGTGCGCTCCCGCACCCGCCACGCCCACTCCAGGTCCTCGAACGCGGCGTCGGGCAGCGACTCGTCGAACACCCCGCGCCCGCGGGGCCCGGCCGACTCGCGCGCGACCGCCTTCGGCACCGACAGGTTCAGCGTCCACGCGTGCCGGAAGCCCCAGTCCCGCCCCGGGTCCGCGTCGTCCATGGTGTCGTAGAAGAACACCATCGAGGTCTCGCGGATCAGGCGGTCGAACACGCGGTCCGGCTCGTGCACCGCCCAGGGGGCGCTGCCGAGCACCATCGCGGGCGAGCCCCGCCCACGCTCGTCGTGGGCGCGCAGGTGGGCCTCGACCAGGCCCGGGCTCGCCTCCACGTCGTCGTTGAGCAGCAGCAGGACCTCGCCCCGGGCCTCCAGGATCGCCCGGTTGCGTGCGGCCCCGGGCCCACCCGGCTGACCCGTCAGCACGCGAGCACGCGAGCCGAGACGCGACACGACGCCCGCCTCGCCCGCGTCCGGGCCGTCCACGCCCACCAGCACCTCCGCGAGGCCCGGATCGATCCCCGCCAGCGAGCGCAGGCAGCGTTCCAACGCGTCGAGCCGATCGCGCGTGGGGATCACGATCGAGCAGCGGGGTTTGGAGCGGGGGTCGGACACGCGTGCGCCTGCCAATCGCCTGTTCCGGTGGTGCCGGAGCCCAGAGTACGCCTGCCCCGCGCGGGACATCCGCCCTCCCATCGGCGATCCGGGGCGGGCGACACGAACCGGGACGCATTCGGCCAGGCCCGCCAAAGTCGCGACCCGTCTCGCCCGATGATCGGCACGACCGGCACAGACGGCCCCTCGGGGGGCGGGCCGGCGCACACCACGCCAGACACGAGGACCGCCATGCGAAACGACCCCATCACAAGCGTGCTCGACAACCGTCGCGCCGCGCCCCGGCGCGCCGACAACGCCCCGATCAAGGTCCGGCGCCCCGGATCGCTGCACTCGATCACCGCGACGGTGGTGGACCGCTCCGAGGGCGGCGTCGGCATCGTCGCCGGCTCGGCCGACCACACCCTGATGCCCGGGGCCGCGATCGAACTGCTCCCCGTCGCCTCGATGGCCTCCCCGGTCCGCTCGGACAGCGCGATCCGCGCCACCGTCGCCTGGGTCAGCCTCTCGGGCGCCGGCGCACGCGTCGGCATCCGCTACGCCGTGGCGCAGCCCGACACCATCGCCGACGAGGCCCCGATCGCGGCCTGAGCCCGATCCGACACGCAGACACGAACCCGGACACCCCCGGCGCACGGACGCGACGGGGGTGTTCCGTGCGCAGGCCCCGGGCTCCCTAGGATCCCTGCGGGGAATCTCGTGACCCAGGAGGCCCGATGCTCTGGCAACCCTCGCTCCCCGAGCGATACCAGAAAATGACGCCGCAGGCCCTGAACGACGCGATCACCGCGCGCCGGCAGGAGCTGGGCGACCGGGTGGTCATCCTGGGGCACCACTACCAGACCGACGAGGTGATCCGGCACGCGGACCTGATCGGCGACAGCCTGAAATTGAGCCAGCAGGCCGCGGGGCTGGTCGATGAGCGGGCCCGGGAGGGGCGCCCGCCGGTGGAGCAGATCATCTTCTGCGGCGTGCACTTCATGGCCGAGACCGCGGACATGCTCTCCCCCGAATCGGTGAGCGTGATCCTGCCCGACCTCTCGGCCGGGTGCTCGATGGCGGACATGGCCCACCACGACGACACCGAGGACGCCTGGGACTCGATCCACGAGACCCTGGGCAAGCTGGGCTGGACGGGGCGGATCGTGCCCATCACCTACGTGAACTCCTCGGCCGCGATCAAGGCCTTCGTAGGGGCGCGCGGCGGGGCCTGCTGCACCAGCTCCAACGCCGACATCGTCTACGACTGGGCCGCCCGGGGCGGCGAGACCCCGGCCGCGCCGGGTGAGGACATCAAGGTGCTCTTCCTGCCCGACCAGCACCTCGGGCGGAACACCGCTGCGTCGTACGGCGTGGACGTGGGCTCGCAGGCGGTGCTGTACGACCCGGTCCGCACACGGCGCGGGGACCTGCTGGGCGGTATCGAGCCGGGAGACCTGCTCGACTCGCGCGTGATCCTGTGGGCGGGGCACTGCTCGGTCCACAAGCTGTTCCAGCCGGAGCACTGCGACGAGATCCGGCGTGCCAACGAGGCCCTCGGCCCCGGCGAGCAGCCGATGCGGATCCTGGTGCACCCCGAGTGCAGCAAGGAGGTCGTGGACAAGTCCGACCTCGCCGGCTCGACCGAGTACATCCTGCGGACCATCCGGGATGCCCCGGAGGGCTCCCGCTGGGCGGTCGGAACCGAGCACAACCTGGTGCACCGCCTGAGCGCCGAGGCGGCCCAACGGGGCGTGGAGGTCCGGATCCTGAGCGACTGCCAGTGCCTGTGCACCACGATGGCGCGGATCGATCAGCCGCACCTGCTGCACGTGCTGGACCGGCTGGCGGAGCAGCCCGGCAAGCCCACGGGCAACGAGATCCGCGTGGACGCCAAGACGCGCGACGACGCGCTGCTGTCGCTGAACCGGATGCTGGAGCTGGTGGCGGCGCCGGCCTGAGTGTCGCTGTCCGGCGACGATCCACAGATTCGTGTGTTCGCGTGAGCCGGGAGGCGTCCGATCGGGCCCGACCGGCTCGGGGCGTGCGTGTCAGTCGCCTTTGGAACCCGCGTGCGCGAAGGAGTGTGAGTTGACGTGGACCTCGGGGGCCTCGCGGCTGTCGTCACGCCCGTCGGCCTTACGTGACGCCGCGGGGGCGTGCGAGCCGTCGTGGTTGAGTCGGGCGGACCGCTTGGCGGGCTCGATGGTGGCGATGACGTCGGCGGGCTTGGCCTTGGCGGCCTGCCTGGGCTCGGGCTCTCGGTCCAAGACGTCCTTCATCTTGCGACCGGGCTTGAACTTCACGGTGCGCTTGGCGGGGACCGCGACACGCTCGAGGGTCCGGGGGTTCTGGGCGGTGCGGGCGGCCCGCTCCTTGACCTCGAACACGCCGAAGTCGCGGAACTCGATGCGGTTGCCCTCCCCCAGCTCGTCCACAATCTGGTTGAGAAGCTCCTGGAGGGTCTTCTTCACGTCGCTGCGGCGTTGGCCGGTGGCGTCGGCGATGGTTTCGACCAGGCTCTTCTTCGTGATTGTCTTGGACATGGCAACCTTTTGAATTTTAGCGGAGGGATCATGGTGCCGGGCAAGGTGGTTGTCCCTGCTCGGTTGCGCGATCCTCCCGGGGGGTTGTGCTGGCGGACGACGGGAGCCGGGCGGACGGGATTCGTGACCCGGACGACCCCGAATGGGGGGCCCGTCGATCTCTCCTCGCCGAAACGCACGACGCCTCGCGACGAGCAGTATCGCACGGATTTCCGCCCCGGTCAATGCGTCTTGCGAACGTCCGCCAATTCTCCAAAGGTCATCCACAACCGCACTTGGGGACTTTACACGGGGCCGCCCCGCGCCTATTGACGCTCGGGCTCACCACGACTCACCCCAGGCGACAGGCCCGCTCATGCCCGCAGACGGAGGACAGGACGACCGCGATCAGGCGCCCCGGGGCGCGGGCTTCCGCCTCGCGCCGCGCGTGGTGCTGCCCGAGCACGTTGTGACCTTCGAGGCGATGCGGGCCTCCGGGCCGGGGGGCCAGAACGTCAACAAGCGCTCGACCAAGGTGCGCCTGCGCGTGATGCTCGAAGACGTCCCGATCGGGCCCGCGGCGCGGCGCAGGCTGGCCAAGCTCGCCTCGGCCAACCTGACCGACGAGGGCGAGCTGCTGATCGAGACCGACGAGACGCGCTCGCAGCGGCGCAACCGCGAGGCGTGCGTGGAGCGCCTGGGTGAGCTGGTGCGCAGGGCGCTGGTCCGCCCCAAGCCCCGCAAGAAGACCAGGCCCAGCCGCGGGGCGGTCGAACGCCGTCTGAAAGAGAAGAAGGAGCGGGGCGAGCGCAAGGAGCGCCGTCGCAGGCCGGAGTGGTGACCCCCGATGTGCGCACGCGACGCGATGCTGGTGATCGAGACCTCGAACCCGAGCGCGCACGAGGGCGGCGCGTTCGTGGCCCTGGCGAGATCGGACGGCACGCTGATCGAGAGCGAGCGTCTGGACGCGGCGCGGGGCGGGCGTGACGACCTGCACCCCGCGATCGGGCGGGTGAGCGCCCGCGCCGGGATCGGGCCGGAGCGGCTCGCACGGGTCGCGGTCTCGGTCGGGCCGGGCGGGTACACGGGCCTGCGGGTCGCGGTCGCGGCGGCGGCGATGATCGCGGAGGCGACCGGGAGCGAGATCGTGGCGCTGCCCAGCGACCGTGTCGCGGCCCGGTCGGTGGCGCTCTCCGTGGCCCCCACGCCGCGCGCCGTGGTGCTGGCCAGCAAGGGCGAGACCTGCCACGTCAGCGTGCAGCGTGACGATCGCGCGTTCGAGACGGTCGGCGTGGTGCGGGCGGGCGCGTTCGAGGGTTTGGGGCTCGCGTGCGTGCTGGGGGACCGGCACCTGCCCCGGGGCGTGCGTGAGCGCCTGGGCGAGCTGGGGGTGCCGGTGGTGCCGGTGCGATTCGAGGCGTGGGCGGCGTGCGCGCTGGCGTCGGAGGCGGAGCCGATCGACCCGCTGGCCCTGCGGGTGCGGTACGCGCGCGAGCCGGACGCGGTGACGCAGTGGCGGGCGCGGCACGGGTCCGGATAACCGCCCCGGGCGAGCGGTGCGGGCCATCGCGTGGCGTGGCGTTTTCGGGGAGGCGCGGGGCGGCGGGAGCCGGTTCCGGCTGGGGGAGCGGGGGGTTGTGGTCGGTTCCCCGGACCCTGAATCGGTGTGAAGTTGGGCGAACTGTTCGTCGATGTCGGTCTGCGGTGCCCGTGCGGCTTGTGCCGGTCGGGTCGCCCCGTTCCACGAGCCACGGAGCGCCCATGTCCACGAGCACGCCCGACCCCGAGTGGGCCAGCAAGAAGATCTTCACGACCGGCGAGGCGGCCCAGGTCTGCAAGGTGAGCCAGCAGACGATCATCCGTTGCTTCGACTCCGGGCGTCTGAACGGGTTCCGTGTGCCGGGCTCGAAGTTCCGTCGCATCCCGCGTGACGAGCTGCTGCGTTTCATGCGGACCAACGACATCCCGACGACGCTGCTGGAGAGCGGCCCGAGGCGTGTGCTGGTGGTCGACGACGACCCGAAGATCCTGGAGCTGATGGAGGACCTGCTGTCGGGCGACGGCGACTACGAGGTGAAGACGGCCTCGACCGGGTACGACGCGGGGCTGCTGACCGAGAGCTTCAAGCCGCACCTGATCGTGCTGGACTACATGCTGCCGGACATCAACGGGAACGTGGTGTGCAAGCGGATCCGGGAGAACCCGCGCTCCGAGGAGATGCGGGTGCTGTGCGTGTCGGGCGTTGTGAACCAGGACGAGGTGGACGGGCTGATGGAGGCCGGGGCCGACTCGTTCATCAAGAAGCCGTTCGACATCGAGCGTCTGCTCGGCGAGATCGAGCGTCTGCTCGGGCGGGACGCCCCGACGGGGTGAGGGGAGCCATGTCTCCGACGCCTCCAGACCGGGCCCGCCAGATCGACCTGATCCTCAGGCGCGTGGACCAGCTGCCGACGCTGAGCCCGGTGGCGACGCGTCTGCTGTCGATCGGCTCGGCGGACGACGCGGACCTGGACGAGATCATCACGCTGCTGGAGTCCGACCCGGCGCTGTCGGCGACGATCCTGGGGCTGTGCCGGCGGGCGCACCCGGGGCTGGGCGACCGGATCTCGACGGTGCGCCGCGCGGTGGTGATGCTGGGGCTCGAGACGGTGCAGTCGGCGGTGCTGTCGGTGTCGGTGTACGACCTGATGCGTCACCAGCAGGACCGCTCGGACGAGGAGGAGGGCCCGGGGGCGCGCGAGGGCGGGCTGTTCGACCGCGTGGGCCTGTGGAAGCACGCGGTGGCGGTGGCGTGCGCGACCGAGATCCTGGCCCGGGAGCACAAGCACCTGGGCGTGCGCCCGGACGGCTCGTTCGTGGCGGGGCTGCTGCACGACCTGGGCAAGCTGGTGCTGGAGCTGGCCCTGCCCAAGGCGTACGCCCGGGTGCTGCAGCTCGCGGAGACCAAGCAGTCGGACTCGGCGGCGATCGAGCGCCAGGTGATCGGGGTGGACCACCACACCGCGGGCAAGCGCCTGGCGGAGCGCTGGGGCCTGCCCGCGGTGCTGCAGGACGTGATCTGGCTGCACTCGCAGCCGGTGGACACGCTGCCGGACATGGGGCACCGGGGGCTGGTGGCGCTGGTGACGCTGGCCAAGAGCTGGTGCCGCGAGCAGCACCTGGGCTGGAGCGGGGATTTCGGGACGCCGATCGCGTCCGAGGAGCTGTGCCACCGGCTGAAGCTGAACCACCGTGCGTTGCCGGGGCTGCTGCCCCGGCTGGCGTCCGAGGTGACCGAGCGTTGCAAGCTGCTGGGGCTGGACGACCTGTCGACGCCGCAGCTTCTGCTGGAGTCGATCACGCACGCGAACAAGCGTCTGAGCCGTCTGAACGCGCAGCTGGAGCGTCGGGCTCGTCTGTCGGACCAGCGGGGTCGTGCGCTGGGGGCGATCTCGTCGTTCCACGCGGGGTGGGACGCGTCGCGGAGCGTGATCGAGACGCTGGGGGCGATCGTGCGGTCGGCGTCGGGGCTGCTGGGTGAGGGGTTCTACGCGGCGGTGTACGCCGACAACAACGACGAGCGCTGGCGTGTGCACCAGTTCACGCCCGAGGGGCTGCCGGTGATGACGCAGACGCTGGAGCCGCCGACGTCGATCGAGGAGACGCAGGAGCTGCTCGAGTCGCTGGTGGACTCGTCGCGCCTGACGCTGAGCGCGATGGGGACGCTGCCGTGGCTGGCCGAGGCGCTGGGGAACACGGTGGACCTGCACGGTGTGCGTTTCCTGCCGCTGGTGTCGCCCCGTGGGGAGCCGGACGGGTTCATGGAGCGTCTGAACCCGGGCCCGACGGCGCTGCTGCTGCACGACCGGGACCCGGGCAAGTCCGGGCTGGAGATGCCCGAGCTGCGCGGGCTGGTGGCGGCGTGGTCGAGCGCCTTGACCGCGGCGGCGCACCACGAGCAGATCCGTCACCTGGGCGAGAAGCTGGCCGAATCCAACCGCGACCTGGCCGAGGCGCAGCACGCGCTGGCGGAGCGGGAGTCGCTGGTGCGTCTGGGCGAGATGTCGGCGGGGGCGGCCCACGAGATGAACAACCCGCTGACGGTGATCCGCGGGCGGAGCCAGATCCTGGCCGACCGTCTGGACCACCCGCGCGACCGGGCGGCGGCGGCGGCGATCGCCGAGGCCGCGGACAGCCTGAGCGAGCTGATCACGTCGATGCACCTGCTGGCGGACCCGCCGAGGCCGGACATCGAGTCGTGCGACCCGATGCTGGTGCTGCGCCGGTCGGTGGACCTGGCGCGTGAGCGGTGCGGGCCCCTGGGCGAGGAGACGACTGTGCGGATCGAGGGCGGGGAGGCGCTGCCGCGTCTGGACACGGACATGGAGCTGCTGTCGCGTGCCTTGAGCGAAATCGTGACGAACGCGATCGAGTCCGGAAATAAGCGGATGGTTCGCATCACGGTTCAACCCGACCCGGTGGAGAGCCGATTGGTGGTTCGCGTCATCGACCTCGGCCCCGGGCTGAGCGAGCGGGCGCTCAAGCACGCGTTCGACCCGTTCTTCAGCGAGAAGCCGGCGGGTCGGCAACCCGGCCTCGGGCTCGCCCGGGCCCGGAGCCTGCTGGGGCTGGTGGGCGGCACGGTCCGCCTGGCCAACGCCCCCGACCGCGGAGCGGTCGTCACCGTGACCCTGCCCCTTCCAGAGACGGTCGAGGAGGCGAAAGCCGCCTAGCCCGAGCAAACCCGACCCCCCCTCCCCCCCGAACCGATGGCGTGTGTTGGCCGCCTCTCCCGGAGAGATGCCGTGAACACGCCACCCCCCCCGCCGCCCTCACCGTCCCCGAGCCCCGCGCCGCAGCCCGCGGACCGCGCGGACGAGCGCCACGAGTTCATCGCGGCTGAGATCCCGGCGCGGGTGCTGGCGGTCTCGATGGACCCGCGCCGGCTGGAGCTGGTGGAGCGTGCCGTCGCGGGCCGGTGCGTCTCGATGCACGTGGCGCGGACGCCCGAGCAGGCGCTGGCGACGCTGGCCGCGACCGGGGCGAACCTGCTGGTGATCGACCGGCGCGTGGGCGAGCACGACGGCGTGGCGCTGGCGGCGCGGGTGCTGGAGACCAGCCCCGAGGCGGTGCCTCTGATCGCGAGCGACGAGCCCTCTCTGGACGACGCGGTGCTGGCGATGCGGACGGGCGCGGCTGACCTGATCGGGTGGGACGCGTCGCCGGTGGAGCTGCGCCGGCGGATCGCGGTGGCGGCGGCCCGGGCCGAGAGCCTGCGCCGGCGGGCGGTGCGGATGGAGCGTCTGCAGAAGCTGTGCGGGACGCTGGACCACGCGCGGAGCCACGTGACGGGTCAGGTGGGCGACCTGTGCCAGGACCTGCTGGGCGCGTACCAGACGCTGGCGGACCAGATCGGGGACGTGAGCCTGACGAGCGAGCTGAACAGCCTGCTGCGCCAGGAGCTGGAGGTCGAGAGCCTGCTGCGGACGATGCTGGAGTTCCTGCTGAGCCGGATCGGGACGACGAACGCCGCGGTGTTCCTGCCGTCGAGCGACGGGGACTTCTCGCTGGGGGCGTACATCAACTACAACTGCCCTCGGGAGAGCGTGGAGGTGCTGCTCGACGAGATGGCCAACACGTTCGCGCCCCGGTTCGAGGACCAGGGCGAGCCGCTGGTGCTGCGGGGCGAGCGCGACCTGCACGCGATCCTGGGCGACTCGGCGGCGTGGATGGGCGAGTCCGAGGTGCTGGTGGTGAGCTGCGTCGAGGACGGCGAGTGCCTCGCGGTGCTGACGGTGTTCCGTCAGACGTCGCGCCCGTTCACGCCCGAGCAGCGTCGCATCTTCGAGCTCTCTGCCAGGCTCTTCAGCGCCCAGCTCGGACGCGTGATCCGCGTGCACCACCGGCACCAGCCGGAGCTGCTGGAGGACTCTGAGTTCGAGGGGTACGACACGGACTGGAACCCGCTGACGGACCTGGACGAGTTCGACGAGGGCGACGACTACGGCCTGGCGGCGTGAGGGCGAAGCCTTTGACCTACTAGCCCCGAGCGCAAGCGAGGGGGTTCTCCTTAGACTCTACACATGCCCCGCCCCCTCGCGTACCTCCTCACATGGACGACGTACGGAACATGGCTTTCAGGCGATGACCGTGGCTCGGTTGTCAAGCGAGGGAGCCACACGACACCTTTCACCGAACCGCAACGCGGGCTCTCACTGAGCGATCGTTCCAAGCTCAAGCATCCCCCGATCCGATTTCGCAATGGGCAACGGAGCGCGGTGCAGACTGCGCTCGAAGAGCATTGTGCGTTCCGCTCTTGGAACGTACACGCCTTGAATGTGCGCACGAACCATGTGCACCTCGTGGTGTCCGCGAGCATCCCGCCCGAACGGGTGATGACCGAGTGCAAGGGTCGTGCGACACGGGTGCTTCGTGAGCGTGGCCTGATCGGGGCAAGTGCGAAGGTGTGGACTCGCCATGGGAGCACGAGGTACTTGAATTCGACCGAATCGGTGGATGGGTCGGTTCGGTACGTGCGTGATGGACAGTGATCGCGGGAAAGACGAGAACCCCCTCGCTTGCGCTCGGGGCTAGTACTTCACGAGTCGAATGTGCGTGGGCCGACGCTCAATCGTCGAAGTACGCCGCGGCGTCGTCGGGGAGGTCGGCGAGGAAGGCGTCGCGGTCGATCTGGTCGGCGGTGAGCGACTCCTCGAAGCCGCCGGTCTCGGCGTCGACCTCGTGCAGCATGGACTTCTTGCCCTGCTTGGCCGCGTCCTGGGCGCGCTTCTCGACGCGTGAGCGTGACCGCAGGATCAGGCGGATCGGCACCTCGTCGTAGGGGAGCTCCTCGCGGAAGCGGTTCATGAGGAAGCGCTCGTAGTTGAGGGTGAAGAGCTGCGGGTCGTTGACGACCAGCACGATGGTGGGCGGGTTGGTGGTGACCTGGCTGGCGAAGTAGACCTTGGCCTCGGCGCCGAGCTTGTTGGTCGGGCCGCGCGTCTCGAGGATGCCTCGGATCACGCGGTTGAGCTGGCCGGTGGAGACCCGTGTCGACGCCTGCTCGTACAGCTCCGACGCGACGCCGATCACCTCGGTGACGTTCAGCCCCCGCTTGGCGCTCATCAGCGCGATGGGCGCGAAGGGCAGGCCCTTCAGCTCCGTCCGGATGTACTCCTCGTAGCGTTCTGGCGTGACCGGGCGCCCGCGGTCGTCGGCCTGACCCTCGGCCAGGTCCCACTTGTTGACGACGATGACGACGGGCTTGAACGAGGCCTTGACCATCTGGGCCAGGTGCTCGTCCACCTGGCTGATGCGCTCGGAGGCGTCGATGAGCAGCAGCACGGCGTCGCAGCGGGCGATCGCACGCTCGGCCCGGTCGAGGGCGTACCACTCGATCTGGTTCTGGAAGCTCTTCTTGCGGCGCAGGCCCGCGGTGTCGATCGCGAGGACGCTCTTGCCGTCGATCTCGAACTTCACGTCGATCGCGTCGCGCGTGGTGCCGGCGATCTCGGAGACGATCACGCGAGGCTCGCCCGCGAGCGCGTTCACCAGCGTGCTCTTGCCGGCGTTGCGCTTGCCGATGATGGCGAGCTTGAGGTCGACGTCGGGCTCGTCGTCCTCGGGGGTGTTCTCTGGGAGCAGCTCCCAGAGGGTGTCGAGGAAGTCGCGCCGGAAGAACTTGGTCTTGGGGCTGACCATCAGCGGCTCGTCGAAGCCGAGCGCGGACAGCTCGTAGGCGTGCGGCTCCCAGGAGGGGCCGTCGCACTTGGTGGCGACGACACGCACCGGGACGGTCTGGCCGGGGGCCAGGCCCTCGCGCTCGCGCGAGCCCAGCTTCTGCTCGCGGAGCATCTGGGCGATGGCCTGGTCCTGCGGGGTGATGCCGGCCTGGCAGTCGATGCAGAACAGGATGAGGTCGGCCGAGGACACCGCCTCGGCGATCTGGCGCTCGATGTCGCCCGAGAGGGTCGCCAGGTCGGCCCCGACGTCGTCGTACCGCTCGCCCTCGGCGACGTACACGCCGTAGCCCCCGGTGTCGACCACCTCGGCCCGCTTGACCGGGCCGCGCCCGTCGGGCGAATCGAAGTCGGCCAGCACGGAGAGGCGGTCGCGCGTGACGCCGGGCGTGGGATCGACGATGGCGATCCGCTCCTTGGCGATGAGGTTGAGCAGGGAGCTCTTGCCGACGTTGGGTCGGCCCACGATGGCGATGCGCGGCACGGGCATGGCCACGATTCTAGGGGGCGCCCGGAAAAGTCTCGTCTGCGCCGGGAAATATCATGCGCGCGTAACGGCGGGGAGCCCCGGGCGTAGGGCCGGTGCGGGCCGGGCGGGGTTGCCGGGCAACTCGCGCAACCATCCCGATGCGAAGCGAGAGGGAGCGACCATGGGCATCCACCGGAATCTGGGCGTGGCGATGGGGGTCTGGGCGACGGGCGCGTGCCTCGGGCAGCCCACCAGCGGACGCCCCGGCACCTGGCTGGACGCCGCGGCGGTGGAACACGCGGCCCCGATCCGTTCGATCGACCCCGCGGACGAGGACTTTTCCGACCTGGCCCCCATCGGCGAGGCCGTCGGGGACGCTCGCGTGGTGGTGCTGGGCGAGCAGAGCCACGGCGAGGGGCCCGTGTTCCTGGCCAAGGGACGCCTGATCAAGTACCTGCACCGGGAACTGGGCTTCGACGTGCTGAGCTTCGAGTCCGGCCTGCTCAACGCGATGGCCGCGGGAGAGGCGCTGGCCGACGACGGGCTCGGGCTGGTGGAGGCCGCGAGCGTCGGCATCTTCCCGATCTGGACCCGCTCGGTGCAGGTGGAGCCGACGCTGGCGTACGTGCGGGCGACGGCCGGCACCGACCGCCCGCTGGAGGTGTGCGGCTTCGACGCGCAGGCGACCAGCCAGCAGGCGGACCTGCAAATACTCGACCGCATAGAGCGGGCCTACGCCCTGGCCGGGCTGGACCTGCCCGGCGACGAACTGCTGGAGCCCGTGCGCACGCTGGGCACGTTCCGCGGCGCCCGCCCGACGCCGGAGGCGTTCGCGGGGCTGGTGGACGGGATGGCGGCGCTCGCGGAGCGTCTGGTCGCGGACCGCGACAGCGCAACGGACGAGCGGGCGCGCCTGGAGCTCGAGCTGTGCCGGCGCGTGGCGGACGACACGTCGTGGTACCTCCAATTGGCGGCCAAGCAGATGGCCGGGACCCCGATGGACCAGATGACCGACCTGCTCAACGAGCGGGACCAGCGGATGGGCGCCAACCTGGTGTGGCTGGCGAACGAGTACTACGCGGGTCGGAAGGTCATCGTGTGGGCCGCGACGCGCCACATGGTGCACAAGCAGAAGGAGATCCACTACCCGGACAACCCGGGTTTCTACGACTCCATGGATTCGGCGGGTGAAACGGCCTTCGCGGAGCTGGGCGACGAGCTGTACACGATCGGCTTCACGGCCGGGCACGGCTCGGTCGCGAGCGTGTTCCGCACGCCGGAGCAGGCGATGGACATCGGCGAGCCGAAGGCCGGGTCGATCGAGCAGGCGCTGCAGACGCGGTCGCAAGCCCTCGGCACACCGTTCCTGTTCCTGGATTTCAACGCCCTGGAGGCCGCCCACCCGCTGCGCGAGACACAGACCATGCGACCGCTTGGATATGCGTGGCAGGAGGCGGTCTGGCCCGATCAGATGGACGCGGTGATCTACCTGGACGAGGTGTACAAGTCGAGCGACGATGCGCCGGCCCCGGACGGGTATGTGCTGACCGTGGAGGACTGAGCGACCCGTATCATCGGGCGTGGCCCAGGATCCGCCGGACATCCCCGTCATCGTCGGCCCCACCGCCGGCGGCAAGACCGCCCTCGGCGTCGAGCTCGCCCTCGCCCTGCAGGACCAGGGCCGACCCGCCGAGATCCTCACGGCCGACGCCTTCCAGATCTACCGGGGCATGGACATCGGCACCGCCAAGCCCACGCCCGACGAGCAACGCGGCGTCCCCCACCACCTCATCGACCTCGTCGAGCCGACCGAGGCATTCACCGTCCACGACTGGCTGACCCGCGCCGACGCCCTGACCGCGGAATTGCTGGGACGCGGCGTGACACCCATCGTGGTGGGCGGGACCAACCTGTACGTGAAGGCGTACCTGGAGGGCCTGTTCAACGCGCCCGAGCCCGGCGCCGACGTGCTGGAGCGGGTGCGGGGCATGACCCAGCCCCAGCGGCGCGAGGAGCTGGAGCGGGCTGACCCGGAGGCGTTTGCTCGGATCCACGCGGCTGATGAGCGACGGACCAGCCGTGCGCTGGCGGTGTACCTGCAGACCGGCACGCCCATCAGCACGCTGCAGACGCAGTGGGAGAACGCCAAGTCGCTGCGGCCCGGGGTGCGGGTGATCGGGCTGGACTGGCCCGTGGAGGCGATCAACCGGCGGATCAATGCCCGGGTGAAGGGGATGCTCGAGGCGGGGCTGGTGGAGGAGGTCCGCGGGCTGTGGGAGGCGGGGCGGCTCGGGCCGCAGGCGCGCGAGGCGATCGGCTACAAGCAGCTCCTCCCCCACTTTGAGGGCAAGGCCTCTCTGATCGACGCGGCGGAGCGGATCAAGGTCGAAACTCGGAGGCTGGGCAAAAATCAGCGGACCTGGCTGAAGCGGTTTCGGGCGGTGCCGGGCGGGGTGTGGTTCCGGGGGGACGCGCAGAGTCCTTGCCATATCGCGCAAGTGCTTGTAGATAAGTGAGTTGGGACGATTTTCCCGGCCTTCAAGCACGCCTCGTACCCCGGCCCGTCCGCCGATCTGACGACACGCGTGTCTCGAACAGATCTGAACAATCGGTCGAACCGGACGCCTTGACAACCCGAAGCAGGCGGCGTTGGGTGTGCTCCGTTCTGGGTGGGCGGGGGACCCCGGAACATCCTGTGGGCCAACCGAGGCCCGATGTTCGATGACGGGGGACGACACCACGCAGGATCCACACGGCGCATGGCCAAGAAGACGACCAAGAAGAAGGGCAACAGCAAGAAGACGTCCAAGAAGGGCGGGGGGTCGTCGTCCGGTGGTGGGGGCGGGGGGGGCGGGGGGCGTGGGAAGCAGACCTACAAGGCGGGCGCCGCCAAGGGCAAGGACCTGGTCATCGTCGAGTCGCCCTCCAAGGCCAAGACCATCAACAGGTACCTGGGGAGCGAGTACGTGGTGCTGGCCTCGATCGGTCACGTGCGCGACCTGCCCAGCAAGAACCCCAAGGGCGTGAAGGCCCCGGTGCCAGGCGTGGACATCGAGAAGCGGTTCCAGCCCAGCTACGAGATCCTGAAGGGCAAGGAATCGGTCATGCGCGACCTGAAACGCGCGGCCAAGGACGTGACCAGCACCGGCGGCACCGTCTGGTTTGCGACCGACCTCGATCGCGAGGGCGAGGCCATCGCGTGGCACCTCGCGCAGGAACTGGGCATCCCCAGCGAGCAGGCCAAGCGGGTGATCTTCCCGGCGATCACCAAGACCGAGATCAGCAAGGCGTTCGCGAACCCGCACCCGATCGACGAGGACCGTGTGAACGCCCAGCAGGCGCGGCGCATCCTGGACCGGATCGTGGGGTACCAGGTGTCGCCGCTGCTGTGGAAGAAGGTGGCGCGGGGGCTGAGCGCCGGGCGGGTGCAGTCGGTCGCGGTCCGCCTGATCGTGGAGCGGGAGAAGGAGATCCGTGCGTTCGTGCCCGACGAGTACTGGCAGGTGAGCGGGCTGTTCACGCTGAACCAGTCGCAGGTTGGCGAGCTGGGCGAGGGCTGGCGGGCGCTGCTGGCGGAGCGGGACGAGAAGGGCAACGGGCCGACGATCAAGAGCCAGAACGCCTGGCTGGGCAGGCACGACGCGATCCGGGCCGAGCTGGTCGAACTGGACGGCTCGAAGTTCGACGTGAGCCTGGAGACCGGGCCGCTGCTGCCTCCGGTGGACCGCGAGCGTCCGGACGACTTCGTGGATCCGTTCGCGGACAGGCGTGCGCACGACCTGACGAACAAAGTCGCCAGCGCGGTGGAGGCCTGCGGCCTGACCGACCTGGACGTGGAGACGAGCGAGGACGCCAAGGGCAAGGGCCCGAGCCGCTGGAAGCGGACGGTGACGGGCACGGTCGCGGAGGGGACGACGTACCGGGTCGAGTCGATCGAGACCAAAAGGACCAAGAGCCGCCCGTCGCCGCCGTTCATCACGAGCACGCTGCAGCAGGCGGCGAGCAGCCGGCTGGGGTTCGGGGCCCAGCGGACGATGCGGGCGGCCCAGGGGCTGTACGAGGGCGTGAACATCCCGGGCGAGGGGCCCGTGGGCCTGATCACCTATATGCGTACCGACGCGACGTACGTCGCCCCCGAGGCCATCCACGCGGCGCGGGACCACGTGGGGCGGACCTACGGCGACAACTACCTGCCCGAGAAGCCCAACTTCTACAAGAGCTCGAACAAGGCGGCGCAGGAGGCGCACGAGGCGATCCGCCCGACCGACGTGACGCGCACGCCCGACAAGGTCAAGAGCTCGCTGAGCCCGGACCAGTTCCGCCTGTACGACCTGATCTGGCGCCGCTTCGTCGCGTGCCAGATGGTGCCCGCCGAGTGGGACGCGACCACCGTCCACCTGCGCGGCGGCGTGCGCGACGCGGCCCTGTTCCGCGCGAGCGGGCGCACGCTGGCCTTCGACGGGTTCTACCGCGTGATGGGCGTGCCCGGCTCGGGCGACGAGCTGAACCTGCCCAGGATCAGCGAGGGTCAGGACGCGTGGCCGTTCGCGATCGACCCGACGCAGAAGTTCACCAGCCCGCCGAGCCGGTACAGCGAGGCGAGCCTGATCAAGGTACTCGAGAGCGAGGGGATCGGGCGGCCCTCCACGTACGCCTCGATCATCCAGACGATTCAGGACCGCAAGTACGTGGAGCAGCTCGGGCGTGCGTTCTACGCGACGGACCTGGGCGAGGTGGTGACCGACAAGCTGATCGAGGGCTTCCCGCGCCTGATGGACGTGGGGTATACGCGCGAGATGGAGGGCCAGCTCGACAAGATCGAGGAGGAGCACCTCGACTGGATCGACATGCTCGAGGTGTTCTACGGGCGGTTCAGCGAGGCGCTGGCGCGGGCCGAGGAGGGGATGACGCACGCCAAGGCGGAGGTCCGCCCTGCGCCCGCGGAGTACCGGTGCGAGAAGTGCGGGTCGAGCCTGGTGTACCGCTTCGGCAAGAACGGGCGGTTCCTGTCGTGCTCGACCTACCCGGACTGCGACTACGCCTGCCCGTGCGACCGCGAGGGTCGCCCGATGGCGGCGGAGTTCGTGGACGTGCGCTGCCCGGAGACGGGGCGTCCGATGATCCGGCGGACGGGACGGTTCGGCCCGTTCATCGCGACGTGGCAGAAGGAGGGGGAGCCGCGCGATTTCGGGACGATCCTGAACATCGACAAGAAGGGGTACGTGGTGGCGCCGTCGCCGCCGCCGCTGCTGACGGACCTGGAGTGCCCGAAGGACGGGGGCAAGCTGAACCTGCGTGACGGGGTGCGCGGGCCGTGGCTGGGGTGCAGCAACTTCCCCAAGTGCCGCGGACGCGGCAAGTGGGCGGAGCTGGACGAGGGCCTGAAGTCCAAACTCGAGCAGGAGCTGGAGGCGCACCTGAGGGAGCACCCGATCCCGATCATCGAGCGCCTGGACGGCACCCCGCTGACCGACGAGAAGGGCAAGCCGGTGAAGAACGCGCCGAAGGTGGACGAGCTGGTGCTGGACCACGACCCGACGAAGGACGTGGCGTCGAGCGCGGGCTCGAGGGGCTGAGTTGAGGGCGCGGGTGATCGGGACGCGCGATCGCAGTAGGATGCGGGCATGAGCACGTCCCAGGTCCAGTCGCCCTGCATCCCGGAGGAGGCGCTCGCCCGGCTCCGAGACGGGAACGAGCGGTTCGTGTCTGGGGCGATGCGCCACGACCACCAGAGCGAGGCCAGGCGGCTGATCACGGCGGCGGAGGGTCAGCACCCGTACGCGTGCGTCTTGGGGTGCTCGGACTCGCGCGTGCCGGTGGAGCTGCTGTTCGACTGCGGGATCGGGGACGTGTTCGTGATCCGGGTGGCGGGGAACGTGGCGGGGCCGAGCAAGACCGCGGCGTCGGTCGAGTTCGCGGTGACGCAGCTGGGGGTGCCGCTGGCGGTGGTGCTGGGGCACACGGGGTGCGGGGCGGTCCGCGCAGCGCTGGACGTGAGCGCAGGCTCGCGGTCGGTCAGCGCCCAGCTGCGTGCGTTGATCGGCGCGATCGAGCCGGCGTGCGTGGAGGCGCGGGCCGGGGCGCACGATCCGACCTCGGAGGACGGGCTGGTGGACGCGGCGGTGGAGGCGAACGTGCGTCGCCAGCTGGCGATGCTGCGCGGGCTGAGCCCGGCGGTGTCGAGCGGGGAGGAGGCGGGCTCGGTGCTCGCCATCGGGGCGGTGTACGACATGGCGTCGGGCCGGGTGCGCTGGCTGTGAGGCTCAGCGCAAGAGCACGGGTTGGCCTTTGGCCTACCCGTGGCACCACGTTGGACGGGCAGTTGTTATGAGTGCTCGAGCGCGTGCCGGTAGCGGGCGAGGACGCGAGAGCGTGTGATCAGGCCGCGCGGCTCGCCGGTGCGGCTGTCCACCAGGCAGAGGCTCGCGACGTCGTACCGGGCGAAGGCGTCGAGCACGGTGTCGAGGGTCTCGTCGGCGTGGACGGTGGGCAGGTCGCCCCGGACCAGCTCGGCGACGAGCAGCAGCGGGATGGCCTCGCGGTCGATCAGGGCGCTGCGGATGTCGGCGCCGGTGACCATGCCCAGGTAGGTCCCGTCGGCGGCGACAACGGGGAAGTCCGGGATGTTGTGGTTGGCGTGCAGCGTGACGAGCTTGGCCAGCGGGTCGGAGGCGTAGATGGGCTCGGGCGGCAGGGCGACCGTCTCGACCGAGGAGACGGAGATGCGTCGCAGCACGGTCAGGTCGCGACCGGTGCCGATGAGCAGGCCGGCCATGCGGAGGCGGTAGGTGTAGATCGAGTCGGGCATGAGCGACCGGGCCACGCCGACGGAGACGATGGCCGCGAGCATGATGGGCGCCAGCACCAGCGGCTCGCGAGTGAGCTCGAAGAGCAGCAGGATGGCGGTGAGGGGGGCGAAGGTGGTGCCGGCGACGACCGCGGCCATGCCGACCAGGGCGTACGAGGCGGGGGAGGACTCGGCGGGGAGCAGGCCGACGGACTCCATGGCGAGGCCCAGGCCGGAGCCGGCGCAGGCGCCGATGAACAGCGATGGGGCGAAGACGCCGCCCGAGCCGCGCGAGGCGAGCGTGCAGGGCGTCGCGGCGACCTTGCACCCGAGCAGGACGACGAGCAGTGCGACGGCGGCGCCGGTTCCCCCGGCGACCCAGCCCGTGCCGCCCTCGTAGCCGGAGGGCTCGAGCAGCGCCCCGATGGTGGCGTAGCCGTTGCCGAAGAAGGCCGGCACGGGCCCCCACTCGGCGCCCAGGGCCCCGAGGAAGGCGATCCCAAGCAGCCCGAGCAGCAGCGCGCCCGAGACCGGCTTGAGCACCGGGTGGATCGGCAGACGCTCGTACAGGTCCTCCGAGGCGTGCAGGGTGTGCGTGAAGGCGACCGCGGCCAGGGCGCACAGCCCGCCCAGCACCACGTACGCGGGCAGCTCGGCCAGCGTGAAGTGGTAGTCGGGCAGGTCGAAGGCGAAGATGGGCTCGTTGGCCCCCAGCACGACCTGCGTGAGCGCCGTCGCGAAGACCGAGGCGATGACGATCGGCGTGAAGGTGCGCAGCGAGAAGTCGCGCAGCAGCACCTCGAGCGCGAAGAACACGCCCGCGATCGGTGCGTTGAAGATCGAGGAGATGCCGGCCGCGGCCCCGCACCCGACCATGGTCGAGACGTGCTCGCGCGGGATGCCAAGGCGACGGGCCAGGAAGGAGCCCGCGACGGAGCCGATCTGGATGATCGGCCCCTCGGTCCCGGCCGAGCCCCCGCTGCCGACGGTCGAGATGGAGGCGAGCACCTTCACGACGCCGATGCGGGCGGGGATGTGCCCGGCCCGACGGATGATGGCGTCCATGACCTGCGGCACGCCGTGCCCGCCCGCCTCGCGCGCCCCGAAGTAGACCAGCAGCCCGGTGACGAGCGCCCCGGCCATCGGGATCATGGGCAGCAGCCAGAGGGGCAGGTCGGCCTGGGCCAGGGCGGTGGCGTGCTCGAGGCGGCGGAGGGTGCGGTCGAACCCGATCGCGCCCAGGGCCGTGAACAGACCGATCACCGCCCCCATCACCACGAGGTACCACTCGGGCTTGGGCACCGAGGAGGAGACCACCGCCCTGAGCAGGGCACGCGGCGAGAGCGAGTTGGCGATCGAGTGCTTCGGCATCGGTCCGGCGATCGGGTGGCGAGCCCTGATGGTAGTGCGTGCGCCCCCCCCGCCCAAGGCCCGCCCGGGATCGGGTAGTCTGCGGGCAGGAGGGACGACCATGCCCACAGCAACGCTGCTCGCCATGACGCTGCTCGCGGGCGGTGCCGGTCCGGGCACGACCGGCGATGCGCCGAACGTCGTGCTCTTCCTCGCCGACGACCAGGGCTGGGCGGACATCGGCGTGTACGGGGCCCGGGGCTTCGAGACCCCGAACCTGGACGCGCTGGCCGCACGCGGCGTGCGGTTCAGCCAGTTCTACGTGTCGCAGGCGGTGTGCAGCGCGTCGCGCGCCTCGGTGCTGACCGGGTGCTACTCCAACCGCGTGGGCGTGTACGGGGCGTACTTCCCGGGCTCGCGCGACGGGCTGCACCCCGACGAGCAGACGCTGGGCGAGCTGCTGCAGGACGCGGGCTACGCCACCATCGCGGTCGGCAAGTGGCACCTCGGGCACGCGTTGCCGGCGATGATGCCCACGGCCCAGGGCTTCGACGAGTACCACGGACTGCTGTATTCCAACGACATGTGGCCGGTGTGGTACGACGGCGAGCCGGCGACCAACTGGAAGGCCGACCGCTACAAGCGACTGGAGCTCTACGACGGCGTCGAGGTCGTGGACTACGTGGACACGCTGGAGGACCAGGGCGAGCTGACACGACTCGCCACGGAGCGAGCCGTGGACTTCATCGAGCGGACATCGGGCGGGGGCTCGCCGATGTTCGTGTACGTGCCCTACTCCATGCCTCACGTGCCGCTGGGTGTGAGCGAGCGTTGGGCGGGCAGCGCCGAGCAGGGGCGTTACGGCGAGGTGATCCAGGAGATCGACTGGTCCGTGGGCGAGGTGCTCGCGGCCCTGGAACGCGCCGGCGAGCTCGACAACACCCTCGTCATCTACACCAGCGACAACGGCCCATGGCTGAACTACGGCACGCACGCGGGCAGCCCCGGCCCGCTCCGCGAGGGCAAGGGGACCATGGTCGAGGGCGGGGCCCGGGTGCCGTGCATCATGGCGTGGCCGGGCAGGATTCCGGAGGGCGTGTTGCTCGAGCAGGTCGGCGCAACCATCGATCTGGTGCCGACCATCGCTGAGATCACCGGGGCGAGTCTGCCCGAGCGCCCGATCGACGGGGTGAGCCTGGCGGGTCTGATCACCGGCGAGGCGGCCGAGGGGCCGCGCGACGAGTACGCGTACTACTACGGGCGTCAGCTGCAGGCGGTGCGGAAGGGCGACTGGAAACTGCACCTGCCCCATCGCCACCGGACGTACGTCGGGATGACGCCCGGCGAGGACGGCTTCCCCGGACCGACCGGCACCGGGCGCGTGAGCTACGACCTGTTCAACCTCGCCGAGGACCCCGGCGAGCGCCGGAACGTGTCGGACCTGCACCCGGAGGTTGTCGAGGAGCTCAAGGCACTGGCCGAGTCGTACCGCGAGCGGCTGGGCGACGCGGAACGTGCCGGCAGCGAGCAGCGCCCGGCGGGTCGGGCGCCGGATCCGGACGAGGATTGAACGCGGAGGTCGCGGAGGTCGCGGAGGTCGCGGAGAGCATGCGCCCTTCTCCGGGAACGGGTGCCCCGATGATGGCGCAGCCATCGTCGGGCGTTGGGGTGAACGAGCACGACCTTCACTGCACGAAGATCGTGGCACCCGAGCCACGTCTGCGCGACCGTCCCATGAAAAAGCGGCCCCGAAGGGCCGCTTGAAAAACACAGTCTGTCGCCGATCGATCAGGCGTCGTCCTTGCCCGGCTTCGGGCTCGGCTTGGGCTCGAAGCCCGCGCCCGATTCCTCGACCGTGCCGAGGGCGCTGGGCAACTGAATGCCGGCCTGCTTGGCCAGCTCGTGCACCTGCGGGAGCGAGCCGATCATGCCGGACAGGAAATCGGCCGTGGCGTTGCCGCCCCCCCCACTGCCGCCTCTGCCGCTGCCCGAGTCCCAGACCGTGATCTTGTCGATCTTGAGGTTCTGGATCGCCTTGACCTGCTCTGCCACCAGCTCGGGCAGCTTCTCGATCATGAGCAGGGTCGGGGCGACCTGGGGGTTGGACGCACACGCCGCGACGAGCTGGCGGTAGCCCTCGGCCTTGGCCTCGAGCACCTGCTGCGTGCCCTTCGCCTCGGCCTCGTACTTGGCCAGGATGGCGTCGGCCTCGCCCCGGGCCTCGCGGCGCTCACGCTCGGCGTGGGCCTCGGCCTCGATCTCGATCCGCTGCTTCTCGATCTCCTGCGGGGCGAGCTGGTCCTTGGCCAGGCGGGCGAGCTCGCGCTCGCGCTCGGCCTCGTACACCTTCTGGGCCGCGATCGCCGCCGCGACCTCCGACCGACGCTTGGCCTCGGCCCGGATCTCTGCGAGCTTGGCGTTGGACTCGGCGACCTTGGCCGACGACGTGTTCTCGCCGTCCACCGCGTTGGCCTCCGCCTCGGCCACCTTGATGCGCTGCTCCTGCTCGGCGCGCTTCTTGGCCGCGATGGTCTCGGCGTCGCGCTCCGCGACCGCGATCTCCTGGTTCCGCTTGCTCTCGGCCTCGCCGGTGATGGCCTCGGCCTCGTAGCCTGCGACCGCGACGCGCTTCTGGCGCTCGGCCTCCTTCTGGCCCTGGTCGGCCAAGGCGCGCTCCTGGGCCACCCGAACGTTCCGCTCGCGGACCGCGGTGGCCTCGCCGATCGCGCCCTCGCGCTCCTGCTCGGCGACCTCGACCTTGGCCCGGTTGATGGCCTCCGCCGCGGCACGCTGGCCGATGGCGACGATGTAGCCCGACTCGTCGGTGATGTCGCGGATGTTCACGTTGATCAGCTCCAGGCCGATCTTGTTGACCTCCGCCGCGACGTTCTCGTTGATCAGGTTCATGAACTTCTCGCGGTCCTTGTTGATCTCCTCGATCGACAGGGTCGCGATCACCAGACGCAGCTGGCCCAGGATGATGTCCTGCGCCTGCTCGCGGATCTCCTGCGGGCTGAGCATCAGCAGCCGTTCCGCGGCGTTGTTCATCAGCACGCCGTCGGTCGAGATGCCAACCGTGAACGTGCTGGGCACGTTCACGCGGATGTTGTT
>JBICID010000053.1:0-13573 GCA_043101615.1 Phycisphaerales bacterium JB040 | reverse complement strand
GCCGGTCCTGGATGTAGGCGGAGATCTTGCGCTCGAAGTAGATCAGGTAGGCCACCGTCAGCAGGATCACGTGGACCACGATCAGCAGGACGTGGGCCGAGACGAAGAGCTGCGGCGTGATGAAATCTCGGATGAAATCGGGCATGGGAGCCAAGTGTAGCCGCCCGCGCCCCGCTTCTCAGGGCCCCGGACGCCCCGCCGCGACCATCGCCTCGAGGATCTCGCGGTGGTTGGCGCACCGCGGCACCTTGTGCTGCCCGCCCAGCTTGCCGCGGGCCTCCATCCAGCGGTGCACCGTGCCCATGGGCAGCGCCGTAAGCGTCGGCGGGGCCATGCCCAGCGAGTCCGTCCGCTTGGTGGTGTAGTCCACGTTCTCCGCCTTCACGCCCGCGTCGAACGCATCGCGGAAGGCGGACAGCCGGTCCGGGTCGGGCTCGCCCACAAACTCGATCGCCAGCTCCATCCCGGCCCGGGTCTGGCCGTCGGAGTAGACCGGGGCCGCGGTGAACTCGCCGACCTCCAGCCCGGTCGCGCGGCAGGCCGCCATCACCCCCGCCTCGATGTGCTCGCCGATCAGGTTCTCGCCGAACGCGTTCATGAAGTGCGTGTGCCGCCCGACGATCCGCAGCCGACACGGCCCGTCCCCCCCACCCCCGTCCCCCAGCCGGTCCGGGATGGTGTCGAACTCGACGACGTCGCCCAGCACGTACCGCCACAGCCCGGCGCAGGTCGAAAGCACCACCACGTACTTCTGCCCCTTCTCGACCGACTCGCAGGTGAAGGCGTTCGGGGCGGGCGAGTCGATCTCCTCCAGCGGCACGAACTCGAAGAAGTTGAAGTTGTCCACCAGCAGGCGCATACCGGGCTCCAGCGCCTCGTCCTGGATCGCCAGGAAGGCCTCCGACGCCGGGTACAGCTCCAGCCGCTCGGGCAGGTCCAGACCTTGCTCGCCCGAGTAGAGGCGTGCGATGCGGGGCTGGAACGGGCCGTACTTCACCCCGCCGTGCACGAAGACGGTCAGCCGGGGCCAGACGTCGCGGATGCAGTCGGCGGTGTCACCCCGATCTCGCGCCTTCTCGAGCACCCGCTCCATCAGCACGGTCGCCCACGAGGGCATGCCGGAGATGAACCGGATGTCCTGGTCGAGGCATCGCTCGGCCATCGCCTCGATCTTCTCGGGCCACCGGTCCATCAGCGCGATGTCGTTGCCGGGCGAGTAGATCTGGCTGAGGGGCCAGCGGATCTGGGTGGTTGCCAGCCCGGAGAGGTCGGCCGTGACCACGCCGTGCTCGTTGGGCCTCAGGTCCGACGAGCCGCCCAGGAACAGGCACTTGCCCCCCATGATGCCCGCCAGGGAGACGCCCCGGTTGTGCAGGTGCCCGAAGATGTCCAGGGAGGCCCGGAAGTTGGACTTCATCATCTCGTCGGAGACCGGGATGAACTTGTCGCCGGCGGTGGTGCCGCTCGTCTGGGCGAACTTGGTGACCTTGCCGGGCCAGAGCACGTCGGTCTGGCCCTGCTCGCGCATGCGGGCCAGTGGCTCGCGGAAGGCGAGGCTCTCGGCGATGGGGACCGCGTCGCGGTACGCCGCGAGGCGCTCGTCGGCGTCCTCGATCCGCAGGACTTTGTCGAACCCGTGGGCGCGCCCGAACTCGGTGCCCCGGGCGGCTTCGAGCAGCTGCGAGAGCTGGCTCCGCTGGATGCCCGCGGAGTTGACCTTCCAGTGGGCGGTGTTGCGCAGCAGGCGGGACCGGTCGTAGGTGATCGCCCGCAGCCCGAGGCCCACGGCGCTGGTCCATCTCCACGGCAGCCTCGGCCGTCGCGCCCGCTCGGTCATGGGGTCAGCCCGCGCCGTGCTCGATCTCGTCGAGCTCGTCGGCGAAGTCGGTGACCGCCTTGGCGAAGACCTCGGGCGCCTCGATCATGGGGGCGTGCCCGCACTCGTCGATCCACACGATCCGGGGATCGGGCAGGAGCTTCATGAACTCCTCGGCGGCACTGGGCGGCGTGACCACGTCCTCCCGCCCCCACACCAGCAGCGTGGGGCACTGGATGGAGCTGAGCTCGTCGCCCAGGTGGTTGCGTCGGGCCGACTTGGACAGACGGACCATCGCCCGGGCGCCGCCCTTGGCGTTCAGCACCCCGTGCGCCCGGTCCACGTCGGCCTGGCTCATCTTGGACTTGTCGTAGAAGAGCTCACCGATCTTTTCTTCCAGCCAGTCGCGGTTGGGACGGACCGGGGCGCCCTTGACCATCGTCCGCTCGAACAGCCCGCTCGAGCCCGCCAGCACCATGCCCCGGACCAGGTCCGGGCGGGAGTGGGCGATCCGCAGGGCCACGTGCCCGCCGAACGAGTTCCCGACCAGCACGCTCGGGCCGTCCAGGTGCTCGGACAGGTAGCGCTCGGTGATCTCGCTCACGGCCTCGATGGAGCAGTCTGCCCCGCGCAGCTCCAGCAGGGGCAACTCGAGCGTGACGCAGGAGACCCGCTCGCTGACCTTTCCGACCACGTCCTCCCAGTGCTCGTTCAGGCCGACCAGCCCGTGCAGGAAGACGAACCTGGGGCCGGAGCCGGATCGGGCGACCAGGGCCTCCACCGCGCCGCCGGACGGGCAGGGCAGCGCGACCTTGACCTGTTCCAGCACGGGGCTCCGGGAGCCGTCAGATTGAGAAGCGGACATTGTGCTCACGTTCGGATTCCTGACCCCATCCTACACGCCTGCCCCGCCGGAATCGCCCTGAGGCCGATTCTCGGACGAGGAAGCCCCGATTGTGGCGGGTCCGGGCCCGCCCACCACCACGCCGTCTTCCAGACGCACGATCCGGTCCGCCCGCTCCGCCACGACCCCGTCGTGGGTCACCATGACCAACGTGAGGCCCATGGACTCGCGCAAGTCGTTCAGCACCGCGAGGATCTGATCGCCCGTGGACCGGTCCAGGTTGCCCGTCGGCTCGTCGGCCAGCAGCACCCTGGGCCCGTTGACCAGCGCCCGGGCCAGCGCCACCCGCTGACGCTCGCCCCCCGACAGCTCCACCGGGCGGTGCCCCATGCGATGCCCCAGCCCGAAGCTCTCCAGCAGCTCCTTCGCGCTGCGCCGACGCTCGGCCCGGGAGGACAGGTACCCCAGCCCGTCGCGCACCATCGGGCTGACCAGCACGTTCTCCAGCACCGTGAGCTCCGGCAGCAGGTGGTAGAACTGGAAGACGAAGCCCACGTCGGTCGCCTTGTACACGTCGAGCTGGCGACGGCTCATCGCGGTGACCGATCGAGCGTCGAAGGTGATCGAGGCGGCGCCGCCGGACTTGTTCCGGTCCGGCCGGTCCAGCCCGCCCAGCAGGTGCAGCAGCGTGGACTTGCCCGAGCCCGAGGCCCCCAGCACCGCGACCCACTCGCCACGCGTCACGTCCAGGTCCACCCCGTGCAGCACCGGCACCTTCACGCGACCCAGCCGATAGGTCTTGTGCAGGTTGCGTGCGGTCAGGATGGCCTGGTCGTTGCTCATTCGAATCGCAGAGCCCTCACCGGGTCCATCCGGGCGGCCCGCACCGCCGGCCACGCGGCCCCGAGCACGCACGTCAGCACGCCCGCCACGCCCACCGTGATGAGCTTGTACGGCGCGAGGTCGTGCGGCACGGTCGTGAAGTAGTACACGCTCGGGTCCCAGATCACCAATCCGAACGTGTCGCCCATCCAGGAGTGGATCGCGTCGATGTTCACCGCAACCAGCGCCCCCACCACCGTCCCGGCCCCGCTGCCCACCACGCCGATCGCGCCCCCGTAGCTCAGCCACAGCCCCGCCACGCCCCACGTGCCCGCCCCCAGCGACCGCAGCACGCCGATGTCCTTGGTCTTCTCGCTCACCATGCTCCAGAAGATCGCGAGCACGAGAAACACCGTCGTGAAGCAGACCAGCCCGAAGACAAAGAGCACCACCCCGGTCTCCTTCTCGACCGCGGCGATCAGCGTCCGGTTGCGGTCCTGCCAGGTCTGCACGATCACCACGCCCGGGGCGGGAACCTCGCCGGCGTGGGCCTCGGCAAACTCGACGTACACCGCCTCCACGACCGCGCGGACGTCGTCGGGATCGGGAGCGCCCGCCCCGCGCACCAGCACGCTCGTCACCCGCGCCGGCGAGACGCCCACGACCGGGGCCTCCGGGATCTCCAGCTCGCCTGTGTCCGGGTTCATCCGGGGCGAGACCTCGGAGGGGTCCCAGTCCGGATCGAGCAGCTCGGCCTCGTCCATCCGCAGCACGCCCTGCAGCCAGCCCAGCGGGACCAGCACCTGCTTGCTGTCCACCTCGTACACACCCGTGAAGAATTCGTTGGCGACCGGCAGGCGGCGCGTGACCGCGTCCACCGGCGAGCCGGACGAATCGAACTGCAGCAGCGTGAGGCCGACCGAGCCGTCGCGCGGCAGGAACGAGGACGTCACGCCCACGCCCCCGTCCGCCTCGAAACGCGTCGAGCTGTGCGGGACGTACACCCCCCCGCTGGTGCGACGGTTCTCACCGCTGACGTGCATCCCCAGCACGGCGCCGGGCTCGGGCCGGCCAGTGTCGGGGTCGCGGCGTGTCATGGTGCGACCCTGCCGCTCCACGCGCTCCAGCACGGCGCGGTCCTGGGACTTGAACCCCGCCTGCGAGGCGTCGTCGCCCGGCTCGGGCCCGACCACACGCAGGTCCCAACGCTCGTCGTCCCGGGCGGTCCGCTCCTCGAGCGGCTTCCACCAGAGCGTGTCGTAGTAGCCGGTGACGCGGTCGTAGCCCTCCGGCGACACCCCGAGCAGGGCCACCGAATCGACCCGCTCGCTGGGCAGCTCGATCATCGCGAAGGTCTCGATGACCGGCGTCGCCGCCTCGATCTCGGGGCGGGCCTCCAGGCGCTCGACCAAGTCCTCGTAGTGCCCGAAGCCGACGTTGGGCCAGGTGATGGCGACGTCGCCGATCACGCCGCGCCCGGACTCGAGCAGCGTCTTGAGGAAGCCCCCCATCACCGCCCACGTGACCAGCACCGTCGCGACCGAGAGCGTGACCGCCGCGATCGCCAGCAGCGGCATCACCTTGCTCGTGAGGTATTTCCGGGTCAGCAGGGCCTGGTACACGTTGGCACTGTATCCGCGGGCCGAATCCCGCGCCCGCGATCCGAGCGTCACGGGGCCGGATCCACGACCGGATCACGGTCGGTGCAGAGTCTGGATAAAACCGGCCCTCAGCAGCCGGCGAGGAAGGCCGCGACGAAGGCCCCGACGTCGCCGTTGTCCAGCACGCCGTCGGCGTTGATGTCGGCGGCGATGTCCCCGGAGAGGAACAGGGCGACGAAGCTGGCGATGTCGCCGTTGTCGAGCACGCCGTCGCCGTTGATCTCCGCGGGGCACGAGGTGCCGTACACGCGGATCTCGAAGTCGATCCAGGTCGTCAGGTCGAAGCTGGCCAGGTCGGTCAGAGTCACGGTCCATTCGCCGCCGGAATCCTCGCCCCAGTGCCTGAAGCTGGTGAAGACGAAGCCGTCCACGACGGAGGTCGCGTCGGGTCGCTTGCGGGCCAGCACCGACTCGGTCCCGTCGGGCGAGGTCAGCATGATCTCGACGTCGCCGATGAACTCCGAGGTGGCGTTGAGCACCAGCTCGACCGCCTCGATGGTGACCCCGCCGGGCACGCCGACGGTGCGCGACACGCCCACGCCGGTGTTGTCGGGGAGCTGCTCGTTCACCGCCACGATGCCGCTGGTCCTCATCGTCTCGGGCCCGACGCTGTCCCAGGCGAGGGCCGCGCTCACGAGCGCCCCGGCGTCCACGGCCCCGAAGCCGAACTTCTCGCTCACGTGCCGGCCGGCGCCGTTCACGGTCCAGCTCGGGTCGGACGGATCGCACAGGCGGGCGGTGTCGGCGAGCAGATGCATGACGTCGCGGCGCGTCAGCCCTGGGTTGGCCTCGAGCGCGAGGGCCACGGCGCCCGCGGCGAGCGGGCACGCGGCGCTGGTGCCGCCGAAGTTGTTGGTGTAGTCGCCCGGGCTGTACCCGGCCGCGCCGACCAGGTCGGTGGTGGTGATCATCTGCCCGCCGCCGTCGGAGTGTGCGACCACGAACATGGACGAGCCCAGCTCGTTGTAGATCGTCTCGGCGTCGTCGTACCCGATCGCCCCCACCGCGATGGTGTGCCGGTTCGAGGCCCACGAGTCGTAGTCGACGCGGTCCTGCGGGCCGCCGTTGCCCGCCGCCCAGGTGAACACGGTGCCCAGCCCGGCCCGCCCGTTGGTCGCGGCGTTCTCGATCGCCGCGAGTTCGATCGCGGGGATCGGCTCCAGGCGTCGCAGGTCCAGCGGTCCCCAGGAGTTGGACTTGATGTCGGTCAGGTCGCTGGCGAAGCCCAGCGCGGTCGCGGTGGTCTCCGAGGTGTTCCCGTAGTACTGCGAGGCGATCCCCGCGTTGTAGGCCAGGCCCGCGCCGCCCTCGGTGTTGGTCCCGCTCGCGGCGGCGATGCCGGCCACGCTGGTCGCGTGGCGCGTCTCCTGCACCGTCGGGATCGAGGCCGCGGGCACGTAGTTGGGCGCCAGGTCCGGGTGTGACTCCTGGAAGCCGCCCTCGACGATCCCGATGATCACGCCCGAGCCGGAGTAGCCGAGATTCCACGCGGGCGTGGCGTTCACGTCCGCCTCGGTGTTCTCGAAGTTCCGCAGGTGCCACTGCTCGTTGAGCAGCTCGCCGATGGGGGACCGCAGGGCACGCGGGCGACCCGCCACCATCTCCACGGACTCGAACGCGCCGCTGGACCACAGCCGGTTCGCCACCGCGCCCGCCACGCGCACGCTGGGCGACTCCACGATCACGAACCCGGGCACGTCGCTCTGGACCACCCGGACGCCGATCGCGTCGTCGCCCATCCGGGCCACGTGGGCCCGCACGCGGTCGGCGGACTCGGCCCGCACCGCGATGCGCCGGGTGATCACCCAGCCGCCCTCCTCGCGGGCGACCCGCTTGCCCGCGCCCGCGCCCTCGATGAGTCGCGCGGGGCTGCTGGCCCCGCCCGCGTCGTCCAGACGCATGATGCGGAGGCCGCCGGTCATCGGCAGCGTTGTCAGCTCTGGCTGCGCCACCGCGCACGTCGCGCCCGATGCAACCACCACCGCCAGTGCGTGCCGGATTCGTCTCGGTCTGTGCATCCGCTCTGTGCTCCGTCCCCTCGTGCCTCGCTGCGTCCGGTACGTCCTGGCGCTCGACACGGATCGCGCGGCGTCGAACAGACCGAACCAATCCTACCTCAGACCGTGCCCGAGTCCCACGAAAAACGCGTGTGAAGGCCGAGCGATACCTTCCCGGACCATCCGATTTGTCGCGGTCGGGTCTCGCTCGGGGTGCGCCCGCGCCGAGGGCCTCTACCATCCCGGGCCATGCGCGACGGACTCGCCATACCGATCTGCCTGCGGGCCCCGGCCGGACCGCTCACGCTCGAGTCCAACGTCCTGCTGGCACCGATCGCGGGCTGGTGCGATCTGGCCTGGCGCCTCACCTGCCGCTCGTTCGGCGGCGTCGGGCTCGCCTGCACCGACCTGCTCAGCCCGCACGGGCTGCTCTGCGGGTCCGAGGCCTCCCGGGACCTGGCCCGCACCAACGAGGAGGACTCCCCGATCGGGATGCAGCTCTACGGCTCGGACCCGGCCCTGCTCGCCGACGCCGCGGGCTGGTGCGCCCAGCACGGGGCCACCGTGGTGGACATCAACATGGGCTGCCCGGTGGACAAGGTCTGCAAGAAGGACGGCGGGTCCAAGCTCATGTGCGACCTGGGCAAGGCCTTCGCGATCTTCGAGGCCGTGCGCGGGGCGCTCCCCCCCCACATCCCGCTGACCGGCAAGATGCGCCTGGGCTGGGACGAGGCCGACTACGAGCGCGGCGTCGCGGGCGAGCTCGCCTGCGGGCTCGCCGACCGCGGGGCCGCCCTCGTCACCGTCCACGGGCGCACCACCGAGATGCGCTTCAAGGGTCAGTGCCGGCACGAGGGCATCCGGCGCGTGGTCGAGCGCGTCGCGGCCCACACCGGCGAGTACGACGGCTCCCCAACGGGCGGCATCCCCGTGATCGGCAACGGCGACCTCCGCACGCCCGCCGACTGTCTCGACATGATCCGGGGCACCGGGTGCGCCGGCGTCATGATCGGGCGCGGCTCCTTCGCGGCCCCCTGGATGTTCCACTCCGCCTGGCAGGCCCAGCTCGCGATCGCCCGGGGTGAGCCCGCCGATCCCGCCGCGTTCGAGCCCCCCGAGCCCGACAAGCTCGACGCCATCGAGGGCTACTTCACGAAGATGCGCCGCTACCGCGACGACCGCTACGCGATGGCCAAGATCCGCCAGAAGATCTCGTGGCTGGGCAAGGGCATCAACGGCTCACACTCGCGACCGCTCAAGGACGCGATCCGGACCGCTCGCGAGCCCGCACAGGTGCTCGACGCCCTGCACGCGTGGCGGGATGGCGACCTCGCCAGCCCGTCGCCCGCGGAACCCATCGAATCGCACGAACCCGCCGCCTGACACGGCGTGAGTCCGAATCGGCAACCACCCCCCGCCCGCACTCGTATGGGCGTGTCCAGACACGATTCGGGAAGATCGAGGAAACCCAGCATGACGAAGCGCCGCCATCTGTCCGCCACGCTCGTACCTGTCGCGGCCTGCGCCCTGTCCCACGCCCACCCGCCGAGCACCCAGCCGGAAGACGGCACCGAGACCGTGCACGTGTGCTGGCCCATCGACGACTCGGGCGCCCTCACCGGGGTCCGGTTCCAGCAGGCGATGGATCCGATCGTGACCCGGATGCTCAACCCGCAAGAGCGTGACGCGTCGGGCGACAACCGCCTGGACCTCGTGTTCGTGGGCGACGGGTACACCGCCGACGAGCTGGGGCAGTACGCCTCGGACGTCGCGAACGTCACCGCCGGCTTCTTCTCGTACGAGCCCTTCATCGCATACGAGCCCTACTTCCGGATCACGCAGGTGGACGTGGTGTCGCCGGAGTCCGGCGTGGACAACGACCCGACGCAGGGCGTGAGCCGCAACACCGCCCTGGACATGGCCTACTGGTGCAACGGCATCGAGCGCCTGCTGTGCGTCAACGTCGCCAAGGCCTACAACGCCATCGACGGCGCGGGCGTGCCGGACGTGGACCAGGTGCTCGCGCTGGCGAACTCTTCCAAGTACGGCGGGGCGGGGTACTCGGGCTCCGACCTGGGCACCGCGGCCGGGCGGAACGGCAGCGCCGTCGAGATCGCCATCCACGAGATGGGGCACTCGCTGGGCAATCTGGCCGACGAGTACACCTACGGCGGCCCGGACGTCTACGCCGGGGGCGAGCCCGGCGCGGCGAACTCGTCGGTCTACGACGCCGGCGCCCAGACCTCCCAGCAGCGCAAGTGGTACCGGTGGCTCGGGGCCTCGGGCGACCCGCGGTTCGACGATCCGATCGGGACGTTCGAGGGCTCGAGCTACTCGCCTCTGGGCGTCTACCGCCCGTCCAACAACTCGATGATGCGGAGCCTGTTCCGACAGTTCAACCAGCCCTCGGCGGAGGCGTTGATCCGCGCCATCTACCAGGAGGTCTCCCCCATCGACGACGCGGCGCCCGCGGGTGTCTACACACAGGCCGACACCCTCTGGGTCACACCGATGCGGCCCGTCGGGCACACGCTGGACGTCTCCTGGCTCGTGGATGGGGACGAGCAGGTCGCGTTCGACGGGCAGACCGGTCTGGGCGTGTCCGATCTGGGCCTCCCCGAGGGCACCTACACCCTTACCGCTCGGGTCGTGGACAACACCGACATGGTCCGCGACCCCGCCCTCCGCGCCAATCTGATGACCGACACCCGCTCCTGGACAATCCAGATCGCCTGCGACCCGATCGCGGACCTCTCGGGGGACGGGGTGGTGGACAACGCCGATATCGGGGTGTTCGTGGGCCTGTTCCTCGCCTCGGACCCGGAGGCGGACTTCAACGCCGACGGCGTGCTGGACAACGGGGACATCGCGGCGTTCGTCGAGGCCTTCCTCAGCCCCTGCGAACACGCCCCGATAACGTGACGCGGGTGCGTGAGCGGGGCCCGCAGATTCCGCTCCACCCGTGCAATACACCGCTCGCTTCGTACGTTCGGCCCGGAAACCCGCACCGGTCCGGCTGGAACATCCGCGACCGGGGTGTAACCTTTGAAGCGGGCGTTCCCCTCCAAGCGGGGGCCCGGGACGACCGATTCCGACCAGGCTGGCTTTTTTTCACGGGATGGGACACACATGACCACGATCCGCCACACGCGACTCGCCCTCTCCGCCCTGGTTCTCGCGGCCGCGGCCCCGATCGCGGCCGCCCTGCCCCCCCCGCTCCCGCCGGTGCGTGAGGAGGTCCGTCGCGCCCCGGGGGAGAACGTGAAGGTCCGCCCGCAGAACACCAACGCGAGCCTGGTGTTCGACCGCGACGTGGAGGAGCTCGGGCGCATCTTCGACCACGAGAAGAAGGACATCGAGTTCAAGTTCTCCAACCAGGGCACAGAGGACCTGGTGATCCACAACATCAAGCCGACCTGCGGGTGCACGCTGGCCAACGTCTACAAGATCGTGGACGGCGAGAAGAAGGTCATCGACACGCAGGACCCCCAGCAGCTCGTGTTCGCGCCCGGCGAGCAGGGCGTGCTGGACCTCACCTTCGACCCGACGGGCAAGAAGGGGGCCCAGGACCGGCGCGTGAACATCATGTCCAACGACAAGACCTCGCGACAGCGGTTCGTGTCGATCAAGGCCTTCGTGCGTCCCGTCGTGCAGTTCGACCCCCCGCTGGTCAGCTTCGGCAACGTCGACGTCGGCGAGGAGCAGAGCACGATCGTGAAGGTCATGGGCATCTCCGAGGACTTCGAGGCGACCCGCCCGACCTTCGCCCAGCTCGGCGTGTTCGAGGCCGAGGTCATCGGCACCGAGGAGGTCGAGTTCAACGGCGACCTGCTGCAGGCCACCTCCATCCGGATCACCGCCCCCGCGGACCTCAAGCCCGCGACGTACAACACCACCATGCACGTGCGCACCAACGACGAGCGCAAGCGGATCGTGGACATCCCCGTGTTCGCCGCGATCAAGGGCCCGGTCGAGGTCGTCCCCCCGCGCCTGGCGGTGGGCAACATCCGCGCCGGCAACCCCGTGAACCGCTCGGTGATCGTTCGCTCGCGCGGCGGGCAGCCCTTCACCATCACGGACATCTCGGTGGACCGCGACGACCTGGCGGGCCTCGAGTTCACCTCGCGCCTGCGCACCGAGGGCGACCCGACCCAGCACGTGGTGCAGGTCTCCGGCACGCTGACCCAGCCCATGGCCCGGACCACCGCCACGCTCAAGATCACGACCTCCCTCAAGGAGCACAACGTGATCGAGCTGCCGCTGGTGCTCAGCGTCGTGCAGTGATCCCTATCATGCGGGCGATGGAGACCACGACGTGATCACCAGAGCCCTCGCCATCGTCGCCGCCGCGGGCGTGCTCGCCTCGGGCCACATGGTCCTGCGCGACGCCCCCATCCGGCTGACCCGCCAGGGCGCCCAGCCCGCGGGCGTGCCGACGGACACCACGCCGACGCAGGATTCCACGGGCGCCGACCCGGCGACGGACCCCGCCACGGACCCAACGACAGACCCCGTGACGGACCCGGGCACGCCCGAGGCCGGAGCGGACGATCCGTACTCCCTGTACGCGTCCGACCCGCTCTTCGACGAGCCGGTGCGGGACGGGCAGATCACGATGCGGGAGGCGTACGCCCTGTTCGAGCAGGGGGCGACGTTCCTCGACGCCCGCCACGAGGACGAGTTCGAGGCCGGGCACGTCGCCGGGGCCATCTGGATGCCCGCCTCGCGCCTGAGCGACGGCACCGGCATCCCGGACGCGTACGCCATCGACGCCTCCATGCCCGTGGTCATCTACTGCACCGGGGGCGACTGCGACGCCAGCGAGAACACCGCGGTGCTGCTGGAGGCCCTCGAATTGGGCTTCGAGATCTACATCCTGGGCAGGGGCTTCGACGAGTGGGACGCGGTCGGCCTGCCGACCGAGGGGGGCTCCTGACATGAAGCAGCCCGAGATCCCCACCCACGCCATCTCGCTGGCGGCCTCGGTCATGAGCCTGGGGGCCCGCCTGCTGCTGGGCGCCATGTTCTGCTTCGCCGCCTTCAAGAAGCTGGGCGACCCGCAGCAGTTCGCCTTCGCGATCAAGGGGTTCAAGATCATCCCGGTCGAGACGGCCGAGCCGCTGATCGTGGTGCTCGCCTTCGTGACCCCCTGGACCGAGATGCTGGCCGGGCTGGCCCTGATCCTGGGCCTGTGGACCCGTTCCGCCGCCCTGGTCATCGCGACCCTGCTGCTGGCGTTCATCGGGGCCCTGATCCACGTCATCGCCGACCCCAACATTCAGGCCTCCTGCTCCTGTTTCGGGGACATCAGCCTCGTCTGCGGGAACGAGGTCGGCTGGTGCCAGGTCGTCCGGAACGTGGTCCTGCTGGGCCTCGCCGCGGTCCCGCTGCTGCTGGGCGGGGGCAAGTTCTCCATCGACGGGCTGGTCACGGCCGCGAAGGAGTCCATCCACGGGCCCGCCCTGGGCCTGGGCCAGGGGGCCGACCAGTTCGACTCGGACGACTGATCGGGCTATTCTTCTCCCCGCAACCGACCCCCCCCGTCGCCCGAGGACGTGTCCGCGTCGGACCGCCCCGGGCCACAGACCACGACGGAGTCTCCATGTCCCGATTCAACCGCTTCGCCCCCGGCCCGCAGACCAAGCTCACCCGCACCTCGGGCAAGGGCATCGAGTACGTCGACTACAAGGACGTCGAGTCCCTGCGCCGGATGATGACCCCCAACGGCAAGATCTACGGGCGCAAGCGCCTGGGCGCCAACGCCCGCCAGCAGAAGATGATCGCCCAGGCGATCAAGCGTGCCCGCTTCATGGGCCTGCTCCCCTACACCTCCGCGACCCTCTGACCCCAGGCACCGTCCGAGCGTGTCCCTGTACGACCGCGAGTACGAGCCGGTCTTCCTCGCCCTGAACCAGGTGGTGGGGAACCGGGAGACGCGCATGCGCGCCGCGGCGGACGCGATGTGGCGCTTCTTCAAGGACTTCGGCGTCTCCTGGGTCGGCTTCTACGTGATGGACCCCGCCCAGCCCGCCGACACGCCCGAGGACCAACGCCAGATGGTGCTGGGCCCGGCACGCGACAAGCCCGCCTGCTCCCCCATCGCGATGCACGGCGCCTGCGGGATGGCGATCACCCGCAAACGCCCGCTCGTCGTCACCGACGTGCACAACCTCGGCCCCAACTACATCGCCTGCGACCCCAAGGACAAGGCCGAGGTCGTCGTCCCCCTCTACGAGAAGGACGGCACGCCCTACGGCGTGCTCGACGTGGACTCGTTCGAACGCTCCGCCTTCGCAGAGGCCGACGTCCGCTCACTCAAACGACTCGTCGAGAACACCGGCATCTCCTGGCCCACGCCATGGGTCGAGCCGTTGTACTACTGACCCCCACCCCCCCCCACTCCCCCCACTCCCCCCCACACTCGATCAATCGG
>JBICID010000052.1:0-13645 GCA_043101615.1 Phycisphaerales bacterium JB040 | reverse complement strand
GTCGAGAACACCGGCATCTTCAACGCGGAGCGTCGCAGCTACCGTCCCTACGCCGCGGGCTACGAGAACTTCATGGAGGACGTGATGACCTACCACTACCGGCGGGGCGACATGGCCCGGGCCGAGGAGTGGTACCAGAAGCTCCGCACCTGGCCCGGGCGCAACGCCAACGACCCGGAGCGTGCGGCCCTGCTCAGCCTCCCGATGGGCGAGTTCGTGCAGCAGAACCTCGCCACCCGCATGGACGCGCCGTCCGTGGCGCTGCAGGAGGTCACCGGCGCGCTCGAGGGCGCGATCCTCACCGGCCTGCTCGTCGGTGACGACCCCACCTTCTTCGGCATGTGGAACTACGCCAGGATGGCCCACGCCTACTACACCGAGAAGCAGTTCCGCCAGGTCGTCGCGGGCGGCAGCACCGGTCGCACCGAGTACTGGGACCGCGACTTCCAGTACGTCGCCGGCAACATGTTCGCCCAGATCATCATGCTCGTGCCCATCGCCGAGGCCGAGCTGCTGTACTACAACGCCGGTCGCATCGCCGAGCCCTGGCTCCAGCAGTACGCCTACGACCCCCTCCGCGAGCGCTACGGGGCGATGCTCAACGAGCAGCTCGGCGAGGGCGCGTTCGAGCAGGCCTTCCCCGAGCCCGACGGCATGGAGCCCTTCCGCCAGGCACTGCGCGCCAAGCAGGAGGAGCGGGAACGCAGCGCCGTCGAGGGCCTGAAACTCAACTGACCCCCCGGGTTCCCGCCCTCCGGGCGACCCCGACGGCCAGCGGGTTGTGCGTCGGCCCGCACCGGCGTACTGTTGACCCACGCGCCGCCGGGTGGCTCCGGCCGGCGCTCACCGGAGCCCGCCCGACCCATGCTGACGTTCATCCCGCTCGATGCCGCAGCCAGCGTACCTGCGGACAGGGTGCGTCACGGGTCCATCCTGGGCCCCGAGGGCGTGCCCGTCGTGGGCGAGATCACACTCGACGACGGGCACGTGCACGCGGTCAAGTCCTCCGCCGACGCCGCGGGCGTCTCCCTCATGGTGGACCTGACCGCCGAGACGCGCGACCGGCTGGGGCTGCCCGCGGACCTGAGGCCGATCGGCGCGGTCGTGCTGCAGACCTGCCTGCTGCCCGAGCGGGTCCGGCCGTACCTGCTCGAGCTCGAGCTGGCCCGCCACCGGGTCATGCTCGTGCTCAACAAGCTCGAAGAGTGGCAGCTCTTCGACCTGCCCGCCGACGACGAGGTCATGCGCCTCATCGACACCGCACGCCAGACCATGACACGCGCCCTCGTCTCGCAGCGCGAGGAGCACCCCGAGAGCGTCGCCGAGCTCGCCCGCTCGGCCTACCTCGCCCTCTGGCTCGCGATCGAGGCCAGCGAGCGCCTCTGCCTCGTCGAGGCCGAGCGCCGCCTCCCGGAGCGTGTCTCCGGCTCGCTCTTCGAGTCCACCGTGAAGCGCCTGGGCGAGGACCCCGGCGGGCGGGGCTCGGGCGTGACCGTCCTGAACCCCGACCGCGACGGCATCGTCCTCTCGACCCGCCCCGCCGTCGGGTGCGTGGTGCCCCCCGCGTCCTTCCACGACGCGGGCAAGAGCGCGGTCGAGCGGGCCTGCGACTTCGTCACCGTCCCGATGCGATGGCTCGACCTGGAGCCCAGCGAGGGCGAGTACCGCTTCGCCGGCACCGACCGCTGGATCGAGTGGGCCGTGCGCACCGCCCGCAAGCCCGTCGTCGGCGGCCCGCTGGTGGACTTCCGCCCCGGGTGCGTGCCGGACTGGCTCTACATCTGGGAGAACGACTACGAGACCCTGCGCGAGCTCGTCTTCGAGCACGTCAAGTCGGTCGTGACCCGGTACCGTCGCACCGTGTCGCGCTGGACCGCCGTCAGCGGGCTGCACGCCAACGTCGCCTTCGGGCTCAGCTTCGAGCAGATGATGGACCTGACCCGCATCGCGGTGCTGCTCATCCGCAAGCTGCACCCGCAGGCCAAGGTCCAGATCGAGATCACCGAGCCGTGGGGCGAGTACTTCACCCACACCCGCCAGGCCCTGCCCCCCTCGCTCTTCGCCGAGATGGTCGCCCAGGCCGGCATCCCGGTCGACACCGTCGGCCTGCGCGTGCAGACCGGCGTCCCGCGCCGCGGCGGGGGTGCCCGCGACCTGGGCGAGATCTCCGCGATGCTCGACCGCTACTCGATGCTCGACCGCCCCATCGCCATCACCGCCCTGGGCGTGCCCTCAGCCGAGGTTGTCGGCGTCGTGCGCGAGGAGCGGTCCAGCGGGCCCGGCGAGCACGCCGAGGGCGAGTCCGACCCAGACGAGGGCCCAGCCCCCCTCAGCGGGACCTGGCACGACGGCTGGACGCCCGAGACGCAGGCCGGGTGGCTGTCGTGCGTCGGCGCCCTCGCCCTGGCCAAGCCCTACGTGCAGACGCTCTGCTGGCAGGAGCTCTGCGACTCGGACCACTCCCCCGAGATGCCCCACGCCGGGCTGCTCACCGCCTCCGGCCAGCCCAAGCCCGCCCTGGAACGCCTCGCCGAGCTGCGGCGCGTCGCCTCCGGCGAGATCCTCATCGACGCACGCCTCCGCCCGATCCTGGCGAGCCCGGCCCACGCGTCGGCGAGCGCGTCACCCGCCATCCCATAAATCTGTGTGATCCGTGTCGCGCACACAAGATTGTGTTGCGATACCGGAACCCCTCGCACCCGCACCCCGGTACACTCGCCCCATGGCCGATGTACTGCAGATGCCGGGTCGGGCCCGTGTCGCGCTGGGCGCCTTCGTCGCCGGGGCCGGGTCGGTCGGCCTACTCTGGGCCCTCACCACGCGCACCACGCTCCCGACACCGCCCGAGCCCGAGCCGTTCGTCCTGCGCACGCCCGCCGTCACAAGCCCGACGACCGACGCCGCGACACCGGAGTCAGCTAGCGTCTCACCCCCGCCCGCCGAAGGCACCCCGGCCGGATCCGAGCCGGCCCCCGAGCGACCGCCCGGCACGCTCACGCCCGAGCAGTGGGCCCGGATCGGGCCCACCTACCACCCGTCGCCGGCGGACCGGCCCGCCACCGCCGACGCGCCCGCCGATGCACCGACCGAGGCCTACCCGGTCGTGTACCTCGACGAGCACGCCTCCCGCAGCGCGGACCCATCGGGGAGCGAGCCCGCGACTCCCGCCGAGTCACCCGGCGCGCCCTCGGCGATCCAGCTCATCGAGATCAACCGCGCCGACGCCGCGGAACTCCAGCTCCTGCCCGGCATCGGTCCCGTGCTGGCCAAGCGGATCGTGGACGACCGCTCCGCCAACGGGCCGTTCCTGGACGCCGACGACCTGCAGCGTGTCAAGGGCATCGGCGAGAAGACCGCCGCGAAGCTCGCCCCCATGATCACCTTCCGCTGACCCCCGGCACTATCCTTCCCGACACTCACGCATCCCTCCGACCGCACGCCACACGCCCGCTCGGAGCGGGCCCGCAGCGCGCGGCCGGGCCCGCGCGTGCGCGCACGCAAGCCCCTTGCCCACACCCCTCACACACCCGGACCTGCTCTCCCCGGTCGCCTGCGACCCGAGCGTGCGTGCGCTCGCAGAGGCCCTGGGCGCCGGTCACCGCGTCGTCGCCACGGGCTCGGTCGGCAGCTCCGCCGGGCTGGTCGCGGGCGCTCTCGCGGAGCGTCTGGAACGCCCCGTCGTGCTGCTGGTGGCCCACCTGGACGACGCCGAGGAGATCGAGGCCGAGCTCACCGAGCAGCGGGGGGAGGGCTTCGTGCGCCGCGTCCCGGCCCTCGAGGCCGCCCCGGGCGAGACCGGCCTGAACATCGAGCAGTTCGCCGAGCGGGCCCTGCTCGCACGCTCGCTCGCCGGTGACCCGGCGGACCACCCGCGCGTGCTGGTCGTCCCCATGGCCGCGGCGATGCAGGCGATCCCGAGGCCCGAGCGACTCGCGGACCTGGTCCGCACCGTGAGCGCGGGCGACCGGATCGACCCGGGCGAGCTCGCGGGCTGGCTGGTGGACGCCGGCTACACCAAGGTGGACACCATCGACGAGCCCGGGCACTTCGCCGTCCGGGGCGGCATCGTGGACGTCTTCCCCCCGGCGGTGGGGGACCAGACCGCCCCGGTCCGCCTCGACTTCTTCGGCGACGAGATCGAGACCATCACCGACATCGATCTGGACACCATGGGCTCGGACCGACGGCGGGACGGGGCCCACCTCACCGCCATCGCCCCCGAACGCCTGCGCGACCGCGAGGGTATCAACGTGCTCGACCTTGCCAGCGGGTCCGGCGTCGCGCTCGTCCACGAGACCCTCGAGATCGTCGAGCAGGGACGCGGCTACTTCGAGCGGGCACTCGACCAGGTCGGCCTGTTCGGTCCGCCCGAGGTGCTCAAGCGGATCGGTGCCCGCTTCCACGCGATGGCGGAGCTCAACCAGTTCTCCGCCGGCGCCGCGGACGCCGACGTGCGCCTGGACCTCGCGGTCGAGCCCCTGCCCCAGTTCGAGCGCGACGCGGGCGAGGCCTTCAAGGAGCTCGCCGAGCTGAGCGGAGAGGCCACGGTGCGGGTCCTGTGCCGCAACGAGGGCGAGGCGCAGCGGGCCCGGGAGCTGTCAAAGGAGCACGCCCCCGAGGTCCCGCCCGATCGGCTCTCGGTCGAGGTCGCCTACCTCCACCGCGGGTTCATCGTCGGCGAGGTGGGCGCCGACCGCACGGCCCTGGTGCCGTACCACGAGGTCCTGCACCGCTTCGACACGCGCCGACGCGGCGGCAGGCTCAAGGCCGGACGCACGATGGACACCTTCGTGCAGTTCGAGGCGGGGGACTACGTCGTGCACGCCGAGCACGGCATCGCCGTCTTCCGGGGCCTCTCGATCATGAAGCCCACCGGCCAGAAGGCCAAGGACAGCGAGCCGCAGGAGTACCTCACCCTCGAGTTCGCCGGCAAGAGCCGGCTGCACGTCCCGTGCGCCCAGATCGACCTGGTGCAGCGGTACATCGGCGGGTTCCAGGGCAAGCCGCCGCTCTCGCACCTGGGCGGCTCCAAGTGGAAGAACCAGAAGGCCCGCGTCGCCGAGAGCGTGCGCGATCTCGCGGGCGAGATGCTCAGGGTGCGGGCGGCCCGCGAGCACATGCCCGGCATCCGCTACCCCGCCGATACCGCCTGGCAGGCCGAGTTCGAGGCCGAGTTCCCGTACGAGGAGACCGAGGACCAGCTCGCGGCCCTGGTCGAGGTCAAGAAGGACATGGCCTCGGACCGCCCCATGGACCGGCTCATCTGCGGCGACGTCGGCTTCGGCAAGACCGAGGTCGCGATCCGGGCCGCGTTCAAGGCGTGCGAGTACGGCAAGCAGGTCGCGGTGCTGGTGCCCACCACGGTGCTGGCCGAGCAGCACGAGCGGACCTTCCGCTCCCGCTTCGCGGACTACCCCTTCAAGGTCGAGTCGCTGAGCCGCTTCAAGACGGGCAAGGAGATCAACGCCACGCTGCGCGACCTGCGCAAGGGCCAGATCGACGTGGTCATCGGCACCCACCGGCTGCTGAGCAAGGACGTCAAGTTCGCCGACCTCGGGCTCGTCGTCATCGACGAGGAGCAGCGGTTCGGCGTGGAACACAAGGAACGGCTCTTGCAGCTCCGCATGATGGTGGACGTGCTGACGCTCAGCGCGACGCCGATCCCGCGCACGCTGCACATGGCGATGCTGGGCCTGCGCGACATCTCCTCGCTCACCACGCCCCCGGCCGACCGTCGCGCCATCGTGACCGAGGTCATCCCGTACAACACGCGACGCATCGCCCGCGCCATCGAGCGCGAGCTGGCCCGCGAGGGACAGGTCTTCTTCGTGCACAACCGCGTGCACAACATCCAGTCCGTCGCGAGCGAGATCCAGGGCCTCGTGCCCGAGGCCCGCGTCATCGTCGGGCACGGCCAGATGCCCCCCAGGGAGCTCGAGCAGGTCATGCTCAGGTTCATGCGCCGCCAGGCCGACGTGCTCGTCAGCACCACCATCATCGAGAGCGGCGTCGACATCCCGACCGCCAACACCATGCTCATCAACGACGCCGACCGCTTCGGCCTCGCAGAGCTGCACCAGCTCCGCGGACGCGTCGGACGCTACAAGCACCGGGCCTACTGCTACTTCCTGCTGCCCGAGGACCGCACCGTCAAGGAGGTCGCCCAGAAGCGCCTCAAGGCGATCGAGCAGTACTCCATGCTCGGGGCCGGCTTCAAGATCGCGATGCGCGACCTCGAGATCCGCGGCGCCGGAAACCAGCTCGGCGCCGAGCAGTCCGGCCACATCGCCGCGGTCGGCTACGACATGTTCTGCCGCCTGCTCGACCAGGCCGTGCAGGAGCTCAAGGACACCGGCGGGCCAGAGGCCATCGAGCACGTCGTACTCGACCTGGGCATCAGCGGCATCATCCCCAAGCCCTACATCCCCTCCGACGCACGGCGCCTCGAGGCCTACCGGCGCATCGCCGTCGCCACCGACGACGACCAGCTCGAACAGGTCCGCGCCGACCTCCGCAGCGCGTACGGCGACCCGCCGCGGGCCGTGGAACGCCTGCTCGACCTCGCGCGCGTCCGCGTCGGCGTCCGTGCACTGGGCGTGCGGGCCCTCTCGCGCCGCGGCGATCACCTCGTCTTCATGACCGCCGAGCCCGAACGCGTCGCCGAGCGCCTGCGCGCAGGCGCCCCAGCAAACTCCACCCCAAAGCGGCCCGCCAGCGCGGAGGCCCAAGTGGGGGTGGGGGGGAGGGTGAGCGTGGTGGAGGCGGAGCGGGCGCAGACGAACGCGAGGTCTCCCTCGGGGGTCCCGCTGGCGGAGGTCTACTGGACGCCCCCGCCCGGGTACTTCGAGCCCGAGACGCTCCTGCGGGTGCTGCCGAACCGCCTGCGCCGTCCAGACCGGTAGCCCATCCATTGACTCCCTCATCCCCCCGCCCCCAGCCTCCCCACCCCAGCCCACACGCTCCGGATTCGCCCCTCGGGCCTGGAATCCGGCACACCCACCCTCTCGTGTTCGATTTGTGATAGACTATTTGATTCGGATTCACCGGTCCGGTCTGGAGGCCGTCCGGGAATCCGCCGAGACACGAGCATGGACATGGACCGTCCCGAACCAGTCCGCCCCGAACCAGAACGCTCCGACCGCGACCGGCGCGTGAGCGACCGCCAGCCGAGCGTCTTCGAGCGCGACCTCGCCCAGCTCCGACGGCGCGTCGTCCGCGAGGCCACCATGACCATCGACATGCTCGAGATGGCCATCCGCGGCCTCTGGGGCCTCGACGCCGATCTCGCCAAGGAGGTCCGGCGCGGCGAGGCCCGTATCGACCTCGAGGAGGTCGCCATCGAGACCGAGTGCCTCCGCCTCATGGCCCTCCGCCAGCCCTTCGGCACTGACTTCCGCACCCTCGCCTTCTGCCTCAAGGTCAACGAGGACCTCGAGCGCGTCGCCGACCACGCCTCCTCCATCGCCAAGATCACCCTCCGCATGATCGCCGACGGCCTCTCCCCCAAGTGGCCCGAGGCCCTGGTCGAGCTCGGCGAGCGCGTCCCCGTCTTCTCCCACCGCCTGCTCCGCGCCGTGCTCGACGTCGACGAGGCCGCGGCCAGAGAGATCGTCAGCTCCGACAAGGTCATCGACACGCTCGACCACCGCCTCTTCCTGGAACTCACCGAGGGCATCGAGGACGGCACCTGGCACCCCGAGTCCGGCCTGCTGCTCTACCGAGTCGGGCGCGAGCTGGAGCGCGTGGGCGACCTGATGGCCAACATCGCCGAGGACGTGGTCTACCTCACGACCGGCGAGATCATCCGCCACACCAAGAACAAGTCCGCCGCGGGCTGAGACCGCCCGAATCCGGGCGTGCGCACCCTGCCCGGCGCGGACCCCGTCCCGAGATCCGGGACTTGTTCCGAGATCGACACAGAATCCGGCCGGCCGCCGTTCGCATCGTGGTAGGCTGGGGGTATGCTCTGGGCACTCCTCGCAGTCACCGCGATCGGATTGATGTTCCTCATACTCGGGCTCTGGCCGCGACGAGTGGGGGATGAGCCGAGATGCAGTAGTTGTGAGTTCGATCTCACAGGGCTCAATTTCAATACTCCGAACGATGCAATGTGCCAAGACCCGGTCGTGACACTCTGCCCGGAGTGCTCTGCTGAATTGCCCCTGCGAGGGGCAATCAAGATTGGGCGAAAAACTCGTCGTCCACGGGTGGCGATACTGGGCGTTGTGTTGCTTTTGCCTGCGATCGGACTCGTGGCAGTTATTCCGAGCTGGACATCTTGGAATTCACACAAGCCTTTCTGGCTGCTCCGCTTCGACGCTCAATACGGAACTCATTCTGTTCAGAGCAAAGCAACCAGTGAGATACTCAATCGTGACCAGGCCGGAGAGTTGTCCGCTGGTGAGCAGGCAAGTGTGCGTCGCCTCGCGTTCGAACGATTCGGGCGAGGCTCAGGCGGTGGGTTGATCTGGTCAAAGTACATCGAGAAAGCGTGGCAGGCCGAGGAAATATCGCCCGAAACATGGGGCGTGCTGTCGGACAGGATGCAGGTACTCCTGGAACGGATTCAAGCAAGTCTGAGTCTCGACGAGGTGTGCGAGATTGTGGAATATGACGGGAAAATTGCGGCCTCTTCGCCCTATCTCACTGCAAGCCGAAGTACACCGTGGAACTGGCTCGACGGCGCGATCACCATCTCGCATAGTTTGAAATCCGTCGAAGTCAACAGCCAGCCTGTCGTCCTGTTCGATGAGAATGCGTATTTTGAAGGCGAAGTGCTGGGTGCTAATGCCGACCCATTGGTGAGATTAACAGAGTTTTCACCGCCCCAATCTATGAGTGCTGGTAGCTATCGGTTCTCTTGGGCGCCGCCCGAACGACGTCAGATGGTGTCCCCGTCACAGGACAGCTCTTACGCACAATACCTGTCAGAAGGGATCTACCTATCAGAGCTTGAACCGGGCCGACACAAGGCCACCGTGGTGTGGCAGGTCTATCTCATCCCGGACACGGTTCAGGGCATCAATGCCACGCAAGCGGGAAAATCGCCGATGCTGTTTGGACCCTTTGATCTTGTCAGAGAGTTCGAGTATTGGCGTGTCTCGGATCCCCAGGAGGTCTGGTACCGGGTGCCGCCGGAATTAGTTGTTGCCGAAGTCGAACTCGTCAGGAGTGGCTATCGATTTGAAGTAGATTCGCTTGGGGAAGAACAACATGATCATGGCTGGGTGAGTTTTTCCTTTGATCGGATCGGCACGGGTGTAGATATCGAGCCCGCGTTGGTCGGACACCTCCATGTCCGAATCGATGGCGAACTTCATCCGGTTTCGAACTTACCGCCACGGCTGAGAAGAAACGGCGATACCAGCATGCCAACTGCCATTACATTTGACGAACCCCCTTATTGGAGGGCGTCCGGTTTTTTCAGCAATGGCATTGCCTGGATTCCCAAGCCCAAGGACGGCTCGGCCTCGATTGATCTGGTGTACGTGCCAGATCCGGAACGTTTCACACTCGCCCTTGCCAACGACGCGTCCAAAAACGACGGCCCGGTTCCCGTGCTCGATGCGATGGTCGTCTGGGAAGATATCCCACTTGAAGGCAACGACTAAACCCGATGCCCCCGAACCCCATGTGAAATGGTGTACGCCTTCGCCATCCTGATTCTGCTTGGCCTCACGCTGCTCACCCTCGGCCTCTGGCCGCGCCGCCTCGGCACCGCCCCTCACTGCCGCAGGTGCCACTTCGATCTCACCGGCACCGAGGCCGCACGCGGCTCGGGCGTCTGCCCCGAGTGCGGGCGAGACCTCACCCCGCCGAAGGCCATCGCACGCGGCCGCCTCGCCCGCCGGAAGCGGGTCCTGCTAGCAGGCGTGCTCCTGCTGCTACTGCTTGGCGGGCTGGCGATCCCAATCGCAACGGGGCACTGGACCAACTGGAACACCTCCAAGCCGCTCTGGATGCTTGAGCTCGACACCGACTACGGCAGCGTTCCCATCCGCGACGCCGCGAGATTGGAGCTCGAGCGACGCGACATGGCGGGCCTGCTCGACGCACGCGGCGAGCGTGCCCTGCTGCACGCCAAGGCCGCCCAGTACTGGAAGCCCGGCGCCCTCGACCTGGCCGACTTCCCGCTCGTGCAGGACGCCCACGAGGCCGGCGAGCTGTCCGGCGACCGCTGGCGGCGTGCCCTCGAGGGCATCGACGGCGTCGTGCAGACCTATCTCGACGCCGTGACCGCGCCGGAGGTGTGGGGGTACGTGCGCGCCGAGGACGGGCGCCTCGTCGGCGAGCCGCTGCGCCCCGAGTTCAACCGCATGGGCGGCCCGGCAGGCGGCATCGGCGTGCTGGTGCTCTACCGCATCGAGGCGATCGAGATCGGCGGTGAGCCGGTGGATCCTGAGTCTGTCGAGGCGACGACCCGGGCCTTCGAGCAGCACGCGTTCCCGTACAACTACATCATCAAGTACGACAACGGCTCGAGGTCAAGCCGCGTCCGGGACGTTCCCGGGCACGAGGAGGGCCCGTTCGTCGCGACCGAGCCCGCGGTCTGGAACCTGCCCGCGGGCGAGCACGAGCTGACCGTCCGATGGCGGTTCGACGCGCTGGTGGACGCCGATCTGGGCCGGGGACGGCCGGACGTCGACGCCGCCGTGGCGACGGGCGAGTGGCTCACCGGGCGCGACGTCACGACGACCACGCGTGTCCGCATCGACGCCAGCGACCCGTCCCTGATCGAGCCGGTCTCGGACCCGGACCGCCTCGGCCGCGCCCGGTCCTACTTCAGCGTCATGTCCGCGAACGAAGGCGGCTGGAGCGTGCCACCCGACGACGAACAGGGGCGCGTCCCCCTCACGCTCAGCTACGGCTGGGGCGGGCCCGACCCGATCGAGGAGCTCGCGCTGGTCGGTCACTTCGAGATCGAATGGGGCGGCCAACGCGTACGCCCCGAGCACCAGGAGTTCGGCAGGCCCAGCGACGGGCCGCAGCTTTGGATCGACGCGATCCGCGACGGCGGCATCCGCGGCGGCTTCGGTCGAACGCTGCTGGTCACCCCCCCCGAGCCTCGCCCCAACACGCTGACGCTGGTCTTCGTGCCCGAACTCGACGCCGCGCCCGACTACGCCGGCGCCTGGCTGGCCCTCCGGGGCACCCCCATGCCCGCGGCCAACGCCGAGATCCGCTGGGAGAACATCCCGATTCAGTGGCTGGAAACAGAAGAAGCCCCGGAGCCCGCCGGCACCAGCGACGAAGGGGGCAACTGAATGCTGTGGGCCCTGCTCATCCTGACCGCGGCGGGTGTGGCGTTGCTGGCGCTCGGGCTGTGGCCGCGAAGAGTGGGGGACGAGCCGCGGTGCGGGAAGTGCGGGTTTGACCTGAGCGGGATCGAGCTGGATTCCCACGGCGTGCCGTGCCCGGAGTGCGGCACCCAGCTCGCTGATCCTGGGGGCGTCGTCATCGGCAAGGAAGTGCGTCGTCCGCGCATGGCAATCGCGGGCGGTGTGATGGTGATGCCGATCCTTGCATTTCTCACGATGGGATCCAATTGGACCGCATGGAATACGTCCAAACCGGTAGCGATCCTGAAACTCGACGCGCGATTTGGGTCTGTCTCGGTTCGTGATGCGGCGATGGATGAGATCTCGCTACGTTGGCAAGGCAACAAGCTGACCCAATCAGAGAAACAGGGACTGGTTTCGCTCGCCGCTCGGTCGGTAACATCATCGGGAGTACCCGACCCTGTGTGGCTGGAGATCGTGGGCGTGGGGATGGCGGATGGCATCATCGGTTCGGAAGATCTCGACCGGTTGAATAACCGAATGGCCGAGATCGGGCGTGACGCCATGGACCTGCTCGAGGCCAGGACCGCTTTCTGCACGATGCATCTGGGCTTTGAATCCGGCCCACTTACCCGAGGGCCGACTCTCGGATTCCCTGACGAGATCTTCAATTCGGAGACACCGCTCGGGCTCCCACGGGACAACGGTCTCGCGGTCCTCCACGCCCTGAAGGAGATGCGACTCGAAGGGGAACCCGTCGCCTTGCAGGATCTGAGCAGCTATTACAAGGTCGCGTTTAGAGAGACAAAGCAGGAAGAGATCTGGTCTGCCGAGACAGAAAATCACGTCTCATACCGTACTCCGATGCAGAACGCTCCGCGTGAGTTGGAGCCCGCCCAGTGGGGGGGGTCCTTCGAGAATTATCCCGAGACTATGACGGCGGGCATCAGGCACATCGACCTCCCGCCGGGCGAGCACGAGGTGCAGACCACCTGGACCGTGTACGTCGGCTTCTCCCGCTCGAACGCGGGCGGGGCGTGGGGCGGGACAGGCCGCCCAGCCGTGTTCGGCCCGTTCGAGGTACAGAAGACGCTTACGTTTCATCACTTCACCGAGGCTTCACAGATTTACACCCCTATGCCGTCCGAGCAATCGACTGACGCGGCGGAGACGTTCAGAGCTCGCTATTCCTTCGAGTCACTCCACATGACCGGCCAAAGAAGTGAAGACATATCGAGTAGCAATTTCAGTTCCGATTACACATTTGCGGAATTGATCGTGACGGACACCGACCCGGACGCGGACGACCAATTCCGTCCGTATTTCGCGGGCCACTTCGAACTGGAGATCGGCTCAAGCCGGTTTCCTCTGGTCGATCTGCCCCCGCGGCTCGATTCCGAGCATCCCGATCGCGTATTGCCCGCGGACATCACCAGCAAGTGGGACTTTGTCACCGATGCACGCTCCAGACCGTTGCGGGTCTGGGTGGAATTCGAGGACGCGAAACCGATGGTGTGCGACGTCGTCTTCGTCCCAGACTTCGAGTCCCCCATGGTGATGCAGAAATTCGCCGCCTGGGCCATCGAGCAAGGGAGACCCGTCGAGGTGCTGGCCGAGGAGATCCGGTGGCAGGACGTCCCGATCACCTGGCCGGATTGAAGCATTTCGTCTGGCAATGCGCATAAAAAAAACCCCGCTCGATTGAGCGGGGCGTTTCATGGTCTTCAAGCCACTTCGCGTGACACGGCGTGAGCCGAGTCTTCCTTGGCAAGGAACAGTTGGGTTCAACCATTGGGCACACGTCGCCGTGTGCCTGTCCGCGTCTCTGCCTGTCATGACAAAGCAGAGATTGATGCGGACGAGAGTGCGTTCACGATCCCGGTGCAGATCGCTCTGCGTCCCGCGTCCGCTCTTCGCGAGCGGGGCGGGTTCCGGGTCTAAGGAAATCCCTTAGAAAGGAGGTGATCCAGCCGCAGGTTCTCCTACGGCTACCTTGTTACGACTTCGTCCCAGTCACCACTCTTGCCGTAGGCACCTCTGAGGTGAGGTGACTTCGGGCACTAGCAGCTTCCATGACGTGACGGGCGGTGTGTACAAGGCTCAGGAACGTATTCACCGCGCCGTAGCTGATGCGCGATTACTAGCGATTCCGGCTTCAAGCAGGCGAATTGCAGCCTGCTATCCGAACTGGGGCATGGTTTGTGCGATTTGCTCCACCTCGCGGTCTCGCGTCGCTCTGTCCATACCATTGTAGCACGTTTGCAGCCCTGGTCGTAAGGGCCATGAGGACTTGACGTCATCCCCACCTTCCTCCGGTTTGACACCGGCAGTCTCCCATGAGTCCCCACCATTACGTGCTGGCAACA